>JBIKMW010000096.1:0-27403 GCA_044359065.1 Planctomycetales bacterium | reverse complement strand
ACTTCCACCGTCCCTTCGACGATGTCGACGCCCGCGTCGTCGCGCACCAGCACCCCGCGCTCGCGAATCCGCGCGACCGACACGCGGCCTCCGCGACCCCCGTCCAACTCCCCGTCGTCCCCGTTCCACTGCACGACCCGTCCGTCGTCACCCGTCGCGGCCAGTCCGACGGCGGCGAGCGCGCCGATGACCCCACCTTCGGTTCCCCCCAGTCCTTCCAGATGCAATCCCGCCTCGCGGGCCACCGCGCGGGCTTCGGCTTGGGTGACGACTTCGCGCTGCGCCTTGAGGGCGAACAGCACCACGCCGTCGGACACGCTTTCCCCCACACACAGGCCGGGGTCGCTCCCCGGGATGAAGTCCGACCGCATCGTCGCGCGGATCGTGTCGACCAGCCAAGCGCGATCGTCTTCCGCCGTCGCCTCGAACCACAGCGACGCGCTGCCGTTTTTGCTGGTGCAGGGGATCGAGGGATCGCCGCACAGTTGGTGTCGGACGATCCCCAGGCAGCGGTACTGCGGAGCGACCGCGCGGGCGATGAGACGCGCCAACTGGTTGGTGCCACGAGTGCCGGGCATGTCGGTGTCGTCGATGCCCACCAGGATCATCGCGACTCGCTCCGCGCGGCACCGTTACCGTTCGAGTGGCTGTCGTTCGAGTCGCTGCCGATCGACCAGCGGAAGCAGGCCAACCCCGCAATCAGGCCTGCGATCAACCCGCAGGCGGCATACGTCCACGGCGCCCACGTCAGCCAATCGGAGAAAGGACGCATTCCCAACCCGTCCCATCCGGCGAGTTTCTTGCCGCCGCGCATCGCGAACGCGGCGAGATTGGCCGCCAGTCCCGCCAAGGCGCAGCGAAGCACGACGGATCGACCCGGTCCCGTCCGCCACAACGCGGCGTCGAGACACGGACCGAGCAGCAACAGACTCGTCGTCGCGCCGATACCGATCGTTGCCAAACCGCAGGCCCGCGCCGCATAACCTCCGGCCACGGTCCCCGCGCCGATCATCAGTCCCGTCATCCGTCGCGGGGCGAGTGCCAGACCGAGAGTGACGGGCAGAACGCTCTTCAGAATGGCGTGACCTGACAACTTCAGATTCAGGTCGATCCCGTGCGCGGCCACCGCCGCCACCACTCCGGCGAGCAACCCCAGAAACGCGTCGCGCGCGAACGGGACCCCCCTGGGTTCCGCCATCCTTTCCGGCGCGGGAACGCTCCATCGCGCCGAACGCCACACGGGCACATTCACAGTGAACGGGGCGAGGGGCGCGTTTGCGAAGGGGGGCGGCGCGGTCGACATGCGGGACACTCCCGACCAGCGAAGGCAAAATGTACGGTCATGCCGATTGCGGCGAGGCCATTAGACTGTTCTCGCCAGCCCCACGCCAGCGGTGGCAGACAACAGTTCGCTGCCATCCACTGGCATCACGACACTCGCCCAGCTGATTCACCCCGAACGATTCAACCACCACAAGCCCGCGTTGAGGTACGTCGCCAGCGACACCCAGGCGAGGTAGGGGACGAGCATCGCCGCCGCGAAACGCGACACGCGAGCAAACGCCGCAATCGTCGCCGCGATGGTCCCCCACAGCACTACGATTTCGATGAGCGCGAACAGCGGTGCGTGGAGGCCGAAGAAGAGCGCCGACCACCCCGCGTTCAGCACCAGTTGCAACACAAACCATCCCGCAGGCCGCGCAGCGCGGGAGAGCGTCCCCGCGCGGTTCCAGACCGTCCACGCGGCGATGGCCATCAGCAGGTACAGCGTCGTCCAGACCGGCCCGAACACCCAGTTGGGGGGGGTGAGCGGTGGTTTCGCCAACCCGGCGTACCACGCCCCCGGCATGAACAGCGCACCGAACGCCGCCGCCCCGAAGCACACACCCAGACAAATCCCCAACCGCGCCGCCGACCACCCGGCGGCGGGGGTCGATTCGAGAACCGGTTCCATGGTCGACATGCGTGAACTCGCTTTGGTGAGGTCGTGTGCGATGATTGACCTTTAATTGTAGAGCCCCGTCGCGGAAGTAACGCTTTTGCAACTCCACGAGGGGGATCTGACGCAACGCTATTCGTCGTCCTGTTCCTCGGCCGCTTCCTCGTCGGTCATCAAGAGGTTCAGAGTGCGTGCTGGATTCGCGAGGAATCCGCGGGTGACGAGGAAGTGCTCGGTCTCCTCGTAGCGACCCTCGCGCAGCCCGTCGCGCGTGAACTCGTACAGCCGCGAGTTCGGGTAGGCCATCAAGATCGGCGAGTGCGTGGCGATCACGAACTGCCCGCCGAGACAGACGTACCGATGCAAGAGCGCCAGGAATTGCAACTGCCGCTTCGGCGAGAGGGCCGATTCCGGTTCGTCGAGGAAGTACAACCCGTTTCCCATGAAGCGATGCTTGAACAGAGCGAAGAAACTCTCGCCGTGGGATCGTTCGTGGGGCGAGACGCCGCCGTACGCGATGGGAATGATCTTGGGAGAATTCGATTCAATGTCATCCATCTCTTCCAGCACCGTCGCGACGTTGTAGAACGACTCGGCTCGCAGAAAGAAGCAGTCTCGCGGACGTTGCACGCCCCATGCCAGTCGCAGCACTTCGTCCAGCGACGAATGCGTGGCACGCGTCGCAAAGTTGAAGTTGCGACCGCCCCCCTCCGCGTTCATCCCGGCGGCGACGGCCAGACCCTCCATCAGCGTCGACTTGCCGCTGCCATTTTCGCCGACGAAGTACGTCACCGACGGATGAAACTCGAGTCGCTCCAGCGCGCGCAACACGGGCAGGTGATAGGGGTACGCCTTCGCATCCGGAATGCGGTCGCGCAACAGCTCGGCGTATTCGAGGTACGGCCCCCGCGCGGGTGGGCGTTTGCGGCGAGACATGCGGGGTGACTCCGTCGCACTGTGACCCAGGACCAGTGACCCAACACCCCGCGGCCTCTCAGCCGTGGCCCAGCATCAACCGCAACAGGTTCAGCGCCGTTTTCGCCATCCGGATGCGGGCGATCGCCGGGTCCCCCGCCAGGTTGAGTTCGGTCGTCCGCGTGCGATCGGGTCCCGCCACCGCCACATAGGCCGACGGCGGCGCGTCCCCCTCGCCCGTCGGGGAGTCGGACGGTCGATCCGCGCCGGTCACACCGATCCCGTATCCGGTGCCGAACCGCTCCCGTGCGCCGCGCGCCAACAGCTCGGCCAGGGCCGTGCCCACAGCGGCGTTCTCCGCAGCGACTTTGTCGGGCTCGATCAAAGTCCGCAGCGCCTCGGGGCCGGGCAACACCAGGCCCCCCGCAAACACGGGAGATGGGCCCGTCGCGGCGTCGGCCGCGCTCAGCAGACTCGCCAACAGTCCGCCCGTCCCCCCTTCGGCGGTGGCGAGCGTCGCGCCGGCGCGGCGCAGCCCTCGCACGACCACATCCTGCAGTTCCTCGTCCTCCTCGCCGAAGATCCACTGATCGAGCCGCGCGACGATCGCACGCCGGGTGTCGGCGATTTTGACGTCGCACTCCTCGCCCGTCGTCCCCTCCGCGACGATGCGCAGCGTGATCGTCGCCTCGTGCACGGTGATGCCCACTTCCGGATCGCGGCCGCGCGCGGTGATGTCCCCCAGCAGCTCTTCGCAGGCGGATTCCCCCAGTCCGAAACAGTTCACGCGGGCACGGCGGATCACGCGGCCACCCGCTCCGGCGGCGATCAACCGTGGCCGTACCCAGTCGGCGAACATCGGTTTCATCTCGCTCGGCACCCCCGGCAGCGCAACGACGAGACAGGGGGTTCGTCCTGCCCTCGGCAGTTCGAGGGCAATCCCCGGGGCGGTGCCGCGCGGGTTGGGGACGATCGTCGACCCGCGCGGGAACATCGCCTGGATCCTGTTGCGCTCGGGCATCTCCCGCTTCCGCCGGGCGAACATCGCGCGGATGTGGTCGAGCGACGGTTCGTCGAGGAGCAGTTCCACGTCGGCGGCGCGGGCCAACGCCTCGCGCGTCAGGTCGTCGAGCGTCGGTCCCAGTCCCCCCGTCAGCAGGACGAGATCGGCCCGTCCGGCCGCGATCCGAATCACGTCGACGTTGGCTTCCAGGTCGTCGGCGACGGTGGTGTGGAAATGGACCGGGATTCCCAGCGAGGCCAATTCGACGCTGAGCCACTGGCTGTTGGTGTCGAGCTTGGCGCCGGTGGTGAGTTCGGAGCCGATGGCGATGGTTTCGGCGCGCATGGGTCGTGGGGACTCGCTCGGGGGACGAAACGGAATGGAAAGATCGTAGTCGATCGACTCGCGTCGGTGTGTGGCGGGAACGCTCGGCGAACCGGAAACCCGCCCGGTCTCGCACAAGTCCCCGCCCCGTGGAAAATGCATCCCCCATCGGCGAGCATTCCGGGCCGGGACGTGTCCGTAATCCGTCGCGTCCTCACCATGTTGTTGGACACCCCTTTGCGCCTCCGCTTCCGGGAGCCGATGCCTTGTCGCTGGCCGCCGAACTTCGCCTCGTGAACGGGTCGACCGGCGACCCCCTCCTGTACGTCGACTATCCGGACGCCGACGACGCGCTCCTGTTCGACGCGGGGGACAACGCCGCGCTGCCGATGGAACGGCTTGCCGACCTCACGGCGGTGTTCGTCACGCACCATCACGTCGACCACTTCATCGGGCTGGACCGCATCGTCCGCGCCAACGTCGACTCGGACAAACGGCTGGCCATTCACGGCCCACCCGGCACGATCCAGAAGGTGTACGACCGCGTTCGCAGTTACGAGTACCAGTTCTTCCCGTTTCAGAAGATCGTGCTCGACCTGGTCGACATCGGCCCGGACTCACTCACGCGCGCCCGACTCGAATGCACGCGGCGGTTTCCGCCCCCCGAACCGGTCGTCGAACCGCGGTCCGGTCGCACGGTGTTCGCGAACGGAGTCTGTTCCGTCGAGACCCTGTTCGTCGACCACACCGTTCCCTGCCTGGCGTACGCGCTGGTCGAGAAGTCGGGCTGGCACATCGACCGGAACGCGCTGTCGGGGGGCCTGTTGCGACCGGGGGATTGGATTCGCGAAGTGGCGAAACTGCTGGAGGCGGGGGCCGACAAAGAAACCCGCGTCGCCGCCGGGGGACTGTCCCTCTCGTTGGGGGAATTGGCCGGGACGTACTTCCGCCGCACCGGCGGGGGACGCCTCGCCTATGTCACGGACACGTTGTGGTCGGATGGGGTGCGGGAACCGCTCGTCTCCCTGTGCCGGGGTGCCGACGTGTTGTACTGCGACAGCTTCTACGCGGCCGCGCAGCGTTCGGCCGCCGACAAACACCGCCACATGACGACGCGCGACGCGGCGGAACTCGCCACCCGGGCGAAGGTGGCGGAACTGGTTCCGATGCACTTCGGGGGCCGGTACCGGGGTCGTTACGACGCCCTCGTCGAGGAGATTCAGGGAGGTTTTCCGCGCGTTTCGCCCCGATTTGTGTGATCCCCGCGCGAGGATCGTGCGTCTGTGTCACCAACCGGAGCGACGCGGGAACGCGTGTCCGGCTCGATCCGCAATGTTTCCCGCACCCCGTTGAGTCGATCATGTCCGAAACGCACGCCGAAGAGTTCTCCGCTGCGGAATCCGTCCACGCTCCCGCCCGGAGCGACGTCGCGCACTACCCCGAACTGGACGCGAAGACCGCGCTCGAACGGCTCCGTGCGGGGCAGAAGCTCGAGCGCGTCCGCGTCGTGCGGCTCAAGCTGGAAGGGGATTTCCCGAAGCCGCTCGAATTCGTCCATGTGGTGCTCGAACGCCCCGAGGTTCGCGCGGCGACGTTTCACGGCCCGGTCATCCTGTCGCGGTGCGAGGTGACCGGCCTGTCGACGGGCAAGGGGCCGATCGTGTTCGAGCAGACGTGGGCGTTCAAATCGTGCACGCTCCGCCGGTTCCAGATCGGCAACGTCGAAGTCCGGGGCAACCTGGCGTTCGACAACTCCGACATCCACGGCCCCCTCAAGGTCTACGAAACGAAGATCGGCGCGCTCAAGACGTGGGAGACGAAGTTCCACGGTTGGGTCGAGTTCAAGCGTTGCGAGTTCCTCGGTACCGCCGACTTCCGCAGTTCGCACGCCGACGAGGGGTTGGTTCTGAGCGGTTCGACGCTCCACGGCGACGCGCTGTTCCGAGGTATGACGTGCGGCAAGAAGCTCGACATGGCCGACGCGCGCTGCGAAGGGCTCGTCGACCTGTCGAAGGCCAAGCTGCACGACTACGCGTACCTCGAACAGATTCAGGCCGGGCCGCAGATGCGATTGGCGTTCCTCAACGCCGTCGCCGACCGGATTCGGATTCGGCCCGACCAGGTCGAGGGACGCCTCCTCAGCGAATGCGAGGGGCGCTTCGGCGACGCGCGGCACGAGTACGGTTTGCTCAAGGCCAGCTACCAGGTCCAACACCGCTTCGACGAAGAGGACTGGGCGCTGCACCAGTTCAAGATCAACCAACGCCGCGCCAAGCCGCGCTCGTGGGTGCGACCTTGGACGAAGCTTGCCGAGTGGTTCGAGATCGCGTTCCTCGACTGGGGCTGCGGTTACGGCACCAAGCCGGGCCGCGCCGTGGCAACCGCCTTCACGTTGATGTTCGTGTTCGCCGTGATCTACGCGATGGGAGTGCGGCAGTTTGAAATCGACAAACCGCCGCTCGACCATTTGCCGGTCGACCACTGGGCGAACCGCGCGCTGTTCGGCGTGTTGACGACGGTTTCGGTGTTCACCTCGGGCTTCGGCGGGGACCAAATCCACGCCGCGCACGGGTGGATCCTGATCCCCATCACGATCGAAGCGGTGCTCGGAACGTTCCTGTGGGGCCTGTTCGTGGTGGCCTTCAGCCGCAAGGTGATTCGGTAGCGTCTTGTCGAAATGTTTCGACCCGGCGGGGGGACAGCATTCGTCCTCCCGCCGGGTTTGCGCATTCCGTTCCTCGCAGCATTGGGGACCGACCGATGTTCCGGTTAGGCTTCGGGAGAGGACCGGCGGAATCATTCATAAGAGGCTATCCGAAAACCCGGTTGCGCTTGTTCAACGACCCGCCGATGCTCGGGTGCCGCGCGGGCGTCAGAGGGTTTTCGGATAAGTTGTAAGCCGATCCCCGGTTGCCTTTTCCACCTACGGAGCGCTCCCTCCATGCGTTGGCTGATTCCGTTTTGCTTCGGGTTGTGCGCGGTTGTCCCCGCTTCCGCTCATGCCGCTCCCCCCAACATCGTGCTGATCCTGTCGGATGACCACCGCTGGACCGACTACGGCTTCATGGGGCACAAGACGATCGAAACCCCCCGGCTCGACCAACTGGCCGCGCGCTCCGCGCTGTTCCGCCGAGGTTACGTCCCCACCGCGCTGTGTCGACCGTCGCTGATGTCGATCCTCACCGGGCGCTACGCGCATCAGCACAAAACCACGGGCAACGACCCAGCACCGCTTCCCGAGATGCTCAGGCGTGGCGCGGGCAAGGCCGCCGAACCGGCCCCCTATGCCGCGCTTCGCGAGAAGCTCATCGCGCATGTCGACCGCGAGGAGACCCTCCCGAAAGCACTCGGACGGCTCGGGTATCTGAGCCATCAGTCCGGGAAGTGGTGGGAGGGGAACTTTCGACGTGGCGGATTCACGCACGGCATGACACGCGGCTTTCCCCAACCGGGCGGACGGCACGGTGACGACGGCCTCGCCATCGGTCGCGACACGCTCGAGCCGGTCTTCCGTTTCATCGACGACGCGAAAGTGGCCGAGAAGCCGTTCTTCGTGTGGTACGCGCCAATGCTCCCCCACACGCCGCACAATCCCCCCGAACGACTGTTCAAGAAGTACAAGGCCAAGGGGGAAGCCTCCGACCACGTCGCCCGCTACCAGGCGATGGTCGAATGGTTCGACGAAACCTGCGGGCAACTCATCGACCATGTCGACGCGCGCGGCCTGACATCCAACACCCTGTTCGTCTATGTGGCCGACAACGGTTGGATTCCGCGCGAGAACGCGCCGAGTTTCGCACCGCGCTCGAAACAGTCCCCCAACGAGGGGGGCGTGCGTCAGCCGATCCTGTTCAGCTTGCCGGGCGTCGTTCAGCCGGGTGACCGCGGCGAACAGTTCTGCTCGACCGTCGACTTCCTCCCCACGTTGCTCGCCGCGGCGGGCGCGCCGATTCCGGAAGGACTCCCGGGCCACAATCTGTGGCCGTGTTTGAAGTCGGGAGAAGCCTCACCGCGCAAGGATGTGTTCGGCGAAACGTTCGCGCACGACATCCCCGACCTGGAGGACCCCGAGGGGGGTTTGGTGTACCGCTGGGTGATCGAGGATCGCTGGAAGCTGATCCTCACCTACGACGGCGATGTCGGTCGCCAAACCGACGTCCATCCCCGCACGGAGAAGCGCCCGCAGTTGTTCGACCTTCGGGCCGACCCGCACGAAGACCGGAACCTCGCGGCGGACCACCCGGATGTGGTCGCCCGCTTGGCCGACAAGATCGCCGCATGGTGGCCCGTGACCAAGCGAAAAACGCTGACCCGCTGGGAATGAACGAGCGGGCTGGACCGCGCCGGTCGTCGCGTGTCGTCCGCCTCAGTCGTCCAGAGGCAAGCCCGCCACTTCCGTGACTCGGTCGAGATACGCGCGAGTCGTCGTGAAGTTCACGAGTTGCACCACCTCGCGCGGGCCGGTTTGCCGGAGCGCTTCGGCCACATCCGCATCGACCAGCGCGATCGGCGTCGCCGCCAGATGCTTTGCACACGTGAACAGCGCCCGCTCGGCGGGGGTGAACTCCTTCCAGTCCCCGTCCAGCGTCTGAATGCGATCATCGGACCACCCGAGTTCGCGCAATCGTGCGCGGGCTTGTCCCGCCGCGTACCAGGCCCGATCCTGTCGGGCGACGATCCAGGCCACCTGCGCCTTAAGCAGCGGCGACAAGTCGCCACGATTCTCCGTCAGCCCGACCAGAGCCGCCGCGCGGCCCGCCCCTTCGTTAGGGAACGTCGCCAACAATCGCATCCAGTGAGGCACCTTCTCCGGAACCGTCACCTTCTCGGCAAATGCCGCACGCGTTTCTGCGGCGGAACGGAGCGGCAACCGGGGCGTCCGCGTCGCGGCGGCGGCGAGCGCCCGCTCCGTCTCCTCGCGCGACTCCAACGCCGGCCGACTGGAGATCGCCTTCGGCAACCCGCTGGTGATGTCCAGCACATACGTGGCGACTTTTGACTTCGCACCCGCCGCGTCCGCCGAGGTGGGGGTCAGGAACGATTCGTTGGGGACCGGACGATCCGGCGGCAGGTTCGTCGCGCGGCGGAAGAATGTCGAACCGTCCTTCGACTGCGGAATCCCCGCCCCTTCCTTCCACCGGTTGATCGAGTTGTTCCACGCGACGGACATCGTCATCTCGAGGATCTGCGCGTCGGTGAAGTGCTTGCGGAGCGCCGTCACGTCCGCGTCTGTGAACAGATGCGGTTCGTACGTGAGCTTGCGCGCGAACGCGAAGGCCGCTTGCTCTTTCGGATCGAACCGGTCCCACTTCGCGTCGAGAGCCGCGATTTCGTCATCCGTCATCCCGACCGCCGACAGCTTCTGCTCCTGATGCCCCAGGCAGTACTGGCAGTTGTTGGTCCGCGACACGATCCAGAACAGCCGCGTCTTGAAGGCGTACGAGAGTGTCATGTTCTCGTCGGCGTTGCGCGTGAAGTCCCGCGCGGGAGCGGTCCCCTGCGCGGCACCGGCCGCGCCGCCAGGAGTGGCCGAAGAGCGCGCGCCCCCGAACATCGACGGCTCCCCCTTCGGGATGTAGTGATATCGCAGCCGTGATTCGTAGCTGTCCGCCCGCTCGCCCAACTCCTGGCGGTCCGCGTCGGTCAGTTCCGGAAGCGGAATCCGCAACGGTCGCTGTTTGAGCGATTCGAGCAGTTGCTTCATCTCGGGCCGCGTGACGGGAATCGGACGGGGCACTTCAACCGGTTGATCGGCCCCGCGCGCCGAGACGGTGGCGCACACCAGCGCGGCGCACCCGAGCGAGCCGCGAACGAAGGACAAGGTATGGGACATGTCGAAAACGCTCCCGAGGTTTGGCCGAACCACAAATCGCTCCCGCACCGGCGGGAGGGGCCGTTTCTCAAAGCAACCACCACAAATCACTGCGGAAAAATCGTGATCACCGGCGACGTGCCGACCACGTAAATCGCTTCGGACTTCGAGATCTTCCCCTGCGCGTTCCGAAATTCGCGCAACACCGTGACGTGCAGGCTCGAACCGTCCGACCGTTCCTTGTCGGGCAGTAGCCGGAACGAGACCAGTTTGGTCTTGCCCCCCTCCCACTCAAAGTCCCCGATGGTGATCTCGGGCCTGAGTTCCTCGGGCTTCTTGCCATCGACCCACGCCTGCAACGCCTTCTCGACCGACGAGCGGGCCAAGTCCTTGTCCAGCGGCGGCCCCGCTCCCGGCCCGCCGCCGCATCCGACCAGGACCGGCGCGGACAACAGGGCCCGCGCCAGCCACACCCGACGGTTCATCAACCGCCACATCGACACACTCCTTGCGGCAAACCGGCTCGCTCACGGCCGGTGAAGTCCGTAACGCACGTCATCCAATGACCTGTGGAGTCATGAGAAACGCATCCTCCCGCCGGAGTCGCCCACGCGATCCGACGAGCGACCTCGCAATCACGCCCGGTGCGCAATCAGAATTCGGAGACGACTTCCCCGCCATTGATGCTGCCGACGTTGCGCCACAACCGGAGGTCGACATTCTCCGAGACGAACCGCACCGAACCATCGCCCAGCAGCATATGCACACCCCCGGTGTGCTGGCTGTTGGACGCCGTCGCGATACGGCCAGGGGGGAACATGCACGAACGGCCGTTCGGCGGCATCACGTGGCTGTACTGGTTCGTCGAGTGGTACTGCTGCAGCCACGGCGCACCGACGTTCGAGACCCCCTGGAGGCCAAGGTTGGTGACATCCATCGCATTGCACTGCTGCACCGCTTCATCCGCCGTATTCGGGTAAGTCCCGGGTCGGAACGTGTCGGTGCGCGGGCTGGACATCGTCTGTGAGCCATCACCGGTCATCTTTTCGGCCATCACCGCCGTGTTGCTCAGTCCGTCGGTGACATCGTTGAAGCGGTACCGACGGGTGTTGTACAGCACACCATTCGGTTCGGGTTGACCGGCCAGTCCGCTGTCGTACATCACCACGCCATTGCCGCCGTTCCAGCAGTAGGTGTTGCGACCGCCCAGCGAACCGGGCAACGCGTCCACATTCGACGGGCAAACGAACGTGGGGACATTTGTCATCCGCGCGTTGAGGTTGCTGGCGTGCAGGTAGTCGACATTGAAGTTGACGAGATTGTAGAGCGGGGCCTGATCCATCGACGGCAAGAGCCGCGCATGGGCCGAAATCTGGTTCGACGAACCGGTGGCGCTGCCGATGGGAATACAGTTGTATGCGTCGTGATAGTTGTGAATCGCCAGGCCGAACTGCTTGAGGTTGTTGCGGCATTGCGAGCGCCGTGCGGCCTCGCGGGCCTGCTGCACCGCAGGCAACAGCAGCGCGATGAGGATCGCGATGATGGCGATCACCACCAGCAGTTCGATCAGCGTGAATCCGGAACGACGAGTCTTCATGGTTTGACTCCCGACAAGCGAAAAACAGCGCGACAAGGAAACCCACGAAATCCGCCAGAAAGGCGGGAAAGCGGCCCGGGAAAAATCCGGCAGCCGCGAAAAGAATCCAGAGATGCGAAGCGATTTGGTCAAAGCCGACTTCGACGCAAACAGTCGGTCCGGGTGCCATGCTTGCACCGCTTTGGGGGCCAGCATGCGTGCAGGAACCACCCTGGAATCGCGTGTCGGGTGGGGGCAGACGCGATGTGACACGGCCACGAAGTGCCGCTCACCACCCGCCCGCTTGCCGTCTATTCCCTCAGCCTGCCGTCAAAACAGTGCAAGCAGGAACCCAGTCACGCGACGCCACAACGGGCGCGAGGCCTCAGCCCAGGCGCGGCGGATGGAACACATCCGTGGCGGCCGCGCGGCTGTGCGCGGGAACATCGCCGAACAACGCGCGGCCCACCGCATCCCCGTCGGAGATCGAGTCGACCGCAATCACCCCGTCGGACCGCTGATCGTCAATCACGATCTTCGCGGGAGGGGCGGGGGGCACTTGCCCCTGCTGACACAACGGGCCTTGGCACGTGCGCTGTGCGGGAAGGCCTGGGGTTTGCGGCGTGTGAGCGTCGTGACCCGGTCGGGCCATCGGCACGCCGTTCACCAACACGTAATCGCCGCACGCGGCCGACGCATCGTTCGCCATTCCCAACCAGCAGACCACGAGCGCGACGACGGGAAGTACCCGACGCCACACAATGGCACGCAAGAGGTTGGAAGGTGCAAACACGGACGACACACTCGCAGACGCAGCGGAAACTCCGTCGCCAGAACAGCGCGGAATGTCGAAACACCACCTCACGAGTATGATCGGCGGACAGAATGTCGCAAGCGTAATTTGCTCGCCAACTTCTCAATATCCGGAAATTTCAAGGGGTGCGGGCCGCAGCCAAGGGGGCTCGCATTCAGCCACAAACCAAATCCAAACATCGCTTTACGACAATTCGCCCCGTTTTCTCCTGTTCCGCACCTCCGGCCGACGAGCCCTCCCCGCTCATGCACGAATTCGCCTGGATCGACGAACTTCGCCGTCGCACCCCGCCCCATCCCCGCGTGCCCATCGGGATCGGCGACGACGCGGCCTTGCTCGACCTGTCGGTGTCGGGGCGGGCGCTCGTCACCACCGACATGCTGATGGAAGGGATCGATTTCGTACTGCCGAACACCCCTTGGCCACCCGCCGGTCGCGAACACCTTGCCGACATCCGCCGAGCCACTCCCCCCGAGGTGGGTCGCAAGGCGCTGGCGGTCAACCTCAGTGACATCGCCGCGATGGCCGGGGTACCCCGCGCCGCCTTCGTGAGCGTGGCACTCCCTCGAAACGGCGGGGGGGAGCTTGCTCGGGGGCTGTGGGAAGGACTGGCCCCTCTCGCGCGGGAGTTCGACGTGGCGCTGGCGGGGGGGGACACAAATTCTTGGGACGGCCCGTTGGTGATCTCGATCACGTTGATTGGCGAACCCGGACAGCGCGGGGCCGTGCGACGCAGCGGCGCGAAACCGGGCGACGCCCTGTTCGCCACCGGCGAGTTCGGCGGCAGCCTCGCCGACTGGCACCTGACCTTCACTCCCCGCGTGCGCGAAGCGCTGGCCCTCGCCGAACGGTTCGATCTCCACGCGCTGATCGACACCAGCGACGGCCTCGCGCGGGACCTGGGCCACATCTGCGACGAGAGCGGAGTGGGGGTGACACTGTTCGCCGACCGCATCCCAATCCGCGCCGCCGCGCGATTCGGCGCAGCCTCCGACCGGGCGGCGCTGGACCGCGCCTTGGGAGACGGCGAGGACTTCGAGTTGCTTCTGGCGGTCGCTCCGGAGCACGCGGCGGAAATCGAGCGATTGTCGCTGTCGGAGGCGATCCCCTGTCGGCTCAAGAACATCGGCCACTTCACCGCCGAACGCGAACGCAAATTGATCTTCAACGACGGTCGCTCCGAGTCGCTGGAGAACAAGGGCTGGGAGCACGTTCTATGAAGGGCGCGCCATGATGTTGGGGTGGGTGGCCCGGCCATCTCGTGGCCGGGTCGCGCAGCGACAAGAAGCCGCGCCTTCGACCTCCGCCAACCGAAATCCCCCGCCCGTACCTGAAGGATGCATCATGGCGGATCGCCGAGTCTTCGACACGCAGCGACATGTCCATTTCGTCACCTTCTCGTGTTACAAGCGGCGACGATACCTGAAAACGGACATGGCCAAACGGATCGTGATCGGTCACTTGGGAAGTCGGCTGAAATGGCAGAACGGCCTGTGTCTGGGCTATGTCATCATGCCCGATCATGCACACACACTGATCTGGTTCCACGAGACCGGCCAGTTGAGCCTGTTCATGAACAAGTGGAAGGACCAAACGTCGCAGTCCCTCAAGGAGTTGTTCCGCACCCGCTTCCCGCAATATTGGTCGGAAGTCAACGAAACGGATCCGGTATGGCAGCCTCGATACTACGGTTTCAACGTGTGGAGCCGGAAAAAAGTCGAGGAGAAGCTGAACTACATGCACGCGAACCCCGTGAGGGCGGGATTGGTCGAATCGCCCGCTCAATGGCCTTGGAGTTCGGCACGCTGGTACCTGGAGGGACGCACCGTGGGGCTGCCGATCCAGTGGCCGCCGGGTTTGGAAACCGACGACGGGAATTGAGAGACGATGGTTTTGAGAGCAACGGAAGTCGAAGGCGCGGCGTCTTGTCGCTGCGCGACCCGGCCACAAGGTGGCCGGGCCACCCGGAAACGATCGCGTCAACCACCCCCCTCAATTCACAAACACAAACTCCTTCGCGTTGAACAGCACGTGCGCGAGCGCGCCCCAGGCGTCCGCCGGTTTCGCCCCCTCGCGGGTTTGCTCGGCCAAAAACTCCTTCGCGGCGGAAAGCTCGGCGTCGCTCGGCGGGCGGGCGAAGGAGTGCTCGTACAGGGCACGCACGCGGGCGTCGTCGTCCGGCATGCTCGAGGCCAGCATCCGTTCGCCGAACAACCGCGCCTGCTCGATCACGAACGGATTGTTCATCAGCGTCAGGGCCTGCGCGGGGACGTTCGACACCGACCGCCGACCGATGGCCGAGAACGGCACCGGAAAATCGAACGCCAAAAACATCGGCGACAGGAAGTTCCGCCGCACGCTCAGGTAAATGCTCCGACGGCCTTCGCCGTCCAGCGGGCCCGATTCGGGACGGCCACGCCCCACCATGAACGGCGTCAGGTGCGGCGGTGTGCCGCGCCCGTCACGACCGACGGTCAATCGCCCGGAGATCGCCAGCATCGCGTCGCGGATCGCTTCCCCTTCCAACCGCTTCACGCGTGCCTTGTGCAGCAGGGCGTTCGTCGGGTCGCTCGTCTCCGCCTGCGGATCGGCCCCTGTGCTCGACATCCGGTACGCTCGCGACAGCAACATCTCGCGATGCACCGCCTTCAATGACCAGCCTTGGGCGATCAAGCGGCCCGCCAGGTAATCAAGCAGTTCGGGGTGCGTCGGCGGTCGTCCCATGTTGCCGAAGTCGTCGGGGGTCGGCACCAGGCCCGTGCCAAAATGGTGCTGCCACAACCGGTTGACAATCACGCGCGGCACGAGGGGAGTGATCCGCGGATCCGTGATCCGCCGCGCGAGTTCCAAACGCCCGCTGCCGGGCAAGCTCGACTGGTTCTCGCTTCCCACGAACGCTTCCAGGAATCGGCGCGGCACGGTCTCTCCAAGCTTCTTCGTGCTCCCCCGCAGGTGCACCCGATCGTCTTCGCCGGACCCGTCCGCCATGCACAGGGCCTTGCGCTTGTAGGCGAGTTTCACGGCCAGTTTGTTGCGGCTCTCGACAGCGGCGGCCCGTTGGGTCGCCGTTTCGGGAGACGACAACCACGCGCCCGGCGTTCCGGGGAGGGACGACGACACCAACCAGGCCCCCACGCTTTCGGAGGCTGCCGAGATCCCCGCGTCGACGACGGGCCGTCGCTTCGCCACGTCGCTCAGCCCACCCGAGACGACCTCCGCCGCCCGTTCCAGAATCCCGTCGAAATCCTTGGCGTCCGCCAGCAACGGTGCGGCCAACGGGTGCGGCGCGGTGGGCGCTCCGGGGGACGCCGAGGGGATGGCCGCCGCGCACGCGATCCAGCCGTCACCGTCGTCGATGAGTTCGATGTACGCCCGATGGCCAATCCATTTGCTGACGTCCTGCGCGTGCCAGCGGAATTCGTTCGGATGATCGGGCCGAATCCGCAGTCCCCCGTAGATCGGGTTCTGGATCAACTGCAACCCGTCGAGAATCAGGTTCAAACGCGCTCCGGTCCCCGCCAATCGATACAGCAAAAACGGTTCGCGAATCTCGAACGTCGGCGAGCGCCACGTCCCTTGAGCCGCCGGCGCCACCGCCAACGAACTCACCGCCGCCCGACCCGACAACGTCGGCAGTCCCGCATCCGGCCGGAAATCGAACCTCGCGCGACCGCTTCCAAACGCTTCTCCCGCAGCGGTCCATTCCTCAAGGTTTGCGAGGCTGGCTGGCTGTTCGGCGTTCCAGAACGGCGTGACGAGGGATTTCGCGGCCCAGTCATCCGCCGCCCGCCGAGCGGCTTCGGAGCGGTCGCGCCAGAATGCGGCGTCGCCGTCCCGCCCGGCCCGAGCCGCGTTCGCCAAGGGATGCCACGCGTGCGCCGGCGTCTTCGCGGCGTGCTCCAAGTCATCGACCCAGCGTGTCAGCTCGGGGGCGGGCAGCCCCGTCTCCCGCGCCGCGCGGGCGATCAACTCACCCCGGTCGGCCGTCGGTTCCACCACCCCCGCACGCAACACGCGCGCCGCCGCAGCGAGCCATGCCGCCGGTTGCTTGGCCGCTTCGAGCGCGAGCACACTCGCAGCCGCTTCGCGTGCGAGGTCTTCCCCCCGCTGCCACGATTCGCTCAACCGTGCAACGGTTTCCAGACGCGGGGCGGGATCGTCCACACACCGCACGTCGTAGCGGGAACTTTGGACGAAACCGCACAGCGCGTAATAGTCCTTGGTGGAGATCGCGTCGAATTTGTGATCGTGACAGCGCGCGCACCCCAGCGTAAGACCGAGGAACGTCTTGCCGAACACGTCCACCTGATTGTCGATCCGATCCGCCTCGTCCCCGAGGATGTCGACGGGCGAATGCTTGCTCTCGCCCAGAAACCAGAACCCCGTGCCGACCACCGATTCGTTGAAGCCCTCGGTCGGGTGCCGACGCGGCTGTGGCAGAAGGTCCCCCGCCACCTGTTCCATCACGAATTGGTCATACGGCACATCCGCGTTGAGTGCGCGAATCACGTAGTCGCGATACTCGTAGGCATGGGGGATCTCGAAATCGAACTCGTGACCGTACGTCTCGGCGAAGCGGGCGAGGTCCAGCCAATGTCGGCCCCACCGTTCGCCGTAACGGGGCGAAGCGAGCAGCCGGTCGACGACCTTCTCCCACGCTTCCGGCGATCGATCGGCCAGAAACTCCTCGATCTCGGCGGGGGTGGGCGGCAACCCGGTCAGATCGAACGAGGAACGCCGCAGCAGCGTGCGACGGTCGGCGTCCGGAGCCGGACGGAGACCGGCGGCGGTGAGTTTGTCCCGCAAAAAGCGGTCGATCGGCGTGGCGGTGGGATCGTCGGCGGGACCAGCGGGAATCGCGACTTCGCGAATGGGCTGGAACGACCAATGCGCGGCCTTCCGGGCCGCGAGATCGAACTCGACGGGCTTGCGTTCCGTCTTACCGGGAACGGGCGTCCCCGCGCCGCGCGGCCAAGGTGCTCCACGACGCACCCATTCCCGCACATCTTCGATCTTTTCGGCGGGCAGCTTCCCGGCGGGGGGCATCTTGTAATCGCCGGTGTATTCGAGCACCTCGACGATCAGGCTGGCCGCCACGTCGTCGGCGTCGATCGGCGTGCCGGAATCCCCCCCCTTGCGGAAGAACTCGGCGGAGTCCAACCGCAGCCCCCCCTTTTGCTTCTCGGGGCCGTGGCACTCCTGGCAGTGCTCGACGAACAGCGGGCGAACCTTGGTCTCGAAGAAATCGACGTCTTTCGCATCTGGTTCGGCCGCAGTTTGTTTCCCCGTCGGCGCGACCTTGTCCGCGGCAACCAAATCGTGCCGCGAATCGAGGCCGACCGTTCCCCCGAGAAACATCCCCAGGCCCAAAACCCATGCTGCGGCGGTTCGCGGCAGTCCACGGCGACACGACACGCCAAGCTTCAAGCCCGCAACGACGAACGCCGACTTGTCCACGATGCGAACTCCCCGACATCGAACCTCGACCGCCACAGGCAGACCCCCGCGCGAGTCCCGGTTCCGTTTGGCATGATTCAATTCCGTGCCCCGCTCAACCCCTCATTGAACACGATCCCGCCGCGCCGACCAACCATTCGCAATCGTTGATCGGGGCTTTTCGCATCGGTAAAACGCCGGGGGACCTCGAACTTGGGTGGCCCGGCCACCTCGTGGCTGGGTCGCGCAGCGACAAGAAGCCGCGCCTTCGCCGTCCATCCTCCATTAAATCTGCGGAACACTCGCCCACTGTTCCCCTGAAGTCGTTTCGGGACGAGAAATCGTACACGGCGTTGCCCTCCCCCCCGCGCCGTCGTGCCAACTTCCCGCAGGTACGTCTGCCCCGTCAATCCCCGCTCAGGATCGTCCAGGGTCGCAGAGACCGGGACAATCGGCTAACCCCAGGTTCCTCGACGGAACGGCGAGTCCCTTCCCACGGGCGGGAATGTCTCAACCCGCGTTCCCGCCGCTTGGAATTCCGCGCCGCGTTCGCTCGTTTGCGTCGGACCTTGCGATATCTTGGCGTCGGATTGTTGACCACCCCGCCCTTCTTCGAGTGTTTCCGCAATGGGCCTGACTTACAAATCCGCCGGTCTCGACCTCGATCTGTACGACAAGGCGATGGCGCGTTTGCCGGCGCTCATGAAGCGGACGCACACACCCCGCGTCCAGGAATTGGCCGACGGCTTCGCCGGGCTGTTCCACCTGGGCAGCCGCAAGAAGTACCGCCGCAACTACGAGGACCCGGTGCTGGTCTCGGGGACCGACGGCGTCGGGACGAAGCTCAAGGTGGCCATCGCCGCCCGCAGGTACGACACCGTCGGGATCGATCTCGTGGCGATGTCGGTCAACGACTGCCTCTGCCTGGGGGCCGAACCGCTGTTCTTCCTCGACTACCTGGCCCTTGCCAAGGACGACCCGGACCTGATCGCGGCCCTGGTGTCCGGGGTGTCGGCGGGGTGCGTCGAAGCGGGGGCCGCACTGCTCGGCGGCGAAACCGCCATCATGCCCGACATGTATTCCCCTGGCGATTTCGACATGGCCGGCTTCTGCGTGGCCGTGGCCGAACGTGACGCGCTGGTGGACGGCTCGAAAATCCGCCCGAAGGACATCGCCATCGGCGTGGATTCGAGCGGACTTCACTCGAACGGCTACAGCCTCGTCCGGAAGATCGTGTTCGAACGGGCGAAACTGCGGTTCGACGCGCACGTCCCCGCGTGGGGCAAGACCGTGTCCGAGGAATTGCTGACTCCCACCCGCATCTACGTGAAGCCGGTCCTTGATCTGCTCGCCGCCTGCGGAAAGTCGATCTCCGGCCTCGCCCACATCACCGGCGGGGGACTCGTCGACAACACCGTGCGCATTCTGCCGGCCAACTGCGAACTCGTCCTCGACCGACGCGCGTGGGAGCCTGCACCCGTGTTCTCGTTCCTGCAGTCCACCGGAAAGGTGGAGCGGGACGAGATGTATCGCGTGTTCAACATGGGGATCGGCTTCGTCACGATCGTGCGGCCCAAGGCGGTCGACAAAGTGCTCGAGCACTTCGCCAAGGTGGGCTGGGGCGCTCGGGTGATCGGCGACGTGCGTCGCGGCGAAACCGCGACCCGTTACGCGGATTGACGGACTCGGCCGCCCACAGATCGAGCCCGCTTACAGATCGAGCACGGCCCACATCGGGTGCGCGCGGTCGCCCCGTCGGCGAAGGTCCTCCAGCAGCGCGGAGGGATCGGGGACGAGGAAGTCGTTCCACTTCTGCGACTGATTGACCTTCACCTGCAGCTTCTGTTGGAAATCGACGAACTCGGGAGACAGCCAGAGCGACAGCGCTCGTGTGCGACATTGAATGTGCACGGTGTTGCCCGCGTTGATTTTTCCGGAGATCGCCAGGGGATTCGTCTGCGCGACGAGCACTTTCTCGGGCAGCCCCGAGAACGCGAGCCACCATGCGCGGGTGTCCGAGACCCGCATCGCGTTGTATTCGAACTCGCGCGGAGCGGGGCCGCGGCGGCGCGCGGACATCCACTGAAACAGTTTGAGGATTTCGTCGTAGAACGCCCCGTAACCGGCGCCGCGGAACTCGCAGTAGACCACGTCGTAGTCCTTCGCGCGGAAGAAGCGATCCAGCTCGCGCGTGTTCGTCTCGGCCTTCTTGCCGTCCAATTCCCCGGCGACGATGTAGATGGGGAGGTTTTTGGCGTTCGACCACGTGAAGCGGCATTGTTCGGCGCTGACTCCCCCCAGCGGAACCAGCCCCGCGAACAGATCGGGGTGCGCGAAGCCGATGTCGAACACCGCATCGGCCCCCAAACCGTGGCCGACGAGGAACACACGGTCGGAATCGACGCTGAACCGCCGCATGGCGTCCGTCAAACAGGCCAACACCTTGAGGTGCGTGCGAGCCAAATAGTCGTGCGCACTCTGACCAGCGGCGGCGAACTCGGGAGCGATCACGACGTAACCGTGCCGCGCGGCTTGACCGGGAGCGGCCGGACTTCCCGCCCAAAACTCGAGTTCGTTTTCGGGTGTCGCCCCCGGACCATGCAAGCAGACGATCAACGGGTAATCGCGGTCGGGGTTGTACTCGGGGGGGAGGGTGACGACGTACTCGTCCGCACCGTCGAGTAGCGTCACGCGGGTCGGGGTCTGCGGAGCGATCGGAGCGGCGCCGAAGTCGACCGGGGGGAGCCGTCGGACGATCTGCGCTAACCGGGCGACATCCACGCCGTCGAGCAGCTTGAGCTCCTCGAGCAAACCTTGCCGGGCCGGCAATTCGGCTTCGCGCGACTGGCGATAGTCGACCGCCATGCCCCGCGCCCGGCACAACCGCAACGCCAAGGGCAGATCGCCGACGGCGTTCTCGGAACCGACCACCCACCCGGAAAGCGCCAGTGCCAGCTTGTCCTCGGACGACAGCGAATCGTCCTCCGAGAGCTTGAGGAACGCATCCAGCCGGGGCAGGGTGTCCAGCGACACCTTCTCCGTGATGTCGGTGCGGAAAGGGCGGGCTTCGCCGCGCACCTTGTCGTCCTTCACCCCCGCCTCGGCCTCGCCGAGCAACACCTTGACCCGCTCGAGGCGTTGGTCCGCGTCGACGTATCCGCCGCGCAGTTCATCGACCTGCGCGAGGATCGTCGCGTTCACACCCCGCGCGGGAAACTGCTCCAGCAGGTATCGCACCAGCCGGTGTTGTCCGGCGTTCTGTCGCAGCCGCAACTCGCCGAGAATTTGCGTGGCTTGGCTTTGCCGCAGCTCGACGAGGATTTCGTCCGCCCGCTCCAGCAGGGTGGGAAACGCCTGACGAACCGCGAGCAATTCCTTCTCGGCCAGCGCGTACTGTTGGGACAGAATATGAAAGCGAACGATTGCCAGACGGTGGTCGGGGTCATCCTGTTTGGACGCTTGCCGCAGGATCGGATCGAGTTGTTCGACGGGAATCGAACTCGTGGCGATCGCGGTGTCCCACTGCTGCCCGCGTACCGATTTCAAAACCGCGATCGTGGGGGTCAGCGACGAGATCCCCTGAATGATCGGATCCTTCAGACCCGCCAGTCGAATCGTCCTTTGGCCGAGCTTGTCGAACGGCGTGACGGACAGGACGGGGCCGACACTTTGGATGGCCAGCGCGGATGGGCGGGCTGGTTGCTTCAGCTCGAACTTCTCTTCGCGTCGCAGTTCGCCGCCGGGGGCAATGTTCGCCACCTGGTGCCGCGAAACGTAGTACCGTTGCAGATCGGTCGAGACCTCCCAAATCGGAAAGAACTCGATCGGCCCCTGCGGAGCGTTGCGGGGACCGCGGACCATCGAGCGGATCTCGTTCGTCCGCCCCTCAAGGACCGTGCCGTTCTTGAGCCGCATTTCGTCGCCGAGCAACACTTCGTTGCCAAGCAACAAGGCCGCGCACAGGCACGCGACCACGAAGCCGACCGCCACGGGAAACAGCCTCTCCGATCGGCGAAGGGGCGCGCGTCTCGACGGGTGCGGAGCCGAACGACCGTCCACCATCAAGCCCCCGTTTGGCACCCCTCCGATGGGCACGCCTCGCCGATCACTCAGCCGACCTCGTCAAGTTGCAGGCTGTTCAGCAGGCGACCGACCGCCGCTTCCAGCTTGTCGGGCGTTTCGTAGGTTCCGGCTTCGATCGCCGACTTGATCTGCGCGAGGCGTTGCTCCCGCAGTCCGTTCGTTCGACTGGCGTCGTCCAACATTCGGCCGAGGCTCGAAATCTCGACTTCGTCCGTGGGGGCCATGACGCTGGAAGCCGCTTTGGAAGCGGGTTCGGCGACGGGCTTGTTGGCGGAGACGTTCCAGGCGGGATTCGACGCGCTGACGCTGTGGATTTGCATGACATCCTCCGTGGGGGGCGAGGGGTGTTCCGGTTCGCTCGCAGCGCCGAAGTGATTGGCGCATCGAGCGTTCCGTCGACCGGGTGGCAGGGGGTAACCGACCTTGGCTTGTGGAAGCAAGCGTCGTGCCAATCGCAATGCGACCGACCGTGACCCTCGCCCCCGCACCGACCCGACGGCGTTTCCGGCAAACCTCGTCCTAACCCCCGTATACCGCGCGGGAACGTGCGAAGGCAACGGGAAGTTTCTCCGCATCGCGAACAAGTCGCTGTCACGACGTTGTTTACGGCGATTTTGACCCTTCCGGACACCGACCGTTCCGCCTCAGCAAAACATGGGTTTCCCACAGAATCCGCTCAGCCACCAGGGGATGGTCTCAAGTTCCTCCGCGCCGGGTGTTCGGACACCGATTTCCCGGCGAAACCACCGAGTCGGTCTCGGGTGGCCGGTGCTCCTTGCAGCGCGGAAGGGGCGGGACTAAGTTGCAAGCCCCGTTACAAACGAGGGGAAAACCGGTTGCCCGTGAAAGGTTGCCCCGTTGATGCGGTTCCCTTTGCGACGACCCGCGTCTTGATCCACGAATGACTCCGCGTCCCCTCGGGGACCGTCCCGAAAGTTCTCCGATGACGACCGCCACCGCTCCGCAAGCCGCCAAAACCCTCATCCGCGTCGGTCACAGCCCCGACCCGGACGACGCGTTCATGTTCCACGCGCTCGCCAACGACAAGGTCGTCTCCGACAAATACCGCTTCACTCACGAGTTGCAGGACATCGAAACCCTCAACCGCCGCGCCTTGAAGGGGGAGCTGGAACTCTCGGCTGTTAGCATCCACGGCTACGTCTACATGACCGACACCTACGCTCTGTGTCATTGCGGCGCCAGCATGGGTGACAATTACGGTCCCATGATCGTGGCTCGCCAACCGGGAGACCTCGCCAGCCTCAAGGGGAAGCGGATCGCCGTTCCCGGTACGCTCACGACGGCGTTCCTCGCGGCGAAGTTGTGCCTGGGTGACACGTTCACCTACGAGGTGCATCCGTTCGACGAGATTCTGAACCTGGTCGAGGCGGGCAAGGTCGACGCCGGCTTGATCATCCACGAAGGCCAACTGACGTACGCCGACCAGGGCTTGTCGCTCATCGTCGACCTCGGTGAGTGGTGGATGCGGGAGACGGGGCTGCCGCTGCCGTTGGGTGGCAACGCGATCCGTAAGGACCTGGGGCCGCAAGGGATGGCCGAGGTGACGGAACTGCTGAAGCGGAGCATCGTGTACGGCTTGGAGCACCGGGCCGAGGCGCTCGGGCACGCGAAGAAGTACGGCCGCGACCTCGACGACGCCAAGGCGGACAAGTTCGTTGGCATGTACGTGAACGACTGGACCGTCGACTTCGGCCCGCGCGGCAAGGAAGCGGTCGTCAAACTGCTCGACCGCGCCTTCGAAGCGGGTATCATCCCGAAGAAAGTCGCCGTCGAATTCGTGTGACGCGGCCTCGGCGCGGATGTGATGTTTCCGTGGGATAGGCTTCCAGCCTGTCGGAATTCCAGCCGATCCGACAAGCGAACATTCGCTCCGGTAGCCCGGCGCGTCAGCGACGGAATCGGCATGAATCGCTGTGCAACCAATCCCTGCGAGGATCGCGGCACCCCGCGCTGCCGCGTCCGGCGACAAAGAATCACACCCCCATCGAGGCGGTGCTTCTTTCGGACAACCGGTGCATCCTCGCCGGAAACCCGACGCGTGAGCGAGGGACCCCGCTCTCCCCGCAGGTCACGCATTCCCCGGAATCCACGCGGGGTCCCTCGCTCACGCGTCGGGTTTCCAAAAATCACAGACCGTCGCGGAAATCGCAAGATTTCCGCCAAGCGTGAACAACACGCCTCGTGTTGCTCCGCAACCCGGACGCTCAAAGCCGTGTCCGGGCGAACTGCGGCGCTTCATTCACGAGCCAATATCCCCGCAGCCAGTTTGCGAAGTTCATCTTGATACTGTTTGCTTGACGGCTTGCGCAGGTCGGTGCGTAGATGTCGCTTCAGGAATGGCGGGATCTGCCGCACCTCGGCACCGGGAAGCAGGACCGGGATGACTCGCAGTTGGTCCGAAGTGCGGAAGCCTTGATCGCCGTCCTGCTCCGAAAGGTCGATCAACTGCTCGTAGACCGTGTGGTATTCGACCTGTTGCCAGCGACCGAGTCCGTTGGGGCCGATGCAGACCACGACCGCACCCGCACGACGGATCTCGCGTTCGAGTTTCTCCTGCACGACATCGCCGGGCAGCAGTCGCTCTTCGTCGATCCATGCCAGCAACCCGAGATTGCCGAGGTTCTCCGCCAACTCGCGCACCGCCGGTTTGTCCCGCGCGTTGTGGCAGAGGAAGACATCGAAGGCCCCATCTTGACGCCGCTGCGTGATGGTCGTCGTTAACCCGGCCAGTCGCTGCGCGGTCGCGGTCTCCCGGTCGATCTCTTTGATCCGCGCGTTCGGCTGTCGGGCCTCTTCAACCAGATCATCCAACGGGAAGCGGGCTGGACACGCTGGACACGACACATAGCCTCGATTCTGACGACGGGCCGCCTCAACCCAGGGGGATTCGATGGTCAGATTGCAGTTGGCACAGTGATAGATCCGCTCGGCTTCGAACGACCCGCCAAAGGCCATCGCTTCCAATTGGCTGTGGATGTACTGCAAGAACAGTGTTTTCGAGGCACTCCGCGCGTGGTCGTCGAAGAAGACGGTCAGGCGACCGAGCGAGTCGTCTTCGGGGTTGGGGTAATCGACCGCCAGACCGCAGATGCGCTGGCCATCGTGTTTGGCCTGGAACAGCGCGGCGTTCCTGCGGAGCTCGTGCTTCTCGAACTCCATCGAGTGAATCAAGCGGACCACCAGCGACGCGTAGATGCCGCGCACCGGGCCGTTGAAACGGAACCTCATGGCCAGCGAGTACCCACCGGGATATTCCGGCAACTCTTCGCGCAACTCAGCGGGAAACACGAGCAGGTTGCAGCGATCCTGGGCCGAGTTCTCACGCACGGCCAATCCACGCGAGAGAGTCTCTTCGATGGCCGCAATCAGAATCGTCTGTTCTTCTTTCTTGCGTCCGTTCGCCAGCGGCCGGTCCTTGTCCATCGGGAAGTCACCGGTTTGAGCGCGATCCTCGCGGAGGTAGCCCAAACCGTCGGGCTGTTCCCGCGCGGCCAAGGTCATCCAGCCGCAGTAGTCATCGAGCATCTCCGGTTGCAGCAACACCCAGTCCCCGAACGGCAGTCGGCGGATCATGCCCGTCGCTTCCAGTTGACCGAGGCACGTGCGAAAGATTTTGGCAGCGTCGGTGCCAAATCCAGCCTGTTCCCGCTTCCCCAGCGTCGCGAGCAATTCCCGCAACAGCACCTCCGCCTCTTCGATAATCACCCCACGTTTCTTTCTGGCGACGAGAAACGCTTTGGTGGTTTGAAACTCGGTCGTCCGGCTGACGGCAGGAAGCAGTTTCCATTGGATCGCCTGTTGAATGGTGGCCCGCAGTTCGTCGACGCCATCGCCACGCCGGGCACTGGTCGCGAAGTAACCGTCAAAGCCAAAACGCTTGACGATTTCGTCGATCCGCGACTGGCTGACGGCTGTGCCGCTGCGGTCGATGCGTGACGCGATCAGGAACTTCTTCAGCGGAAACTCATTCCGCCGAGCCGCATCCAGGGCGCGCGCCCAATACGCGACCCCATCGAACGGCTGTGTTTCGCTGCGCGAGTCGAACAACACCAGCGCGATCGCCACTTCGCCGAGGTGGAGTTGATGCACCTGACGATAACCGGGCTGCCCCGCCAGATCCCAGAGCAGCGTGTCGCGGGTCTCGGTGAGACCTTCGACCGTCGCGGCGGGAGTCTCGATGTTCCAGATGTGGCGGCCATGTGTCGACTCGGTGGCGCGGAACTTCCGCCCCGACAGCACCAATCCCAAACCCGACTTACCCACGCTGGTGTTCCCCACCAGGACAACCTTCGCGTTGCGATAATTGGTCGTTGCGTGGGATAGGCTTCCAGCCTGTCTTTTGCCTTTCTCACCACTGCCAACAGTCTTGCTGCCTGTTCGCCCCTTGCCGACAGGCTGGAAGCCTATCCCACGGAGCAACACCTCGCGGTCGAATTCATAAAGATGAATCTCGCGGCTGCGTTGGGCCTTCGGTGTATTGGGGGGCGAGTTGGCGGTGGCCAGCAGCGGTCGCTCGCGCTGCGCGTCAGGATGAAAGGCGAGCGCGGGAATCCGATAGCCCTCGCCTGTCGGTACCCGAATGATCGTCACGGTCTCCCACGTCGCGCAGCTCCACAGCCGGACCGTGTGATCGTGGCTCCTCGAAGCCAGCAGCGCCCCATCGGGCGAGAAGGCGATCGCCGTGACCGATTCCGTATGCCCTTCGAGCGTGCGCAGCAGCCGGCCGCTGGCCACGTCCCAGAGCTTCACCTTTCGGTCGCCACTCCCGCTGGCGAGCGTCCCCCCCTGCGGATCAAACGCCACGCTCAGGACGTATCCCTCGTGCCCTTCGAATGTGCGGAGCAGCCGGCCGCTGGCCACGTCCCAGAGCTTCACCTTTCGGTCGTCACTCCCGCTGGCGAGCGTCCCCCCCTGCGGATGAAACGCCACGCTCCAGACCGAGCTTTCATGCGCCACATGCGAGCGGAGCCGTCGGCCACTGGCCACGTCCCAGAGCTTCACCGTGTTGTCGAAACTCCCGCTGGCGAGCGTCCCCCCCTGCGGATCAAACGCCACGCTCAAGACCGTGTTGTTGTGCCCGTCGAGCGTGCGGAGCAGCCGGCCGCTGGCCACGTTCCAGACCTTCACCCTATCGTCGAAACTCCCGCTGGCGAGCGTCCCCCCCTGCGGATCAAACGCCACGCTGTAGACCGGGCCCTTGTGCCCTTCGAGCGAGTGGAGCAGCCGGCCGCTGGCCACGTCCCAGAGCTTCACCGTGTGGTCGAAACTCCCGCTGGCGAGCGTCCCCCCCTGCGGATCAAACGCCACGCTCATCACGAGGTCCGTGTGCCCCGAGAGCACCTGCGCGAGCGTGACGCCTGGCGGCAGCTGCGGCCCCGCTCCCGGCCCGCTCGATTCTCCCCCCGTCTTGGAGCGCTTTGCTTTCGCCATCGCTGGAACTCGCTGGTGACATCCGATCCCACGGCAACCCCACCCCAAGC
>JBIKMW010000169.1:0-8546 GCA_044359065.1 Planctomycetales bacterium | reverse complement strand
ACCCGCTCCAGCGTCCGATCACACCGTTCACGAGCGCGTTCGACGACCCACACGGGGTCGAAGCGGGTGCCGAACCAACCGGTACGGCGGCGCAGCACCGTCACCGCTTCGGGTTGGTCGGCCCGGAAGACCGCATGTTGACCGCGGTCGCGCAGAAAGCGGGCGAAGTCGAAGCCTCCCGGATTGCGCGGAGCGGAGGGGCGGGACAGTTCTCCCGCGCATTCGACGAAATCCCCGGCCCGAACGCCGAGCAGGTGACCGGTGACTTCGACGCGAACAGTGCCGGACGCAAGTTCGGCCCCCGTGTGGTTGACCCACTCGGTCACCCCGAGCGCGAACCGCGTACGGTCGTATTGCGGGATTTGCCAGGACGACGCGGATCGTGGCTTGGGGAATCGAGCACGCGTCCGCGAATCTTGGCGGGGGCGGGTTCGAGGTTCGCGCGCCCGGCGATGTCGTCACGCCGGACGACGGAAGTCCGCGCATGATGCCACGTCCCGGCGAGACTCGCCCAGAACAGAGCGACAAGGAGGGATGCGGCAAAGGCTTTGGACCTGGACGTTGTGGCCGTGCGTCGCCATGCGATCCAACACGCCAACGGGGCCAACGCGACGAGACTTCCGCACCACACGTTCAGGTCGGGCGAGACGTATCGGTCGAGCAGAATCCCCGTCGAACAACTTGCCAGTAAACCGGCGGCAGGGACGCGTCCCCTCGGAACCGATGACACTCTTGCCGATGCCGGGCCGTTGTCCGTCGTCACCGGATGCCCCCAGGAGAGTGGACCTCAGCCCGCAGGCAGAGAAGAGTGAGTCTGTAGACAAACCGAGCGATTGTCACGCGATAAATCGATTTGCCCGACCTGTTACGTTGAACTGACAGTTCGTCAGGATGAGGTCGACGGACTGGAAACGCATCGCACGTCTCTACGCAGTCCTCTCAGAATGTAATGCGGGTAGAGGTCTTTTCAGATCGGAAGCAGGGACTGTTCTCTGATGTCGCGGTGATTGTGGGGAGGCTGGCACGCATGTTTGACCGGATCACATCCGACTCCGAGATACTTGGCGGTAAACCCATCATTCCGGGAATCAGGATCCGCGTCGAGATCGTCCTCGAATGATTTGCGTCCGGCGCAACACGGGAACAGATTCTCTCCGCCTACCCTCACCTTCACAAAGAGGACATCGAGCAGGCGCTGGGGCATGCCGCCGAGATCAGCAAGAACGAAGTGTTGGTGTCGGAGCCGGTCGGTGTATGAAGTCAAATAGGGCAGGGTCCTGCCCTGTTTCGCGGCGCCGAGTTTCAGTGACTGCCGGAAATCCAGCGACATCCCCTTTGTCGTTATATCCCGTTAGGGATACGATACTGACATCGCACCGGGGGCGACGAGTATGCCGCACTTCGAGTTCATCTGGCTGGATCACAACATCGAGCACTTGGCCGACAACGGCCTTGAACCTGAGGACGCCGAGAATGCGATGCGCTGGCCGACGGCCAGGTTCCAATCGGATTCGTCCGGCCAGCGCGGCATCAAGGGCTACGCGGTGAACGGCCGCCGAATCGCGGTGATTTACGAGCAGATTGACGAACTGACTGTGTACGTGATCACCGCCTACTACGTCACGCGGGAGTGAAGACCATGAAACTCGAAGACCTCGATCCCGCGACTCTGGAGCGTCTGCGGGCGGCTACGGGGGGTAAGCCGGGAGAGCGCGAAGCCGTTATCGCGCAGCTCGAACGTATGGACATTGCGGCGGCGGAGCCGGGCCTCTGCGGTCGGTTGCGCCGCGCCGTCGCCAGGTCGGACACTCACATGTGCGACCTGGCAGTCGAGATCGGTGTACCTTCGTCGTTACTGCAGAAATTTCTGGAGGGGCTGTCCGACCTCGACAGCTCGACGATGGATCGACTCGCCGAACGCCTGGGCCTGACGCTCGTCTATTCGGACATCGCCCATGTCGCTCACTGAGCAGCTCCGCGCGGCGATCGCGGCCAGCGGGAAGACGCACTACCGACTCTGGCAGGAGAGCGGCGTCGCGCCGCACGTCATCGACCGCTTCGTGTCGGGGGAGCGGTCGCTCAACCTGGCGACCGCCGACAAACTCGCCGCCACGCTGGGGTTGGCCCTGACCGTAATCACCGAGCACGCGGCGTCGCGCTGAGAACGCGGCAGGAATCCACCGATTCCCGGAACAACGCCCATCCAGCCTTATGGTCGCTCTCGCCCCCTCGAGCGAGAGCGTCACAAGCTCTTCGTCGATCGGCCTTGGCGTGCCCGCCCACGTGACTGCGCCCCACACCTGCGTCGTGGCGACGAGCGCGAGGGTTGAGCCAGAGCCAGAAAGGCAGGCAGGAGCCTGCCTTTCTGGCGTCCGGTAACAGCGGCATCACTTCGCGAGCAAATCCTTCACCGTGTCGCGCTCGGTGCGGAGTTCCTGCACTGTCACGCCGATCTTCTCCTTCGCGAAGGCGTTGTTCTCCCACCCTTGCAGGATCTTCCACGTCTTGCCGTCGCTGGTCAGCGGGAACCCGCAGATCAGACCTTCGTCGATCCCGTAGCTGCCGTCGCTGCAGACCGCGGCGCTGTAGCAGGTGCCGGCCGGAGTCGGGCGGATGATCCCCTTGACGTTGTCCAGAATCGCGTTGGCCGCCGAGGCGGCGCTGGAGGCGCCGCGGGCCTTGATGACCGCCGCGCCGCGCTGTTGGACCGTCGAGATGAACTCCCCGTGTAGCCATGCGTGATCGGTGATGACTTCCGTGGCCGGCTTGCCGTCGATCTTGGCGTGGAAGAAGTCGGGGAACTGCGTCGCGCTGTGGTTGCCCCATATGGCGAGGTTCGTCACGGACGCGACGGGACGCCCCGCCTTGATGGCGAGCTGCGACACCGCGCGGTTCTGGTCCAGCATCGTCAGCGCGTACCAGCGGTCCTTCGGCACGCCGGGGGCGTTGTTCATGGCAATCAGGCAGTTCGTGTTGCACGGGTTGCCGATGACGACCACACGCACATCGGAGGCGGCGGAAGCGGCGATGGCCCGACCGGTGCTCGTGAAGATCGGCCCGTTGATCTTGATGAGGTCACCCCGCTCCATTCCTTGCTTGCGAGGGATGGAGCCGACGCACAGGACGAAGTTCACGTCCTTGAAGGCGGCGTCGAGGTTGTCGCTCGACGCTTTGACGACGCCCGCAAGTGTCGGGAACGCGCAGTCGTCGAGTTCCATGTGGATGCCGTCGAGCGCGCCCATCGCGGGGGGGACTTCGACAAGGTGCAGGATCACCGGTTGGTTCGGGCCGAACACTTCGCCGGAGGCGATGCGGAAGAGGAGGCTGTAACCGATTTGTCCGGCGGCACCGGTGATGGCCACCCGAATGGGGCTCGTCATGACGTCGACTTTCCGAGGAGGCGGAGGAGTGTGGCGGGTGTTTCCGCGCGCTGGGCGGGGGAACGCCGCGAAGTGTTCGCGAACCTCGACTTGTATCGACTCGCCCGGAGTGGAGCAACGGGCGCGGGCGCGACCGGCCCTCTTGGGGAACCAGACTGCCGTCCGCGACCACCAGCCCATGCTTCGGCGAGGGCTTTACCTCGCGACCAGCGTCGAATTCGGCGGAATCGGAGCCTCCGCTCCATTGCTCTCGGCGGCATCCCTTCGATAATGCTCGGAGGTTTGAGACGCGGACTTCCCCGAGGAATGGGAAGCATCCGCGTGTTCGATGCAGTGACCGTGTTCGGTACGGCGACCGCGTCAACAGCCTGTCCGACAACCTGGGTGCGCTGGTTCGGGAACCCTCCGACGGTGGGGTTCGCCGCGTGCGTCAGAGGGTTTTCGGAAAGTTTGTTCCGCGCGGCGACAAGGAAGGATTCTCGGACGATGCGCGTGCTCGCGTTGATTTTGGCGGGTGGCAAGGGGACCCGGCTCGAACCGCTCACGCGCGACCGCGCCAAACCCGCCGTCCCCTTCGGCGGCATTTACCGCATCATCGATTTCCCGCTGTCGAACTGTCTCAACAGCGGTCTGCGGCAGATTCTCGTCCTCACGCAGTACAAGGCCGCCAGCCTCGACCGGCACATCAACCTCGGCTGGCGGTTCCTCTGCCGCGAACTCGACGAATACGTCGACATCCTCCCGCCGCAGCAGCGGATCGACGAAAACTGGTACCAGGGGACCGCCGACGCCGTCTACCAGAACATCTACAGCATCGAAAAGGCGAACCCGGAGTACGTGCTGATCCTCTCCGGCGACCACATTTACAAGATGGACTACGCGGAACTGATCCGCGACCATGTCGACGCCAAGGCGGACGTGACCATCGGCTGCATTCCGGTCCCGCTCGCCGAAGGGGACCAGTTCGGCGTGATGAAGGTCGACACCAACAGCCGCGTTATCGAGTTCAAGGAGAAGCCCGCCCAACCGGACCCCATCCCGGGCGACCCCGCCAACTGCCTGGCCTCGATGGGGATCTACGTCTTCAGCGCCAACTTTCTGTTCGATCAACTCTGTCGGGACGCCACGGTCGTCGGCAGCCAGCACGATTTCGGCAAGAACATCATTCCGGGGCTGGTCGGCACCCACAACGTGCGGGCTTTCCCGTTCCGCGACAAAAACACGGGGCAATGCGCGTATTGGCGCGATGTCGGGACACTCGACGCCTATTACGAGGCCAACATGGACCTCGTCTCCGTCGAACCCGAATTGAACCTGTACGACAGCGTGTGGCCCATCCGCACCTACCAACCCGCCGCTCCACCGCCGAAGTTTGTGTTCGCCGAAACGCATGGCCCGCAACCGCGCGCCGGGTTGGCCCTCGACAGCATGGTCTGTTCCGGTTCGATCGTCTCCGGCGGACGTGTGTCGCGGTCGATCCTCGCTCCGAACGTGCGGATCAACAGCTACTCGCAGGTCGAAAGCTCGATCCTGTTCGAGGGGGTGAACATCGGCCGCCACGCCAAGATCCGCCGAGCGATCCTCGACAAGGGGGTCTCGATCCCCGAAGGGATGGAGGTCGGCTACGACCCCGTCGCCGACGCTCGGCGCGGCTTCACCGTGACGGACACGGGCATCACCGTCATCGCGAAAATGGACGGCTTCGAAGTGCCGGGGTGAGGTTCGTCGACATCCGACGGGGTCGCTTGCGTGCCGCCGCTCCGTCAGCGTCTTGACGACATGATCCTTTGAGCACCCGGAGAACTTCGTTGTTCATCGGGAAGACAACCCCGAGACGCCGCTCATCCCCCCGTCACTTCCGGAACCCGCTCTCCCACGAATCGGGTGAGCAATGCGAACGCCTCCCGCTCGCGCGGCCCCGCTGTTTTTTCGACGGGAATCGCCAATCGCCGCCATTCCGCGGCGACTTCCTGTGCGGGCAGGATGTGCAACCGCGTGGCGACGATCGCCGCTTCCAGCACCGCGTGCTTCGCGCGGTTGAGTCCGAAGTAATCGCGACCGCGGCCCACGTGCAGCACCCGCGTTGTGATCGTCGTCCGCTCTTCCCGGTCGTCGAGCGACGCCACCTCGAACTCGTACCAGCGGCAGGCGTTCTCGATCACCGCCCCGGAAACTGTCAGGGCCGTGCGCGTCGGCACCGTCTCGCGCCACACGCCGATCGCCCCTTGGGCGATGAGGAGCACGTCGTCCGTTACGTGAAACACCCCTTGCCGACGGTCGCGCAGGTTGGCGTACGTCGTGGACGAACGAAATGGCCGGAACGTGAACGAGGTCAACCCCTCGTCGACGATCGGCCCCATCGGGGCGATGTTCACGGCCCCGTCCGGACCGAGTGTGGTCACCAAGCCTTCGAGAATCATCGGCTGTCCGTAGGCAGGGCGAGGGGTGGGGCGGAGAACAAGGCGGGCGTTGGGGACAGGAGACGGGACCGACCGCGTCGTACACGCCGAGCCAAATCCCCCAAAAACAGATACACCACCGGCGTCGTGTACAGCGTGAGCAATTGGCTGAGGATCAGCCCCCCCACGATCGCGATGCCCAGTGGACGCCGCAGTTCCGAACCGACCCCCGTTCCCAGCGCCAGCGGCAAGCCGCCGAACAGCGCCGCCAGAGTCGTCATCAGGATCGGCCGAAACCGGGCCAAACACGCTTCGTGGATCGCTTCGCGCGGCGACCGGCCGCGCGTCCGTTCCGTTTCCAGAGCCAGATCGATCATCATGATCGCGTTCTTCATCACGACGCCAATGAGCAGCAAGATGCCGATCAGCGCCACCACGTCGAGCGGCGCGCGGCACACAAGCAGCGCCACCAGCGCACCCGCCCCGGCCGAAGGGAGCGTCGACAGAATCGTCAGCGGGTGCAAGTAACTCTCGTACAGCATCCCCAACACGATGTAGACCGACACAATCGCCGCGAGGATCAACAGCGGCTGGTTCTTCAGCGAATCCTGGAAGACCTGCGCCGTCCCCTGGAATCGACCCCGGATCGACTCCGGCAATCCGAGTGCGGCGGATGTCTCAAGGATCGGTTCGACGACATCCCCCAGCGTCGTCCCCGCCGCGAGGTTGAACGAGATCGTCACGGACGGAAACAGTCCCGTGTGGTTCACCGACAGCGGGATGTTCTCGGTCCGCCGCGCATGCAACGCATCGAGCGGCACCAGGTCGCCCGCCGTCGACCGCACGTACACATGGCGTAGCGCCTCCGGCGATTGCGAATACTCAGGGGGTACGTCGAGCACCACGTTGTACTGGTTGCGGTCGAGGTACATCTTCGATACCTGTCGCTGTCCGAAGGCGTCGTACAGCGCGTCGTCGACGGCGGCGATCTCGACCCCCAGCCGCGTCGCGGCGTCGCGATCGATCTCCAACCGCGTTTGCAGGCCGCGGCTTTGCTGGTCGATGTTGACATCCGCGAGGCCGGGGAGTTTTCGCAGCGCTTCCGTCAGCCGAGGCGCCCACTCCTCAAGTCCCCGAAGCGTTTCGCCGGTCAGCGTGTACTGATACGCGGCCGAAGAGAATCGCCCCCCCACGCGCAGGTCTTGCGCCGCTTGCAGCGCGATGTTCGCCCCCGCGAGTTTCGCCCCCTTCTGGCGGATGCGGGCGATCACCTCGTCGGCCGTCGCGTCGCGCTCCTCGCGCGGTTTGAGCAACACGTACATCCGCGCGGAACTCACCCCCCCGCCCGACGTGCCCACCGAGCAGGACGCGATATGCACCGCGGGGTCCTCGCGGATCAGCGCCACGGCCTGCTCGATCAACTTCGACATCGCCTGGAACGAGATGTTCTGGTCCGCCTGCAGGCTGCCGATGAGCCGTCCGTTGTCTTGCCGGGGAAACAGTCCCTTCGGCACGATCAGATACAGCCACAGCGTCGCCGCCGCCAGCAGTCCCATCAGAACCAACGTCGTGGCCCGACGGCGCAGCACGCCGGTCAGAGTCGCACCGTACAACCGCGTCAGCCACTCGAAGAAGCGCCGCGACCACGACATCCGTTCCCCGTTCGTTACCGGCGATGGGGTCTTCAGCAGCACCGCGCACATCATGGGGGTCGTCGTGAGTGACACCACCAGCGACACCGCAATCGCGATCGACAGCGTCATCGCAAACTGGTGGAACAACCGCCCCACCAACCCCCGCATGAGCAGCACCGGGATGAACACCGCGACGAGCGACACGCTGATCGCGAGCACGGTGAAGCCGATTTCCCGCGCTCCGTCCAGGGCCGCCCGGAACGGCGACGCCCCCCGCTCGCGGTGCCGCGCGATGTTTTCCATCACGACGATCGCGTCGTCCACGACAAATCCCGTCGCCACCGTCATCGCCATCATCGAAAGGTTGTCGATGCTGTAGCCGATGAGATACATCGCCCCGAACGTTCCCAGCAGCGACACCGGCACCGCCACGCTCGGAATCAGCGTCGACCGCCATTCGCCGAGGAACGCAAACACCACCCCCACCACCAGCGCCACCGACAACAGCAGCGTGTTCCGCACGTCGTGGATCGAGGCGCGGATTGTGTTGGTGCGGTCCACGGCCAGCGTCAGGTCCATGTCGGCGGGAATCTGCCCCTCCAGGTGCGGCAGAAGCTCGCGCACCCGGTCCGCCACGGCGACGATGTTCGCGTTCGGTTGGCGGAACACCTCGACCGAGATCGCCGGCTTGTCGTTCAGCACCCCCGCGTTCCGCACGTTGTCGACGGAGTCGACCACCGTCGCGACATCGCGCAGCCGCACCGGCGCGCCGTTGCGCATCGCGACGATCAGCTCGCCGTAGTCCTCAGCCCGGAACAACTGGTCGTTGGCCGAGATCGTCCACGACCGTTCCGCGTCCGACACGCTCCCCTTGGGACGATTGGCGTTGGCGGCGGCGATGGCGGTCCGCACATCCGCCAGCGACAGTCCCAGGTTGTGCAGCGCCGTCGGATCGACCGACGCCCGCACCGCGGGGGGCGATCCCCCCGAAACCGTCACCTGTCCCACCCCCGGCACTTGCGAAAGCCGCTGTTGCAGGATGTTCGACGCCACGTCGTACATGCGGGATTTGGTGTGCGTCCGCGATGTCAGCGCCAGCATGATCACCGGCGAGTCGGACGGATTGTATTTTC
>JBIKMW010000095.1:0-27520 GCA_044359065.1 Planctomycetales bacterium | reverse complement strand
TCACCGCCGGCGTGTACATGATCACCCGTTGTACCCCGCTGTACGCGATGCTGCCTGACGTGCAGGTGTTGATCGCCGTGATGGGGGGCTTCACAGCCATTCTGGCCGCGCTGATCGCGTTGACTCAAAACGATTTGAAGCGAGTGTTGGCCTACTCGACCGTAAGCCAGTTGGGCTACATGTTCCTGGGCTTGGGCACCGGCTTGATGATGGGTGTCGCGGGCGGGATGTTCCACCTGGTGACGCACGCGTTCTTCAAGGCTCTGCTGTTCCTCGGGGCCGGTTCGGTGATGCACGCCATGGGTGGCGTCATCGACATGCGTCACTTCAGCGGCTTGCGGAAAATCATGCCGCAGACGTACGCGACGTTCCTCGTCGGCTCGTTGGCGCTGGCGGGGATGCCGGGGCTCAGCGGTTTCTGGAGCAAGGACACCATCCTGTCGGCGGTGTATTCCGCCGCTTACGAGGATCATCACGCGGGCGAGCATCATGGTGGCGAACATCCTGCGACCGCGTCGCACGGCCCGGAGCCTGTTGAGGGCCACGCGGGTGCGGCCGACCACGCGGTGGTCGCCAACGCGTTGGGGGCGTTCGAATCGCGCGAGCCGCTGCGGTTCGCTGGCATGGCCCCGAAGGCCGTGTACGCGATTCTGTTTTGGATGGCCGTGACGACCGCGCTGCTCACCGCGTTCTACACGTTCCGCGCGTTCTTCATGACCTTCCACGGCGAGCTGAAAGTGCCGCCGGAGGCGGGCCATCATGCCCACGAATCTCCCCCCTCGATGACGATCCCCTTGTGGATCCTGTCGATCGGCGCGATCGCCATCGGTGCGGGTCTCGGTCATCCGACCGGACTGTTCGACGGCTACCTCGACCACACCATCAAGGGCCTCGGCGAACACCATGCGGTCAACTGGCTCGTTGTCGGGCTGAGCGGCGCGGTGTTCGTGCTCGGAGTCGGAACCGCCTACGCGATGTACGGCAAACCGTCGACGGTACCTGCGACCATCGCGCGTATGCTCGGCGGCCTGACTCGCGCCAGCGAGAACAAATTCTACCTCGACGAGGTCTACCAGTGGTTGTTCGTCACGCCATTGTGGGTGCTCGCTCAGGTGTCGCGGTTCTTTGATTGGTTCTTCGTCGACACGCTGTTGATCGGCGGTGTGTCGAAGTTGCCGTCGTTCCTGTTGGGCAAACCGTCCCGTCCAATGCAAAACGGACTGGTGCAGTTTTACGCCCTGTCGATGATGCTGGCGATGGCGGTCCTGCTCGTCGCGCTGGTGTGGCAGCAAAACTGATCGGTCGAGCGGTTTTTTGAGTTGTGAACCGGACGAAGGATGTCGCCTGGGCGTCGCGGAGGGACGGGTATCCCGAACCACGCGTCCGGCTTGGGCGGAACGGGTCGACCGGAGCGATTGGTTGGAAGGGTGATCGATGTTGAGTCAGGTGCTCCTGATTTTGGTGGTGCTTCCCTTGGCGGGGGCGATCCTGACGTTCGCGGTCGGTCGGCGGAACTCCGATTGGGCGCGGTCGCTGGCGCTGGTCAACGTGTTGTTTTCGCTGGCGCTCTCGGCGTTGTTGGTGGTCGAGTACGACCCCGCGAAGGTCGACGCATCGGGGAACGCGATCCTCACTCAATTCGAGGTCTCGTTCCCGTGGCTGGGTGGTTCGGGAGAGGCAGGGGCCGCGGTCGGTCCCGACATCCGGTTCGCTCTGGGTGTCGACGGGATCAGTCTGTGGATGATTCCCCTCACGGCGGTGTTGATGTTGACGAGCGTGCTCGTCAGTTGGACAGCCGTCGAGGAAAACCCCGCCGCCTATTACGCGCTGATGCTGTTGTTGCAAACGGGCCTGGTGGGGGTGTTCACCGCACAGGACATCATCCTGTTCTACCTGTTCTTTGAATTCACGCTCATCCCGCTGTTCTTCATGATCGGGTTGTGGGGAGGCCACGACCGTCGCTGGGCGGCGCGGAAGTTCTTCATTTACACCTTCGCCGGGAGCGTGCTGACCTTCCTGGGTTTGCTGTTCATCGTGCTGTCGCATCAGACGATGTCGGGCGGCAACCAGTTGACTTTCTCGATCCCGAAACTGCTCGCCGAAGTGCCGAAGCTAACTTCGTACGAGAACAAAGAAAACTTCGCGTATTGGGAAGCGGTCGGTCCGTGGATTTTCCTCGCGCTCTTCGCGGGGTTCGCCATCAAGGTGCCGCTGTTCCCCTTCCACACGTGGTTGCCGCTTGCACACGTCGAGGCCCCCACGGCCGGTTCGGTGCTGTTGGCCGGGGTACTGCTGAAGATCGGGTCGTACGGGTTCCTGCGATTCGCCTTGCCGTTGGTCCCCGAGGCGTGCTGGCACATGCTGCCGTGGGTCGCGTGGCTGTCGCTCATTGGCATTGTGTATGGGGCGCTGCTCGCCCTCGCGCAAGACGACATCAAAAAGCTCGTCGCTTATTCGTCGGTCAGCCACATGGGCTTCTGCATGTTGGGCCTGTTCGCGATGAATTCCGTCGGAATGAGTGGCGGGCTGCTGCAAATGATCAATCACGGCCTGTCGACCGGGGCGTTGTTCGCGCTGGTGGGGATGTTGTACGAGCGTTACCACACGCGGGATATCGAGGCCTACGGCGGGATGACGCGCAAGTTCCCCGTCATGGGCTTCTTCTTCGTGCTGGTGATTTTCTCGAGCATCGGGCTGCCCGGCCTCAACGGCTTCACGGGCGAAATCCTCGCCCTCATGGGGATGTTCAAGACCAATCGCCTGTATGCGACCTTCGCGCTGACGGGGATCATTTTCGGGGCGTGGTACTCGCTGTGGCTGGTGCAGAGGACGTTCTTCGGCAAGTTCCGGGAGCCGATCCTCGAACACGCCTATGCGGGCCATGGAGCTGCGGGTTCTCATGCCGCAGCGCACGGCGACAAGGCACATGGCGATCACGGCCATGCAGGTCATGATGGGCATGGGCATGACGCGCATGGACACGACGGGCACGGTCACGGTGCTCCGGCGGGGCCGGTGGGGGATCCTTCGATCGTGGACTTGAAGGTTCGCGAGTGGTTCGCTTTGGTGCCGCTCGTCGCATGCATGTTCTGGGTCGGTTTGTATCCGCAGTATTTCCTTGCCCGGATCGAGCCGAGTCTGGCTCCGATCGAGAAACTGCTGTCGCAGCGCCGCCAGTCCGAGTCCGCTCCGGTCGAAACCGGTGCGGTGGATCGGGGCGCGGCGGATCGGGATGCGGTGGAACGTGGTGCGATGGAACCGGTGGGTTTCGCGGCCATTCGCGACGCGAGTGGTGCGGAGCGGGTCTTGGCCGCCGCCGGCAAGGATTGATGGAGCAGGGATGTAAGTGCTCCGGAGACGCGTCGCCACGCGACAGTCCGGGCACGAAGGACGCGGAAATGGATTCGGCGGTTGTGGAAGCCGCCGAATTGTTAGTGACGGGGTGAGTCAGAGATCGCGGGTGAGTCAGTGTCCGAGACCTTTCAGAATCTGTTGCCCGCCACGCTGCTCGCGGTGTTCGCCTCGTTCCTGTTCCTTGGGGGGACCGGCAAAAATGCGCGTTCCGGCCTGTGGGGCGTGCTGGCGCTCGTGGCCTTGGGGGTCGCCGGTCTGACGCTGACCTTCAACACCGGGTCGTTCGGCGGGACACTCGACACCATCATCGTGCAGGACTCGTTGTCGCTCGGAGTGCATGCCGGGACGATCGTGGTCGGCATGATCTTCGTCCTGACGATGCTCTCATCCCAAGCCTCTTCCGATTCGTCGGCCGAATTCTATTCGTTGCTGCTGCTGATTCTGTCGGGTGTGATGATCGTCGCCAGCGCCAACGATTTGGTGTTGTTGTTCCTCGCACTCGAGTTGATCAGCGTCCCCACGTATGTGCTGCTCTACACCGGTCGGAGCGATCACCGGTCGCAAGAGGCTTGTGTCAAGTACTTCCTGCTGAGCATCCTTTCGGCCGCCGTGCTGCTGTACGGCTTGAGCTTCGTGTACGGCCTCACCGGTTCGACGAACATCTCCGCGATCCGTCAAATCCTCGCCCAGTCCTACGGGGCCGTACCCTCCGGGCAGGCTCCCGGTGGCGGGTCTGTGTTGGGTTTGATCGCGATGGTGCTGATTTTCGCCGGATTGGGGTTCAAGGTCGCCGCGGTCCCGTTCCACTTTTACGCCCCGGACGTGTATCAAGGGACGACCGCGTTCAACGCGGGTTTGTTGTCCATCATTCCTAAAGTCGCGGGCTTCATCGCTCTGATGCGGCTGGGAATTTCGGCGATGGTGGGGTTCGAGCGGGCCGGAGAGTCGATCGCGCTTATTCTGGCGTTGATCACCATGACCTCGGGCAATTGCCTGGCCCTGCTGCAAAACAATATTCGCCGCATGATGGCGTATTCGGGGATCGCGCACGCGGGTTACCTGCTCATCGGTGTGGCGGTCGGTTTTTGGGACACCTGGAACCCCGCCGCCAGTTTGGACTCGGGTTCCGGTTTGCCGGGGGGTGTCCGTTCGGCTCTGATTTATCTGGCTGCGTATTCGGTGGCCACCGCGGGGCTGTTCGCCGCGCTGGTCTACCTCCCCCGCAAGGGACGTCAGATCGAAGACATCGACGACCTCACCGGCCTCGTGCGGTCCCAGCCGTGGATCGCCGTGTGCATGGCCGTCTTCTTGTTCAGCTTGGCGGGCGTCCCTCCGCTTCCGGGGTTCTGGGGCAAGCTGTCCCTCTTCTTCGGCGCGTTGGGTGTTCGCGACGGACTGGGCTACGTTCAAAGCGGGTTCATGTTTTTGGCGGTTGCGGGCGTGCTGAACGCGGCCATCGCGGCCGTTTACTACCTGCGGATCGTCGCGGTGATGTTCCTCAACGACCCGCTTTCCACGCCGTCTCCGGAAGGGGGACGCAGCGCGCACGCGGCGGTCTCGCTCAGTGCCGTGCTGGTGCTGTTGATGGGGCTGTTGCCCGGCCCTCTGTTCACCTACGCCTCGTCCGTCGAAGTCCGGTCGACACGAGTCGAGACGCCTGCGGCTCCGAGCGTCGTGCACGTGGCGCCGCGCTGATCGGGCTGGCTGCGGAATTTCGATGCGGCAATGACCGGCAGTCGCGGCATCGCTCCCTCGCTTCGGGCGCGTCAGCGACGTTCAGGTCATGATCGTTTGACCGCCGAACCCCGGCGACTCGTCCCCCACGAAGGGGATCTCGATCGTGAAGCACGCCCCCCGATCGGCGTCGTTCGCTCCGGAGTGGGAGACCACGGTGATGTCCCCGCCGTGTTCGCGAACGATTTTCCGGCTGACGGCCAAACCGATCCCCGTGCCGCGCGATCCCTTGGTGGACTCGAACAGGTTGAACAGGTTCCCGAGGCGGTCCGGCGGGATGCCGGGACCGCTGTCGCGGACAGTCACCACGAACGCACGAGCCGGTTCGTCGAATCGCGTCACCACTTCGACTTCCCGCCGTTCGGACTCCTCGACCGCGTCCAGCGCGTTGGTGACGATGTTCAGCACCGCGCGGTGAATTCCTTCCGCGTCGATGAGCGCCGTCGGAGGCAGGTTGTCGCCCGGCCGATGGACCAGGCGGGCCTCGATTTCGTCCGCGCGTCCGCGCATAAGCTCGACGACATCGGCCACCGTCTCCTGCACAGACGCGGGTCGCAGGGCCGGTTGGCGCTCCTTGCCCAGCGTCAGCAGGTCCATTACCAGGTGGTAAATCTTCTCCTGGTTCTTGTCGACGATGCCCCATCCCTTGCGGATCAGGTCCTCGTTGTGGCCGGTCAGCCCCAGGTCGATCAGATAGCTCCCGCCGCGCACCCCCTGCAGAATGTTTTTGATGTGGTGGCTGAGAATCGCGATCGTCTGCCCCACCGCCGCCAGTCGTTCCGACTTCACCAGGGCTTGCCGATAGCGATTGTCCTCGACTGCCAGGGCCGCCTGCCGACCGATGGACACGAGCACGCGCAATTGGTCTTCGGTGAATTTCAGCGACACCCCTCCGCGCAGGACCGCCTGTTCGGCCGACGTGGTGATGTCGACGTAGATCACCCCCAGCAGTTCGTACCGCCCCTGCATGGGAACGCACAGCACTTCGCGGACGCCCGCCTGGAACACGCTTTCTCCCGGCGTGAAACGAGCGTCCTGACGGGCGTCGGAGGTCCGCACCCCCTGCCGCGTGCGGAGCACATAGTCGACGATGCTGCGAGGTACCGGCATCTTCGACGCGGGGCCGTCCTCGCGGTCGCCCCCGTCCCCGAAGCCCGCGCGGAACCGCAGCGCCCGAGGAATCAGTTCCCCGCCGGCGGCGTCGCGCAACAACACGCAACCGCGGTCGGCACGGCACACGTCAAGCGTCAGTTCCAGGATGCGGCCCAGCAATTCGTCCAGCGACTGCGTGGGGCGCACCGTCTCCTCGGAGATGCGATACAGCAATTGCAGGTTGGCGACGAGTTGGTCCGGACGGGCGTCGCCCCCTTCCCTCGATTCCGCGAGCGCCTCGCCGAAGCCCTCCGGAATCGCCGCCATGCCGACAATGCTCGAGCGCCCGGCGGGGTCGGACTCGGGCACCAGCGCGACCCTCTCCCGCGCGCCGGATTGGTCTCCGACGCCGGCGGAAGCGACAGCGAACAGCATCACCGTCCGCCCGAATTGAACCTGGTCCCCTCCGCGCAACTCCTTCGTGCGAATCGCCTTGCCATTGACGAACGTGCCGTTGGAACTGTTCAGGTCCGTCAGCACGAACGCCCCGCCCACCGTCGAGACCGTGGCGTGTGCGCGCGAGACCTCGGTGTCGTGCAGGCGGATGGCGTTGCCCCCACCCCGACCGATGCCGACCTCCGGGGCATCGAGTTCGTACCTCGCCCCCTGGTCGATGCCTTGAAGCACCAAAAAGCTCGCCGCGCTCACCCGTTGATGTCCCGTGAACAATGGTTGCCGCCAATGGTGGCTGGCAGGAAGCGGAAGTCCCTCCGGCCGCTCCGATCTCTTCGCACCGATCTCCCCTCCGAAGGAACCGCACATCGGACGACCGGAATCAGTCTTGCCCGATGATAGCGTGCTCGCCCACGCGAGGCATGCGGCGGATTCGGGGGGGCGGGAGTTTCGGAAAAACCTTGGTGGGCCGCCGTGATCCGCTCTCCTTCGGGCACTTTTTTCCCGTCTTGAGCGTCACAACCGCATCGGGTTACTGTGACGCAGCCGCCGGTGTGCCGAGCCCCGTCACCATCGGCGAAGAAACGGAAATCCCAACGCCCGGCACTCGACGCCCCTTCACGCCATCTCTCACGCACTCGACGCCCCTGCAGGTCGGTGTCGAGTGCGCAACGAATCAGGAGTCCCACCGTGTGGCGAAAACAACGACGGACGCGTTGTGACCGACCGGACACCCCCTTGGCGGTGGATGTGGCGACGTTGAGAGGGGCGACGTGGGCCGACCGGGCGACTGCCGCGGTGCAGGGGACTCGGCCCCGATCCGCGACGTGTCGCATAGATCGCCTGGAAACGCTTGAAGAGCGCCGCGTCCTCGCGAAGATCGATATCCAGTTCGATTACACGTACGACACGTCGGGCTTTTTCACGGACCCCGCACGCAAAGCGCTGCTCGATTTGGCCGCCGCATCGTACGAGAACCGGTTCACCGATGCCTTGGCCGCCATCAATCCGGGAGGCGGCAACACGTGGTCGGCGGTGATCGACTCGCCGTCGCAGCTCGACCCGAGCGATCCGTCGCGCCGGCTGTCCCTCTCGATCGACAACCAGACGATCGCCGCCAATACCATCCGGGTGTATGTGGGGGCCATTCCCTTCGGATCGTCCCGCTTGGCCGAAGCCGGACCGGGTGGCTACAACGCCAACGGTTCGACCGCTTGGCTCGATCTGGTGCAAGCCCGCGGCCAGCAGGGAGCACTGTCTTCCCCGGCCAAGGACGTAGGGCTCTGGGGGGGTTCCATGGCATTCTCGTCGGACGCCAATTGGTACTTCGGCACCGATGGCTCGGCAGTTCCCGCAGGGAAAACCGATTTCGTCACCGTCGCCCTGCACGAACTCGGCCATGTGTTGGGATTTGGCACACTGGCCCCGTTCACGTCCAAGGTCGTGTCGGGCACGTTCAACGGAGCGGAAGCGACGCGGGTCAACGGTGGCGTCCAACCGGCGGCCACGACCGACGGCGGCCATTGGGCGACTGGAGTGACATCCGATTCCCAGCAGGCCATTTTGGTGTCGACGATTCCCGCCGCCAAGCGGCTGTTCGTGACTTCGCTCGACTGGGCGGCCTTACAGGACATGGGTTGGGAGCAAGGCAATCGGATGTATCGTCTCTACAATCCGAACGCCAACTTCCACTTCTTCACGACCAGCAAGAGCGAGTTCGACGCCTTGGTCCGTATCGGTCTCCGCGACGAATCCACCGGTCAATCGGGCTTCGCCGTGGCCGAGGACGGGGCCGAAGGGGCGGCGGCGCTGTTTCGCATGTACAACCCCAACAAGGGAACCCACTACTACACGACCAACGCTGCGGAGCGCGACTTCCTGCTGACGCGCGGCTGGAACGCCGAGGGAACCGTCGGCAACGTCTTCAATGCCAAGGTCCCCGGCACCTCGGAACTGTTCCGCCTGTACAACAACGACTCGGGCGTGCATCTGTTCACGACGGATGTCGGCACGAAGAACGGCATCCTCGCGGCGTTTCCGGGCATCTGGGTGCAACACGACAGCGTCGGCTTCGCCTTCACCTCGATCGCGCGGAACGCGTCGGGAGCACCCTCGTCCGCCTCCGCCCACGCCGCCAGCGCGACGGCCGCAGCCATCTCGTTCGTCGCGTCGACCGGATCGGACGTTTCGGCCACCCAGTTTTCTGACACGTTTTCCGTCGACGTGGCGAATGCGGGGCTGGTAGCGCCGATGCAAGCGGTGTCGTTCGTCGTAACGCCGGTCAGCCATGCCGCGATGTCGTCGCAAGTCGACGATACGCCGGTGCCCCGAGCTTCCGCCCCTCGGGACGCATCCGCAGTCGCCAGCCTGCTGGACTCGTTGTTCGCAGATTGGTCCGACAGCGACTGGTCCGAAACCGACTGAATGGGGCGGGAGAGGATCGGGAATGGTTCGCCGATAACGGGACGGGTTTCACGCGGCCAGCGTGCGACCGAGTCGAAGAAAGGCGGGGTGCCACGACTCGACGTTACGCCGAGGGGCCCGCGTCGATGATGCGCGGCACGAGAAAACAGCGCCCGTCGGATTTGGGGGCGTTGGCCAGCGCGGCGGCGCGCGGCAGCGACGGTTGGACCTCGTCCACCCGAAAGACGTTGGTCATCTCAAACGCATGGACCAGCGGCTCGACGTTGGACGTATCGAGTTCGTCCAACACATGGACATACTCCAACACCGCCCCCAGGCGACCGACGTACTCGTCGATCTCCGCGTCGGTCAATTTCAGGCGAGCCAGCGTCGCCACCTTGGCGACGGTCGCTCGGTCCAGTGCGGGGCCGCGTGTGCTGTCATCTGACATCGTGACACCATCCCGCCGCAACGACGGAAAGCTCAAGCATTCCGCGGCACGTGAACCTGCATCCAGGACCACTCACGCGTCCAGCCACCCCACGGCTTGGGGTGGCAACGGGCGACACTCACTTCGCGTCGCCGGAGTGCGACAATCACTTCGCCGTCGGCAACGTGAACGGAGCGCGGACGACGGCCTTTTGGACCCTGCCGGAGCGGATGCACGCGACACAAACGCGACGAACGACGGCCTTGTCACCTTCCTGCACGCGGATGCGCTGCAAATTCGGCTTGAACCGACGGATGGTGATGCCGGTCGTCTTGCGACCGTTACCGCCCAAGTACTTCGCCTTCCCGCGTTGTGCGTACGAGCGGCCGAACACCGGCTTCTTTTCACAGTAGTCGCATTCCATACCCATGCCGCACCTGCTCGCTTCCAATGGCCCACGCGACCGCCCAACCCCGGCAGTCCCGCGATCGTCAAAAATTCGGGAAGTCCTGCATTTTAGGGGCGTGAATCCACGCTCGCAAGCGAGAGTTGCCGGGTTTGTGGCAACTTCTCCAAGGCCTTTGCGGCAAGCGGCATCTTGAGATTCGTCGGCACGCCACCGCGATCGACGCCGTCCCTGAGATTCGTTATCAATCGCAAGCATATACAGGAGAAGTGTTTGCGGGGATCAGACTCGCTCGCCATTGTGGTCGATTCAAGTCGATTCGGACGGCACGCGAGCAAGCGAACCACCACCGACCGCGACATTCCACTGCAAACCCCAAGGGGGTTTCGTCGGTCCGAACAGGAAATGCAATACGCGTCGCGGCGCGTTGGTCTGGCTCCGCCTCGAACTGTGCACCAACAGTGGCCGCATCACGATCGCTCCCCCGGCCGGCACCGTGCAGGCCACACGCGGCTCGCTCTTGCTCCGTTCGTCCAACTCGGACTCGCGCAGCAGCCCCGCGCGGTGCGAACCGGGCCACACCAGCAGGGGGCCGTTGTCCTCGCGGCTGTCGTCCAGATGCACACGCACGGCCACGACCGTTTCGAGAACTTCGGCCGGTGCCGCGACAAACGCTTCCCCTTCTTTAATCGACCACCGCGAAACCTCGACGCGTCCGACACCCGGTCGACATGGCAAACTGCCGTCCTGATGCCAGGGGACGAACCAATTCGCCCCGCCTCGGGCAAGCTGTCCGCCAACCTTCCGAAAAAACGTACATTGCACAGCCACCGGGTCGCTCGGCAGGCAGCCGCTGACAACGGGATGCCCCATCAATCGCCGAGCCAAGCACCGCACCGGCCCATCGTCCGCATCCGACGCAAGCAAAGACCGCGTCCCGGCTCCCGCACGCGACCATTCGTCGGAAAGACTCCGTAGAGTCGCGCACAATTCGGCATCGATCACATCCGGAACGACGGCGAAGCCGTTTTGATCAAAAGAGATCGCATTCATTTCGCCTCCGGAGTTTGTGGCGGCCCCGATGGCCCGTGCGTAACTGGGGGCGAAGTCGATACAGCGGGCGAAGTTGACGGGTGGTGCTCGTCAGCCACGATTTCGGCGACAGGTTCCCGCCCAAAACGCTCCCGCACCGCGTTGCGCAAGATCCACTCGATCTGGCCGTTCACGCTGCGCAGTTCCTGCTCGGCCCATTGCTCAATGGCGGCGTGCACCGCCGGGTCGAGTCGCAGCAAAAACGGCTTGCGTGGCTTCATCGATCGATCCATCTACGCCACGGTGCGGGAGGTTTTCCCTTAGCCGACATTTCCCGTCGCGATCCCGTTTCGTTCGCCAATTGCGCTCCACAGATCGCGGCTCACGGATACAGCGTTCCTGCATTGATCACGGGCGTCGCATCCGACTCGCTGCACAGCACGACCAGCAGGTTGCTCACCATCGCCGCCTTCCGCTCGTTGTCGAGGTCCACGACTCCCCGCGATTCCAGGTCCTTGAGCGCCATCTCGACCATGCTGACCGCGCCATGCACGATCTTCGACCGCGCGGCGATCACCGCCTCCGCCTGTTGTCTACGCAGCATGGCCGCCGAGATTTCCGGCGCGTACGCCAGGTGCGTCAATCGCGACTCGTCGATCGCGACACCCGCCGCCCGGCAGCGTTCCTGAAGTTCCTTCCGCAGGGCGTCGGACACTTCCTCGACGGCACTGCGCAGCGTCGTCTCTCCCTCTTCGCCGTGATCGTAGGGGTACGAGTTCGCCAGGTGCCGCAATGCGGATTCGCTCTGCGTCCGCACGTAATCTTCGACGTTCGCCACGTCAAACAACGCTTGCGCCGTGTCGGCGATCCGCCAGAGAACCACCGCCGCAATTTCGATCGGGTTCCCACCCTTGTCATTCACCTTGAGTTTGGTGACTTCGAGATTCATCACTCGCAGCGACAACTTCGCCTTCGTGTAGAACGGGTTGACCCACAGCAACCCGGTTTCCCGCACCGTCCCCTTGTAGTCGCCAAACAACAGCATCACCCGCGCGGTGTTGGGGGCGTTCACGAACATCCCCGGCATCAGGAACACAGCCGCGACAACCGCCAGAATCGCCGGAATCAACAGTAAGGGGTTCGGTCCGCCGGGCCCGGCCGCCGTCAGGACGAAGCTCAGAAACAGCGCAACGGCGAGCACCAGGATTCCCAGGATCGCCGCCAGCACAAACCATCCGCTGGTCGCGGTCAGCTCCCGCTCCTCGTGTCGTTCCTGTCGCTCGCCGAGACCGTCTCGTGACCGTGCCATGATGATCGCCTGTTCCATGTCGGGCGGAAGGAGTCACCCCTGCCGCATGCAACGCACACGCGCCAAGCCAGTGAAACCCGCCCCACAAATATCTCTTGAATAACAAAATGATATCACTCTGAAATCTACAATCAAGACGTGTTGTGCAGGATTGTCGTAACCACCATTCTCGATTTAGGTTACAGCCCCTTTGAGGCTCTCTTTGTCGCTCCCCGAGGGCCATAAGAACCGAGGTCGTCAGAGTTCGATTTCAGCCAATCTTGATGGATCAGCCATAACCGGGCTGGAACCTGTCGGTTTTGGGCACTATAAGGCGGCGTCCGATTTGCGTATTCAACTCGTGTGCGGCTATGCGGTTGGAACAATTCTGGCAACCTCGGCGGGGGGGCGATGGCCTCGTCCGCCGGTTCGCATCGACGACGGCTGACGGATCAGCCCGGATTGCCGATCGACGTCGAGCCCCACCTCTGCAGAGCCCCACAAGGAACGCTGGGATGATTCGCGGGATTACCAGAGTCGAACGGGGCGGCGGGATGCGTCGGGGCACGTTTTCCTGGTCATGGATGGCAGGTGTGTTGATCGTGACAGCGAGCGCGGGTGGGATGGCGGTCGCGGCTGACATGCCACCCATTGAAAACGTGGTCCTGGGGGTGCACGGCGGGACCGGCATGGAGAAGGCCAAGGTCACCCCCGAACTCGACAAACAATTGCGGGCCGGATTGAAGGCCGCATTGCAAGCGGGTTACGCACGCTTGCAACAGAAAGAGGCAACCAGCCTCGATGCGGTCGAAGCTGCGATCCGTGTTTTGGAAGATGATCCGCTGTTCAACGCTGGTCGCGGGGCAGTCTTCACGCGGGACGGCAAGAACGAACTCGACGCCTCGATCATGGAAGGAAGCGGCAAACGGGCGGGTGCGGTCGCGGGGGTCACCGTCGTCCGTAACCCGATTTCCGCAGCCCGCGCCGTGATGGAGAAGAGCCCGCACGTGCTGCTCATCGGCCCCGGTGCGGAGGCATTCGCCAAGGAGCAGAAACTGGAAATCGTCGATCCGAAGTTCTTCTACACGGAACGCCGCTGGAACGATTTGCAGGAAGCGCTGAAAGAAGAGCGAAAGAAAGAGGGGCATGGCACGGTCGGTGCAGTGGCCGTTGATGCGAGAGGTGTGCTGGCGGCTGGCACGTCCACCGGCGGCATGACGAAGAAGCGGTCCGGACGTGTGGGGGATTCACCCATCATTGGTGCTGGAACGTACGCTGACAACGAAGGTTGCGCCGTTTCCGCCACCGGGCACGGCGAGTATTTCATCCGTTGGAGCGTCGCCCACGACATCAACGCCCTCGTGTCCTACAAGGGGTTGGGAGTGCAGGCGGCGGCGGATGTGGTGATTCAGGACAAGCTGAAACCGGCTGGTGGCGAGGGGGCGGTCATCGCTCTCGACCCCCAAGGCCGTTTCGCGATGTCGTACAACTCGGAAGGCCTGTATCGCGGTTACATCACCAGGGACGGCAAGGTCGCCGTCCATTTGTACGAGGACTGAACACAGGCTCCGGCCGCGCAAGTCCTTGATTGACAGGAGACATCGCACGATGCGACATGGACCGAGTCACTCCGCCCGCTGTTCGCGAACCGCCGCGATTTCGTGCTGCCTTTGGATCGCGATCGGATCGCTTGCCGGCTCTGTCGCGCGAGCGGGAGACATGCCCGTCGACGCTTCGTCCACCGCTGCATCGGACGCGTCCCCCGCCCCGGCGGCTCCGTTGGGGTCGTTGGTCATTATTGGCGGCGCCCTCCGCTTCGAGGACAAGGCCGACGGGATCTGGTCGCGGTTCATTGAGCTCGCTGGAGGTGCGGGTTCGGAAATCGCCGTGTTCCCCACCGCCAGTTCCCAGCCCATGGAGAGCGGCGCCAAGATCGTCAATATGCTGAAACGGCTGAACGTCAACGCGTTCATCGTCCCGCTCGGCGTCCGCAACATCGACAAGGACTACAAGGAGGTCGCTGCCGACCCGTACTGGGTTGAGCGCGTCTCCAAGGTGAAGGGGGTCTTTTTCACCGGTGGGAGCCAGGCCAATATCACCAAGGCCCTCTACCGCGAGGACGGGACCGACACGCCGCTGTTGGAAACGGTGCGCAAGTTGTATCGGGACGGCGGAGTGATCGCTGGCACCAGCGCCGGCGCTGCGATGATGAGCGGCACGATGTTCTCGCATCCCCCGGCGGGTGTGTTGCGTGTGCTGCAAAGCGGCGTCTCGCACGGCAAGGAATTGGCCAACGGCTTGGGATTTTTGGGCTCCAACTGGTTCGTCGAACAGCATTGCCTGGTGCGGGGACGCTTTGCCCGCGCCGTGCTGGCGATGACGACCGCCAATATCCCTTACGGAATCGGCGTCGACGAAGACACCGCCGTCGTCGTCCGGCAAGGACGCGAAATGGAAGTCGTCGGCTACAAGGGGGCGATTTTCATGGACTGTTCGGCCGCCACAAAGCAGCCGGGCGAAACCCGCTTCAACGTCTCGAACGTGAAGCTGAGCTATCTCGACCACGGCGACCGGATGGATTTGAAGACGCTTGAGATCACCCCCTTCGAGCCCAAGCAAACGCAGGGTCGCATCGAGCCCGCTGCTGCCGACTTCGTTCCTTGGTCGGGCCGCAAGCTGCACGTTGCCGATATCCTCGGGAACACCACGATCACGGATGTGATGGCCGAAGTCTTGACGAATCGCCACGGCGAGGCGAGAGGATTGGCTTTCGACGTGGCCGCGTCGATGGAGTCGGAGACAGAAACGCACGGCTGGGAATTCAAGCTGTACCGTGCCGCCGACACCCACGGTTGGCAAACGGACGTGCGCGGTCACGACGCGGTGACCGTCGCCAACATGCGCCTCGATGTCCGTCCGGTGGTGATTCAGCCGCGTTGGTACCGCGCGGCTCCGGCGGCGACGCCCGCCGGTCCGTCGCCCGGTACGGAGCCCGCTCCCGCAGGACAGGTCGCTGATGCTACGACGACCAAGCCCGCGTCGGAACCGGTGAAAGACTCTGCGGAGAAGACCGCTGCGACCCCTGCGGCCGTGCCGACGGAAAAGTGATTGGCCTGGAAGTCCCGGCGTCTGTCACTGCATCAACTTTCCGAACATCGTCTGACGCGTTCCAGGAACCCGCCGCGTGGCGGGTTTTTGAACGAGAGCAACCGGGTTTTCGGATAAGTACTCCGGGGCACAGAACGCGTTGAGTGACCTCCGTTGCGCTGGGCAATCCGGGCGCGAGTGTGACCGTTCGTCGCGTCACTCATCCGGCAACTCGTGCGGGTTAGTCCCCCTCTTTTTCGGGGGACTCCTCGTCGATTTTGCGTTCGGGCACCGGAAGCACGGGCATCACCTGCGCGAGGGCGTCGACGGGCGCATCAGCGGCCGGGGCCGCGTTGGGGATGTTGTTCGCGGGTGCGGCGGCTTGAGCGACGGGAGAGGCCCAGTTCTCGGGAGCGGGTGCCGGCTTTGACGAACCCGTGGCAGGGGTTTTGGGCGATGATGATTTCGCTCCCCCGGGGAACGGACTCTTCGCCGGTTCCGGCGCGCCGCACAGCACGATTCCCAATTCGTACAGGATGATCAGCGGCACCATCATCAGCACCATGCTGATCGGGTCCGACGGTGTCAGCAGCATCGAGATGATCGAGATCGCCAGGATCGACATGCGGCGCTTCTCGCGATAGTCCTTCGCCTCGAAGATCGTGAGCTTCTCGAGGAATACCATCACCAATGGCAACTGAAAACTGATTCCGAACATCAGCGACAGGAACATGGCGAAGTTGAGCCACGTGCCGATCTTCATTTCGGGCCGCAGTTCCAGCCACGCGTTGAACTGGAACAGAAACGTCAACACGAACGGAATCACCGCGAAGAACGCGAACAGCGCCCCGCCGACGAACAGAAACACGCTCAGCGGCAGGTACTTGTAAACGTAATGCCGCTCGTGCGGGTACAGCCCCGCCGCCACGAACATCCACAACTGATAGAAGACCCAAGGCGACGTGAGCACGAGGCCCGTCACCACCGACACCTTCAGATAGATCATGAAGGCTTCGTCCGGACCGTCGGTCCGTGCGCGCAGGTTCTCGGCAAACATCTCCTTGCGCATCGCCGCCCGCAATTCGTCCAATTCGGCGACGCGGGACTTCAGTTGCACCCGTCCCGTCGGCGGGGGTGTTCCCTCGGAAGCCTTGGGGCGGACGCCAGGCAACACCTTGTCGACCACCGCGACCAAATCCGCGACATCGACATCCAGGGTGACGGTCATCGGTTCCGGCGCGGTGGGCGGCGTCGGCGCCGCCTCCGGTTCGACCTTGGTTCCCGACCACCAGCGCGAAACCTGACTCCAGATCGGAATGCTCTCGATCGGCTTGGTCTCCGCCGAAACACCGAAGACCTCTTCCATCGCGCGCACGACCGGCGTCTGCACGTAACGGATGATGTGGTGCGAGAACGTCAGCGAAACCAACACCCCAAGCACCAGTCCGACCAGCGCCTTGATGAGGTGCGTGCGGAGCGCCTCGAGGTGCTCGCCAAACGTCATCGTCGTGTCGTCGAACAGATCGCGGTTGGGGGGGCGTGGGGCGGGCATGGAGCGGAGGGGGCCTGATCGACAACGGCCCCCGATCATCGGTCGCGGGGCGTCAAGGGTGGGCGGGAATCGGGATTTCCGTGTGCGAAGGTCTCTCGCGAGGCGGGACTCGGTCCTCGGGGACCTTGCCGCGCCCCGACATCCGGGGGACGCGAAGCCAACTCGATGAATTGTTGCGGAACCCCGCCCGACGACAACCCGACTCGCGCGATGATTGCTCCCGCATGGAAGGTCGGTCGGCGGGGAACGGTCCTTGCGAGTTTCGGGCCCATCGCGCCGTCAACCCATTTGTCGCATGATGATGTACGCCGCGACGGCGAACAGCAACGAGACACCGATGATTCCGGCGATCGTCACCCACACCGGGGTGATGGGATTGCCGTCTTCGTCGAGTTTGCGGGACTTGGAAACCCATTTCTGTTCCGCCGGGCGGGCGACGAGGTCGAGTTTGTCCTTGCAAAAGAACCCGAACAACCCCGCCGAACGTCCTGCGAACAGCACCCCGAACGCCATCGCGAACAGCGTGAGGTACACCAGCAACAGAACCACCACCGCCGCCACTGCGGCCATGCCGTACTGGATTTCCTGCTGTTGGGCACCGGCTTCGGCGGCAGCTTGCCCCATTTTCTGCACGATGGGGCCAACGATACCCACGAGGAACAGCGTCCAGGTGAACATCGCCGCGACGACGAGCACCGCGGAAAACAACATTCCGATCACGGCGGTCACCATCCACAGCAAGCATTGCCCCGGGACCCGGACGAATTTTCCGAGCATGATTGGCAGCACCCACCCCCGCCACTCCGAATAGCTCGACAAGTGCACCAACGCCGGCGCAGCGAATGCGTAAATCACAAGTTGCGGACCGACGAGGACCCCGTAAAACGTCAACAAACTCACCACGTCGTTCGGATTCGGCACCCCGACGATCGGCACCAGAAAACGGGTCGCGATCGATGCTGGCAAGAAGTACACCGCGGACCACAGGGTGAATTTGATCCCGTCGGCCATCGAAGTCACGATGTCAAACTTCACGTCCTTAAGCTGGTCCTTCCGCCCCATCGTATGCTTGACGGTGGCCAGAAAAACGTGCCAATACCAACCGGGAATGCCCAAATACGCCGCCGTTGCGAACGCCATGCAAAACACTTTGGGGGGCATCTTGTCCTTGGGAATGATCATGGCCACCACGATCAACCCGACGACGAGCAGCGCCAGCACCGTTCCCAACAAGGCGGCCTGCGCCGCATACCCGGTATGCCGGATCATGAACTTCCACGAATCCGGGATCGCCTTTTTGTAGTAGTCGTCCGGATCCTGTCCCTTCAGCGCCGCCTTCTTCTGACGCTTGCTGCTGAGTTGCCCCGTTTGGACGTTCACTCCGCACGACGGGCATTCGATGTCTTCGACGTCGACATCGGCCCCGCACTTCGGGCACACGGGGGATTCCGCGTCGACCGATTTGTCCAAATCGAGGGTCGACAGGAACTCCTCGTCCTCGTCCACCGGCTTCTTCGGCTTGGCTTTCTTGGAAGCCGCCGCCGCTCCGCCGCTTCCTTCGGCAGGGACGGAGATTTTTCCCTGACAGCCGGGGCACTTGATGGCCTTGCCGCGCGCCGCATCCGGAGCGTTCAGGACCTTGTCGCAAGTGGAACAGCGAACCTTGACCGGCATGGGGACGCCTCGACGAAGTACGGACCGCGTCCGATCCGGACGCTTGCCGACGCAAACGAATGGCACGCGGGCGCGAATTCGCCCGGAATCGCCAGAATACCAAACTTCCGACCCGTTGCACGGGTTCGAACGCCTCCGAAAAAGCCGAGCCCCCGAAGCCCACGCCCTTGCGCGGCACAGCCCCGCAGTCCGCATGCTGTCGGGAATTCAACGTCTCGGGTGGATGATGGCAAACACCGGCTCACAAGCGTCGGAAATCACGCAACATCCGCCACCCGGGCCTGTGGGATTTCGCGCGGACATGTGGGCGGAGGGACGGTAACATCGTGTGTGGAACATGTCTGGGCTTCGTGCGTGGACGGAGGCGTTGAGCATGCAGGTGGACGAATCGGGGCGGGCAACGCGGCGGCGGTTTCTGGGGGCCGGTCTGGCTGGGGCAGGGCTGCTCGGGACGGGGGCCGGGTGGTCCCCGGCACGCGCCGACAATAAGGCAAGCGATGCGCCGATTCCCCTCGGCAAGGCCGAGCACTGCATCTTCCTGTGGCTGGGTGGGGGTATGGCGCAGATCGACACGTTCGATCCCAAACAGCTCGGCGACGCCAAGGCCAAGCCGAAGAAGGCGGGATCGTATTACGGGTCGATCGAGACGGCGGTGCCGGGGGTGCGCGTGTGCGAGCACCTGGAGAGGACGGCGCGGGTCGTCGACCGGATGACGATTCTGCGGACGATCAACCACAAAGTGGTGGATGAGCACGCGTTCGCGACGAACCTCGTCCACACGGGGCGGATGATCAGCGGGAACGCGGTGTATCCATCGCTCGGTTCGGCGGTGGCGTACACCAAGGGGGCGGTCAATTCGAGCGTGCCGGCGTACATGCTGATCGGGTACCCGAACCCGGCTCGGGGACCGGGTTTCCTCGGGGCGAAGTACGGGCCGATCTCGCTGGTCGACACGAACGAAGGTCCCAAGGGATTCAGCCGTCCTCCGCATGTGAGCGACGAACGGGCGGCGGCGCGGGAACGGTTGCTGGAGCCGTTGCGGCACAGCGCTCAGGGGAATATCGCCGAATATGCCTCGGCCCAGCGGGACGCGATTCGCCTCGCGGGACCGGAGTTTCTGCGGCACTTCGAGATCGACAAAGAACCCGCCAGCCTGCGCGAGAGGTACGGGGGAGAGTTCGGTCGGCGGTGCCTGCTGGCGCGGCGCCTGGTGCAAGGCGGGGTGCGGTTCATTGAGGTGTCGCACAACCTGAATTTCCTGAACGGAACCGGTTGGGACACGCACAACGAGGGGCAAGTCAACCAGCACCTGCTGATTCGCGAACTCGACGCCGCGCTGGCCACTCTCATCGAAGACCTCGAAGAGCAGGGCCTGCTGGACAAAACGCTGGTGGTGCTGGGGACGGAGTTCGGCCGGCCCGCCGAGTTCGACGGACGGGGTGGCCGCGGGCATCAAGGCTCGACGTTCTCGCTGTTGGTGGCGGGGGGAGGTCTGCGGCACCGGGGGGCGTATGGCGTGACGGACGAACTGTCGAAGAAGATCGTCGAGTCGCCCGTCAGCCTGGCGGACTTCCACGCGACCATCCATGCGGCGCTGGGAACCGATCCCGCGATGGAACTGCGCGATGGAGCGCGGCCAGTCCCGTTGACGGATGGAGGCCAGCCGGTGGCGGCACTGTTTGGTTGAATCGAAGCCTGCGCGGACAAAGGCGCTTCCGCCCGGATATCGCGAATGCGTGAGCCGGGAGAGTTCTCCCCGAACCAATGCGTGCGACAATTTTTCGAGGCGATTTGACTTGGAAAGTTGTCACGCACCCGGTTAGCCTCTCCAGAGTGGAGAGTGAGCCGCACAGGTCATCCCCCTCGCGCGATGGCGTGACGGGTGGAGTTGGATACATGCGGTCCGGGTTGAGAATCAGTTCGTCGCAGAGAATGCGGCAATGCGTGCTGATCGCGTTGCTGGCGTCTTTGTGCGCACCGATGATCCCCGCGTGGAGGCCTTCGGGTTCCGTGGAACAGGGGAAGGACCTGTCGGCACCGTTCCCTTGTCAGCATCGTGCGTGTGGCTGCCGTTCCGCCGCCCAGTGCTGGAAAAAATGCTGCTGCTTCAACCATGCCCAGAAGGTGGCGTGGGCCGCGCGCAATGGCGTTCGAGTGCCCGCGTTGGCCCGAAAGTCCGCCGCCGCACTCGCGACACAACCCGCGATTCACCGAGTCGATGCGTCGACTTTGTGCGCGGCGCCGGGGCTGTCACAGGGGCGATTGCAGTCCGTTCGGGGCCGGTCGTCGACGACGGGTTCACGCCCGATCGCGCAGACTTCGAAGCCCAGTGCCACCGGCAAAGTTGCGCTTGGGAAAGTTGCCCCTGATAAAGCCGCGTTGGGCAAGGACTGGCGTGGCGAGGTGGTGATTGGCTGGCTGGAGGCCTCGTGCCGGGGTGAAAACACGCTCGGCCTGGGTTTCCCGCCGATGCTTCCGGTGGTCGCCTGGGACTGGCGACCGATGACGCACGAGAGTCGTTGGGATCGCCCTTCCTCCACCCGCCTGGACGAGTGCGAGTTGATGCCGCCGCTCCCCCCGCCGCGACTGGCCGGGGCGTAGAGCCGATCCCCGCCACGGCTGCTCGCAGCCGTGATTTTTGATCGTCATCGCTTTCGGGCGTCGCTGCGCGCGATGTAACCGGCCTGGTCCGTATCGGCCCCGGTTCGCGCGCTCTTTTCGTGCCTGGCTCGCTCTCCACAAGACGGGTTCTGACGCACGGGGGAGCGCGCGATCCGCGGTCGAATGACCGCCGCGTCCTGCCGGTTGGCCGTCCGACAGTTTGCACCACGTTTTTCTTTTCCAGGAGCACTCCATGTCCCGTTTCGAGGCGCGTGCGCCGCGTCGCGGTTTCACGTTGATCGAACTTTTGGTGGTGATCGCAATCATCGCGATCCTGATTTCGCTGTTGCTGCCCGCCGTGCAACAGGCCCGGGAAGCGGCGCGGCGGACGCAATGCCGCAACAACCTCAAGCAGTTCGGATTGGCGCTGCACAACTACGAAAGTTCGTTCGTAGCGTATCCCTTGACGAACGCGCAGAACTATCTGCCGAACACACAGGGTTTTTCAGCGCAGGCAAGGCTGATGCCCTACTTCGACCAAGCCGTGCTGCAAGGCCAGTTGGACTTCGCGAAACCGGCGTTCACGGGACCATTCAACAATCTGGTTCCCAATCCGCAGTTCGCGGCCGCATTCGCCACTCCGATTCCGATGTTGCTTTGCCCGAGCGATCCCGCCCCGACACAGAACATCGGCGCGGGTGGTGCCGTTTACGCCGGGATCAATTACATGATCAGCATGGGAAGCGGCACGCGGGTGAACTACGACCTGCGGTGGAAGACCGACGGCATCTGCTACGAAAACTCGAATGTGCGTCCATCGGATTTCACGGACGGCACCTCGAACACGGTCGTGATGAGTGAAACCGTACGGAGCGATGGAGCGGACATCACGCTGACGGCCGGCACGCTGCCCAAGTTTCCCTATCAAAAGACGCTCAACGGTTCGAGCGGGATCAGCGCGAACCTGAATGCCACGCAGGGACTGACGGCTGGGGGGGCTTGGGCGCCGTTCGCCGATTCACTGGGAATGAATTCCAATCCGAATCTCGAGGTCGTTTGGCCAACGCTGACCAGTTGGCGCGGCGCGGCCAGCGCAGCGCTGCGTGGCCGGGGTACCTCATGGGCGCACTCCGGCGCGATCAGCACGATGACGAATGGTTACACGACGCCCAACAGCAAGATTCCGGACGTGGTGACTCACTTCACGGGCTTTTTTGCTCCCCGCAGCTACCACGTGGGGGGCGCGAACTGTTTGTTTGGCGACGGAGCCGTGCGGTTTCTCGGCGACAACATTGATGCGGGCGTGCACCGTGGCCTGCATAGTCGCTCCGGGGGAGAAGTTTTGGGCGAATTCTGACCCGCTGCTTCCCATCGAATTTCCACTTCCACGTCACCGTCCGGCGATGAATCGCCGGACGGTGACGGCCCTGGAGTCTCAATGTGTCGTCGAACGCGCCGCGCACACGATCATGGCCCGACTATCGCGCCGTCTGGCGATGGCATTTCTACGCCGGGCTGTTCTGTATTCCATTTGTCCTGCTGCTGTCCGCAACGGGAGCCGCCTATCTTTTCAAGGACGAGGTCGAGGCCTGGATCGATCGCCCGTTCGACACACTCACGTTGAGCCAACGTGCGCCAGCCGCGGAGCAGGTTCGGGCGGCGCTGAAAGCGTTCCCCGGTTCGACCTTCCAGTCGTATGAGCTTCCGAGGTCGCCGAATGCGGCGGCACGGATACTTCTCAAAGATGGCGGCGAAACCCGTCGCGTGTACCTCCACCCGGAATCGTTGGAGGTCTTGTCATCGACGCCGGAACGCGAGCGTCTGATGCGGATCCTGTTCCGCTTGCACGGTGAACTTCTGCTGGGCGATCGGGGATCGAACATCGTCGAACTGGCGGCATCGTGGACGCTGGTGATGCTGTTGACCGGACTGTTTCTCTGGTGGCCGCGGAACGTCAAGGGGTTGGGAGGAGTGGTCTACCCGCGATTGGCGAAAGGAGGGCGGATATTCTGGCGCGACCTCCACGGAGTGACCGGTTTTTGGACAGTCGGGTTCGCGGTCTTCCTGATCGCCAGCGGCCTGCCCTGGGCGAAGTTCTGGGGCGATTACTTCAAAACCATTCGGTATTGGACGGGAACGGCAGTCGTTCGTTCGGATTGGGCCAACACTTCGAAGGCGAAGACCAACGAGGGCGAGCACTCCGGACATGAGTCCACCGGCCCGCGGCGGGCGCGCGGGCCGATCCCCGCCGCCGATTTGGCACAGATCGACCGTGTGGTCACCGGCCTACTGCCGCTGCATCTGCCGCATCCCGTTGTCGTCGCTCCGGGGAACAAGCCGGGAGATTGGTCTGCGAAGTCCATGACCGGGAATCGGCCCCAACGTGTCAATCTCGTCGTTGACGGAAAAACAGGAGAAGTCCTGCAGCGTGAGGGCTTTCAGGAGAAACACTGGCTCGACAAGGTCGTCAGTGTGGGAATCGCCGCGCACGAGGGGCGTCTGTTTGGCTGGGCGAACCAGATGCTCGGCGTCATGACCTGTATGGGACTGATCGGCCTCTCGCTAAGCGGCCTCTGGATGTGGTGGCGGCGACGCGACACAGGTGGACTCGGAGCACCGCGTCCCGGCATCGCCCCGCGCTGGTCCTGGAGTCTATTGGCCGTCATCGCCTTTTTGGCGGTCTGCGTCCCACTGTTCGGGATCACCGTTTTTGCCACGTGGGGATTGGAGCGTTTCGTGTTGCGGCATGTGCCCGGTGTGAACACCTGGCTCGTGCTCCGCGTTCCGGACCGCGCGGCGACGGAGGTGTCGGCATGACTACCTGGCGAGGGGCCGACTGGTCGTGGTCGACTGCGTGGCGCGCGGCCTGTTTGGGGCTGGCTATGACGATGGGCACCGCAGGCTGCTCGGGCGACAAGTCCGTCCCGGGCGGAACGAAAGGTCGGGTGACGGTCGACGGCCAGCCGTGGCCGGAGATTCAAGTCACTGTGTATCGCAACGAGTCGAACGACTCGCTGAAGCTGGGCTTTGGCGTCACCAGGGAGGGTGGCCTCGTCGAACTCCTCGCCGAAGACGCCGAAGGTCCCTTGTGGTTGACTCCGGGCGAATACGTCGTCACTGCGGAGTCGATCGGTCCGCCGCTCAAGATTGCGCCCGACTGCCACGATGACCGAAAATCGCCATTGCGGCTGATCATCGCCGACGGGGAGCCCTTCACTCTCGATGTGCCGACACACAAACGGCGGACCGGGACAACACGGCAAGGGCCGACATGATCGGTCGAGGGACCCGGATCAATGCGACCTCGATTAATCAGAGTTCATGCACGAATTGTTCGACCTCATGTCGAGAAAGTCTTTACGGAACCGTTTGGATGCAAAGTCGTGTGTTCGCGGGCACCAATTACTTGGCTTGCGTCAACCGCGTCAGTAACAGCCACGAAGCAGGGAGGCGAAGTGCTCGGAGAGTTTTGATTTGCCGCCCCAAGTTCCCGAACCCAGCCTCTCCGACGGGTGCGGACCGGAACGGGAAGTCGGACAATCGGGGTCTTGTCCCGGTCCAAGCGCCGCGTGTTGAAGAACTGTGTCCCCTCGGTCCCCATGTTTCGGAGAACGCCGTGTCAGACAGCGAACCAGCCACATCACCGCTACCCGGCGGGGCGTCGCACACCCATGGTCGCGGCCTGTCGCGGGGATCGAAGTGGTTTCTGAGTGGCTTGGCGGCCGTGGTGGTGCTGTATGGCGGGTTGGTCGCTTATCACCTTTCGACGCCTCGGCCGGTGGAGGTCTCGGAGACCGACTGGCTGGAGCGCTGTCGGGAGGCGTGCTTGTCGTACGGGTTGATCCCGACCGGCAATGTGCGGAAGGACGCGGAGGCGTATCTACGGGCGGTGCGGAAGCAGCCGCTGTCGGAGGCGATGATCACGATTCTGGAAGACCGCGCGTATGCGATCGCGGCCTCTCAGGAACATCCCCTGGTGGGCAAGTCGGCTCCCGGATTCACACTCGCCGACCATCAGGGGAAGCGGGTATCTCTGGACGAATTGCGCGACGGCGGACCGATCGTCGTCGTCTTTTACTACGGTTACGGATGCAGTCACTGCGTGGCCCAACTCATCGGGATCGACCAGGAACTGGACTACTTCCGGCAACTGGGAGCGCGCGTGGTGGCGATCAGCCCCGATTCGCCCGAGCACACGACGAAGAAGTACGAAGAGTACGGCGAGTTCCACTTCCCGGTACTCGCGGACGAGCAAAGCGAAGTCTCGTTGCAGTACGGGACGTACACCTCCGCCACGGAGGACAAGGCCGAGAACCGCGACCACGGGACGTTCCTGATCGACAGCGAGGGGATCGTCCGTTGGGCCAACATCGGAGCGACGCCGTTTCTGGACAACAAGTCGCTGCTGCTGACCTTGGCGGACGTGGAAGGACTCCGTCCGAAATCGCCCGCCACCTCCAAGGCGGCGAGCGCTGAGCAGGTACCGTTGCGACGGTGAATCGAAAAAAAGTCGTTCAGGACCGAATCGCGATCGAGTGCACCGTGCTTTGGCAACACGGACAAGTGGGTTTGGTGTCGGCGTTTGGCGTCGGGCTGCGAAAGAACCGGTGGAATAGGTTTCCAGCCTGTCGTTCCCTTCTCGGAAAGCTTCGAAAACAGACAGGCTGGAAGCCTATCCCACGAAAACATCAAATCCTCGACAAGGAAACTCACCCATGACCGTTCGCAATGCCTTGACGGCCGCCATGCTTTTGTGCGGCTTCGCGTCATACTCCCGTGCCCACGACACCTGGGTCGAAACCAACACCGCCGTCGTGCGGGTGGGGGACGTGGTTCACGTCGACCTGAAACTCGGCAATCACGGCAACGACCATCGCGACTTCAAACTGGCCAGCAAGATCACGCTGGCTCCGTGCAAGATCGGCGTGGTCGCCCCCTCGGGGGAGTCGACCGACCTGAAGTCGAAGCTGGTCGACACCGGCTTCGGACCGAAGGAGGGATATTGGTCGGCCCGCTTCATTCCGACGACGGCCGGCCCGCACATGGTGGTCCACACGCTTGATACTCTGCACGGCACGACCCGCGCGATCAAAAGCGCCAAGACGTGCTTCCACGCGGGCACGTCGCTGGACACAGTCGCCTCGTCCAAGGGAGTCTTCGACCGTCGACTTGGGCACACACTCGAACTGGTCCCGCAATTCGACCCGGTGGTGGACGCGGCGGCGGGTCGTCCCGTCAAGGTCGCCGTGTACTTCAACGGACAACCGTTGGCCGGGGCGCGGGTCACGTTCGTGCCGCGAGGTGCGAAACTCGCCGATGGATTCGACAAGGATTTTGAACGGACGTCCGACGCCGAGGGACGCGCGGAGTTCACTCCGACCGAGGGAAACATTGTGCTGGTGGTCGTGCATCACGCGGCCCCCGACCAGAAGGGGGAGGGGTACGACAAAACCCACTACTCGGCGACGCTGACCGTGAACGTCCCGGAACTGCTACGCGCCGGTACCGAGAAAGCGACCGCGGGGAAGTGAGACCGAGCGGGTGCGTGGCTTGCCTGGATCGGACGGTCACGAGACTTGGCCATGTCGCGTCCGCAGTTCGCCGATCCGCCGCACGACGTACTCGACCGCGAAATCGACTTCGGCTTCCGTCGTCGTGCGACCCAGTCCGAACCGCAGGCTGGCGCGCGCCAGTTCCGGGGGAACGCCCATCGCCAGCAGGACGTGGCTGGGTTCGCGGTTGGCCGAGCTGCAGGCCGCGCCGGAGCTGACGGAGATTTCCGCGAGACCGTTGAGCAACACATCGCCGTCGATGTCCGGCACACTCACATTGAGGTTGTTGGGGAGCGAGTTGTGCGGGTCCCCATTGCGAACGAGGTCGGGCACCGCATGGCGAAGTCCGTCCCACAGCCGATCTCGCAGTCTCGAGAGGCGAGCCGCATCCGACGCGAGTTCCGCGCGTGCGATTTCGCACGCCGCCCCCAGTCCGACCACCAAGGCCACGGGCGTCGTCCCCGCGCGGAGTTTTCCCTCTTGCCCGCCCCCCTCGAGCAAGGGTCGGAGTGACGCGGACCGGGCCGATTCCGAGATCAGCAGTGCGCCGATTCCCTGTGGACCTCCAAATTTGTGAGCCGAAAGACTGGCGAAGTCGCAACCGAAATCCTCCAGGTGGAACGGCAACCGACCGATCCACTGCGTGGCGTCGGTGTGGAACAGCGTCCCGTGCCGACGGCATGCTGCGGCCAAGTCCGGAATCGGGTTCAGCGTCCCCACCTCGTTGTTGGCGGCGATGATCGAGGCCAATCGAATCGGTCCCTCCGATGCGACTTGATCCAGCCGGTCGCGACGGATGCTACCGTGACGGTCCACATCGAGAACGACCAACCGCGCCTGCGACCGACCGAGTCGTTTCGCG
>JBIKMW010000094.1:0-27647 GCA_044359065.1 Planctomycetales bacterium | reverse complement strand
ATCTGGCAAGCAAGTTCCCCGCGCAGGCCGTCGACATAACTCCCCCTCCGTGAACGTGAACACAGCTCCGTCAAACTCCACCACAACTCCCCTGCACGTTACGCGCCGAAAAAAGCGAAGGCCCTGGAAGTTTCCGAAGCGATCCTTCGCGAGGGGCATACTGTCGTCAAGATGGAGTACGGCTCCGCCGAGTGGAACTCCGACGCCATCAAGTTTTCGTTGGAAAAAGTCGAGCAGTCGCAGGTCTATCTCGGCATCTTTGCCCTTCGTTACGGGCACATTCCCGAGGATTCCACGCGCAACCCCGAGCGGCTTTCCATCACCGAGATGGAGTATCGCCATGCGTTGAAGCTCGGCATTCCGACGTTGATTTTCCTGTCCCACAAGGATCACCCGTTTACCGAGGAAGAGATTGACTTCGACGAAGAAAAACGGACCAAACTGAAACTCCTTCGGAGCCGGCTCCAGACGTCCGAAATCTGTGGTTTCTTCGACTCTCCCGACAAACTGCGACAAGAGGTGTACGTCGCTTTGCATCGACTCCAGGTGCGATTGACCCAATCGAACGCCCCGATGGCCCCGGTCGCCACGAAGTCGCCGCTCCCCCGTCCCCCCCAGCGCTACGCGGTTCCGGAATACACCCTGACCCACACCTTCGTGGGGCGCGCAAGCGAACTGGCCGAGTTCGACACCTGGGCGAAGTCGACCGAGACCGTCATGGTCGTGGAAGGGATCGGCGGGCTGGGCAAAAGCGCGGTCACCTGGGAATGGGTCATCCGCTGGGCCGACTCGGCGATTCCCGGGTTGGCCGGCTGCGTCTGGTGGAGCTTCTACGAAAAGGGGACGACCCTGGTCGCCTTTGTTCGTCATGCGCTGGCGTAGATCACCGGGGTCGATCCCGATTCGCTTCGGGAGACCTCGCACTATAAACGTGGCCAGCAGTTGGTCGAGGAACTGCGCCGCAAGCCGTTTCTGCTGGTGCTGGATGGCTTTGAGCGGGTGCTGACCGCCTACCACCGTTGGGACAAAGCCCAACAACGGGACGAACAGATCGAGACGGAACTCCGCGAATGCACCAATCCGCAAGACCGCGATTTGCTCTTGATGCTGCGGAACTGCGGTCCCTCGAAAATCCTGGTCAGCACGCGTCTGTTCCCGAGCGACCTCGAAGATCGCGCCAGCCACAAGCCAATGGACGGCGTGGCCCGCCTCAAGCTCGATGGCCTCGCCCCCGCCGATGCCCTCGCACTGATGCGACATGCGGGAGTGCGGGGGAATGCAACGGCGATGCTGGATTTCGCCGAGAAGTTCGGGCGGCACAGCCTGTTGCTGCGGATCGTGTGTGGGATGGTGGCGGATTATCGCAAGCAGCCGTACGACTTCGATGCGTGGCTGGCCGACCCGCTCCACGGCGGCGGCTTGAAGCTGAGCGAAATCGAACTCAAACAACGTTACACGCACATCCTGCACTTCGCGCTGGCAGGGTTGAGCGAGCCGACCCGTAAGCTGTTGGCACGCATCGCGGTCATTTCCGAAGGAGCGACGTACGCCATCCTGGCCGTGTTGAACCCGTTTCTGCCGCCGCAGCCGGAGGTGGTCGAGGAGCCGAGCGATCCGTCGACCGACTGGGAATGGAGCTATTTCAGTGATGAAAAGAAGCAACAGGCCAACGTCGAATACCGCGAAGCAAGGGAGAAGCACCAGCAATACACCGCAGCGCTGCGCGACTATTACGACGGGCCGGAGTACCGCCGGGGGATGACGGCGTTCGAGGGGGCGTTGAAGGAGCTGGAAGATCGGGGCTTGCTGCAATGGGATCGCGATTCCAATCGTTACGAGATGCATCCCGTTGTCCGCGGACACGCGGCGGAACTGCTGGAGACGGCGGACCGGACCCGGACGTTCAACACGGTCCGCGATCATTTTGCGAGCCTGCCGCCGGACGATTTGGAGGGGGCGACGGAAGTGGAGCATGTGGCCCACAGTCTGGAGATCTACCGCTGCCTCGTGGGAGCCGACCGGCGGGATGAAGCGGCGAGCTTCTATCGAGGGGATTTGTCCCGCACGCTTCTCCTTCATGTTGGCGCGTATTCGCTCGTTCTGGAGTTGTTGAAGCCCCTCTTTCGCAACAACATCCAGGGGCTGCCTTGCCTTGCCTCGACCTCGGATCAGAGCTACATCCTGAATGATCTGGCGGGCGCGTATCACTTTCTGGGGCGAAGGTACGACGCATTGGAATTGTGCAGGAAATCGCTGCAGGTCGATCTCCAGGTGGAAGACTGGGCCGACGTTGCAACGAAACTGCGAAACATCGCTGTTAGCTTTGCGTTGTGTGATCGGCTTGCGGAAGGCGTTGCGACACGCGATCTGGCACGCGAACTCTCCGAAGTGGCCGATGACCAGGATGGCGTGACGGTGGCCATACTCCATCAAATGGGAGATGCCATCGAGATGGGGCGTTTTGCCGAGGCCGAGAAACTCGCGGCGGAGTTTTATGAACGCCCGCAACCGCCCAGCGCCATCTATCGCCCTGGAGAAGCCGAATATTGGACGTGCCGGAGCCAGTATTACCAGGGCCAATTGACCGACGCGGAATGGCAAGAGGGCTACGACCGCGCCGTGAGCCATCGCAATATCGCTTCTCAGTATTTGTTTCTCGCACTCCGAGCCGCATGGGATCAGAGTGAAGATCGCCCCGCACGGGCGTTGGAATCGATCACGCTGGCGCTCCAGATCACCAAAAAACTCGGCACGCCGAGGTCCGGTTACCACGATTTACGAGCCTGGGCTTTGGCCCGCGTCGGCCGCCCGGACGATGCGCGGCTGGAACTGCAAGCCGGGGAGCAACGCCTCTACGCGGCGGAAACCCATCTGCTGCTAAGCGACCGCGCCCAAGCCCGCACCTGCGCGCTCCATGCCTACCGTTGGGCCTGGGGTGAAGGGCCGCCTTACATCCGTTGGTTCGACCTTGAACGGAGTCGTGCGCTGTTGCGGCAGCTCGGCGAACCGGAACCGGAACTCCCCCCGTTCGACCCCGCCAAAGTGCCGCCGATCCCGTTCGAGAAAGAGATTCGGGCGGGTATTGAGAAGTTGCGGGCGGAGAAAGCGAGACGAATGCCGCGAAACAACTGACACCCGAGGGAAAGAGGATGGCGACGGAATCGGCGGCGGGGGGGATCGCCGAACCTTGCGGGTGGTGGGGTGTCTTGCCACGGCGGGTCGGGTGTTCGGTTCGGAGTCGCTGCTTGGAGGGATTTGGTGTTGGTGGGGGTTTTCCCGGGTTGAGCGCGGAAGGTGGGGCTTCTTGTCGCTGCGCGACCCAGCCACAAGGTGGCTGGGCCACCCGTGGGCACCCTGCGGGATTGGGACGGCCCGAAGCAGACATTCATGCGGTGCGTTAGACTCGCAGTCGCGAGATGATTTCCGGGGGCTCCCGTTGGTCGACCCCGGCCACGCACCCGTTTTTCAAACCCGGCCACGCATCGCAATTCGGCCGGTCAATTCCTTCCCGCCGGTCGCCTAAACGCCGCCACCCCCGTTTGTCCTGTTCTATCGAGTCGGCACATGCCCCCCGCTTCACCCGCCGCCAATCCTGTCCCCACCGTGCGACCGTCCAACCCGCCGTCCGACTTGGCTTCCGCGAGTGAAGTCGCGTTGACGGGTGATACCACGACCGTTGGCGCTTCGTTCGCCCCCGTCCGGCTGTCGGCACGGGCTCGCATGGCGGCGGATCAGGCGATCGGCTTCCTGATGCAGCAGGGGGTGAAGCACCCGCACATTCTGTCGCTGGCGGCTGGGCTGGTCGATCCGCTGACGCTGCCGGGGGACCTGGTCCGCGAAGCGTGCGAGGCGATCCTCGGGGAGTCCGGCTCGGCCCGCGCCGCGCTGCAATACGGCGCCCCGGCCGGCGCGCCCGACCTGATCCACGAGCTGCGGAGGTACTTCGCCGGTCAGGAAGCGGCGTCGGGGAATCCCGTACCGGTCGACGCGATCGACGAACGGCGATTCGTGGCGACGACCGGTTCGCAACAACTGCTGTCGATCCTCTCCGAGACGTTGCTCGATCCGGGGGACATCGTGTGCGTCGCGTCCCCGACGTACTTCGCGTACCTGGGCATCCTGCACGGGGTGGGCGCGCGGATCGAGGCGATTCCCGCGGACCGGGACGGCATGCGGATTGATCTGTTGGCCGAGCGTCTGAACGACCTGGACCGCGCGGGGTTGGCGGAGCGGGTCAAGCTCGTGTACGTCGTGGGAGACTTCGAGAACCCGTCGGGGGCGTGTCTGTCGGAAGCGCGCCGCCGCGACTTGATGCGGCTGGTTCGCGAACGTGCGGCTCGGCAACACCTGTTCGTCCTCGAGGACGCGGCGTACCGGGAGCTGCGTTACGACGGGACGCCGTTGCCGAGCCTGTGGAGCCTGGACCCCGACCAACAGCACGTGATCCACGCACAAACGTTCTCGAAGTGTTTGTCGCCGGGATTGCGTGTCGGCTTCGGGCTGCTGCCGGAGTCGCTCGTCCAACCGGTGTTCGACCGCAAGGGGAACGAGGATTTCGGGTCGGCCCATTTGAACCAGCGGATCGTCGCCCGGTTGTTGGGGAACGGCGTCGTGGCGCAACACGCCGAGCGAGTACGAGCGGCCTATCGCGTCAAACGGGATGCGATGCTGTCGGCACTGGACGAACACCTGGCGGGCGTCGACGGGGTGGAATGGCATCGACCCGACGGCGGACTGTACGTGTGGCTGAGCCTGCCCCCCGGAGCCGATACCCGCTTCGACAGTCCCCTGTGGAAACGGGCGGTGGAGGGGGAACGCGTGATGTACGTTCCGGGGGACATCTGCCACGGCGGACCGGTCGAGACCCGCGCCCGGAATCAGATGCGGCTGAGCTTCGGCGTGCAAGACGCGTCCGGCATCCGCGAGGGGATCGCGCGGCTGGCCCGAGCGATCCGCGCGGAACGGGGTTGAGCGGGAGCGGAACGGTGGAACTGGGGGGGAGCGATCATCGCTTCCTTCCCCTTTATGGCGTGTTCGAGGGTTTCGGGGCGATCGGAACGACTTCCGGGAAATCTTTCGCGTGGCGCGCAAGATCCTGCGGGTGTATGCGGTCTTCAGATCGGAAGTCCCGAAGTCCGAAAGACCGCGACCTCATGAACCACACCCCTGCGGAAACCCGAGCCAGCCTGATTCTGCGACTGCGGGGCGCGGAGGATGTGTCCGCTTGGAACGAATTCGCCACGATCTACGGCCCGGTCGTCTATCGCGTGGCCACGCATCGGAGGCTGTGCAGGCTGCCGATGGGGAAGCCGCTTCGGAACCTGCCACGGGGGAGTTTGATCGGAGCCGAATCGCCGGGTGTTTGAAGACAGCCGATCCGAAGTCGGACCGGAACGTTCACAAACCTCGGTCCCCCGGCAGACTCAACCGTCGCGACCGGCCCGAAGACAGCAGCGTAACCACTTGAGGTCAAATGGTTTGCTGCTTTTGTGGGCGATGGATTCGGAGCGTCCGGGGAGGCGACCGGACCAGGCACGCGACGCGTCCGTGAACGAGGTGTCGAGAGGCGAGAGTTCGATTGGGCCTGGAACAACCCGACGCCACGTTCGGACGTTGCGAAAAACCAACGCCGCAAAAACTGGCAACTCGGGAGAACCGGATGTATACTCCCGTGTCCAACCGAGTTCAGGTCGGCAGGAGTTGCTGGCTGGTGGGTTGGAGAGTTTTGTAGCCATCCGGAGAGGTGGCAGAGTGGTTGATTGTACCGGTCTCGAAAACCGGAATGTCCGCAAGGGCATCGAGGGTTCGAATCCCTCCCTCTCCGCTTCGTTACGTTGCTGAATGCCGGAAGTGGTTACTTGGTAAACACTTCCGGCTTCTTTTTTTGCCCGGTCCGAGGCCTCGTGGTGAACAGTTGGTGCACAGCCGGTGCATCGGAAGGGGATCGAGCATGGGGACAAAGGCGAAGAGGGCCAGACGGTCTCGAGAAGGCGACGCGTTCCGAATCGGGCGAGTGACGCTGTACCGGCAGCACGGTGCCGGGTGGCTGCACATTCGCGAACGCCGCAAGCCGGTTTGCCAGCGCGTGGGCTCTGAATGGGGGCGAGGCCGAGCGGGTTGCGGCGCAGGTGAGTGGCCAGTTGACACGGGCTGCGCCGACCTTGTTCAGCTTCTCGCCCGTCCCGGTGCGGGAACTGGCGAGCGAGTTCCTGACCCACCACGAAGTCGTGCGCCGGTTGTCGATCGCCACGATTCGGCGGTACCGGACGGCACTTGAGCACCTGGTCGCGTTCACGACCGGCGACCGCGCTGACAGACCGGCCCACGAACTGGACGCGACACGGTTCATCGCGTTTCTGCGACAGCGCAAGGTTTCGCCGAACGGGCATGCTCACACGCCGCCAAGGTTGCTGCGGGACAAGGGGCTGCGGTTCATCCTGGATGTGTGCCGCTCGTTGTACCGGTTCGCCGCCCAACGCCGCCACCTGCCCCCCTACAGCCAAAACCCGTTCGAACATCTTGACATCGACCGGATGCGTGTCGATGACGCGAAGCAGATTTACGTGTTCGACGCCCAGTCTGAACTGAACTTCTTGCGGTCGTGCCGGGATTGGGAGTTCGCGGTTCAGTTGACCCTCGCGAAGACCGGTATGCGGCCGGGCGAATTGTGTCATCTGCTCATCGAAGAGCTGGATCTCGACAACGGTTGGATCCGGATTCGCAACAAACCCGAACTATGCTGGTCGGTCAAGACTCGCAACGAGCGCGACATGCCGCTGGTCGAAGAGCTGAGCGAGCTGTTGAAAGCCCATCTCGGTGGACGTGTCGCCGGGCCGGTGTTCCTGCGACCTCTGTTTGAGGGTGACGGTGCCAAGGCGGATCGGGCGGCGCTTGGCCAACGACTGGAGAAGCGTATCTCAAGCCATTGTGAGCGGGTCGGTCGTGAGCCGACTCGCGTGGAGCGGTCCGGGCTGGCCAACCAAACTTGGATAGAGGCCGGAGCGCTCGATCCGGATCAGGTCCGGCGCTCGTTTATCCGGATCGCGAATCGGGCCGGGATGGCTGGTGTGACATGCCCGAAGAGTTGGCGTCACACGTTCGCAACGTTGCTGCAGGACGCGAATGTCGACCCGCTGCTGCGGCAGTTGACGCTGGGTCACAAGCCCGCGGGCTCCGGCGGCGCGCTGGGCATGACCGCGGTCTACACGCATTCGCGGCCCGAGACTCACGCAGCCGAGATTCAGCGTGCGATGCGGTACTGGCCCGATTCGCTGTTTCTGGCGCGACAACGCCTGACGGCGCAACGCACCGACGCCTCATCGATCAACACCCTCGAAAGCTGAACCGCCCGGGCATTCCGAGCGGTGACATCACCGACCGATCATGCCGGACCAGATCGAGCAGGAGCTGGCTACCGCGCGAAAGAACCGTGCGGCCGAGGCACTCGCTTCCAAGGACGATGTGGCGTTGTTGTCACGGGACCAGATTGTCGAGCGGCTCGAAGAGGTATTCGTCGAACTGGCGCGTTCGTCACGAGAATTCGCGGCCGTTCTCCGCCGCGAATGTCCAGCACTCACCCTCTACCCGCGATAGCACGTTGTCACCGGATGCGTCGTGCCGCGACTGAGATGGGAGATCTGGACTGCCGGGGAAGGACATGCGCCCGCAGTCATCGAGATCGACGCGTTCGAAACGTCGAAGCTGGACTCGCTCGTCCAGCAGTTCCTTGATCGAGCCGACTCCCGACAAGACATCGGCGAGTTCGGTCGGCAGGAGGGGTTTCCGAGAAACACCATCTGCCAAGCTAGTGTTGTGATTCACGCAGATCGGTCCTTATCGAGCGAGGCTTTTGCTCGTGCGACTTTCGCGAGGATATCTTCGGCCTTCCCGGCCCAGACGAACGTTTTCGGATCGGCGTTGTGATGTTCGACGTACTCCATGATCGCGTCGACGTGTTCGTTCACGCTGCGGAACACGCCGTTGCGGATGCGGTCGTGCGTGATGTCGCGGAACGTGTCGACTGAAAAACTGGGGGTTCGATCACGTTGAGCCACGACGAACTGGTCGGAGTGAAGTGCATGTGGAACCGCGGGTGCTTTTTCAACCACGCCAGAACGGCGGGATGTTTGTGCGTCGCGTAGTTGTCGACGATCAGGTGCAGATCGAGATACCTCGGCGTTTCCTTGTCGATCCGCTTCAGGAACTTGATCCATTCCTGGTGCCGATGTTGGGGCATGCATTCGGCGATGACCTTGCCTTCCGCCAGTTCGATGGCCGCGAACAGGGTGGTCGTGCCATTGCGCTAGTAGTCGTGCGTCATCGTTTTCAGCCGACCGGGGAACAACGGCAGGCTCTTTTGCGTGCGGTCGAGTGCCTGGATCTGACTCTTCTCGTCGCACGAAAGAACCAGCGCATGTTCCGGCGGGTTCAGATACAGGCCGACAATGTCGACCAGTTTCTCGGCGAACTTCGGATCGTTGGACACCTTGAAGGTCTTCACGCGATGCGGGGCCAGGCCGTTGTCCTTCCAGACTCGTTGCACCAGCGACGGCACGCAGCCCACGGCCCTGGCCAGCGACCGTGTCGACCATTGCGTGGCGGCGGGAGGAAGTTCTTGCGTCGTGCGGCGAATGATCTCGGCCTCGAACTTCGCGCGGGTCGACGTCCCACGACCCGGCCTGGGGGCGTCCTGTGCGATCCCTTCCAGCCGATCTTTCGCGAAGCGGTTCCGCCACGTGCCGACCGTTCGCCGCGTGCAACCCCGCGAACTGGCGATGTCCTTGTTCTCGGCGCCGTCGGCCGCGGCCAGCACGATCTTCGCCCGCAACACCAGCCGTGCCGGAGTGCTGCGGCCAGGCGACCACTTCGTCAGTTTCGTCCGCTCGTCCGCCGACAATACGATCTCAACCGCCACACGCATGCTTCGCTCCTCCGGGGCCCGTGCATTAAACACCGGAGGAGCGGATGAGTTCCCGTATCTTCAGGTCGTTACACTAGCGTCGAAGCGGCACGATTGTTGTCGCCAACAACCCCATCCGCCGGTTCCGGTTGGTCCGGAACCGGCGGATGGGGTTGTTTGGTTAGCTATTGAAGGCCTGCAACCGACTTCAGAGCAGGCAGCAGAACAAACGTTCCAGGCGCGGATTTGCTGCGGGTTCCCTGGGCACCGACTCATGGGCCAGCCGGTCAACCCGAATCCGGCAGCGAAAGATGCCGACGCGGCATGGCGAGTTGATCGTTGTGCAACGAGGTGAACGTCCGGGAATCGGAACCAGTCGAGCTCGCCCGCCAGGACGGGGCGATTCATCATCCCCATAACAAAGTCCGGAATTAGTGGGCCTGCTCCCGGCGACACCGTGAGGTGATTGACGAAGGTTGGCCCTTGTCGAACACGGATTTCGCGCATGCGAACTTCGCAAGGAAGTCTTCGGCCTTCCTTGGCCAGACGAACGAATTCGGGTTCGGGTTGTGATGTCCGACGTACTTCATATTTGCCTGGACGAGTTCACTCCCGCTGCGGAAGGTTTCGTTGCGGACGCGGTCGTGAATCATGTCGAGAAGGCAGCGCTCGCTCACATTCAACCACAACGACCGGTCGGAGGGAAATGCACATTGAACCGCGGGATAGACCCGGTTGTCGTGTTGCGGTGCGAGGACCCGTCGCCCCTCGGCACTCACCGATTGGCAGAGTTGTTCGTCGCTCAATTCGATTCGCGCCGCGCGGTTCAGAGTGACGGCGGCTTTCACGAAACTGGCCGCATCGATGTGCAAACGACAGGCCATCTCGACACTCCCGGTCGTGACGTTCTCTCACGCGGGTAGCAGACGCTCGTCGATCGGGCCGCAACGGTCCTGTGTGGACGAACGTCACCAGCGTTGCAGCAGACTGATCCGGCCATCGAATGCCATAAAGCTCACTCGTCGCCGGCCTTGAGCAGCCTGCTTCAGAGCCACATGCCGAAGGGTTAACGCCACCGCACAATAGCGACGAATGACCCGACCGTGAGTCCCCATGAATCGCCGCTTCGCCCGAGACATCCGCAACCTGCGGTGAACTGGGGGGGGCCTGGTATTGAGTCGGTCCATGATCCGACTCAATCCACCGGGTGCCCCAAGGCGGCGTCAACCCCTCGGAGCTCGGTGCAAGCCCTCAAGACTCGCTCCCGCCAACTCGGCCAGGCCGACGTACCGGGGCTTCCCTTCGGTCCAGCCCCGGATACCCCAGCTTCAACAAGGCGAAAGCCCTGAGCGAGCATGCCGGTCCGTTGACAACCCGCGATATGCATCGTCTACTGTATACAAAATCGTTGGTCCTGTGTCCGGATTCCAGGCGTTGCCCCCTCCCTCGTGGATTCAAGAGGAAGCCGATGCGACGGGTTCCCGCCCTCCCTTGGGTTTACGAGTTCAGTCGGGATCTGCCTCCTCGATGCCAGATCGAACCCGGGGAAACGATTTGCGTCGAGTCGGAAGACGCGCTGTCGGGACAGATTCGCAATCCTGGGGATCGTCGCGATAAATCACAGGTCCCGTTCAGTAATCCGGTCGCCGGGCCGATCGTGGTGGCGGGAGCCCAACCGGGCGATCAACTGGCGGTCACCATCCACGCCATTGAGCCTCGCGACGGACAATGCGCCACCTACACTGGTGCCCCCAAACAACTCACCGAGTGGCTGGGGACCGACGTTCCGCATGGCGCGCATGTCTGTCCGATACGGGACGGCGTGATTCACTGGAAAGAGCGCGTTCAGATCTCGTACCGGCCGATGCTCGGCTGCATTGGCACCGCTCCCAATTGGGGAGTCCCCACCACCGGGCCCGCAGGCCCGCACGGCGGCAATCTGGACCTCGTCGAGGTCGCCCCGGGGGCCACAATCCTCTTGCCGGTGAGCGTCCCAGGTGGTTGCCTTTATCTGGGAGATGCCCACGCCGCGATGGGACATGGGGAGCTTTCCGCCACGGGGCTGGAAATGGCCGCGTGGTCGACCATCACCGTCGATCTTGTCCGCGGTTGTCCGCTCACCGGAGTCCGCGTCAGTCATGCCGACTGGTTGATGGCCGTCGCCACACAGGGTTCCACGGAACGCGCCATCGCCGAGGCCTACGCCCGGCTGATTCTGTGGATGGAATTCGAGTATGGCTGGAACCGCTGGGACGCCTATGACCTGTTGACCCATGTGGGAGAGATCTCGGTCGGCTACTACGGGAGTGGGACGGTCGGAGCGAAAGTGGCGAAACGTTACCTCCTCCCTCCGGGGAGCCCGACCAGGTGAGCGAGTTTCGTGAGCATGCCCCACTTCCAGTCGTCCCTCCCCGATCCAATCCAGCCCGCATTGGTCGACGAGGCGCGACTTGGACAGGCCCGCCACATGGTCCTCGGCCTGCTGGCTGGGGCGGCGGGTTGTGCCTACCTCACGCGACACGCCCTGGCGGTCGCCAACACGACGATTCAACAGGAAATCGGCTGCAACAACGAACAGTTCGGGTATCTCTTTGGCGCGTTTTCGCTGGGCTATCTCCTCTTCCAGATACCCGGCGGGTGGCTGGGGCAGCGTGTGGGGACACGCTTGGCGATGCCATTATCGGCGGCCCTCTGGTCGCTGTTGACGCTGGCCACCGCCTTCGCGACCAACCTGATCGCGTTGATCGTGATCCGCTTCTTGTTCGGAGCCGCGCAGGCGGTCCTGGTCCCGAATCAAGCCAAGGTGTTGCAGGATTGGATTCCCGCGTCGATGCGCGGAACCGCCAGCTCCGTGTTGATGGTGGCGATGTCGTTGGGATCGGTCGCGAGCCTGTCGCTGACCGCGTGGTTGATGCGCGACAATCCCTGGCGAATGATTTTTGTCCTGTACTCTGTCGTGGGAGTGATGTGGGGGCTGCTGTTTTTCTGGTGGTTTCGAGCGACACCCGGCGAGATGCCCTGGCTCCGGTTGAGCGTCGGGACGCCGGATTCCCCGCCCCTTCCGGCCACAGCGCGTCCCGGAACGCCGATTCCGCTGGCGAAGCTGCTGACCTCCATCAGCCTGTGGGGGCTGGCGGTGATGGCCCTGTGCAAAGCCGCTGGCTACAACCTGCAGGTGACCTTTCTCCCCGCCATGCTGCAATACGCTTATGGAGTCACTCCGGAGCGCGCGGGCTCGCTGACTTCGTGGTCGCTGGTGACCTTCATCGCCGGATCACTGCTCAGCGGAGTCCTGGTCGACTTCATTCAGCGCAGAACGGGTTCGCGTTACTGGAGCCGTTCGGGAGTGGGGGCGGCCTCATTGGGTCTGGCGGCCCTGGGGATGTTTGCCGCCGGATTCACCGGATCACCCACGGGATTGATACAGACACTGTGCGTCGCCTCGTTTTTCTCGGGAATCGCGGGGGCACCGGCGTGGGCAGCCACTCTCGACCTGGGTGGTCGAAACACGGCCGTGGTCATGGGCTGGATGAACACCGCCTCGGCGGCGGCCGGGATCGCCTTTTCCCCCTTCGTCGGCCAACTCGTCGACGCGCTGAAGGAGGGACGGGGGGACTGGAGCCTGCTGATCTGGCTGCATGCCGGTTTCTACCTGATTGCGGCGGCCAGTTGGCTGGTCGTCTTCCCCGATAGACCGTTATCCCCCGTGGATCATGACGATGCTGTTTGACACACACACCAACCTGATGTGGTATCCCGACCACTACTCCGATGAATTCGTCGAGTTCGCCTGGGAGGCCAAACGGGCGAAGATGAAGCTTTCGTCCGATGTGTACTTCGCGGGACCGAACGTCGATTACAAGAACTCATTCGACTCCAAACCCGAGGCGCTGCTCGAGGCCACGCGCGACGCTGACAAGGTGATTGTGTTCGGGATCGTCGCCCCCTTCTGCGGCATCAATGCGAATCAGGAACTGATCGCCGACTTCGTTCAAAAGCACTCAGATCGGTTCATCGGCTGGTGTTCGGTCGACCCGAACGATCCGGACTGCGTGAACCAGCTTGAGTACTACGTGACAAAGCGGGGCTTTCGCGGCCTGAAATGCTCGCCGATCTATCAGAACTGGGATCCGCAAGATCCCCGGCATCTGCCGCTGTTCAAGAAGGCGGAAGCACTCGGGATTCCCGTCAACATCCATCAGGGAACGTCGTTCGTGCGGCCCGGGCCGCTCAAGTACGCCAACCCGATTTTGCTGGAGGACATTGCCATCGCGTGTCCGGGCCTGCGGATCGTCATCGCCCACATGGGGCACCCGTGGGAAACCGAATGCGTGGTGCTGATCCGCAAGCACCCGAATCTCTACACCAACATCTCCGCGCTGCACTACCGCCCGTTACGTCACTACCAGGCGTTCATGACGGCGATCGAATACGGCGTCGAACATAAACTCATCATGGGTTCCGACTTCCCCTCGGCAACGCTCGCCCAGGTGATCGCGGGGCAATGGAAAGTGAACGATGTCGTGAAAGGCACAAGTTTCCCCACGGTCTCGAAAGAGATCCTCCACAACATCATTTACGAGAACTGGAAACGGTTTCTCCCCGAGTACGCCTGAACGGACTGCGGGGAGCGCGCCCCTCGCTCGTGATTGTCAGCCGAGTTCTCACAACAGCAAAGGGCTCCCATGAACAGGACGCGTTGGTGGATCGCAGGGTTGATTCTCGTGGCAGCGATGCCCGGAGCGGCTTGGTCGGCGGAACCGGAGTATGCGTGGGAGCTGGTGACGATGAAGGCCCCTTGGGCCGCTCGGGACGGGGCCGGCATCGTCAGTCATCGCGGGCAGATGTGGCTTCTCGGCGGCTGGAACCCGATTGCCTCGGCACGCGAATTCTTTCCGCTGATTTGCAACAACGAGGTGTGGTCTTCCCCCAACGGGGCCGAGTGGACGCTCGTCCGTGCGAACACCTTCAAGGACTCGAAGTTCGACGCCACGAAGGACTGGGAGGGGCGGCATACCGCCGGGTATGCCGTCTACAAGGATCGCATGTGGATCATCGGGGGGGATGCCAACCAGCGGCGGTATCAGAACGATGTCTGGTCTTCGACCGATGGGAAGTCCTGGGAATTCGTCAATCGCGACAAGCCCCTCCCGTGGGCGCCCCGTGTGCTCCACTACACCGTGGTTCACGATGACAAAATGTGGGTGATTGGCGGGCAGACCATGCCGGGCTTTGTCGCCGGGCCAGGGGAGAAGTTCTATCGCGATGTCTGGACCTCGACCGACGGCGCGAATTGGACCGAAGTCAAACCGGTCGAACCGTATTGGTCTCCGCGGGGAATGATCGGCGGTTCGGCCGTCATGAAGGGACGCATCTGGGTTCTGGGGGGGGGGACCTACGACACTCCCACCTCCCCGCGCCAGTATTTCAATGATGTCTGGTCCTCGGCGGATGGGGTGAAGTGGACCCAGCACACGGCTGCCGCACCGTGGCATCCGCGGCAGTACCACGATGTCGCCACATGGGATGGAAAGTTGTGGGTGATGGAAGGCTATCACCAGCAAGGAGGCAACCGGAAAGACGTCTGGTACTCCGCCGAGGGAGCCGATTGGAAAGAACTTCCTAACACCCCGTGGAAACCCCGACACGCCGCCAGCCTGATTGTCCACGGGGATCATCTCTGGATGATCGCCGGAAACAACATGGAACCGGATGTCTGGAAGCTCAAGAAACGCTGAGGCTCCTCGAACGCCAGCGCTCGGCTCGAGAGGACAGTACGTCGTCACACCTACGTCTCTTCTCTGGTGAACTCCTCCGATGGATACCCGAACGATGACTCCCGCGATTCTGGCCGGGTCAGTGATCGCCGTTCCCCCCGTCGCCCGACATGACGATTTGTCGTGGAACGTCGACGCCAATCGCCGGATCATTCAGCACCTTGAGGCGGGGGGGGTGACGACCTTGCTGTACGGCGGGAATGCGGCCTTGGCGCATGTCGCGCTCGCCGAGTACCCGGCTCTGCTCACGATGTTGTCCGAAAGCGCGGGGCCGAGCACCATCGTCGTGCCATCGGTCGGTCCTTCCTTCGGCCAGATGATGGACCAGGCGTCCATCCTCAAGGACTTTGCGTTTCCCACGGTGATGCTCCTCCCCAGCCGCGATGCCATGACGCCGGCGGGGCTCGCGCTCGGAATCCAGCGGTTTGTCGACAAGCTGGGCAAGCCGATCGTCCTTTACATCAAGCAGGACGGTATGGTCGACGTTGAGACCGTGCAGAAGATGGTCGGCGATGGACTGATTTCGTGGATCAAGTACGCCGTGGTCCGCTCCGACACGGCAGACGATCCGTTCCTGAAGAGCCTGATCCAGGCGGTTGGAGCGTCGTCCATCGTCAGTGGGATGGGGGAGCAGCCGACGATCACTCACCTGCGAGACTTCGGCCTTTCCTGCTTCACCTCTGGTTGCGTTTGCATCGCCCCCCGGCACTCCATGCGGATGCTCGCCGCGTTGAAGGCGGGGGACTTCGCCACTGCCGAGAGCATTCGCCGTCAGTTCGCCCCGTTGGAGAGATTGCGCGACACCATCAGTCCTGTGCGCGTGCTGCATGCGGCGGTCCAACTGGCGGGCATCGCCGAGACCGGACCCGTCACCCCGTTCTGGTCTCCCGTGCCCGCGTCGGATCACGCCGCCATTCGGGCCGCGGCCCTGGAACTTCTCGCACTGAACGGGGAGGGCTGATCGAGTCCACGCGCGCTCGAGGTTTTGTCCATCGGTGTTGAACAGAGAGAGTGTCCTGTGCTCATTGGATACGTGAGTGATGAACGGTATGTCGCGCTGGCCGATGTGCTGCTGGAGTTTCAGCAGGAGGGCCAGACGAAGGCGATTGTTCGATCCACCCCTCGGGGAGCGGTCGAGGCCGATCTGCCTGCGGGGGAATACGTCGTCACGCTGGTGAAGTCGGGCTATGGGTCGAAGCATTCCCGGATCACGGTCGATCCCGAGCGTCCCTGGCACTTCCGACTCCTGGCGGATGGCCTCCTGGGATACGTCTGGCCGCGGTGGGTGAAGACCGGGGAACGCTCCGAGTTCTGTGTGCATGCCACCGAACCGTATCGTCTGAGCCTGTGGCGCTACGGCTGGAAGCGGGAGTTCGTCAAACTCCTCGGATGGTTCGACGAGCACGGGCCACGCGCGGTGATGCAGATCACTCCGGATGGCGACTACACCCAAACCGGCGTGGAGTGGAATCGGGTCGGGTACGGCAACAATCCGCACCACACCAACTTCGTGGTCGGTCCGGAACGTTCGGGGTTGTACTACTTGCATGCGAAGGGAGAACAGACGGGGACGTTCTTCTCGTTTCCCTGGGTGGTCGCCCCCGCACAACCGAGCGCTCCCATCGCCGTTTTGGCCAGCACCAATACGTGGCTCGCGTACAACAACTTCGGGGGGCGCAGCAACTACATCAACGCCCACAAGCTCCCGGATGTTCCGGTGGTCAACGCCCGGCAAGACCTGATCCGCTACACCCACGCGGGGTCGTTCAACGTCTGGGGCTTTGCCGACGACGAGTACCTCCCTCTCGCATTCGAGCGGCCGGAACTCGGGAACGTCGTCCGTGAAGACGAGGAAGTGACCGACCCGATCGCCGGGCGTCTGACCAACGGGATGGCCCCGGCGGAATGGCGGCTACTCGGCTGGTTGGAGCGGGAAGGCTTCGCCTACGACTACTACGCCGAATCGCATCTCCACAGCGGAGCGCTCGATCTCGATCAGTACCGGATCCTGATCATCAGCGTCCACCCCGAGTACTGGTCCCGCGAGATGTATGTGCGAGTGAAAGATTGGGTGTGGAACCGCGGTGGGAAGCTGATCTATCTCGGCGGCAACGGCCTGAACTGCGAAGTCGAATTCCTCGACGACACCCGTTTGCGGTTCAAGACGCACCTCGCCAGCACCGGCGGGTCGCTGGGGATGGTCGACCCGAACAATCCCGAAGTGTTTCTCGACAGTCGCATGGCCCGGACGTTGGAATCGGAAGCCAGTCTGCTGGGTGTCGTCTGCACCGACACCGGCATTATGACCGCCGCCCCGTATCGAGTCATCAACCCCGAGCATTGGGCTTTTGCGGGAACAGGCCTCCGCGAGGGGGACATCTTTGGACGGAAGAGCCTGCAGGAACGGGTCTCGGGAGGGGCGTCGGGGCACGAGACCGACAAAATGTCGCCGCATTCCCCCCCGGGAACGGAACTCCTCGCCAAAGGCCTCAACTGCGACGATGGGGGGGCGGAGATCGTGCATTACGAGACCGCCTCCGGAGGGGCGGTCTTTTCTGTTGGATCGATCACTTACGTCCCGTGCTTATTGGTCGATGACGCCATCTCGCGGATCACATCCAACGTCGTGACGCGGTTCCTGGCCACGCCGGAAAAACGTCCACCAGCATCGGAAGCACGATGATGCCCCATCCCCAGCGTTGTCCAGGCCCGCTTCGCCGGCGGGAGTTTCTCCGGGCGGGTGCTCTCGCCCTGGGGGGGCTGACCCTTCGCGATGTGCTGGCGGCACGAGCGGCCAGTGGTTCCCACGAAGCGGACACCTCGGTGATCCTGCTCTACCTGCATGGTGGCCCGTCGCAACTGGAGACGTACGACCTGAAGCCGGAGGCTCCGTCCGCCTATCGCAGTGTGTTCAGCGCCATCCCCACGAATGTCCCCGGGATGGAACTCTGCGAACTCTTCCCTCGCCAGGCCAGGATCGCCGACAAATTCTCGCTGGTCCGCTCACTGCATCATGATGTCGGCATTCATAGTGACGGGGGCATTGTCGTCTTGACGGGCAAGCGGCCGACTCGGCTTGATCCCACTTCGCAATCGAAAAGTGAGCATCCTGATTTCGGGATGATCGCCAGTCGCGTCCGCGGATTCGGAACGGGGATGATGCCCCCTTATGTCACGCTCCCCCGTAAGCCCTATATGACGCAGCCGACCTATCTCGGTCTGCATCATGGTCCCTTCGAGGTGGATGATCCGTCGCAGCCCGACTTCCGCCCGCCGCATTTGCGGTTATCGGCCGATCTGCAGGCTCGCGGGCTGGACGATCGCCGTCGGTTACTGGCTCAGCTCGATCGACTCCGTGGAGCACTGGACCAGACGGGCAGTCTGCAAGGGACCGACCAGTTTCGCGAACTGGCCCTGCAGATGCTGACTCGCCCGGAAGTGGCGACCGCGTTCGACCTGCAACACGAAGACCCCGCCCTTCGCGACCGTTACGGGAGACACCTGTGGGGACAAGGCTGTCTGCTCGCGCGACGGCTGGCCGAAGCGGGGACCGCGGTGATCAACCTGTACATCGACACGCCCGCGAACGGTCCGGACTTCACCAATTGGGATGACCACATCGGGAACGCAGGTCGCCCCGGGCACTTTGCCGGGTACTTGCGGACACGACTCCCCTATCTCGATCAGGCCCTGTCGTCACTGATTGAAGACGTCTTCGCCCGTGGCCTGGATCGTCGCATCCTGATCGTCGTCATGGGCGAGTTCGGAAGGACCCCCCGAATTTCCCAGAACAGCAGCGGTACGGGGCGGGACCATTGGCCGGAGGCGTATTCCGCCCTGGTATCCGGTGGTGGCCTGCGGATGGGGCAGGTCGTCGGCGCGACGAATTCCAGGGCCGAGTATCCGACCGAAAATCCCCTCACCCCCTACGACCTTCTGGCGACCATTTATCGGCACCTGGGGATCGACACCGAACGGACTCTGCCCGATTTCGCCGGTCGCCCCATTCCGATTTTGAACTCGGGATCGCCGATTCGCGGCTTGATCTGATCCCCCTGTTCCCGACCGTTGTTCCCCATTATCCCTCCGGATTCGCCGCATGCCGCGTCCTTTGCTCCTCTCCGAACAAACCCGGACGATGGCTCGCGACCGGGCGGCGGAAACGCTGCTGGTCTGGCCGGTGGGGGCCATCGAGCAACACGGCCCCCATCTCCCCGTCGGAACCGATACGTACACCATCGAACATGTCACGCGTCTGGCCGCCGAGCGGGCCGCCCTTCAGATTCCCCTCACGGTCGCCCCCACGCTGCCGTTCGGTTCCTCGCACCATCATCTCCCCTTCGGCGGCACGATGTCGCTGGACAGCGATACGTACTATCGAACGATGACCGCCCTCTGCGAATCCTTGATCATCAGCGGTTATCGGCGAATTTTTCTGGTGAACGGACATGGAGGGAATCATGAATTGCTGCAATTGGTGGCCCGCGACCTGGCGCTGAAGCATCCGGCCAGCCTCGCCGCCGCGTCCTACTGGACGGTTGCCTGGGACGCCTTGGTAAAGCTCGACGCCCACACCGATTGCCGATTCCCCGGCCATGCGGGGGCGTTCGAATCCTCGGTGATGCTCGCGCTGCGTCCCGAACTCGTCTGTGAGCCGCGGCCCCGGCGCGACGCGAGTGGCTCGACCGACCCACGGGGTTTCGTTCGTCCCTATCGTGCCGAGCATCCCGGAGGCTGGCAGGCGATCGACGGTTACACCGACAGTCCCGCGCGGGGCGATGCCGAGCGGGGTCGGCTGTATCTGGCGGCCATTGTCGAAGACCTCGCGAAGGCGATGATCGAGTTTCACGGTCAGGCGGCGGCCTGTGATCCTTCCCGGCAATAGCGGACCGATTCGGGACGAATCCGGATTTCACGGTCGCCCAAGCCCCCGGAACGCATCGCGAACTGTTTCCGAAGCCTGCCGATCAGGTCGCCACAAACCCACTCCTCACCGGTCAGAGGCACTCCATGCAGATCACCCGGATCGAAACGATCCCCGTCAAAATTCCCGTCGACCGGAAAGTGGGGACCGTTCAGAACACCAAAGGGTTCCGCTTCACCTCTCAGATTCTGGTCGTTGTGATCCACACCGATCGCGACCTGACGGGGTTCGGGGAGGTCACCGGCTCTCCCGACTGGAGCGGCGAGACCTGCCTGGGTGCGAAGACGCTCATCGATACCCACCTGGCACCGAAACTCCTGGGAGCAGACCCGCGCAGCATTCGGAGTTGCATGGATCGGATCGCGAAGACCTTCGCGAATCCCTTCGCCAAGGCGGGAATTGAACTCGCCCTGTTCGACTTGCTGGGTAAGCATCTGCGGACGCCCCTCTATCAACTCCTCGGAGGTGCGGTCCGCAGTTTCGAGATTCCACTCCGATTTCCGATCTTTCCGGTCGGCCCCGCGGAGTCGGCCGATGTCGCCCGTCGGATGGTTGCGGCGGGTTTTCGGAACCTGAAGCTGAAGGTCGGACACGATCCGCTGGAATACGATCTGGCCCGTGTCCGGCAGGTTCGCGAAGCCGTCGGCCCAGACATCCGACTGACGGTCGACGCCAATGGCGGCTGGACGGTCAACGAGTCGATTCGGGCGGCGCCCTACCTGGAAGAACACGGCGTGTTGTTCATGGAACAGCCGGTTCACCGGCTCGATCTCGAGGGGCTGGCCCGGGTCCGTCAACGGATTCAACTTCCCGTGATGGCGGATGAGTCGGTGTTCACCGTGCAGGATGCCCAGCGCTGCCTGCAACTGGGGGCCGCCGACATCATCAGCATCTACCCCGGAAAAAACGGGGGCCTGCTCAACACGATGACGATCGCCGCGATGGCGGAAGCCGCCGGGGTGCAGTGCGCCATCGGCAGCAACATGGAATGGGATCTCGGTTCGGCCGCCATGGCCCACGCCTGTGCGGCGATCCCGAACATCTGCGTCGAACGCTACGACGCCGATATCATTGGCGCGTACTTTCACACCGAGCATGCCACCACGCCCGCGCTGTGCATCACCCCCGGCTTCGTCACGGTCCCGCAACAGCCCGGCTTGGGGCTGGACCTCGACGAGGCCGGCGTCGAGGCTCTCCGGATCCCAAACGCGAATCCAGATCTCTAAACGCAGTTGCCTTCACGCGATCAAGAAGCACTCGAATTGAGCAGTGCCGCTGAACATGAGGGGGGTGCGTTCGCACTTCCAGCGCCGCGCGAATCTCTGATTTCTCAGAGTAATTCACGGATCGGCTCGCCGAAGGGGAGAATCGGAACGGGCCGGCCGGTGAAGTTCGTGAAGGAGTGCTCCGGATTGACACCCAGGTGACGGTAGACGGTCGCCAGCAGGTCTTGTGGCGAGACCGGGGTTTGTGTGGGGTACTCCGCTTTGGAGTTGGTCGCTCCCACCACTCGCCCCATCCGCAATCCCCCTCCCGAAATCAGTGCGCTGAAGGCCTGCGGCCAGTGGTCGCGGCCAAGGCTGGGCTGCCCCAGAAAATTCTTCGGGGCCTTCACCAGACGGGGTGTGCGACCGAATTCTCCGCAGGCGATGACCAGCACGCGACGATCGAGTCCCCGGTCGAAGATGTCGGTGATGAGGGCGCTCAGGGCCTGATCCATCTGCGGCAGCCGCTCTCCATTGGCAACGGCAAGGTCAAACGCGGCGGCGTGATCGTCCCAACTGAAATGGGGGCTTTTGTCGTGTGTCGCGGTAGCGTCGATGTTGATGACCGCCACCCCGGCTTCCGCGAGGCGTCGCGCGAGGAGGCAGCTCTGTCCCCAGCGATGTCGGCCGTAGCGGTCACGAAGGTGCGGCGGTTCACTTTGCAGATCGAACGCACGGGCGACGGAGGAACTGGTGAGCAGGTCGAACGCGGCTGTTCGAAAGCCATCGATCCCTTCCAGTGAGCCCTGCAGATCGAGATCACGACGGTAACGGTCAAGTTGAGTCACGAGATCGCGTCGATCAACCAACCGCTCAGGGGTGGTGTCGCTCGACAACGTGAGGTTGGGCGGGGCGAACCGTTCCACCGAGGGATCACCCGTCTCGAAGGCCCGTGAGGACAAGCCCAGATACTGCGGCAGAGTCATGAACGGAGCCTTGTGTGCTCCGACATACTGAGGCAATCCGTCCGGGCGGGGTCCGCGCATTCGGGCCGCGATCATGCCGAAATCGGGGTGTTCGGATTTGGCCTGCGAGGTCGCATCGGGAACCGAGGGAGTCTTTCCCGTCAGCACTTCGATGCTGCCATCGTTGTGGGCCGACATCTCATGATGCAGGGAACGGATCAGGGACAATTTGTCCGCGATGCCGGCTTGCAGCGGCATCAACTCGCAGAGATCAAGTCCGGGGACTTTGGACGCGATGGGTGAGAAGGGGCCGCGATACTCACTGGGGGCATTCGGCTTCAGGTCGTAGGTTTCGAGTTGGCTCGGCCCCCCCCACATCCAGAAGAGGATCACGCTGGTCTCCTGCGTACCGGTTCCAGCGGCAGCCCGCCCCGCGAGCACCTGCGGCAAGGTGATTCCGCCCAACGCCAACGTCCCGATACGCAGAAACTCGCGCCGCGAACGTGTCCCCGAACAACGAGTGATCGACATGACTCGACTCCTGGATCTCGACCCGGATGGGTCACTCGAAGTGGACAGGGGAAGCACTCACCCGCGTCGCGGACGACTGGGGGGACTCGCCCCACTCCATGGCGGTAGGCGTCGACGGGACGCGACCTTCCGACACCGACAGAGCCCCCAGTGAAAGGAGCTGATCACAGCCTTCTCGCACGAGCCATTCCTGCTTCCCCGGTACGTCTCGAAACGTCTGACGTGTCCCGTTCGGCCAGAGAATTTCCACAGCGGCGGCCTGCGTGTCGGCACCCAGTCCGAAAACCAGTTGCCGCTGGTTGCTGGCCTGATACCCGTCCCCGGCGGTGATCTGCCGAGTCTGTTTCCCCGTGGACGAGGTGACGGAGACGTGGGTTCCGATGGTATCCCGATCGACGTGGATTCCCCGAAGCTGTATGACCAAGGGGGTACCTGTCGTCAAGGACGAGTTGGTCAACAGGGCCGCGGGGGACTCGAGATGCGAGATCGCCAGATCCTCCCGGCCATCACGATTCCAGTCGAGTCGCCCCATGCCTCGGCCCAGGCGAAGCTCCTCGAAGAACGGTCCCAGCGAGCGAGCGGGCAGTTCCTCGAAGCGGCCGCCCCCCAGTCCGCGAAAGAACTGCGCTGGCATGGCATAAGGTTGACCGTACGCCCGGTGGTCGTCGACATGGCCATTGGTGACCACCAGATCGCGAAGGCCGTCGAGATCGGCATCGACCGACTGAGTGCCGAATCCGAGAACCTGCAAACTCGGTCCGGCCAACCCCGATTCGTGCGTTCCGTCCAGGAAGACGCCGTTCGACGTTTGCAGGTACAGGACGTTGGTTTCCATATAGAAGTTCGTGATCAACACATCCAGCCGTTGATCGCCGTCCCAATCGTCGGCGGCCATGCCCATGCAGCCCTGCGCCTGGCCGGCGGCGTTGAACGCGACGCCATTGAGCAGCCCCCGTTCCTCGAATCGAGGAGGGTCGCCACGCTGACTCGCCAGATTTCCGAAGAAAAAGTTGGGGACGAGGTCGTTCGCAACGAACACATCGAGTCGACCTCGCTGTTCAAAATCGGCCACGAGAACCCCCAAGCCCTTCCCGTTGGGCACCTCCAGGCCGGCTTCGGCGGTGGCGTCGACAAATGTGCCATCTCCCCGGTTCAGCAAGAACTGGTCCTGCGAGCCTGGAAAATCGAACGGAGCGCACATGCGGGGAACCCCGTCTTTGTGCTGACAGATCCGCTCGAAGAGCCGAGGTCCCTCCAGATAATTGGCGGCATAGATATCCGGCAGAGTATCACCGTTCAGATCCGCGAGCGCGACACTCGTGGTCCAGCGCCCCGGATCATCCGGGAGCTGGGAGGTGGTCTCCACAAAGGTTCCGTCACCCAGATTGCGGAAGAGCCGATTCGGACCGATGTTGGCGATGTACACATCGGGAAAGCCATCGTTGTCGTAATCGCCGGTGGCCAACCCCTGGCTGAAGGATGGCTCGTGGAGTCGACTCGAAACCGTGACGTCGCTGAACCCACCTCGCGCCGAATTTCGGTAGAGCCGATCGACGTGGTCGGAACGGTGCGGATCGGGAGGCCATTGACAGCCCTGCGTGAACATGAGATCGCACCAGCCGTCCAAGTCGTAGTCGAATCCGGCGACTCCACCTCCGGAAAACTCGAACATTCGTTGCCCCGGTTCGCGGGGATTGGCACTGTTGAAGTACGTGAAGTCCAAGCCGGTGGCCGCAGCATCGTTCTGGAAGCGGATCGACGGGGCAGGGGGGGGGCCGGAGCCGGCGTCCGCGGGGACCTCTCGTCCGATGACTTCGGGAGTCCACGGCAAGTCGGACAAATCGACCTGAACGGCCGGGTTGAACGATCGCGCCGTCAACGGGGTCTCGGGGGTAATCAGCCGGGTGAGTCGACGGATCATTCCCTCCGGCCAGGTGGCCTGCGCGTCGATTTGCCGCGCCTGCTGACACCAGCCCCAGGACTCCCAGTAGCGTCCGAGAATCTCCATTCGCTCGGCCACACGTTGAATCGGCAGGGTCGACTCCTGGATCCCCTCGAAAAGCGCCGCCTCGACTTCTTTCAGACGCTGCAGGTCCGCGCTGCGATCGACGAATGGCTGTGCCCGCCGCGCATCCCCTTGCTGAATCAGCCATTGGGCCAGTTGAAACAGGGCCAATCGATAATTGGGATTCAGGCGCAACGCCTCCCAAAAGCAGCGGGCGGCCACGGCGTCCGCCCCCGAACGCTGTGCGAACTGACCACGCGCGAGCCACACTTCAGGATGCTCGTCAACCCCGTCAGGGAGCGCGGCGTGCCAGGCCCGTACGGCGACCGGGGACGCCCGCGTCTCGACCAGAAGTGTCCCCTTAAGAACATGCGCCGAAACCAACGACGGATCGCGATGGAGCGCGGACTCCACCCATTCCAGGGCGGCAGCCAAGTTCCCTTGCTGTTTGAACTGCCACGCCCTCCCCAGGGCCGCGATGGCATCCTGTGGGGCGTTCGTCGTACACCGGGTCAACAACTCCGCATCTTCATGCCCCCCGGACTCCGAGCCGATGAGGATGAGCTGATTGGTCGTGCAGCGGCCCTGACGGATCAGAATGAGCGTCGGCGGAATCGCCTCCCAGCGTCGCCCCGTCAATCCCAGCAGGTTCGCAAGACCGCTGTTGGCGGCGGCATTTTGGGGATCGAATTCCAGCACCGAACGGTAGAGTCGTTCCGCATCGGCAGGGTGGTGCAGGTCGAAGAACCGGAGGTGAGCGGCGACGCAGGTGGCCGCAGCCAATTCGGACGAAGTGGGGGGAGGCAGTTGTCGGTAGAACTCCCAGGCTTCCGCGGGGCGGCGCTGCGCGGCCTCCGCTCCACCGGCCACAATGAGGGCTTTCGCATGACCGGGAGAAACGGCCAACACTCCCGCCGCACGAGCGACGGCGGCCGGATAGTCCTGACTTCGGAAGGCCACCCGCGCCAGCCCCAACTCTTCATCAACGTCCAGACGGGGCCAAAACAAGGCCCAGCCCACCGTCAGGACAAGCACCGCGCCCAGCAACAGCACCGTAAACCGGCGCGGCAAACTCTGGCGAAGCATGGGATGCACCCGGATTCAGTCACGATGCCAGGGAACCCTGCACGCGGCGAACGTCCCTGCGAGTCAGGGTTTCATGTCGAAATCAAAAACGTTTCCCGACGAATCCGGTTCAACGGTGGCCAACAGACCGCTGGTCGAGGCTTGCCGATACTTCTCCGGAAAATTCGGATAGGACTTCGGCTTGTCCCTCGGAGGGCCGCCCGCGGGAGGGGGGGTCATCACGTGGGGCGGGGGTTCGATGTAGACCCTGTACTGACCTTCCCGCAAGCCGGCATCGACGATGAAGGTACCCGACCCGTCAATCATCGCCGCGTACGCTCCGTCATCCGCACGATAGAACGTGATCATGCCTTCACTCACCGGCGAACCGTCGAAGGTGACTTCCCCGGACACGGGAAATTTGGGGTGACCCGCCTTCCCACATCCCACTGCCGTCAGCATGACTGACAGCAGGATTACGGATACACACTTTCCATTCATTCATTGGCTCCTGTTGAGGGAGAAGGACTCCGGTCTTCGACGAGGAGTCGCGCCAAAAAAATCCCATGCAACAAGCCTGTCAACGGATTCCTCATCGAATCCGCTGACAGCAGCGACCGCCGCGACGCAGGGGGACCCGGGAGTCAACCCCTGTGACGGCCTAGAACTCTCCCATCACCTGCCCGTCGTTCATAACCGACAACTGAATCAGCGTCGGCAGGTTCATGTTTTCCGAGAGAAACCGCACGGAACCATCGCCCAGCAACGCGTGGCAACCACCGGTGTGATAGGAATTCATCACGGTGTTGAGGTACCAAGGCTGATTCCCGCTGGGTGCGCTGGTCGCATTGATGCGGTAGCGGACCGTCGTGATCCCGTTCACGATCTCGCAGCCAGTCACCGCCGGGAAGACCGTGCGGTTCAGACTCGTCCCGTTCCATCCCCCCCAGTAGTTCGCCCGCACATCGACGTTGTTGAGCGCTCCGGACTGTTCGCCGACCAGCATCGTGTTCGAGGTGCCGTCGGTGGCGTCCTTCATGTTGCGGTGCCGCATCGCGGGAAGGAGGCCGTTGTGGCAGGCGCGGCCCGAGTAGACGATGTCCGTGCAAAGACCTTGTCCGGACGGGTCCCACCGGTTCGGAGCCAACTCATCCACCCCACCCGAGATGCCGACGTAATCCATCGTCTGGCCGCGGTCGAAGTTATTCATCACACCCAGCGTCGAGTCGCGGGGAAGCGCGCTTGAGGGACAGTTGTACCCAGGGACGATCAGGCCACGCAGCACCGCATTTGTCCCGTACGTATTGCCCCAAGCCGTGAAGTCGGCGGAGTTGCTTGTGAATCGAACATTGTTGAAGACGGTCGCTTGGTCAATTTGCGGCAGGATCGAGAGTCTCCAATTGCCCAGGTAGTTTCCGTGATTTCCCAACGGAAAACTGTTGTGAACGTCATGGTAGTTGTGCAGCGCCAAGCCGATTTGCTTCATGTTGTTGCGGCACTGCGTTCGTCGGGCCGATTCGCGGGCCTGTTGAACCGCGGGAAGCAGCAGCGCGATCAGAATCGCAATGATCGCGATGACGACCAACAACTCAATCAGCGTGAACCCGCGCGCCCGCCGCAGCAGCCGCCCGAGAATCGACCGTGTTGACCCGTTTCTCATGGTGAATCGCCCTTCGAAAAAGTGTCTCTCATGCCGCCGTCACCGAGAGAGAAAAGTGAAGGAAACCCGGCGGGAACACACATGGCCGAACGCTTATCCAGAACAACGACAACACCTTTCTCAGGACGTGGCGATGTTCTGGGTCAACAGAACCTCCATTGAGGCCACCGACGCCGATTCCGCGAGAGCGTGTCTGCCAGGACGCAAACAAACGCTTCCCATTACCCCGGAAGCGACCAACAAAAACACCAACTTATTCAGGGCCCCTTCCGGAATCGGCAGGTCGGACCGCAGCATGGGGAAAGCCACGGCCGCAACAACGGCGTAGACCAACGACGCCACAACCGCGCCGCCAACCCCTTCCAGAAGCCGGGTCAGCCATCTTGCCGGAGAGGGTCGGGACATTCCGAGCATCAGGACCAGCGCGGTCGCCAGAAACGCCCACCCGACAGCATGTCCCATCGCCGACAGCAGCAACCGGTCGCTAACCAGCCGCTCGAGCCGGACGACCAACGTCGCTTCCGCGAGACCGCCGAGGATTCCAGCCCCCGCCCCAAATCCAACTCCCGCAAGGAACTTCCGGAGAGACCATCGCCTCGTGGCTTCATCGCGAGCG
>JBIKMW010000093.1:0-27657 GCA_044359065.1 Planctomycetales bacterium | reverse complement strand
CTTCTTCACGACCTCCGTCAGCGAGTTCCAGGGGGTTCAGCCCAACGGCTACAACGACGAGTCGAGCGGGCGGGGTGGCTTCTCGCTGGTCGCGACGGCGGAGCCGGGATTCAAGCCGCTCTTCCGGCTGTACAACTTGCAGAAGGGGTATCACTACTACACCGCCAGCGTGGCCGAAAAGGATTTCCTGCTGTCGCTGAATCCGCCAAGCACCGATCCCAACTTCGGCAAGATCGGCTGGCGGTTCGAGGGGAGTCCCGGTTTCATCGCCGATACGCAGCAGGCGGGCACGAATCAGGTGTACCGGCTGTACAACAAAACGTCTGGGGCGCACCTGTTCACGGAGAACCCGGCGGTCCGCGCGGCGGTGCTGCAATCGACCGAGTGGGAGGAGCACGCACCGCTCGGCTTCGCGTTCCTCGTCGACGACGCGGAACCGCTCGGCGCCACGGCCAGTCCGCCTCCGCCGGTGGCCGCGAGTGTGCCTGAAGCGAGGAGCACCGCGACGGCTGCGCGTGAGAAGTCGATGCCGAACGTCGCGTCGCTGGTCGCGATGCCGAGTGGTTCGCGGTCAATCCTGCCGGCGGTCCCGGCGGCGGCGGACGTGGATGGGGCATCGTCCTCGGCAATCGGGGTGGGGGACGAGTTCGATGTCGCCGCGCTCGATGCGTATCTGGAGTCGTTGGCGGGGGAACTTGTCGGCTCGGACCTTTGAGAGTCCCTCCGAATTGCGGGCGGTCGCCTGGGCCTCACCGCGAAGGTGGCAACCCGGCAGTCTTCCACGAGGATTTTGCGATTCGACTCCCGCCCCAGCGGGAAGTGCGGTTATGATTTCCGTCAGTGGAGTGCTCGACGGGAACGCCTCAATGAACGGGAGTGCGTGTTCCCGTTCGGCGGAAATCTCGCGATTTCCGCGTCCGTGGCGTGTGACGAGTCGGAGGCGGGTTCCGCCCGGAAGGGGACCGATGGTGCAGAGGCCCATGACAGAACCGGTCGGGATCGCCCGTGGTCAGAGCGCATTTCGCCGTAGCGGGATTGGGGTTCGACCGTTGCACCTGCTGTGCGTTCTGGTCGCCACCTTCTTGTGGGTGCAGACCGCCTGCGCGCAGACCGACACGACCGCCTCGCCGCTGGAATTGCTCGAACAGTCGCTGGTCAAACTGATCGCCGACACCGAAATCGGCGTGGTGTCGATCATCCGGGTCAAAAAAGAGGCCGATCGCGCGGCCCCCGGGCGGTTTCCGTTGGACGGATTCGGCAACCGTCCACAGGGTCGACCGGGAATCGGGGGCGATAACGCGCCGGAACGTCATCCCGCGTTCGTGGGAAACGATTTCGGTGCGGGGGTGATTCTCTCCGAAGACGGCTTGATCCTCACCAATCGGCATCTCATCAAGGGAGGGCCGGTCCTTGGTCGGGACGAACTCCCTTCCGACAGCCAGATCCTTGTGCGGCTTCCGGATCGGAGCACCGCTTATGCGCAGATCGTCGCCGCGGACCCCCGATCCGATTTGGCGGTGATCCGCGTTCTGCAATTGCCGGCGCCGCTTGTGCCTCTGAAGCCCTATGCGGGACGTCCCCTCAAGAAAGGGCAGTTGGTCGTCGGTTTGGGCAATCCATACGCGATCGGTCGCGAAGACGGCTCCGCGTCGGCGGCGCTGGGGATGATTGCCAACACATCGCGGCGACCGTCCCCCAGAGCAGAACCACTGTCCGAAGAGGAAGAGTTGGCCCTCAGGACATTGCACCACTTCGGCACCTTGCTGGCGGTGGACATGCGTTTGAACCTGGGGACGAGCGGCGGAGCGCTGGTGAACCTCAAGGGGGAGCTTGTGGGGTTGACGACCTCGCTGGCGGCGCTCGAGGGGCAGGAAAAGTCGACGGGGTTCGCGGTCCCCATCGATGGCGCCACGTTGAGGATCGTCGAAGACCTGATGCGCGGCCTGGAGGTCGAATATGGGTATCTGGGTATCAGCCTCGCTCAGACGGTCAACGATGCGAGTTTGTCGTTTTTGGCCCAGTTGCGACTGGCGGGGGCGGCGGAGGTCGCCGGGGTGCAGGACAACACTCCGGCGGCAAAGGCGGGCTTGCTCCGCACCGATTTGATCGTGGCGGTGAACGGCAACCCCGTGACATCCAGCAACGACCTGATGCGTCAAATCGGCTTGCTCCCGCCGGGGTCGACGGCGGAACTGATGGTCTGTCATCCCCCGAACCCGGAATTGGCGGATCGCGCGCCGCCAACTCGAAACCTCAAGGTCGATCTCGGAAAATGGCCCGCCGTCGACGACGAGGGAATCGTAGCCACGAAGCGGCGATTCGAGCCGTGGCGCGGACTGGCTGTCGACTTTGCAACCGCCCGCCATAAGTTCCAGATGCGCCGCCACTTCGGCCCCTCCGAAGTGCAACAGGGCGTGCTAATCCTGGAAGTCGAGAAAGACTCTCCGGCGTCCCGGACGGAACCACCGCTGCAACCGGGGGACTGCGTCACGCATGTGGCGGGAAAGCCTGTACAAACGCCGCGGCAATTCGATACGATTTGCCGCGAAATCAAGGGTGGCAACGTGTCGTTGACGCTGTCCACCGGAAAGAGAGTCGTCGTCGGCCCGTAAAGAGGCCACTTCGTCCGTCGATTCCCTTCGGGACGGGTGTTCGACCCGTCCCGATTCGTTTTCGGGGCCGATCGGTTTTCCGCGCTCCCGGTCTCGCCCTCGTCTTTCATCACCTTTTCGTCGAAATCCGCACCCCGCCATGCTCACCAACGAACTTCGGGCCAAATACCTCGATTTCTTCGAATCCAAGGGGTGCGTGCGGAAGCCCAGCGACGTGTTGGTCCCGCGCAACGACCAGTCGGTGCTGTTCACCCCGGCGGGGATGAACCAGTTCAAAAACCAGTTCCTCGGGATCGGCGAGCTGGAATTCACGAAGGCGACGACCTGTCAGAAGTGCCTGCGGACGGGAGACATCGAGAACGTGGGGGTCACCGCGTACCACCACACGTTCTTCGAGATGCTCGGCAACTTCTCGTTCGGCGACTACTTCAAGCGGGAAGCGATCCACTGGGCGTGGGAATTCCTGACGACGAAGAAATGGCTCGGCCTGAATCCCGACCACTTGACGGTGACCGTGTACCTCGACGACGACGAGGCCTTCGGCATTTGGGAGAAGGAAATCGGGCTGCCGCCGGCACGCATTCGCCGCGAAGGGGAGGGGGAGAACTTCTGGCCGGCCAGCGCACCTTCACAAGGTCCGGATGGCGTCTGCGGTCCCTGCAGCGAGATTTATTTCCAGTCGCCGGGGATGAAGAAGGAAGTCGAGATCTGGAATCTGGTGTTCACGCAGTTCAACCGGGTCGGTCCGCCGCCGAACAACCTGCAACCGCTGCCAAAGAAGAACATCGACACGGGGATGGGTTTGGAGCGCACGGCCGCGGTGTTGCAGGGAGTGGAGAGCAATTTCGAGAGCGACGTGCTGCGCCCCTTGTGCGTGGCTGCGGGAGACGCCGTCGGTGTGCAGTACGCCTACGACGCGGCGTGCGGACGGGCCGTGCGGCGCATCGCCGACCATGTCCGCGCGGTGACGTTCTGCATTCACGAGAACGTCGTGCCCGCGAACGAGAAGCAGGGGTACATCGTCCGACAATTGCTGCGGCGGGCGCTTCTCGAAGGGTATTTGCTCGGGCGTCAGGAACCGTTCCTGCACAAGGTTGTTCCGGCGGTGGCCGAGGCGATGCGGGGCGGCTATCCGGAACTCGACGAGACGATTGGACGCGTGGGTCTGGTCATCAAGGCCGAGGAAGAACAGTTCCTGCGGACGGTGGATCGAGGTCTGCGAAAGCTCGATCAATCGATCAAGGCGGCCAAGTCGTCTGGCAAAGCCGTCTCCGGCGCGGACGCGTTCGATCTGCACCAAACGGACGGATTCCTCGTCGAACTCACGGAAGCGATCGCGGTCCGGGAAGGTCTCAAACTCGACCGGGACGAATTCAACCGACTCATGGACAAGCACCGGGAAGATTCGGGACGGGGTGCGTTCGATGCGAGCGTCATGAAGGCGGGGCCGCTCGACACGATCCGCGCGGGAAATGCCCCCACGAAGTTTCTCGGCTATGAGACGATCGAGTCCACGGCCAAGGTGGTTGGCATCATCGCGGGGGACGCGTCCCTCACGTCGTTCGGGAAGGTCGGCCACGCGGAGCCGATCGTCGTCGTTCTCGACCAGACGCCCCTGTACGGCGAATCGGGGGGTCAGGTGGGGGACACGGGGACTCTCGTGGCCAACGGCCTGCGTTTTGAAGTGACCGACACACAACGCAATTCGGGTTACTTTTTGCACACCGGCTTTTTGAAGTCGGGGCGAGTCGAGGTGGGGGGCACGGTCACGGCGGCGGTCGACTCCGAGCGCCGCGCGGGGATTCGCCGCGCCCACTCGGCGACGCACCTGTTGCATCACGCGCTGCAAACCACGTTGGGCAGTCACGCGACGCAGCGCGGCTCGAAGGTGGACGAGGACCTGCTCCGGTTCGACTTCACGCAACCCAAGCCGATTTCGCGGGACGAATTACGGCGGATCGAGGACATCGTCAACGAAAAGGTTCGCGAGGCGGCCCCGGTCGAGACGCGGCTGATGGACCTCGACGAAGCGCGGAAGGATGGCGCGACGGCGCTGTTCGGCGAAAAGTACGCCGACAAGGTCCGCGTGGTGAGCATGGGAAGTTTCAGCAAGGAACTTTGCGGTGGAACGCACCTGGCAAACACCGCCGAGGTGGGCTTGTGCCGGGTCGTGTCCGAGGAATCGGTCGCGTCCGGCACGCGGCGGATCACGGCCGTCACCGGCCGCAAGGCGCTGGAGAAGATTCGCGAGGACGAGGACCTGCTTGTTGGCCTCGCGACGCTGGTGAAGTCGCCGCGCGTCGAAGACCTGCCGCACCGGGTGGCGGCGTTGCAGGACGAACTGCGCGATGTGAAGCAGAAACTGTCCAGGTTGCAGCAGCAATCGGCGACGGGTCTGACGGACGAACTGTTGGCGAAGGGGGAAAAGGTCGGCGATGTCACCGTGGCGACGCATGTTGGCGACGGCTGGGATGTCGACACGATGCGCGCGCAGATCGACCAGCTTCGCAAGCAGGCGAAGGGCCCCTTGGCGGTGCTGTTGGGCTCCGGGGCTGACGGCAAGGTATTGCTGTTGGCATCGCTGTCGCGGGAACTCGTCGAGCGCGGGTGGACAGCGGTTGATCTGGTGAAAGCGTGCGGCAAGGCGGTGGGTGGCGGCGGCGGCGGACGCCCCGATTTGGCGCAGGCGGGGGGCAAGAACCCCGCAGGCTTACCGCAGGCGATGCTCGACGCGGTGGCGTGGGTGAAGTCGAAACTGGCCGGCTGAGTCGAGGCGGTCTCGATCGGGCTGGACCAGTGTTTGCGGGTGACTCGCGGTGGATTCCCGCGCAATCGGGCGGGCTGTTGTGCGATCACCGCTTCGTCCCGCGCCGGTGCCGCGTACAATCGAGGCGGTGCGTGTGGAAGATACGCGCGCTTCGCGGATTTCCCGCGTCGACGGAACCCTGCGAAAGGACGCCCCATGCCCGCGCTGCATCTGTCCGAAGACGATGTCCGTGAAGTGCTCGACATGGAGATCGCGGTCGAGGCGCTCGAGCGGTTGTTTCGGGAGTTGGCGGAAGGACGCGCGGTCAATCAACCGCGGCATCGCGTGCCCGCCCCCGGTTTTCTGCTGCACACCATGAGCGCGACGGCGGAATATCTCGGGTTGGCGGGAGTGAAGTCGTACGCCACGACCCGCGAATCCTCCCGGTTTGTCGTGTTGCTTTACGACCTGTCCGGGGCGTTGGTGGCCGTGGTGGACGCGGACTACCTGGGCCAACTGCGGACCGGCGCGGCAAGCGGGGTCGCAACCGAATTCCTCGCGAGGTCGGACGCGTCGGTCGTCGGGCTGTTCGGGGCCGGATCCCAGGCGCGTACGCAACTCAAAGCGGTGTGCACGGTGCGGCGCGTCTCGCGCGTCGAAGTGTTCAGCCGCGGGGAAGAACGCTGCCGCGTGTTTTGCGACGAGATGTCGGAGTTCTGCCGCGTGCCGGTCGTCCCCAATCGCTGGCCTCAACAAGTCGCCGAGGGCAAGGACATCGTGATCACGGCGACAACATCCAGGACGCCGCTGTTCGACGGGCACGGTCTTGACGAAGGGTGCCACCTCAACGTCATCGGCTCGAATTTTCCGAACAAGGCGGAAGTCGACACGACGACGATCGCCCGGTCCGACGCGCGGGTCTGCGACAGTATCGAGCAGTGTCTTCTGGAGGCTGGCGATTTCGTGCCAGCCATGGAGGCAGGCGTGCTGGAGCGCGGGCACTTGCGAGAGTTGTCGGAAGTGGTGGCGGGACGCGAGACAGGTCGGGCGAACGCGGGGGACATCACGCTGTTCAAATCGGTGGGACTGGCCGTGGAAGATGTCGCCCTGGCCGCGAAGGCACTGGAACTGGCCCGCAGCGCGGGGTTGGGGCGGAAGCTGCCGTTTTGATACGGAGCGCGAGGCATGGCGGCGGACAACGAAGATATCCCCGCGAGCGGTGAGACCGTTCCCGCGTTGGCGGGATTCGACGGGCTGATGCGTACGTTCCTGCGCGAACATCGAGTTCCGGGAGGAGCGCTCGCAATCGGTCGCGACGGGAAACTCTTGTATTCGCGAGGCTTCGGTTGGGCCGCTCGCGATCCGGATGTGACCGTGTCACCCGATACGCGGTTTCGCCTGGCGAGCATTTCCAAGCCGATCACCGCGCATGCGATTCTTATGCTCGTCGACCGCGCGTTTTTGGGGCTGGACGATCGCATCGTGGATCGTCTGCCGGACGAGTACCTGAAGGCCCGTCCTGCCGATGAACGCTGGAATGAAATCCGAATTTCGCATTTGTTGTGGCATACGGGGGGCTGGGATCGGGACGCGTCGAAAGATCCGATGTTCGAATCCCGCACCATCGCGAAGGACCTGGGGATTGCGTCCCCGCCAGGTGTGCTCGACATCGCGCGGTGGCAGATGCGACGACCGCTGGATTTCGCTCCGGGCGAGCGCTACGCCTACTCCAACTTCGGCTACCTGCTGCTCGGACGGATTCTGGAGCGAGCCTCCGGGCAAAGCTACGAGGATGCGGTTCGGGACCTCGTGTTCGCCCCGAGAGGATTGGCGGACGCGTTTGTCCTCGGGGCGACCGCACGCTCTTCCCGTTGTTTGGGTGAAGCGGAATACTTCGACGCCGAACGCACCGCGGAGTCGGTATTCGACCCGGAAAAGGGCGAAGTGCCGACGCCGTATGGAACCTGGTGCCTCGAAGCGATGGACGCGCACGGCGGATGGGTCGGCTCGGCGCCGGCGCTGGTCCGGTGGTCGATGGCTCTCTCGCGACCGGAGGATGGAGGGTTGCGACCGGAAACCTGGTGGAAGATTCAGGACCGCCCGCCCGGAGCCGCGGGGATGACGAAAGAGGGACAACCGCGCGATTCCTTCTACGGGTTGGGTTGGCAGGTGCGTCCCACCGGACAGGGGATCGGCTTCCACCGCTGGCACGCCGGATCGCTCGATGGCACGTCGACCCTACTCGTGCACCGCGACGACGGATTGTGTTGGGCCGCACTGTTCAACAGCCGGCGTACACGCGAGTCGAAAACACCGGCACAACTGCTCGATTCCGAACTGCATCGCGTCGCGAACGCGGTCGAAAAATGGCCGGACCACGATCTGGCCGGCTGAAAGGGTGTCGCCGGTGGACAACCACCGAGCCAGCACGCGCGATCGGCACCACCCGCACAACCCCCCCTGTGCGTTGTTGTGATGCGGAATCGCCACAAAACCAGCGCGCCGTCGCGAATCGTGACCTATTGTTGCCGCAGGTCGCTCTCGGGTCGCACACCGGCGACACCCGCACCGCGGCCGACACGACGACGCCTTCGTTTCCTTGCGATGGGAGAGCAGGTCCATGAAAGTTTTGCTGGTTGACGATTCGGGAACGATGCGCACCATCCAGAAGCGGTGCCTCAACAAGGTCGGCGTCGAGGACGTGGCCGAGGCGGAGGACGGAGTCCAGGGCCTGTCGATGTTCAAGACGGCGGCATTCGACCTCGTCCTGTGCGACTGGAACATGCCGAACATGGACGGCCTGACGATGCTCAAGCATGTCCGCGAGATCAACAAGACCGTCCCGATCATCATGGTGACGACCGAAGCCGAGCGTTCTCGCGTTCTGGAAGCGATCCAGAACGGTGTCTCCGACTACCTCGTCAAGCCGTTCACGCAAGACGCGCTGAAGGTCAAGATCGAGAAGTGGTGCGCGGCCCCCGCCGCGAGCTGACGTTCATGGGGCTCGGCGGGAACGGGTGTATCCGCATCTCCCCGGCCCGTTCGCAATTCCTCGACGATTTTCTCCGAATTCTGATTCCCGAATCCCCCATACCGCCCGAACACCGTCCCCTCGTCCTCGAGCGCGAACATGATCGATCCCCAAAAAATTTGGTCGTCGCCGAGCTTGCCGACGCTTCCGGGCGTGGCGGTCCGATTGTTGGACGCTTCGCGCAGCCCGGACACCGACCTGCGGAGCGTGGCGGACCTGGTGAAGTCCGATCCCGCGATCACGGCCAAGCTGCTGAAGTCGTGCAACTCGACTTTCTTCGGCTTTTCGAGCAAGGTGACGTCGATCGACCGGGCGGTGTCGCTGCTCGGGACGAACGTGGTCACCTCGCTGGCGCTGAGCTTCTCGCTCGTCGAATCTGCGCGAGGCACGGGGCCCACGGCCAAGCACTTCGGCAAGTTCTGGTTGCAGTCGATCGTCCACGCCAGCGCCGCGGAAACCCTGGCGCACGAGACAAATCCGGCGGTCGCCTCGGAGTTTTTCCTCGCGGGGCTGCTGTTGGACATCGGCCGACTGGCGATGTTGAAGACCATCTCGAAAGACTATGTACCGGTCCTTGACCGCGCCGAGGCTGAGGGGCGGTCGGTCGCCGAGGTCTCCCGTGAAGTGCTCGGCTTCGACCACTTCCAAATCGGCGTGGAGTTGATGAAACACTGGAAGCTCCCAGATCCCGTACGGCACGGCCTGGAGTTGGTGGAAGCGTCACCCGCCGACTTGGTTGCGAAGGCCGCCGAACCCGACGGAGCGTTGATTCAAGCGGTGGCCGTCGCGCATGCGGCGGGCGAATACTTCTGTTCGTCGTCCAAGGGGGCGGCGCTGGGAAGACTGAAGGAACTCACGGCCCCCCTGTATGGTTGGTCGGAGACGAAACTCGACGAATGGTTGGGCAAGACCCGGGCTCGCGTGGACGCTTCCGCCGATCTGTTCTCGGTGAACGCCGACGAAATCGGCGATCCCTCGGACATCATGGCCCTCGCCAACGAGCAGCTCGCTCAACTCGCGCTTCGGGCTTCGGTCGAACAACAGCAGGCGGTCGCGGAGAAGCAGGTCGCCATCACCCAGCGGGAAGCGCTGATTCAGGAGAACGAACAACTTCAAAAGGCCGCCATGCATGACGGCCTGACCAAGGTGTACAACCGCAAATTCTTCGACGAGGCCGTGTCGCGTGAAGTGAATCGCTGCTGTCGCTACGCGACCCCCATCGGGATCGTGTTCATCGACGCGGACAAGTTCAAATCCCTGAACGACACATACGGACACCGCTTCGGCGACGAAGTGCTGGTGCGGGTTTCCGCTTGCATCGGCGAGGTCATCCGCAGCGCGGACACGTTGGCCCGCTTCGGCGGGGAAGAGTTTGTCGTGCTCGCATCGCAGCCAACGGAGAAGGGGTTGCAACGCTTGGCCGAGCGCATCCGCGCCCGCGTCGAATCCGAGGTGATCGAGTTCGAGGGGAAACGGGTTCCGGTGACGGTGAGCGTCGGGGCGGCGATCGCGGTTCCGGGGCGTCGCGACGAAAGCATCGCCGCGACGCTGATCGAATCGGCCGACCAGGCGATGTACGAAGCCAAACAGGGAGGTCGCAACCAGGTGCGGATGCGGGTCCTGACCGACGCGGCCGAACGGGAGATGTCGCAAGCGGTGATGGCCCGCCGCTTCAGTCGTTGGCTGGTGGCCAACAATCACGCGGGACAAGAGTCCGTGTCGCGTGCTCTGGCCACCATCCCGGCGGAAAACATCCGCATCGGCGAACTCGCGACGCAATTGGGCCTGCTCAACAACACACAGGTCAACGCGATCATCGCCGAACAGCAAAACTGCGGCGAACGGTTCGGCCGAATCGCGATCCGCACCGGCGTGCTGTCCACGACACATGTGATCGAATTGCTGGCGTTGCAGCAGGAGAACCCGAAGTCCGTCGCCAAGGTCTTGGCCCAGACGGGTACAATCGATCGACGGAAACTGGCGTCGCTGCTCGTCGAACACCGAGCGGCCGTCCCGGCCCTCAGTCCCGTTCCCGCCTGAGCAACGAAACACACCGCGTTCGACTTCGACTGCGAAGTCAGTCCCCGCGCAAACGCGTTTCGAGGAACCGCGCGACAACGGCGTTGAGGTAGTCGCGGTTCGGCTTCTTCGCGAAGCCGTGCCCTTCGTTGTCCGCGTACACCGTCCAGACCTCGCGTCCGGCGCCGCGCACCTTGGCGGCGATCTGTTCCGCTTCGGTGAAGGGTACGCGCGGGTCGTTCTTGCCGTGGGCCACCAACAGCGCCGAACGAATTTTCTCCGCGTGCCGGAGCGGGCTGATTTTCGCGAACACCGCCAACATCTCGGGTTCGCGCTCGTCCCCGTATTCCACACGCCGGAGATCTCGCCGGTACGGCGCGGTGGTCTTCAGGAACGTCTCGAAATCCGCGATGCCCACGATGTCGACCCCGGCCCGTAGCCGCTCGCCGTGATGTACGAGAGACGCGAGCACCATGTATCCGCCGTACGACGCCCCCATGACGGCGACGCGTTCGGGATCGAGATCGGGCTGCGTCGCGATCCAGTCCAGCAACGCCCCGATGTCCTTGACCGAATCCTCGCGGAGCGCGGCGTTGTCGAGCTTGAGGTACGTTTTGCCGTAGCCGTCCGAACCCCGCACGTTCGGATGGATCACCGCCATGCCGCTCTCGGCGACGAGGAATTGGTCGAAACCCGAGAAAAACGGACGATACTGCCCCTCTGGACCGCCGTGGATGTCGATCACCACGGGGACCTTTGTCCCGGCGGGAATGGCTTGCGGGCGGAACACGAACGCGGGGATCGTCCGCCGGTCGAACGACGGAAACCGCACCAGGTCCGCCGTGACGAATCGGGCGGGGTCCAGCCCCCCCAACTCGCTGAAGGTGTGCCGCACGAGCGTGTTGTCGGACAGTTTCACGGAATAGACATCCGCCGGGGCGTTCGCCAACGCCCACGTGAAGCCCAATTCCGAGCCGTCGGGAGAGAACTCCGGGCTGCCGATCAAACCGCGCGGCAGCTTGATCTCCCGTCGCCGCTCTCCCTCGAGCAGGTACAGCTTGTCGTACCCATCCTCGTTGACGGCGAACGCGACGCGGCCCGTTGCGCGGTCGATCTCCACGCTCTCGACATTCCAGGGAATATCGGGGGTCAACCGCGTGTACTCCCGCGCAGCCACGTTCCACCGCGCGAGTTCGTGGAATTCGCCCCACGCGTCGCACGTGAGATACACGCCTTTCCCGTCCGCCGAGAACACCGGGTTCGAGAACGAGGCCGTTTCCCCCTTCGGCAGTGGCAGGTCGTCGCGCCGACCGGTCTCCAGGTCAAACAAAGAGACGCGGGCATCGTTCGCGGAGACGTACTTCAAGAGCAGCAGCGACTTTCCGTCCGGCGACCAATCGGTCGCTGACCAGAACTCGTTCGTGCTTTCCATGACGGGTCGCATCGTGAACGGTGGAGTCAACGACATCCGGAACAGATCGGTGTCCCGTCCATTCCGGGCGTTGTGCCCAAGAATCGCCTCGGTGCCGTCGGAGCGCACCGCCATCAGCAGATTGCGGACTTTCGGGTCGGTGAGAGTGTCGACACGGCCGGATTCGGGGTCGAGCAGGACCACTTGCCCGTTCTCGTTGCCACCGGCTGAATAGGTGACGAGGATGGAGGCGGTCGGCGACTTCGGGATGAAGCGTCCATCCACCGGTTCCTCGAAGAACGAAACCTGTTGCCGTCGACCTCCCGGCGTGAATACGCGGTGCAGTTGGGCTGTTTCGCCGAAACGGGTGCCGATGAGCACTCCCCGCCCATCGGGCGACCACCCGTTGAACACCGCCGACCGCGTCGATTGGTAGCGTCGTAAACGGGTGAACACCGTTTCGGGAACAACGGGCACCTGTTCGGTCGTGATGGCGGGTGGGCGACGCGGATCGATTCGCGCGTCCGTCGAAGGCTCCGCCGACGGGGTCGCGGCGGTCAATTGCGCGAGCGACTTGGCAACGGGAGGCTCGGCGGCGAAACTGCGAGACGCGGTGGACACGGTTCCCCACGCCCAAACGGCGACGGCCAGCACCCGCGTGACGTGGGACGGCGAACAGGAAAAAACTCGCATCGAGCGAAACTCCGCGAAGGGGCGAGCGTCGTTCCGCCACGGTTGGCGGATTGGCGTCGAGAGCGGATTCTGCGGACCGCGCAAGGGAATTTCCATCAGCGGGCCGACTTTGTGGGCTCGCGACCCGCGTCGTGTCGTGCCCACCACGTGCCGAACGGGCACGCGCGGTCGCGCGTCGCCCATACGCCGAACAATGTTTCACACAGGATGACGGATACCGACATGGCCGAATCGGAAGGAACCGACAACAGGTTTTCGCAGCGCCCACCGCGCCGGGAGCTCCCTTCGGAGATCCGCGTGCCGCCGCACAATCTCGACGCCGAGAAAGGGGTGCTGGGCAGCGTGATGCTCGTCAACGACTACCTGGACGAGGTGGCCGACTTTCTGCGCGGCGAGCATTTCTACCTGGAATCGCACCGGATGATCTTCGAGGCGATGCACGGCCTGCAACAGGCCGGTGTGCACGGCTTCGATCCGGTGATCGTCGCCGAAGAGCTCGAACGGCGGGGCCAACTGGAACAAGCGGGGGGGGTCGACGCGCTCATCGACATCCTCAACACCGTGCCGCACGCGGCGCACGCGAAGTACTACGGCGAAATCGTTCGCGAGAAGTTCGTGCTACGGCGCTTGATTCTGGCGTGCAACGACATTCTCAAGGATTGCTATTCGGCTGGGGACGAATCCGACGATCTGCTCGCGCGGGCGGAACAAAGCATCTTTCAGATTCTGGAGCAGCAGGAAGCCAGTACGCAGATCGAAATGAAGGAGATCCTGCTCGAAACGTTCGACCGCATCCGTTACCGCATGGAGAACGCAGGATCGGTCAGCGGCATCACCACCGGCTTCGTCGACCTCGACAAACAGACGAACGGTCTGCAACCGACCGAACTCATCATCATTGCGGCCCGCCCTTCGATGGGGAAAACCGCCCTGGTGTGCAACATCGCCGAAGCGATCGCCTCCGAGGCCCGGCAAGGGACGCTCATTTTCAGCCTTGAGCAATCCAAGCTCGAACTCGCCGAACGCTTTCTGTGCATTCGCGCGAAGATCCAATTGCACAAGCTTCGCAAGGGGGAACTCGACGAAGCCGAACGCCAGCAACTGCTGGACGTGGCCGGGGAACTCAGCGAACTGCCGCTCTACATCGACGACACACCGGCTCGCACGATGTCGCAAGTCAGCGCCATCGCCCGCCGCATCAAACGGAAGAGCAAGCACGGTCTCGGGGTGATCATCATCGACTATCTGCAGTTGCTCGAACCGGACGACAAGCGGGCGCCGCGCGAACAACAAATTGCGGGGATCACGCGGCGGCTGAAATTCATGGCGAAGGAACTGCAAGTCCCGGTGATCGCCCTCGCCCAGCTCAACCGGGGAGTCGAATTGCGGGAAGACAAGCGCCCGAAGCTCGCCGACCTGCGGGAAAGCGGCGCCATCGAGCAGGACGCCGACATCGTCATGTTTCTGCACCGCCCCGAGATGTACAACCCGGAGGATCGTCCCGGCGAAGCCGAAATCGTCGTGGCCAAGCACCGCTCCGGGCCGACCGGCATCGTGCCGCTGACCTTCAACAAAGCGTCGATGCGGTTCGAGAACTTCAGCCCGCTGGCCGAACCGACCGGTGGCTACTTCTCGACGGGATTGGCGGGGGACAACGCGGGTTTCTGACCCGCGCCCCGTCCCGCCCGCAATGTCGGTGCGAGCGGCAAAGTCGGCAGTTCTTCGCCGTTTTCGCCGAATGCGGCGTGGAAACTCGACGTCCCGATTTGCCCAATCCGCGTTTCCGGGGAAGGTTGCAGGGTCGCTTGTTGCTTTTCGGCAACATCGCCCCCTTTCCCCGGGGCCGGCACGTCCCTCCCGGGATGCAAGACTCACGATTTCGGATCCGGTCGAACCATGGTCGCGTCGACGCAATCCCCGACGGTCATCACTCTCGCCTCTCGTGGCGAGGGCATCCCCGAATCGATCGATCTGCACAACCGCGTCGAGTCGGCGCTCATCGCCACCGGGCACCTCCACGGTCGCAATCTCCGGTTCGAGGTCGCCGAGGATGTCGTCGTTCTGAAAGGTGTGGTGCGGAGCTACTTCCTCAAGCAAGTGGCTCAGGAAGCCCTGCGGGCCGTGCTCGGCGGGCTGCGCTTGAGCAACGAGTTGGAAGTCGCGCGGGGCTGACGCGGCGGCCGCGGGCGGCGATCGCACGCCACTGCTGGCGAGTCGCGCGAAGTGTCGCGGCGATTCCTGTCCCCCGCCGTCGGCGCCGGGTACCATCGTCCCCGACAGCGCGCTCGACCATCGTCGTCCCCCTCCAAAGGACCGGCATGCTTCCGTCGCCGGACATCGCTCCCGATCGACCGACTCGCGGTCGATTCATCGTGCTGGCGCTGTTGTGCAGCTTGACGTTCATTCTCTACGTCGACCGCGTCTGTATGGGGCAGGCGGAGCAGTCGATCCGAGCCGATCTCGGACTCGACAAACGTCAAATGGGGGCGATCGCCGGGTCGTTCGCCATCGCTTATTCGCTGTTTGAAGTGGTCACCGGTGGTTGGGGAGACCGCTACGGGTCCCGCGGCGTGTTGACGCGGATCGTCGTCTGGTGGTCGATCTTCACGGCGCTCACGGGGATGGTGCCGGCCTTCTCGTGGGGCGGAGTCGAGTTGCTCGGCGGCACGAAGCTCGCGATGGACAGCTTCCTGCTGCTTCTGGTGGTTCGCTTTCTGTTCGGGGCGGGGGAAGCCGGCGCGCTCCCCAACACCGCGCGGGTCATCGCGCGCTGGTTTCCGCTGTCGGAGCGGGGGGCCGTGCATGGCGGAACGTTGTTCTTCATGCAGTTGGGGGGAGCCCTTGCCCCCATTCTCGCCGCCGAGACGATTCGCCTGGCGGGTTGGCGAGCGACATTCGGCATCTTTGGCGGTGTCGGCCTGGTGTGGGCGGGGGTGTTCGCGTGGTGGTACCGGGACGACCCCGCATCGCACCCGTCGGTCAACGAGGCGGAGCGGCGCCTCATCGGTACCGGCACCGCCGCCCCGGCCACAGAGCACGCCTCATCGAGCACGCACTCCGGTGTGCCGTGGCGAAGGGTGCTCGCACGGCGCGAAATCTGGTTGATGGGTTTCATCCAGAGTTGCTCCGCGGCGGCCGCCTACATGTACATGAGCTGGTACGCGACCTACCTCAAGGAAGGACGCGGCTTGGGGGAACGCGATGCGGCGTTTTGTACGGCGCTCGTGTTGGGGGCCGGCGCGACGGGAACGTTGGCGGGGGGGGCGATCAGTCGCTGGGTCGACCGCCGCGCGGCGCCGCTTCGAGCGCGAGTCCGATTGGCGTCCGGAGGCCTCGTGTTAAGCGGGTTTTGCTTGGCGGCGGGGGCACTTTGTGATTCCCCCTACGCCACGACCGCCGGAATGGCGAGCGCGAGTTTCCTGGCCAGTTCCCAAATGGCGCAGTGGTGGGCCGTAATCACGTTGATCGGCGGACGCCATGTCGGAGCGCTGTTCGGCCTCGCGAATTCGTTGGGGGTCGCGGGCTCGTTCGGTAGTCCGTACTTCCTGGGTTGGTTCGCGAACTCGCGTGAGAAACTGGGAATCACGGGCCGCGCTGTGTGGGACCCCGCGTGGAACATCTACGCGGGGGTGCTGGTGGCGGGCGGTATCGCGTGGCTGTTCGTGAACCCCCGAGTGCGGTTTGGCGACGATCCCCCTGGCGAGCCCGGTTAGCCTCGACCTGCGGGTGAGCGTCACGTTGCAGACCGATGTTTGTACCCAACCCCGCCCCTTCGCGAACGGATGCCGCCGTGGCACAACTCCAAACAACCACTCCCGAAGTGCCCAAACAAACGCCCCCGCGTTTGCCGTGGTGGCGGCGTCGGTGGGTCCGTGCGTTGCTGGTGGCCTCTCCCTTCCTGTATATCGCATCGTACGGTCCGGGGTATCCGGCGATCATCAAGCTGATCGATATCACCGGTCGGGGAGAATTCGGCGCGCTGTTGGGGCTCTACGCCCCGATCCTGTTCCTGCTGATGACCTTGCCGCACGACCATTGGTTCCGCGTGATCGTTGAACGCTGGGGCGAATGGTGGTCCGGTTGGTTTGGACTGTGAGCGGATTCGCGACGCGCCGGTGAATGATCGCCAGTGAACGATCGAGGGGGCGGCTCATGCGGTGTTTTCCTGCCAAAGCGACGGCTTTCAGTGGCATGGCTGTGTGGCTGCTGTGCACAGCCCCCCTGCTCCGGGCCGATCAACCGACCGTGAGTACATCGCCCCGTCCGCCGAACATCGTGTTCATTCTCGCGGACGATCTGGGGTATGGCGACCTCGGGTGTTATGGGCAAAAGGTGATCGCCACCCCGCGGCTCGACCGCCTCGCGGCCGAGGGGCTGCGTTTCACGCAGTTCTACTCGGGCTCGACGGTGTGCGCTCCGTCACGCTACGTGCTGATGACGGGGGTCCACACCGGGCGAGGGCATATTCGCGGCAACGGAAAGATGGAGCTCCGCGCGGGGGAAATGACTATCGCCCGGCGGCTTCACGATCGTGGGTACCACACGGCGGTCGTGGGGAAATGGGGCTTGGGTCACGAAGGGTCGACAGGCGTTCCTTCCCGCCAGGGTTTCGACCATTTCTTCGGATACCTCGACCACATCCATGCCCACAACTTTTACCCGACGTTCCTGTTTCGGGACGATCGCCGTGAACCGTTGCGGAATGTCGTCCCCCACGAAGGCCCGTCCGGCGGCGGAGTGGCGACCGTGCGCGAGCAGTACGCTCCCGACCTGTTCACAGCGGATGCCCTCGCGTACCTCGACTCCCGTGCCAAACATCCCGAGCAACCCTTCTTCCTCTACTTGGCGTACACATCTCCTCACGCGAACAACGAGGCGGGCAACAAGGGGATGGAGATACCCGACTACGGCGACTACGCCGACAAACCGTGGCCCGATCCCCAGAAGGGGACCGCCGCGATGATCAGCCGTCTGGACAAGGACGTGGGACGCGTGGTGGATCGATTGCGGGAGCGAGGCTTGGCCGAAGACACGGTCGTCCTGTTCTCGTCCGACAACGGACCGCACCGCGAAGGGGGGCGCGACCCGGATTTCTTCGACTCCAACGGACCGCACCGTGGCATCAAGCGGGACCTCACCGACGGCGGCATCCGCGTCCCGCTGATCGCGTGGGGCCCGGGCCGCGTCCCCGCCGGAAAGTCGACCGACCACGTCGCCGGTTTCGTCGACTTTTTCGCGACCGCTCTGGAACTCGCCGCCGACGAGAGAGCGGCTTCGACCACCCCGACTTCCGCGAAAACGCCATCGGCGGAACCCGACACGTCAGGTTTTCCCCCACCTGGCGGAGTCAGTTTTGCCCCCACGTTGCTCGGGCGGAGCGACCAGAAACCCGCCGAACCGCTCTACTGGGAGTTTTACGAACGAGGGTTCTCTCAAGCGGTTCGGGCCGGGGAATACAAGGCGATCCGGCACGCCGACGGCCGCAAGCTCGAGCTGTATGATGTTGTTCGCGATCCGGGAGAGGCGACCGACCTCGCGGACGAGCGACCGGCCATCGCCCGACGCATGGCCGACCTGATGGACGCCACTCACGTGCCCAGTCCCGATTGGCCCAGGAAGATGCACGCACCAAAGGGCAAGGCGGCATCGCCCGGGGCTTCCCGACCGCGGGGTCGGGACTGACAGACCAAAGTGCGTCGCGATGGAAGCCGGCAGTGGCGAGGTGCCCACAACGACGAGGTAAAAGTGCGCGAGTCTCGACTGGTCCGCTGGATGGTGTTCGCGCGAGACCTGCGGCTGGCCGAAGCGCTGTTGTTTCTCGCCTTGGCCGTGTGGGGGACATGGCCCTTGGGGCGCCATTTCTTGACCGCGATTTCTCAGGGAACCGAGGGGATCGCGACCGTTCCGCTGTTCAACCTGTGGACGCTGTGGTGGAACGCCGACCGCTTGGCGCACGGCCTGGCGGGATACTGGGACGCCCCGATCTTCCATCCCGCGGAGCGAACATTCGCCTTTTCCGAGCCACAGCCGCCGCACATGGCGGTCGCGCCGCTGGTGTGGTGCACCGGTCATTTGGGATTCGCGGTCAACACGTATCAGTTGTTGTCATTGACCATGAACGGCCTGCTGGGTGCGTGGTTGTGCCGACTGCTGCTCACCCCGGCGACGGAACACGCCGCTGTTCCGGGCACGGATGCCGCAGGCACTGATTCCGCGTGCAGAGTGGATTCAGCGCCTGCGACCAATGGGTGGGAGACATTCGGCCGAGAGGTTCCGCCGCTGCTGTGTGGCGGCATGATGGTGCTGCTCCCTTACGTGCATTGGCAGTTGGGAGTGCTGCAACTGGGACCGGTGTGGGGCATCTTGCTGACGCTCGGCTCGCTGATCCTGTTCGCACGCAAACCGTCCTGGCGCACGGCCGCCGGAACGGGAGCCGGGTTCGCGCTCACGTATTGGCTGTGCGCGAATCACGGTTTGTTTTTCGCGATTCCTCTGGCGATTGCAGCCCCGTGGTTGATCGTCGGACGCCGACTGTTCGAAGCGAAACTGTGGGGCGGGCTGGTTTTGGCCGGTGCGATCGCCTGCGCGGGGATCGGCCCCGTCGTCGTACAACAGCGGGCCGTGGCCGGTTCGCAAAAATTCGACCGCCCGCTGGCGCTGATGACGTCGCTTTCGGCCCACAGCGGCGACTACACCATCCCTCCTTGGCCGCAATGGATCACATCGACGGAGTGCGCGCGGCCGGATCGCCGCGCTTGGTGGCTGTTGGGGGTGGGAACCTTGAAGACCGGCCTGGCGCTCGTGGGATTGATCGGATTGGCGGTCGCCGGCGGGGGCGTCGGTCTCCGCTCCGCCCTCTTTCTGTTGACCCTCGCCGCCGTGGCGTTCTTCCTTTCCCACGGCCCCGACCACCAGCCGAACGAACCAGCGGGCCTGACCGCGTGGCAGCAAGCGCTCAATGAATGGCCGCATCCGGGACCGATGGCTTACCGCTTGCTGGTGGCCCACGTACCGGGCTTCGGGCAGGTGCGCAACGTGTTTCGGTTCTGCGTCTTCGTACAGATCACGCTGGTGCTGTTGGCCGGTTGCGGGTTGGCGACGTTGGGGCGGTGCGCCGCCTGGATCGCCGCTCGGGGAATCAACCGGATATCCGGCGGGGATGTTCGTCGCCGGCGGTGGAGTTCTGCAGTTGGCGGCATGGCGGGCGTGTGCGTCGGACTGGCGGCCCTGTTCGAGTTCCGTCCCGCGGCGCAGAAGGTGTACGCGCTTCCGGATTCGGCGGCGCAGGCCGGGTGGGTCGGTTTTGTGCGTGACGAGTTGCCGCCGGAATCCGTCCTGCTTTGCCTCCCGTTCGTCAGCGGCTACCGCGTCGAAGAATACTTCAACACCACGCTCTGGATGTATTGGCAGACCGAGCACCGCAAACGCCAGATCAACGGCTACTCCGGGTTTTTCCCGGAGGCCTTCCTGCAGCTCAAGCAAGACCTCGAGCGGTTTCCCAGCCGCACCGTTCTGCAACAAGCCGTCGACCTGGGAGCCACGCACCTCGTCATTCACCGCTCGTCGTACACGGCTGAGGGACTGGGACTGACCGAAGCGGGCACTCGTTACCTGCGTTGGCTGCACAAGGACGACCGCGCTCAAGTCGATGTCTACGGCATCGTGGGATTGACCCCGAAAACGACTCCGTCCCCGAAAACTGCACCGCATCGAGCCACTCCTTAAAGAGCGCGCACCGCACGTGGGGGCCGTATACTTTCGGGGAATGCCCTGGTGCTGTCTCGGGGTGACCTTTGCGCAGCGTTCTGCTTCGGAGATCGGCGATCTTGGACCTGTCCGCATTGTGGTTCGTGTTGCCCCCCATGCTGTTGGCGGCGTGGGCGCGGTCCCGTGTGCAGTCGACCTACGCCAGCGCCATGCGGGTTCCCGCTCCGGTGAACGGAGCCACCGCGGCGCGGCACATTCTCGACCAGGCAGGGCTGACGGACGTCGCGGTCGAAGAAGTCGGGGGGACTCTCACCGATCACTACGATCCGGCGGCGCGGGTGCTGCGGCTCAGCCGCGAGGTGTACCGTACCCGTTCGGCGGCGGCGGTCGGCATTGCCGCTCACGAGGCGGGCCACGCCATCCAACATGCCACGCACTACGCCCCGTTGGTGGTGCGCAACTTCGCGGTGCCGCTGGCCCAATGGGGCGCGACCTTGTCCAGCAGTGTGATGGCTGCCGGGGTCATGTTCCAAAGCCTGGTCGTCGTCATCGTCGGAGTCGTTCTGTTCAGCGGCGTCGCGGTGTTTCAATGGATCAACCTGCCCGTCGAATTCGACGCCAGCAATCGTGCGAAAAGCTTGCTGACCGAGCACGAGATCGTCGACGAGGAAGGCCGCCGCGCCGTGCGGGGAGTGCTCAACGCATGCGCCTGGACGTATGTCGCCGCGACGCTGCAGAGCATTCTGCAAGTGCTGTTTTGGGTGGTCCAGGTCCTTGGCAGTCGCCGTTCCCGCCACCGCTAACCCGCACGCCCGCCTCGCCCATTCAAATGGCGACATGCCCAAGCACGGCGAAAAGAATGTGCGTCCCATGCATAAAATGGGGGGCTTGCGCGGTGTGTGAGTATTCGCCTTGTTTTGACGAAGTCCAAGGTCGCCAACAGACGATGCGACGAATGACCTTTCGTGCGCCGTCCATCGCGTTCCCCGTTCCCTACGAGTTCTTCGCCGGAGATGTTCACGGAGACCTCGCGACGGAACTGTTCGGCCGGCCATGTTCGACACCGCCATTGCCGGAGCTGACCAGACATGGCGGATATCACCGAGATTGATCCCCAGGACGCTTCCGACCAAATCGTCGAAGTCGACATCGAAATCGAAAGCGTCAACGAGCCGTCACCCACCCCGGCCCCGTCCGTCGTGGAATTCCGCGTCGTTCGTGGTTTGCGAGTCGCATCTGCCGCCGTCATGCGGTCGCTGGCGTGGAAGCGTCCCCGGAAGCCGGGGATCGACCAAACCTCCCCAGCCTCTCCGCCGGTCGCCACCCGTCTCTGGAACGGCGTCGGAGGCACCGCGTTCTGGTCGGTGCAAACGTTGAGAACCGTGTTGTTCCTCGGCTGTCTCGCCATCACGGCGGTATCGGCGGTGGCGTTGTTTCAGGGACTGCACCAATCGCGAATCGCCGCGATCAACGACGACCTCCCCGAAGTGACGGAACTGCCGCACGAACAGCTTCAGCCCTCGTTGGCGGGGACCCTGCCTGCCGCCCCCCCCGCCGCGCTGCCCCACCCGATGACGGTCGCCGCGCCCACGTCTCCGATTCCACCCGCTCCGACGCTACCGGTGGTCATTACTGCCGATGCCCGCAACGCCGCCAACGGCGTCGCTCCCGCGGCGGATACCGCACCCCAACCCGCTACCCCACCGACACCCCCCGCGTTGACGCCCCCTCCCGCGCCGCCATCGACTCCCCCCGCCCTCCCCAGCCCCGCATCCCCGCCCCTCTCTCCGCCTCCCCCAATTGCGCCACGGGGGGGAGCCGATTTTCAGGGAGGCATCGAAGACGGCGAAGAAGCTCCCGCCGCAATCATCATCCGCGCCGGCGGTTCGGCCTCGCCATCTCCCTGATTCGCGATTGCCCCGCGAATCTTCCCCGTGTCGCCCCGCTTACGCGACCGGCCGCGTCAAACTTGAACGGCGATCCCGCGTCTGTTGGACTCGGGCAGCGGGAATGGACGATGGAACTCTCAGGGAGCCGTCGCGCATCGGCCGACCCGCGAAGCGCGACTTGGACCAGCCCGCGAAGCGCCAATCGGACCAGCCCGCGAAGCGCCAGTCGGACCAGCCCGCGAAGCGCCAATCGGACCAGCCCGCGAAGCGCCAGTCGGACCAGGAGGAGTCCTCGAATGTACGAAGCCTATTGGCGATTGACTCACAATCCATTCGATCTCGATCCGACCCCCGAGAATTTCTTCGCGAGCGACACCCATCAGGCGGCACTCCTCAAGCTCCGCTACGTGATCGAAAACGGCAAAGGGACGGCGCTGCTGACAGGCACCCACGGCACAGGGAAATCGTACCTGCTCCAATTGCTCGCTCGAGCCGAGTCCCCGACGAATGGTCCCGTGGTCACCGTCTACTTCCCGCGGATGAACGCGGGGGAATTACTGTCGTATCTCGCGGCGGAACTGTGTCCCGAGGAATTGGTGGCGGGCGAGCCAGCGCCGGTCGACCGCCTCGTGCGGACTCTGTCGCGACGGCTGGCGGCGCTGGCGAGCGAAGGGCGGCGTCCCCTGGTCCTGTTGGACGACGCGCACCTCGTCGAGGACCCCGAGGTGTTTCAGTGTTTGCGGCTGTTGGTGAACCTCAATGGCTCCAGCCGCGCCGATTTGGCCGTCGTGCTGGCCGGTCAGCCCGAGTTGCTCCCCCGCGTGCGGCGAATGGCGGATTTTGAAGATCGTGTCGCGGTCAAATGCCTGCTGCGTCCTTTGGACGAACGGGAGACGGCCGCCTACGTCGCGTCCCGGCTGAAAGCGGCGGGATGCTCGCGGGAACTGTTCACTCCCGAAGCCATCGCCGGCATTCACGCGCAGTCGGGCGGTTTGCCACGGCGGATCAATCGCCTCTGCGACATGGCCCTGCTGGTCGGATTCGCGGACGATCTGGCGTCGATCGACCCGCAACACATCGAGGCGGTCGCCGAAGAACTGGAAGCGGTGATCGCCGACTGACTCGTTGAGTCTTCCCGGCCGTTCCCGCTCCGCCGTCAACGACCTGCGAACTGGTCGCCGAGGACTTCCAACGCCTTCTTCACGTCCGCGTCGTTCTCGGGATCGACTTTGCGGCCGCGCGTCCGGGACCGGGGCGATCCTTCCTTCGCGACTTCCACCTTGATGTCCGGTTCGACGCCGATCTTGCCGAGCGTCAGCCCCTTCGGCGAGTAGAACTTCGCAGTGGTCAGCCGCAGACCGGTGCCGGCACCCGCCGGAAAAATGCTCTGTACCGACCATTTTCCGTAGCTCTTCCGCCCCACCAACGTCCCCCGGCCATGGTCGCGAATCGCGCCGGCCACAATTTCGCTGGCACTCGCGCTGTCGCCATCGATCAGCAGCACCAGCGGAATATCGAGGGTTCCGGGCCGACGGGCGGTGTAGCTCCAGTTCTGGTCCGCGGTGCGGCCCCGGGTCGAGACCAAAACCCCCTCGCCGATGAAGCGGTCGAGCACTTCGACCGACGTGCTGAGGAGACCACCCGGATTTCCCCGCACGTCCCAAATCAGCGCCCGCATTCCCTCGGCCCGCAGGCGTTGCAATGCGGCGTCCATTTCCTCCGTCGACGACTTCTGGAATGAAGTCATTTTGATGTAGCCGATCCCGCGGGCGCGGTCGACCATTTCCACCACCGGCAGACTTTTCACGACCACGGCGCGTCGGGCGAGCGTCACCCCGCGGATTTTGCCGTCGGCTTCCAGCTCGAGCGTCACGCGGCTCCCGGTCGTGCCTTGCAGGTACCCCGCCGCCTCGTCGGTCGTCATGTTGCGGCAGTCGCGGCCGTCGATCGACACGATGTGTTCGCCCGAAAGCACCCCCCCCTGCTCGGCGGGGCCTCCTTCGAGCACGTTCACCAGCAACATCCCCTTGCCGTTTTCCGCCCGCATTTCGATACCCAGGCCGACGAACTCCCCTTCGATGTTGCCATACAGGTCGTTCAATCGGGTGGGGGTCAGGTAGCCGCTGTAGTCGTCCAGCGAATTGCAACCGCCGAAGATGTACTCCATCGTGACAGCCACCGACGGCACGCCCAGTTCGACGCGGGCGGTCTCACCCATCTCGATGATGAGTTGTCGTGCGGCCTCTCGGGATGGGACCTTGCGGTTCCAGAATTCGTTGCGCAAGCGATCGCGGAACGCCTTGACGTTGCCGCGATTCCGCGCAGGCACGTTCTCTTCGCGGAAGCGGTCGTCGTTGAGAGCCAGATACAGGCTTTCGGTGCCGTGGGCGACGAACGATGTCGGCGTCACCAGGTCGACGTAGTGTGCTTCGACTTTCGACAGGATTTCATCGAGCAGGGCCAACGCCTGACCCCGGTCCATCCGCAGCAGTTGAGACCGGAAGCTTTTGTCGGTGTAACGACGATCGATCCCGAAATAGATTTTCGCGCGGCGCAGGCCGTAATCGAGTTCGGGGGTGTCCGGCCAACTCTTGACTGCCCCCTCGTAGAACTCGATCGCTTCGATCCACTTCCGGGAACGCTCGAGGTCGACCCCCTTGGCGATCGCCCCGTTTCGATCGGAAGCCCCCTCCGTCCCCGACAAATCCCCCGGTTGGGCGAATCCGGGTTGCCACGCGAGCAACCCCGCGCACAACACGGCGGTGAGGAACAGGGCGGATACAACGGGACGGCGCGACATGGTGACCTCTCTGGCCCGGTGGGGCGAGCCGGTTGTCGTCGCGTTCGCAAAGCGGTCTCGCCCGTCCGCGTCGTCCCCCCCGAAGCGGGAACTCGACGCGAACAAGCGGGAACGCTTGGCCAACCGAAGCAACGGGCGTTGCCGACCGGGAGGTCGGGAAGAACGCGGATCGCGGCGCGACCAGCGGCTCCCGAATGCGCCATCCATGGACCAGTCCGGGCGGACCGTTCAATCACATCAAGGGGTGTCAAACTCCGGGAAGCAGTCGCGCCGACACCTTCCGAACCGCAGCGATTGCGGAAGAGGCCTGGGATCGACGGCGCGGCCAGGTCGCCGATCACTGAACGGCGATCTGGTTCGCGGGATGACGTTCGTCGATATTGCGAACGTCGTGCCGTCCCGTCCCTGTCCGCCTTGAGCCGACCGTCGGACCACAATGTCCGCGCGGCCCGCGGCAGACACCTCCGGGGCGACATTTCGACTATAAGCCACATTCCGGGGGTGGTCAAAAAGCGACTTGAGCGACCCCCACCGTAAATCCGTCACACCCCGCAGGACTCCACCCCGGCGCGCCGCCTGTGTCGGACAGGTTCCCCTTGACCGTCTTGCCGGACTCGACTCTCGCGGGACTTGTGCGGCCCGTTGATCGCCAACTTTCCGTTTGACGGAACAATCGCTCAAGTTCGCGGTCGGTGCAGGTCCGTCCAAGCGGCTTGCGGGGCACGACGCCGCGCGGCTTCTGGCTCGCAACTCTTTCAAGATTTCGGCAACAATTCTGCAATTCAGACCGGCTGACAATCCACGCGGGCGATAAGCGCGTCCTCTCGCTCTCACTCCCTCGACCCTCTCCACCCGCACATGTTTCCGCCGCTCGGCCATCCCCGCACGAGGCGTTCGCAGTCGACCGCGGCTGGGTGGAGGGGGCGTCGCATCGGGCGGAGGGCCATCGGCGTCCTGTGGGCGGTCCCATTGGCCCTGCTGTTGGCGGGGCCGGTCAACGGCCAACTCGACACGACGGAACCATCTTCAGCGGTTCGGGATGGCTCCGCAGGCGTCACATCCGAGGGTGCCACAGTCGATTACCGGCGGGACGACATCCGTTCCGTCGTCGACTTCACGGGACTGGATCGCCCGGAAGAGCGGGCTTCGTACTACGGCTTGCTCAACCACGCCCGCACCGTCCCCCTCTCTGCCCAGCGCCAACGAGCACGGGACGTCGCGGCGGAGTCCCGACATCTGTTTGAGAGTGCGCCCGGCAACTCTCGACGCGAGTTCCGGCCATTCGCCGAGGTCGTACTCCATCCCGAACGGTTCCGCGGTTTGCCGATCACGCTGTCCGGACACATCCAGCGGCTCGACGAAATAGACGCTGGAGAGAACGACTTCGGTATGGTCGCAACCTACCAAGCCTATTTGTTCACCGGCGATTCGCGCCCGCTGCCGTGGGTGATCGTCGCGACGCAGGTGGATGCCGACTTGCCCCGTCCCGCAAAGGGCCGCCCCACAGACCATGTCGTGGTCACGGGTTATTTCCACAAACTCTGGCGCTACGAAACCGCCGACGGTCACTGGGCCGCGCCACTGATTTTGGCCGGGCGCATCGAATATCGCCCGCTTCGCGCCTCCCCTGCCATGTCGGTCTGGCAAATCCTGCTGGTTGTGGCGGTGGTTGCGGGGATGATCGCCCTCGCCACCGGAGGCATTCACGCGGTTTTCTCACGCCGCAACATGCCATCCGCGCGGGATCGGTTGCGGTGCCCCTCTCCGGAGACATTCACGCCCCCCGAAACTCCGCTCGCCGACGGACCTCCCGAATCGTGACCGACGACATTGGTTCGCATTCGCGAACTCCGGTAGGATTCCAATCATCACCGGCAAAGCATTTCCTGAACAGTTGGTTCCCTTCCGTCTCCGGATCGCGCTCATGGCCCTCAAAAAAACGGCATCGGCCTCTCGCGCCGCAGCGAAAGTCGTGGTCCCGCCTCCCGGATCCGCCGATGCGGCTGCCGCCCTGCAATGGACGTTCATGACGAACCATTTGCACGTGTTGCTGTGCATTGCCAAGGAGCCCGAGATTCGCATCCGCGACATCGCCCCCTCGGTCGGAATCACCGAGCGCATGGTCCAGAAGCTGGTGACCGAGCTGGTCGCGGCGGGATACCTTGGGATCGAAAAACAGGGCCGTCGCAATCGGTACAACCTCAATCGAAAGCTGCGGTTACGCCATCCGCTCGAGGCGCACCACACCATCGGCGAAGTTCTCGACCTGTTGGCGACTCCCTGAGTGCTTTGTCACAGCCAGATTCGGGGGTGCCAATGCTGGCTTGTCCAGCAGTGCGAGCGACTTGCGACGATCACAACCCCCACTTTCCGTCGTGACCAAGCACGGAGTTTCGTCAGGTCAACTCCAACGGCTCGCGCTTCCACACCGATGTGCGGCCATCGCGTTGGTGCTGGTCTTGTCGCCCCGTTTCCGGTCCTTCGGAATGTCTCGGGGCTGCGAACACCGGATTGTGACCCCGGATTGGAACCCGACTTGACGGCTACGTTTGCAGATCTTGAAAGCGTGGCGAGTGAACCCTTCTCCCCCACAATCGGTGTTGAAAAACACGATAAAAATCCACTGTGGGGGAGAAGGTGCCCGAAGGCAATTCTGTTCGGCACCAAGGTTGCTATGGCGGCTGGGCGCGTTTGTTCCTGAGTTTTTCGATCTGTCGTTCGAGTTCTTCCAGCGTGGCCCAGCCGCTCA
>JBIKMW010000092.1:0-28025 GCA_044359065.1 Planctomycetales bacterium | reverse complement strand
TGGCCTTTGGCGGCGTGCTGCTTATCTGGCGATTGCTGCGTTGGGGCTGGAAGGGAATCGATCTCGGTAACGTCGTCACATGGGCCTTGGTGTCGGCCGCGATTTTTTACCTTCCGCAATTCGTCGATCCCAAGAACCCGTTCATCCCCATTTACGGCTACGGGGCAATGCTGTTCGTGGGATTTCTCACCGGCACGACGATCGCAGCCGCGCGGCTGCAAAGGGCGGGGATCTCCGGCGAAGTCGCGTGGGATGTGGCGATGTGGATTTTCGTCGCCGGTATCCTCGGCTCACGATTGTTCTTCGTCGCGCAGTATCACGACCGCTTCTTCATCCCCGGAGAGTCCCTTGCCGCCACGTTCCGCCGCTTGATCAATCTTCCCGATGGCGGTTTGGTGTTTTATGGCGGCCTGATTCTCGGTTCGATCGCGTATGTCCTGTTTTGTCGGACGCGGCGGGTGCGCCCGTTGGCGTTGGGGGATTTCCTCGTCACTTCGGTGTTTGTCGGTTACGCGTTCGGGCGATTGGGCTGCTTTCTGAACGGGTGCTGTTTCGGCGACTATTGCGAGCTGCCGTGGGCCGTGACGTTTCCGAGCAACAGCGTCCCCTGGAAGTCCCAGGTGTTCGAGGGGTTCTTGTCGGCGGAGGCTGTTCGCAGCCTGCCGGTGCATCCGACCCAGGTGTATTCGACGTTGGGCGCGTTCCTGTTGGCGGGCTTTACGTGGGCATACCACCCATACCGCCGCCACGACGGCGAAGTGCTCGCCCTGGGCATGTTGGCTTACCCGATCAATCGGTTCCTCGTCGAGTTCCTGCGGGGCGACGAACTGGGGCAATTCGGCACGATGTTCACCATCTCGCAATGGGTGAGTGTCGGGTTGTTCCTGACCGGTTTGCTGCTCTACATCGCTATCCTCGTCCGTGCGGGGCGACCACGCGCCTTGGCGATTACGTAGAGTTTGGACAGGACTGGGGGATGTGGTTGGTGGCCGCGCTTGGTGTTAAACTGCGCGTGTTCACGTTCGGTGGACGATTCACGTTTTCCGACACCGGACCCACGCAGCCAGCAGGAGTTCCTCGCGATGTTCCGAATATCCGCCTGTTTCGTCACGGTCCTGAGCGGATTGCTCGTTTTTGGGCTGATGGGGGCGAGACAAGGGGGCGCCGACTCCACTCCGCAGGGGCGAAAGATCCCCAGTTCCGTGGGGCGGTTGCTCAATGCCTCGCCGAAGGAGAACGCCGAACGGGCCGCGCTGCTCGAGCGATTGGAGCGACCCATTTCGATTTCGGTGGAGGAAGCGTCTCTACGGGAGTGCATCAGCAAGGTGCTGGCGACATTGGATACCCGCACGCGTTCACCACGTGGACGGCGGGTGGCGGCGTGAAGGGGGGAACAATTTATGGGGAAACCGACGAGATCGGCTTGAAAGCGGTTGTGGATCGGGTGAGCATCAACGACCTACACGCGACGATCCTGCACCTTTTGGGCCTCGACCACACGACGCTGACGTACCGCTTCAACGGGCGGGACTTCCGGTTGACCGATGTGGCGGGGCGAGTGGTGCAGAATGTGGTGGGGTGAGGGACTCCTTATCGTTTTTGATGAAAGCGGGTTTTGGAAATGATTCCACAACGATCGTTGATCCCGATTTTCGTCTTGGCGATTTGTGGGTTGGGGTACTGTTGGCTCGGGTCGGGAAATGGTTTGGCGAAGTCGGGGAACACGATCCCGTCAACTCCGTCGTCGATTGGGCGGAGTCTCGAACTCTCCGCCGACGAGCTAGCCACGCGCGAAACGATTCTCGAGCGGTTGGAAAAGCCCGTGACCATCGCGGACGAGCGGCTACCGCTTCGGGAGTATGTCGTGCGGGTCTTGAAGAGCGTCGAAATTCAAGCGGACTTTGACGAAAAAGCCATCTCCGACGACGGATCGACGAACCTTGACGAGGAGGTCTTGGCTCGAGTGGAAGCGGTTTCGGCCCGCGTCGCGCTCGAGCGTGTGTTCAAGCCGCACGGCCTGGCATGGATGCTTCCGAGCGGCCGATTTGTTGTGACTACCCAAACCGAGTCGGATGTCCTTTTGGATGTGCTGCTGTATGACGTGACCGATCTTGTGGCTTCTAGCAAAGGGGAAGCGAAACCTTGGGAGTTGGCGGACATCATCACTCGACACGTTCAACCCGATATGTGGGAAGACGTGGGAGGCGTGGGGAGCATTCATTGGCTGACCCGTCCCCACAAGGTGGTGTTCGTTGTTCGGCAGACCTCGGAGCTGCATTCACGGATTGCACGCGTGCTGAGAACGCTCCGGGAGTTTGGATTGTCCCACATGCCTCTTGGGGAAATTGTCGAACTGCCGCGACCACCGGCGTCTCCATCTCCGACCGTGCAAGGCAGCATGTGTTTTCCAAGAGGATTCATGTGTCCTCCACCAAGTTCGTACATGAATCCGGCGGGGACGGCTGCGGCGCCCCCCGGTGATACGCCGGGTGATAAGTAGTCCTTTTTCGCGGAGTATTGGTTGGCGGTCACGAAGTCCGTAAGCAGCGGACATTATCCATTGACGTGGGCGAGATTCGCCGATTTGGAGACCCCGATTTCGCTTCGTGAGTTCGGCCGACCGGACTCGTGATCTCATGGCGAACAGATGCGCCGCACGCCGTCGAATGCAGGGATCACATACTTGTTTCGCCCCTGTCACAGCGGCCTGCGGAGCACCGCGAGGACCGACATGCCCGCCGGAAAGCGGGTCCAAAACCCGAGCGGCGTTTCGAGCGAGAACACACCCCGCAACAGGGCGTTGAGCGGCCCGAACGGCACGCGGTGCGACTTCTCAAGCAGGCGACCCCGTTCCGCTTCCGTCATCCGTTCCAGCGCGGGACGCGAGAAGCGGCTGGCGAGCGCGAGTGGCGCGAGGAAGAACATGAAGTAGCGCGCGTCGACCAGTTCCCAGCCCGTCTCCTTCGCCAATCGGCGATAGTCGGCGACCGAGTATCGCCGATGGTGGTGCACCAATTCGTCGTTCCAGGTGCGGAACGACTCGAGTGCCGGCGTCGTCACAAACGCGACGCCTCCCGGCTTCACCGCGGCGCGCAGCTCCGCCAGCGCGGCCGCGTCGTCCTTGATGTGTTCGAGCGTGTCGAGCAGGAACACGGCGTCCCACTCGTCGCGCCACGGCAACCGACGCAGATCGATCTGCCGCAATTCGACATCCGGTCCCACAACTCCCGCCGCGTACCGCAGCGCTTGCGGTGCGGAGTCCCCCAGCGCCAACCTTGGGAACCAGCCGGGCCGCGCGGCACGCAAATCGCGCAGCCAACCGCCGCATCCCCCACCGACATCGAGGGCGGACGCGCGGGTCGGATCGAGGCCGCAACGGGGCAAGTACCGGTCGAGCGCTCCCAGCAGGAAGCGATGGCGCCCGCGATACCAGAAGTGCCGCTCCTGCATCCGCGCGAGCATGTCCAGGTGCGACTCTTCGTAGTCGTCGTTGTCATGCCGCACGTCGGATGCGGCGACATCGCGCAGCCCGAGGTCGGAGTGGTCCAAGCGCGGATCGTCGACGCCGGGTTCGCTTTGGGAGGGAGCGTCCGCAAGGGGGATGAACGGAGTCATGAGGGGACATCCTCGGCGCGGGTCGAGCGGGAAGGGTGCGGCAAGGATTGCGACGGCGGAGTGGGAGGGGCGCCGCTTTCCGCTGCGGATCGGTCGGCCGTGGTCCCGCGAATGGTGTACTGCGGCTTGCGGTTCATGTTGAGGTGCAGCCGTCCAAGGTATTCCCCCATGATGCCCAGCGCTAGCAACTGCACACCGCCCAGCACGAGCACGGCGACGATCGTCGACGCGTACCCCTGGACAACAATCCGCCCGGCGAAATGCAACACCAACAGGCAGAACCCGGCGACGAAGCCCGCCCCGGCGGTCGCAATGCCGAGAAACGACACCACTTGCAGCGGGAGCAACGAGAAGTTCGTGAACAGATTGAGGGCCAGAGCCACGAGTTTTCCAAGCGAGTACCCCGACCGCCCCGCCTGCCGCGCGTGATGCTCGACCTCGACCGCGCCGACCCGCTGCGTGTTCCACGCGAGCAGGCCGTCGATGTAGGTGAAGTTCAAGGTGTACGACAGAATCGCCCGCACCACGTCCCGGTGGAGCACACGGAACGGACCGGTGGGGATCGAGGTGCGGAACACCAGTCGGAAGAAGCCGTTGACGAGCGACGAACCGAGATTGCGATGGAGAGCGTGTTCACGCCGAGCCGGCAGGCCGTAGACGACATCGAGATTGTCAGCCCGCGCGGCGGCGAGCAGCTTGGGGAGTTCTTCCGGCGGGTTCTGCAAATCGTCGTCCATGGTCGCGACATACTCCCCCTGGGCGTGCCGCAAGCCGCACATGAGGGCGTTGTGCTGACCGAAGTTCCGCATCAGTCGAATGCCCGTCACAACCCCCGGATAAGCCCGCCCCAATCGGTCGATTTCCGACCAGGAATCGTCTCGACTGCCATCGTCGACAAGCAGGACTTCGTAGGAGCTCGCGACCCCGCGCAGCACGGGCAACAACCGCGCGACCAACGGGTCGAGCGTCTCACGCGAGTTGTAGACGGGAATGACAACGGACAAATCCATGACTGGTACCAACGTTCCGGATTGTTTCTTGTGGCGACGGGTGACGATCCGTGGCTCGCCGGTCCCCTCAGGCCGAGTCCAGCCAAAAGTGATACGTGGCCCGCACCGAGGCGGCGTTAAACCCGACTCGCTCGTAGAACGCGCACGCCGCCCCGTTGCCGCGTTGCGTCCCGACTTCACACCGTGTCGCACCAATCTCGGCCATCCAACGGGCCGCCGCGCGGACCAAGCCGCCCCCCACGCCCCGTCCCCGGATCGATTCATCGACGGCCAGTAAGCCGATCCGTCCCGTCCCGGCGCGAACGTCGGTGGTGACCAGGCCACGGATCCGGCCATCGCCCCGCCACACGAAGACTTTGTCGGCGATCTCTCGTCGCACACTCCGCTCGATCCACGTTCGGTACAGCCTCTCAAAACCAGCGCGGGGAAATCGTGGATCGACGCAAAACCGCGAATGAGCGCCGGCCGCGAAGCTCAACCGCATTAAGTCCGCGTCGCACGGAGCGTCCGGGGGAAGCTCCTCGACGGAGGAAATGAGCGGTGTGACGCCGCCATTCGCCGCATCGCCGCCACGAGCCAGTTCGGTGACATCACCCGCGTAAAGGACCGCATCGGCGACGCGCGAGCCGCCGAACTCGTCCAGAAGGGCCGGTTCGGGAAGGACTTCCGGATCGGCATCGCCGTAAACGAGTTGCAACCGGTCGAGCCGAGCCGCGGCCAGCGCCTCCTGCCAGCCCGCGCACGACGAGTCGGAATCGGATCCCGCCCTGTGGACCAACTTTCCGATGGCGAACCCGAATGTCCGGGAATCCCAGTCCAGCCGTTCGACGCTCCACGCGCGGATCTCGGCACCGACCGATACGCCTCGGCGGGCGTTGTCGAACGGAGCGGCGGACGGATGGGCGACGGACATGAATTGCCGAACGTGGAAGTGGAGGTTGGACGAGGGGCGAGCCGGCTTCACCGGTCACGGATGCGTCACACCCCCGCAGCGACGGGCTCTTCGTCGGGCTGCGAAGCGGATTCGGAAGCGTGTGTGGTCAGAGCCGGCACCGCCATCGCCACGCGACGTGCATCGCTTTCGAGGTGCTCGGTCACGGCCGCCACCACCCGCGCTTGGTCGGCTTCGTCGAGGTCGTAATACAACGGCAGTCGCAACAGCCGCCCCGCGAGATTCTCGGTGACCGGCAATTGTCCCTCGTGGCCGCCGTATCGGCGGCCCATCGGAGCCGTGTGCAACGGGATGTAGTGGAACACCGCATGCACGCCGCGCGACTTCAAATGGGCCATCAGCCCGTTTCGCGCGCGTTCGTCGCGCAGCAGGATGTAGAACAGGTGATGGTTGGAGTCGCAGTCGTCCGGGATGCGCGGCAGGCGGAGCCAGCTTTGGGCCTCCAACCCCTTGAGGTGCTGGCGGTAATACAAATACAGCCGCTTGCGGCGGGCGGAGATGTCGTCCATCGCTTCGAGTTGGCCATACAGGAACGCGCTGCAAATCTCGCTCGGGACATAGGACGACCCGATGTCGACCCACGTGTATTTGTCCACCTGGCCGCGGAAGAACTGGCGACGGTTCGTCCCCTTGTCACGGATGATCTCGGCCCGCTCGATGAATTCGGGGTCATTCAGGCACAGTGCCCCCCCCTCGCCGCAAATGAAGTTCTTCGTCTCGTGGAAGCTGTAGGTCCCCATCGCGCCGAACGAACCGAGCGCGCGGCCGTTGAAATACGAATGGACACCTTGCGCCGCGTCCTCGACGACGCGGACGCCGTGTTGCCGCGCGATCGTGCCGATACGGTCCATTTCGCATCCGACTCCCGCGTAATGGACGGGGACGATCACCTTCGTTTTTGGAGTGATAGCCTCTTCGATCAGCGTTTCGTCGAGGTTCAGCGTGTCGGGGCGGATGTCGACGAAAACGGGGGTCGCCCCCAGGCGGACGAAGGCGTTGGCAGTCGAGACGAACGTGTACGAAGGCAGGATCACCTCGTCGCCGGGGCCGACATCGCACAGCATCGCGGCCATTTCCAGGGCCGCCGTGCAGGAGGGAGTCAGCAGCACGCGCCGCAGCCCGAACTTTCGCTCCATGAGTTCGCAGCATTTCTGCGTGAACGCGCCATCCCCCGCGATGTTGCCGAGCGTCACCGCTTGCGCGATGTGATACAGCTCACGCCCCGCGATGAACGGCTTGTTGAACGGAATCGTTTGATCCCCTGCGTGTTGTGTCGTCATGCGTCCCTCCCTGTCGAAACCCGTCCGCCTTCGGTTGCCCGCTCGCTCGTCGCCCGTCAGATCACTTCCCAACCCCCGCCGTGCGCCGCCGCCAGCCACAACAAGAGCAAGCTCGACGCCAGTATCCAAACCCACCGCAACGGCGACCGCGCGAGTGCGATGCCCAAGGCGATGAAGAGAGGCATGTTGGCCCACGAATACCGCCCGAACGACGGCAGCGCCCCGGTCGACAGCGGCAACGCCGTCATCACACATGCCCCCAGGAACACGCCCGTTCCCAGTTTGCGAACCCTCCAGAGCAGTACAAGTGAAATCCCCGTGAAGAGCGGTTCAAACAGGTGCGACGAATTCAGGATGTAGGCCGGTCCGCCGCGGGCCACCACGCGCAGCGACAGAATCGTGTCGTTGACGATGAACAGCAGCCACACCAGCGGGTTCCACGTCGACTTACCACCGTCGCGCCATGTCGCGACGATATGTGGATAGGTCAGCGGATCGCCCGTGAGCGTGTACAGATAGCCGAAGTAGGCCACGATCCCCGTGATCGACAGCAGCCCCGCCGCGAGGACCCGTACCGGTTGACGACCGGCAAGGGAGGGGACCAGCGCCATCCCGAGGGCCAATCCGGGCGGACGGATCGCCGTCGCCAAACCGGCCCAGGCACCGCACGTCAGATACCGGCCCCCCAGCAGCGCCGCCAGCGACAATACGCCGGCGAGCGCCAACAGGCTGTCCGCGTATGTGACCGAGCCGAACAGTGCGGTCGGATAAAACAACCAACCCGCTGCCGACCAACGCGCGGCGCCGCGACCCCATCGCGCCAGCACGAGGTTGTACAGCGCCACCGCCGCGAACAGCGTGGCCACGTGCGAGGTCAACACGCCCGCGATCAACGGGGGCACCCCCATGGCCGCCACACCCCGGATCAGGAGCGGGTACACGGGAAAGAATGCAATGTTTTGCTGGAAAGGGCGGCGCATGTCTGGCTGGTAACCCAGTTCGACGACGCTTTGAAACCAGATGCCGTCCCACCCGGTGAAGGGGGCCAGCCACGCATCACTCCCGCCCGCCCTCACGCCGAACATCGGCGTCTTTCCATGTTTCAGCGGTTCGGCGGCGTACGCGCGGAAGTACTCGGACAGATTGTCGACCGGCCCGGCAAACGGATTGGCTTTTCGCAAATCGACCGTGATGGGGTGGAATACGCTTCCCGCAACCAGCGCCACCGCCACGAGCAACCTGCTCACACCCCACAGGGCCAGTGGCTCGGCCCACCGCCACCGGCGGGCGCTTGGCGGCGGGCCGGGCAACGCGGCGGAAGGGCTTGAGCCGGGGCAGTTCGACGGACTCGTCTCCGGGGTCGGTTGCTCCGAGAGGCGCGGCGCGACCCCCGTACCGGCCGGGGGGGCGGCGGAAGCGGTGGGCGCCGGGGAAATCTCGGTGGCCATCGGACCACGACCTCGATCACGGAGCGAATCGGGAGAGACGTTGTTCAACCAAACTCGTCGTAGAGGCAGCTTCGATGCCGGTCCGGGTACGTCACCCGCGATCGGGTGGCCGGGGGTTTGGTCCGTCGTGCGGGGCTCCGATTGTTCCGGTCGCGGCTGTTTTTCCGTGCACGACGGTTTTGGCGATTGGACAGGACTCGACCGTCCGTGTGTGTGTCGCCTTCAAGGGATCGACCCGCAATCGCCATGCGCACTGTGAAGAACCGCGGGAATCGCGGGCCGTGGGACGAGTCAACGAGCCATGCCCTGACCTAAGACCGTTCGCGGGTGCATCGCATAGAAGCGGGAGACATCGTCAACGGGGCGGCAGGGCGCAGACGTGTGTCGCGGTCATCGTGCGTACAGTGGGATTCGCGAACGGATTTGTGTTAACTGCCGGATGCAACCGGAATCACTCTGTATCCAAACCCCGACGCAACTCATTTCAGACCGCATCGTTCCGCCATGTCCACTTCCGATCCCGTTCAGTCCGCTTGGGAAGCGGGAGGCGCCGCGGCCTCTCGACTCCCCCCCGCCAGCTTTCAATCGTTGGTGCAAATGCTGGTCACGCAGGCGCTCATTGCCCTGGGACAAGTTCCGCATCCGGGGACGGGCCGTCCTCAACCACAATTGCCGCTGGCTCGGCACCTGATCGATTTGCTCGGAGTGCTCGAGTCGTGTTCGTCCGGTAATCTTGAGCCGGAAGAGGCCCGACTGATCGCCGAATCGCTGCACGTTCTGCGGAATTCGTACGTGAGCGCAACGCGCGAAGGCCGCTCGAGTTGACCGGGTTGCCGCTCGCCGCATCGTGATCCGCGCCTTGACGACGCACGGATCGCTACCATCGTGTTCGCGTTTTCCCGTTTGGTCACCGCGCCATGCCCACCGACACCACTTCGCTGCCCGCCGACGACAACCTGCCGTCGGTGGCCTGTGGATTGTCTGTGGTGCGGGATGTCACCTGCGTGGCGTGCGGCTGCTTGTGCGACGACATCGCGGTGACGCACGATGGGTGTCTCGTTCACGCGATCGACACGCGATGTCCGCTGGCGGAACGTTGGTTTTTGTCGCAATCGGCCCCGCGTCCAATCGCGGAGATTCGCGGGCGACCGTGCACGTTCGAGGAAGGGATCGCCGAGGCCGCCGCGATTCTCGCGAGTGCGGATTCCCCGTTGATCTATGGCCTGTCACGCAGCAGTTCGCCGGGCCAACGGGCGGCGGTGTCGCTGGGGGACCGGATCGGAGCGACGATCGACACCACGGCATCGCTCGGTCACGCCAGTTCGGTCATGGCGGTGCAACAAGTCGGCGAGCAAACATGTTCCTTGGGCGAGGTCCGGAATCGAGCGGACGTCGTGGTCTACTGGGGGGCCAATCCATCGGCCAGCCATCCCCGGCACGCCGAACGATATTCCGTGTTTCCGAAGGGAGAATTCATCGCGGGACGCGAGGCCCGCAAGGTCTTTGTCGTCGACCCCGAGGATCGCACCGGACCGGCGCTTCCCGGTCGACACTTGAAGATCGATCCGCAGGGGGACTACGAGGCGTTGTCGGCGCTGCGGGCCATGGTACGCGGCACCCCGCTGGACGAACGGCCCGCCTACGGCGGGATCGCATATCGCGACCTGCAGGAATTGGCGTCCGCCATGCGCGGCTGCCGGATGGGGATCGTCTTCTTCGGCTACGGCCTGAGCCGGCGGGGCATCGGTCACCATAACGTGGAAGCGCTGTTGCGACTGGTGCGGGAACTCAACGACCACACCCGCTTTTATGCGCGGCGGTTGCGGGTCGTCGGGGATGTCACCGGCGCGGATTTGATCCTGGCTTGGCAGACGGGATACCCCTTTGCGGTCAATCTGGGCCGCGGTTATCCGCGATACAATCCGGGCGAGTTCTCCGCGTGGCGTATGCTGGAACGGCAAGAGGCGGACGCGTGCTTGTTGGTGGGGAGCGAGGGGACTTCGCGTTTCAGCAAGGCTGCGGTCGAGTCTCTCGGGCGGATTCCCGTCGTCGTGCTCGATTATCCCGGTACCGACCCCGGTTTCGTCCCCGCCGTCCGCTTCACCACGGCCCCGTACGGCATCAGTGTGCCGGGGACGGCATACCGTATGGACGAGGTGCCGGTGCCGCTCAAGGGATTCCTGCCGTCGCACTATCCGACGGACGAAGCGGTCTTGACGGCGCTGTCTCGCAGAATCGGCGTCGGCGCGACCGGTTCCCGTGGTGCCGACGGGGGCGTCGTAGGTTATTGAGGAGTAACACGCGCGGCGTTGGCGGCGATCCCACCCATGACCATCCCTTGAAATTTCCGGTGTTCGCCGACCATGTTCGAGTTCTCCCTGGGTGATGTGCTGATTCTGGGCCTCGCCTGTTTCCGCATCACGCATTTCTTCACCAGCGACACTCTGACCATGCCGTTTCGGGCGTGGTTGGTGGACGAACGAATCGAGCCGGACGCGCTGGGGAGAATGGTGCAGATTCCCGTTCCCAAGCCTCCCGCCTGGCGCGGCGTACTCGGGACGCTGGCCACGTGTACCTGGTGCCTGGGGGTGTGGGTGGCGGCGGGACTTGTCGCCGGGCTCAAGGTCTGGCCTCACGGAACGTCCGTGGTGGTGCTCGTCGCGGCCGTCGCGGGGGCTGGCATCGCCGTCGAGATGCTGACGCTGTACCTCAAGGTGCACAGCTTCAGCCCGACCGAGCGACAATTGGCGGCTCTCGCCGAAGCCAAGCGGCAGATCCTCGGTGACGCCACCGTTCCCGCAGTTCCCGACGTATCCGAACCTTCCGACCGAACTTGAACCGAAGCGCCGAAAAACCCAAGGTGGGAGCTTGCCACCTCACGCCCGGTCCCGGTTAGTATCGAGCTCTCACGTTGGATACCGGCGATTCCGCCAGATTTCGGTACGATCTCCCTGCAACCTTGCCCGTCCGCGTCCTCGGTTTGAATCCGTGTCCGCCACTTCATCCCGTCCCGCCGTGTCCGACCTTGTGTACCGGGTGTACAACGCCCCGGTGCATGTCGAGTTCTTTTCGTTCGCGGCGAAATTTCTGGTCCGAGCCGGCGACTGGCAAGCCGAAATCGGACTGTGCGCCGACGGGCATGTCGTCACGTTCCGGCATGGAAAGCGGACGTTGGTCGAAGTGATTTCGAGTGCCTCGCGGGAGCTTCCCGAGGGACGGGTGGTCCGTCACCGCAAGCTGCGCGGCAACCGGACCGAACGGTGCGACGCGGACGGGGGACTGGTCTATCAGTGTTGCCTGCAAGTCGAACGGCTTGAGCCGCAGGTCTATCACCGGCTCCACGAAGAACTGTTGACCGACAGCGCGCGACTGCGGGTGGCTTGCCGTTTCTCCGACGGCAATCGGCTCGGCCCGTCCCCGTTAAGCCTGATGCGGATCGAAGAACAGCCGACGAGCCTGTTGATCCACGCGTTCCATTCGTTCCCGGTGGACCTGGCCGTCGTGAAGGCGCAAACGCTCATCGAATTGTGAGGCCAAACCGAGGGCTTCGCTTCTCGTGAAAGCCGCTCAGCACCATTCGCGGATGACGTGCCCTTCGTTGAGGCGGACGGGGCGTCCGTCGGGGGCTTGCACCATCAGGTCCGTCGCCATCCCGAGCTTGTGGTAAATCGTCGCCACGATGTCGTCGGTGTGGTACTCGTTCTTGATCGGGCGTTCCCCTTCGATGTCGGTGGCCCCAAGAACCGAACCTCCCGGCACACCCGCTCCCGCCATCACGGCAAAACCCGCCGTCGCCCAGTGGTCGCGGCCACTGGCCGAATTGATCTTGGGTGTCCGACCGAAATCGGACATCCACACCACCAACGTGTTGTCCAGCAGCCCGTGCTCTTCCAGGTCCTGCAGCAACGCCGGAAGACCCATGTCGATTGGCGGAACGAGGTTCTTCTTGAGCGACTCGAAGTTCCCCGCGTGCGTGTCCCACGAAGGACTGGTGACCGTAACGAACCGCACACCCGATTCGATCAACCGACGCGCCAACAGCAACCGTTGACCAACGGTCGTGCGGCCGTAACGGTCCCGCAGACGAGGGTCTTCCGAAGCGAGGTCGAACGCTCGCTTGGTTTCCGGCGCGGTGATCATCGACAGCGCGGTCTTTACGTGTTCGTCGAGCGCGTCGAACGCCTTGGGTTGCGCATCGACTCTCCGTTGGAGCCGGTCGATCGAGGCCAGCATCCCCTTGCGACGATCCACGCGAGTGAGGGGGATCCCCCCCGGAGGGGTGATGTCGCGGACCGTGAACTGCGCCGCGTTCGGGTCGGTAAGGACTTCGAACGCTCCGTGCTGCAACCCGAGGATACCCGGCGTGCCGCCGTTGAAATCGCGGCTGAGGTCGCCCCCCACCTGCACAAACGGCGGAAGGGCCGATTTGAATCCGAACTGCTGGCTGACCACCGAGCCGACACACGGATACTGCAAACCGGGATTGAAGGCCCGCCCCGACATGCACCATTGGTCAGCCACGCCGTGGCTGCCGTTCTGCGGATTCCAACCCCGGAGCACGGCAAACCGGCCCAGTTCACGGGCGAGGTTGGGGCAGATTTCCGAAAACTGCACACCCGGCACCGCCGTATCGATCACCTCGTACGGTCCGCGAACATTGCCCGGAGCCAGCGGCTTCGGGTCGAGCGTGTCGTGGTGGCTGGCCCCGCCGTGCGACCAGATGAATATGCAGTTCATATCGGTCGGTGACGACCGCCCCGCCGACAACGCCTCAGCCGCCGCCGCGGACTTGTGTCGCAACATGGTCGGCAAGGTCAGCCCCAGCCCCCCCAAGGTCCCGACACGGAGCAAGGACCGACGGGAAATCCCGGAACATGTACGCGTCATCGCGTCGGAGAGATTCAGCACGGCGGACCTCGTCGCAGGGCGGGCAACCGGAAGTCCCTCCTGGCAAAGTGTCGTCGTCGACGACCTGCTTGCAAGGAAGGCTCTTCGTCAGGCGGGATTCGTCCGCGACCAAGGGCGCGGACGAACGGAGAGGGCGGACGGGACATCCCGGTGACGAGACTCCCGCTTTCCATTCGTGTCGTCCAATCCATCAACGATCTTGATTGTAAACGATGTCGTCCGTCTCGCAAGCCGGTTTGGACTTCGAGAAGCGTGTTGGACTGCGAAAACCTTATGGCTTGCAAAGCCCGGAACGGCGCTTTCGAGCAATGGCGGGCGGTCGTTCGCCCTCGACTACGCCCTCGCGACCTCACCGGACACAATGTCTGTGTCGCTCGGTCGATGGGCCGGCTCGCGTCGGAGCGGCCGAGAGGCTCTATGTTTACATTCGCGGCGTAAACAAAATCCCTTCAAGGAGTAGCGTCGACTTCGTCCAGCCAGCCCAAGACCTCGCCAGCCGTGGCCGGCGCGCGGTCTTGCAGGCGGATTTGCACGAGTCGCCCATCCCTGGGTGCAGACACCGTCCAGCTCAGGCCCGGGAGGACCAGATCCAGCAACGGTTCGCCCGCGACCACCGGGAGTCCCTCACTCGCCATCCAGACGCCGACCCGCACCGCGGACTCGCCAAAATCGGGGCAGACGATCGGCACACGCATCATTCAAGCCGCGTTGAGAAAAGGCCTACCGGAATGAGAGGGGGGGCCGGAAAACGAACACCTCGTTCGCCAACTCGCGGCCGGGGAGACCCGAGGCCAACGGTCAAGCGGCGTAACGCCTGTGGAGATACCGTCCGCTGCTCGCACGCGGAATCCGCGCTCAAACTGCCACAGGCGACTCCGACGCCGCCAGCGACTCGGCCGGCTCCAGCGCGTCGCAGTGGTTCAAGTCCTGCGAGACGACCTCGCCATCCACCGTAGGGGGAGTTCCCGACCGCGACTGCGTCGCGGGCGAGGCGTTCGTGGCAACCGATGGGGACGAACCGCTGCGCTTGTCGACGAACAAACGGTTGCGGCTAAATCCCAGCCGGTTCAGCCAATAGTCCCCCATCACCTTCACCGTCGTCAGACCGTACTTCAGGCTGCGGCGGAAATTGATGCTGGAGGCTTCCGGGAAGTATCGCACCGGGACGGGAATGTCGCCGAGCTTGAACCCGAAGGAGACCGCCTGTGCGAGAAATTGGCTGTCGAAGACGAAATCGTCCGAGTTGAGCTCGTAAGGGATGGTCTCCAGCACTTCCCGCCGATACGCGCGGAACCCGCTGTGGAAGTCACCCAGGTTTTGGCCCAAGGCGACATTCTCGAAGAACGTGAGCGCACGATTCGCGATGTACTTGTAGAGCGGCATCCCCCCGTCGAGCGCCTCTTTGCGGGTCCGAATGCGCGAGCCAAGCACCACGTCGCAAATGCCCAATCGCAGGAACTCGACCGCCATCCCGACGACGCGGCTGTCGTACTGGTAATCGGGATGCACCATCACGATAAAATCGGCATCCCGTGACAACGCTTCGCGGTAGCAGGTTTTTTGGTTTCCGCCGTACCCTGTGTTCCGCTCATGCTCGAACACGGTCAGGCCCAGATCCCGTGCCAAGGGAACCGTGCCGTCGCGGCTGCAATCGTCGACGAGAATGACTTCGTCCACGACCCCGGCCGGCAGATCCGCCAGCGTCTGGCGCAAGGTGGACTCGGCGTTGTACGCCGGCATGACGACAATGGTGCGGTTGCGGGAGGACATCGTTCGGCAATCACTCGAGACAGCGGGATATCAGCGGCGCGGCGGGGAGCATGAATCCGATTGCGCACACTTCCAATGCCTAGCCTAAACGCTCACGAGAGGGATTGTCGTATGTGGCCATGAAGATTTCGTGTATTTGGAAAGTCGTTTCGGAGTCGTCCCGAAGAGGCGATCCTTACCGGACTCCCATTGCCGAAGATGGCACAACGCATCAACAACGGTGAATGCCACTTTCAGGCAGCCGGCTTCTCGGCCAAGGCGCGATCGATGGCGGGCTCCAGGTCGCCGTCGGAATCGAAGTTCCAGACGATTTTTCCGGAGCGATCCACCACCCATACCGCCGGTATCGCCTCGCATTTCAAGGCTTCCAACGTCGGTCCGGCACCAATCGCGTTAGGCCATTCGATGCCAGCTCGTTTCAAAAACGCCTCGCTGCGGTCACGAGTGGCCGAATCCTGCACCGTCAAACCGATGAATTGGACATCCTGGTCCTTGTACTTCTTCCACGTTTTCACCAAATGTGGGGCCTCGGCCGCGCACGGGCCGCACCAAAACGCCCACGCGACAACCACCGTGACCTTGCCCGCCCGCTCGGAGGCGACCGGCGGTTCGCCGTTGATCCACGCTTCGGCGACGATCTCCGGCATCGGCTGACCGGCTTCCAATCCGCCCCGTTGGCCCATTCCGGCCGGACCGCCACCGCACCCCGCGAGGGCCAACGTGACCGCCAAAAGGCCGCACAACCCGATTCTCGACGCCGCTGTCGTCATGTGCATGGTCCCGTCGTCAACCTTTGAACCCGAGTACGCGATCCCGGAGCGTGGAACTCCAACGCCGTAGAGGTACGACCGCGTGTCACGATCGTGTCTCCTGTGGATTGTAACCCGGAGAGGACCTCGGATCGCGTTTTTCCCCGGCACTTCATGTTTGCGGGTTCATTTTTCGTCGGGCGCGGGGGGGACTTCGCGGCTGTCACCCGTCAGACGGACCCGAGCCGCGTCGCCGGAAGGAGCGTCAAACGCAACGTGCGCCGGCAGCTCCGAATACTTGTGCTGCGGCGACCACGAGTTGGAGCGGGCCACTTCCTTTTTGACCGAGCCGTCCTGGTACGGCCCGACGCCGAGCACGAACCAGTTGTTGTCGGTGGACTGCGACAACGACGAGCCTCCGTCCCCCAGCAGCGTCATCGACCGCGCGTCGTAAGCGGCCATGCCGATCTTGGCGACCGCCGTTTGATTCGACCGCGATATCAACTTCACTTCCGGAAGCGTCAACATTCCCGGCAGAACGATCTCGGGAATCCCGAGATACGAGTCCGAGTTGTCGGTTCCGACCCCGCCGGAGCGCGGCTCCAGCACGATGTCGGCATCGTCGACCTTGGCGACCAGAGTCCCCCCGGCTCGGCTGACCCGGTGTCGGATCGACGAGGCGATGTACCCTTTGTCGACGCAATCGAGGTACTTGTCCTCAATGTAGACGTTACGGCCTTGAAACGGCTCGAAGTTGATGCGACTGAGCGATTGGTCGACGGCGTTCGAGATGAGCAGTTGCTCTTTGCCGGTGCGCGCGGTGTCCGATTTTTTCATGCTGGTGCAGCCGACGAGGGACGCGAGCGCGGTCACCAAGGCCAACGACAGCGCGCGACGACCGCGCGAACCGCCCCGCAGGGGCCGGATCGGAGAGGGCATGGGAACGATTCCGAGGGAGGAATGGCGACCGGCGCGGCGCAAGACACATCAACCCCGGTTGGCCCGAAACGGCCGGGGTTGACGCCACGGAAAGGATTCCGGGGCCGCAAACGATCTGAATGGAGAGGGAGAGGCGCGTGGTCTACCCCGAACCAACCGTAGCGATCAAGCCCGACCTGCGGTGATTTCCTCCGTCGGGCGCGAACCCCGGATTGTGATCATGCCTGTGGAAGAGCGCGACTCTCTCTCCCCCGCTGACGAATGTCTCGACAAGATCTGTATTCAATGCAGGGGAGAGGGGTTGCGGCCACTAACGGCACTTCGGTCGGGGCCGTGATTTCGATCTTCCGAGCGGGGGCGAATCCCCACCTCGCGCGGACGTCGTACGCCAGCGGTCGGCAAACGCTGGTCCGCCAATTGCAAAAAAACGGACTATTTCGCGTCCCCCGCTTCGACGATCAACTCTCCGTTCATCACCAGCCAGTGACCGGGAAAGGTGCACAGGAACGGATAACGGCCCGGTTCGGCGGGAGCGTCGAAGTACACCCGGCACATGTCGCCGGGATAAACCACATCCGTCCAGACCAGCACGGCCGGACTGTCGGGGATGTAGTGATTCGCGGCGGCTTCGGGGTCGGCCACGAGGCGATTGGCCAGGTCCCCCACTTGTTCGAGCGTGCCGGGCCGGAGCAGTGCCCAGTTGTGCGGTACGACATCCGGATTCTCGAACGTCAGTTTGATGGCCTCGCGAGGACGCACCTTGATCATCCGCGTGTCGTACGTCAGGTTCCCTCCAGCCCGCAACACGATTTCGCGCTGCGACTTCTTCGACTGCCGCCAGGGGTTGACCGCCGTTGACAACGCCACCTTGAGATCGACCGTTTGCGGGTGGGGTTGCAGCGACTTCGCGACCGGTCTGTAGTCGGGAATCGTTGTCAACGGTTCGTCGAGCGCGTGGACCGTCAGAAACAGATCGGAGGGTTCGCCCGCGCCGGTCCGCACACGCAGGTGCAATTGATTGACCGGCTGCAAGTCGGGCAGTTCGAGGAACAGCCTCTTGCCGTCTGGCAACACATGCGCAGCCGAGATCGGAAAGTGATCGTGGCCGCGTCGTCCGAAATGCCGCGTCGAAAACTCCGGCGACCCATAACTTCGGCTGTAGCGATAGTTCCACGCCTGTGCGAAATGCGATCGGGGATCGCTCGCCACCGCCCGATCCAACGGTTCGCTGAACGTCAGCAGCACGCCGTTCCGATGGACGTGGTAGGCCACCGGCAGTTGGGCGACGCGTCCCGACGGGCGTACGCGCTGAAAGCATCCGTCGGCGGGAGTGTACGATCCCCAACCTTGCATGCCGGTCACGTAGAGAAATCCGTCCACCGGGTTGATCCGCCCGCGATGCGCCCCCGACAGAAATTCCCCCGTGAGGGGCACCACGCCCCCTTGGTCGACTTCTCCCACCCGATCTCGCAGAAGCACGAACTGGGTTCCGGTACCGAACGAGAAGTGCACCATTTGACCATGCAGCGGCCCCATCGCCGGGCTGTCGATGTACGTCTGACCGCCGCTGGAGTTGTCCAGACCGCGCGGCAAATAGGCGAGCGGCAACGATGGCGCGCGGTCGTCTTTGGGGCCCCCCGCGCCGAAGTGCGGAGGCACGGCCGCCACGCTCCCCGCCGACGCCACCCGCACCTGACAGATCATCGACGCCGGAGTCCAGTCCCCCTCCGAGCAGGGGATCGTCACCGAACCGTCGGGATGCAGGCCAAGTCCGTCCGGGTTGCGAAAGCCGGTCGCCAACACTTCGGCTCGCTTTCCATCCGGCGAGATTCGCACCAGCCCCTGATTCCCGGAAGCCGTGTAAAAGCAGCCTGCAGCGTCCCGTTCCAAACCACAGATGTAGTCGTGTCCTGCAGGGGATGTGATGAAGGCGTTGCTGAAGCACTCGTAAAAATCCGCCTCGCCGTCCCGGTCGAGGTCGTGCAGGCGGGTGATCTGATCGCGACACAATACGAACACGCCGTCCGCGTCGACCACGATTCCCAGGGGATGATGCAGCCCCGACGCGAACCGCCGCCACTTCGCAGTGGGTGGCCCGGTTTCGTCCGCGTCCGCCCGGGCGAACCCCGAAACATGCCATACGTCGCCATGCATCGTGCCGACATAGGCCGAACCATCGGTCGAGAACCCGTGACCGCCGCAGAACAGCGGAATGTTCCAGGGGTTCTCGACCGGCAGCTCGATCGTGTCGACGACATACGGTCCTGTGGTCGTGCCTTGTCGAATCGCCGTCGAGAGGGGCGTCGGCCATTGGGCGGGGCCCCCCCGCGTGCGGTCCGCCAGGGGATGTTCAGCACGAGGAGCCACGATGCGGCGAGGCTGGCCGTTCTCGACGACCACCGTGTCGAGGTACTCGGTCTCCCCGATGCGATAGGCGAACAGCACCTGTTCGCCATGACGATAGAAGCCCAGGTACATCACGGGGGCGTCGGGGGAGACTCCCGCAGGACGGTCCAGCCACTCCTGCGGAAGCGTGACCGAATCTCCCGACGGACGCATCCCTTCGATGAAGCCGTGACGCACTTCCGAATAATTGACGAACCCGCCGCGCCACAGCGCCTCGTAGCGTGCCGTGTCCGGATTGAAGCAGACGGACACTCCGTCCCGTCCCTCGCCGGTCCCCGTCACCCGTACAGCCACGCCGCGCGTGATCCGCGACTTCGGGCCGTGAAACACTCCCGCCTGCATCGAGCCGAACCGGACGTTGTTCCAGCGTCCGTCTTTCCAAAACGCTTCGTTTTGGTTCCCCCAATGACCGAGCGTCCCCCCGTCCAAGCCCGGAAACTCCGGCAACAGCCGAGGGACCGGCGACCGTGCCCGAAAGTGCTCCGCTTCCTTCGCGTAGAAATCGTACAGCCGGTCCCGGTTGACGGAGTGGCTGGCGTGCGGCCAATCCTCCGGTCGCAAGGGGGGCTTCTCATACACGAAGAATGCGGGGCTTTCGAGATGCTCCAGCCATTGCTCGAACAGCGAATCGATCTTCGCGCCGTCGATCCCCCCGTCCCGCCCCAAATCGAGCAGCAGACGGAACAGGTCCGCACGACGGCGTTCGTCGAGCGCGCCCGTCAACCCCAGCGGCATCAACGTACCTGCCACGCTCCGCTCGACGATGTCGGCGGTCGCGATCTCTTGTTCGGTACCGTTGGCTGGGTCCTTGAGGACCAGCTTTCCGTCGGCCTCGCGGACCTTGTAGCCCCGCACGAGCTTCCCCTCGGTGGTTTCCACCAGGTGGGTGACGTACTCGGGTTCGATGTGCCGGTCCGGCCAGATGACCGATTCGACGATCTGTTCGGGGGTACGTTTCTTGGCGAGGTCCAGAAGGTCCGGCCCGATCGTCCCTCCCCGCTTACCCAGTTTGTGACACGACAGGCACGCCGAGGTCGACGCGCCGAACACCATCAATCCTCGTTCCGCATCCCCTGTGGCCCGCGCGGCCGCCAGCTCGGTGGCGACTTGTGCCGGGGAGTACTCGACGACAGCCTGTCTCGCCCCGTTCGCCGGGGGGAGGCACAAGTCGGCTGCGGCGTTGGCATTGTCGGAGTTCCACAGCAAAAGCGTCGCCCCGTCCTTGCGAGGAGTCTCCACATCCCCGGCGGGAATGGGCACGACTCCGCGCGAGATCGTCGCCCAATGCACGCGTCCGAACAGAGGCCATGCCTCTTCGACCAGGCGACCAATAGCCAACCCTCCATCGACGGGAGCCTTGCCGGTCGGTACGGCACGTCCCTCGGCGACGACTTGCCCGTCGATGTACAGCCGCGCGGACTTGGCTTCGAGCACCATTCCCACCGTGTGCGGCTTGCCGTCGCAGATGTCGACCTTCGAGCGGATATGATCCGGCTGGCGTCCGGGGAGGTACGCGGTGAACAGCCCCGACCCGGCCTCGGTGAAGATCTCCCAGTGACCGCCCGACGCCTTTGTTTCGTTGGCCACGAGGATGTTGTAACCCTGCTTCGACACCAGCGTCGCGCGAGCCTGCACAGTGACGGGGGCGTCGCGGAAAGCGGGATTCCCGGCGAGCAACGGAGTGTTTTTGGGCGCCGGGGCCGTTGATGTCCAGGTCCGCAGTTTCGGACGCGGCCCGGCGGGGCGGCCCGCCAGTTGCGGCAACAGCCAATCCAGCCCGTCCAGGTTGTCCAGCAGCCGATGCTCGGCGTTCGCCTGCGTGTGGTTGAGGATGCCGATCGGCCCGGTGTAGCCGCTGGCACGGATCGCCTTGAGCAAACCGGCGTCCAAATCCCCTTCGCCCAATGGCATGATCTTGAGCCCCTTACGGTCCCCTTGTTCGACCATGCCGTTGAGGTTCAGGCAATACAGGTGTGGCTTCATCAGCGTCAGCAGCGCCGGAAACCGGTTGAGGTGGTCGTGTCCGTGGTGCAGGTTGTAAACAATGCCGACGTTCTTCAGTCCCAACTCGCGGATGATCTCCACCTGATTCTCGGGCTCGCCGAACCAACCGCCGTGGTTGTACAGCCCCACCGAGCACCCGATCCTGGCGGCGGCTTCGGCGATTGGGCGAATCCGTGCGGCCTCGGCCACCACCTTTGCTCGCTGATCTTCGGGCGAGGTCGCGGGAGCACCGTTCCCCGTGACCCACAACTGCGTGCGGACGCCGTTTCTCTCCAGGACGGACAGAATCAACCGCGCCTCGTCGTTGAGCGCGGCCGGGAACCACCACCCCGTCAATTCGATGCCGCGGGCCTTGATCGCCCGCATTTCGGCGTCGAACGTCGGCACGTGCTGCGCACGGTAATCGTACGCGTATTTCTTGAAACCGAGCCGGACCAGCATGTCGGCCCGCTCTTCCGGCGTGCGCTCGCGATCATCGAACGGCACGATGCACCACGCCACCAGATTGTCGCGACGGAACGGATCCGCCTGACCTTGGCCGGGGGCCGGCGCTTCCGGGACGGCCTCGGCGCGGCGTCTTGGTTGTGGGACCGTTCCCGCCGGCGGCGCGGCCGCTCCCCGCTTGCCCGGTGGCGGAGCGGAACCGGTTTGCGCTCCCGCCGGGCCGGTGCCCAGAATGAGAGACAACCCGGCCATCAAACCCAATCGCAAGAGTGCGGCACGCATCAGGTTGTTTCCAATGTTCGAGAACTTTGGGGAATGGGGAACGCCCGATCGGGTTTCTTCGCCAAAAGCCCGCCGCAGAGGAACCCGCGCTCAAGGGCATCACACGCGTCCAATTACGTCTCGTCCGTCCACGATCCGGCCACGATCCGGCGAATCGATTGGACAATAACCAACTCGATCCCTCCGGGAAACGACGCGACGACCGGGAGGCTTCCCTCCGAAATCGCGTCGATCGCGCGGCCTGGCCGGTTCGTCACACCCGACGGAGTGGCGACCTTTCGTGGCACCGGGTATCAACGTGTTTGTGCGAACGGCGCGAGATCGCCGTTGTCGCAGCACCCGATTTCGGATCCTTCCGCGCCGAGCACCGCCATGCCCCGAATTGCGTTCGCCCTGTTCTTGATGACCGTGTTCGCTTCAACCGTGTTGGCCCTGACCGGCAGCCAATCGGCGATGGGGCAAGACGCGGCGACCTTGGCGAAATGGCTCCCACCCGGAGCGAACACGCTGGGCGTCATTCGCGTGGAGGATATCCTCAAATCGCCGCGCGCGGTGCGCGAGAAATGGGTCGAAGACTACGAGGCCCGCTTCCTTGGCGGGGCCGATGTCGTTCCCCCGTGGATTTCCACCGTCGTTCGTGCATCGCACGCAAATCCTCAGTTGGGGACACGCAACTGGCTGGGAGCCGTGTTGCAGTCGACTCGCCCGGTCAATCTGGACAAGATCGCCGAACGGGAGGACTCGACTCTGACCAAAATCGGCGAACGCTCGGCCGTGTTCATGCCCCGTTCAGGAGGGTATGTCGTCGAACTCGGACCGAAGACTGCGGGATTCCTCTCTCCCGCATCGCGTCAGGATGTGCGCCGCTGGCTGACGGCCGTTGAAAAACCCGACGCTTCGCCCCAGCTCAGCCCCTATTTGGCGTCGTTGCTCGCCTCGCGTGCTCCGGTTGTGGTGGGGATCGACCTGGAGGATGCGCTGGAGTTGCCTCTGCTGAAAGTCTGGTTGGCGACAACGCAAACCATGTCCGGAAAGGACGCGGATCGCGGCGCGGTCGAAAAAGCGCTGACCTCGCTGATCGGCGTCAAACTCGAAATCACCCTGGGGGACGCCACCGAAGCCGCCATCGTGATGGATTTCTCCTCGCCGATCGGCACCGCCGGTCGCTCGATCAAAAGTCTGTTCCTCGAGATCCTCGCCGACCAAGGAGCGTTGCTTCCCGAGTTCGAGTCGTCGAGAACCGACATACGTACCAACTCCGTAGCGCTGCGAACCGAACTGAGCGACCCCAGCCTCCGCAAGCTGTTGGAATTGCTGCTGTCGTCGGGCGCTCATCGCGAGCACTCCAATCTGTCCCACGACGCCGCCCCCCAACCCGCGACCCCCGTTCCTTCCCCGGCCGCCACCTCGACCGCCGCCGTCGACGCCAACCGCAAGTATTACCTGGCCATCAATCGCATCGTGGACGACCTGCAACAACGCGATCGCCGCGCCACGAACTACACGAAAACGGCCGTCTTCCACGATTCGGCGGCGGACAAGATTTCCCGCATGTCCATCAAGGGGATCGACCCGTTGCTGTCCGACTACGCCGCCGAGGTCTCCAATCACTTGCGGGCGTTGGCCTCTTCCTTGCGTGGTCAAACGGTGGCGATCAACGCGGGCAACCAGTCGGTGGTCTACAACGCGCAGGTCGAGCCCGGTTACTCGGGATTTGGCTGGGGGATCGGTTTTCAAAACCGCGGACCGACGGTCAACATCAACTCGAACCTCGCCGAGGTTCGGCAAAAGCAAGCGGCCGCCGTGGAGCGCGGAGCCGAACAACGGGACCAGATCTGGGAGTCGCTTCTTTCGCGGCGCGAGACCGTCCGCCGCGCTCTGCTCGACAAGTTCCAGGTCGATTTCGACGAAGGCAAACCGGGGGCAAAGTGACCACGTCAAGAATCGCTGGGCCGAATGGGCACGGGCATTCCTTGCAAAAACGTTTCCATTCCCTGCCATCGACTCTGCCGAATCGGTAGCATCCGCAACACCGGAAGAGTTTTCCGGCTTTGCCGTCGTCCGGGCTTCCCGCAATCGGACGGTCGTGGATGGGCGCGGGGTTGATCAGGGAGTTTCAGCGATCATGATTCGCAACGGTTTGAGTTTGATGGTGTTCGTTCTGGCGTGCGGCCTTTCGAGTTCGGCGCAAGCCCAAGGGTACGTTTATGTCGCGCCCTCTTACTGGCCGACCGCTCCGGTCCCGGTGACGGTTTACCGTCCCATCGTTCCGGTCGTGGTGCCGCAAACGGTCTACGTTCCGCAGCCGGTGTACGTCCCCCGTCCGGTTTACGTGCCGCAGCTCGTCTACGTCCCGCAACCGGTCGTTGTGCATCAGCCGGTCGTCCAATCGGCCTACTATGCTCCGTCCGTGCCGGTCGTCGCCCCCGTGGTCCCCCGCTCCTACCGCGAATCGTATTACAACGGTCCGGTGGTCTCCCGGTACAACTTCGACACATACGGTCCCGGGCCGGACTACAGCTACTCCGTCCGTGCGACTCCCCGCACGATCACCATTCGTGAACGTGCTCACTGAGACGTGTACCCACGTCACGTGACTTGATCGACGACAACCCTGTTCGGAACAATCCGGACAGGGTTGTTTTGCGTACCAGCGGGAGCTTGGCGGACAGGGTTTCGCGCCCGCTCCGGCCGTACGGACCTCCCCGAGCGAGGTGTCGCGGTGTCCCCCGATTCAGGTTCCGATCCCGTCCCCGACCGCCCCGCGACTCGTCACGATGACACCAACACGCCGCCGGACGGTCTGGCGGACTTGCTGGACGAGCTCGTCGCCGTGGTGCAGGCGGGGGACGTTACACGCCAGCGGACGCTGCTGGATCGGCACCCCGCGCTGGCCGAGTGGCTCGATTGCCTCGGGGGTCTCGAAACCATCGCCGCACTCGCGAGCGACCAGCCACCAGCCCTAGGCTCCGCCGAGGACGCCGCAACGATCGTGGGGGACCCCGAACTGCTCGTGCGGTTGTCCGAGCACGCAAAACCTCCCCTCGAACCAGGGCGCCCACTCCGCCTCGACGACACGGAACCGGCGCTGACCGAGCCCGATTTTCATCCCGTCGCGTTCGGCAAGTTCGAGCTGCGCGGCGAGTTGGGGCGCGGCGGCATGGGGGTGGTCTATCGAGCGTATCAGCCCGATCTCAAGCGGACGGTCGCGCTCAAAGTGCTGACCGCCGCCGAGTACGCGTCCCCCATGCAGCGTCGGCGGTTCCTGCAAGAGGCGCGGCTGGCCTCGCGCTTGCGGCACCCGCACATTGTCGTGGTGCATGAAGTCGGTGAACTCGACGGACGCCCCTATTTCACGATGGAACTGATCGAAGGGACGAGCCTCGCTTCCGCGGCGCGCAACGATTTGGCATCGGGCGGTCCCGACTCGCCATCCACGCGGGTCCCGTCTCCACCGGCCCCCCTTCTTTCTCGCGACACGGCCCGAAACTCCACTTCGCGTAACGGACGCCCCTTCGCGCGGGAGGTCGATTGGCTCATCGCCATCGCGGGGGCGGTCGAGCATCTCCACACGCACGGCATCGTGCATCGAGACTTGAAGCCTTCCAACATCCTTCTCGACCGCGTGGGGCACCCGTACCTCGCCGATTTCGGACTGGCCAAGGGAGACGACGACGGCGGCGAGGCCACCACCACCGGCACGATTCTCGGGACGCCCAGCTATATGTCTCCCGAACAGGCCGCCGGCCGCGTGCGCGAAGTCGACGCCCGGTCGGACGTGTACAGCCTTGGGGCGATCCTCTACGAGTTGCTGGGTGGCCGTCCGCCGTTCCGGGCCGACACCCAGTGGGACACGCTCCTGATGGTGCTGGAGCGGGAACCGTTACCGGTGCGGCATTGGAACTCGGCTGTTCCGATCGAACTCGAACGCATTTGCCTCCGCTGCCTGGAGAAAAGCCGCGACCGGCGCTATCCCTCGGCACGGGACTTGGCCGACGATTTGGCCCGCTGGTCGCGTGGCGAACCGACCTCCCGCGCCGCACGGTCCCCATGGTCGCGCTTCGTGCAAACGCTTCGGCGGTATCCGTCGGCCTCGTATCGGCTGTTGGCGTTGCTCCCCTGTTTGCTCGTGATTGTCGCTCGTTGTGTGCAGGATCCGGCGTTTTGGAGCTATTACGGCTCGGTCCTCGTCGCTTTGGGGGCGTGGTCGGTGCTGTCGGTGCTGTGGGAACGAGCCGGCCTGGAAGACCAGTGGTCGTCAAAGGCCCCATACGGTTTTGTGCTGACCGACCTGATCTCATTGACCGGTGTGTTGCACACGGTGGGCGGACAGGACAAACCGCTCGTGGTGGCGTACGCGCTGGTGGTGCTGGTGGCAGGCCTGTGGTTGGACCGTGCGCTCACCTGGACGGCCGGCTTGGGGGCGGTCATCGGCTACGGCGTGCTGCTCGCCACGGCCCCGGAAGTCCCCTTTTGGCATATCCCGATCATCGTCGTCGTCCTGCTCCTCTGCTGCACGGCGGCGACGGATTTCCAGATCAGAAGGCTTTCGATCTGGTTGAGGAACAACGGGCGGGGCAATGCGTCCGCTGGATCTTGACAGCACGCGGCAGCATACTGCTCCCGGAACCGCTCGCTCAGCGCAGAAACATGTCGTAAAACATGAGCGCAAGCATGTAGCCCACGGATCCGATGACGAATGCGCAAAACGTGAACACCGCAGCCTTGAGCAACCACATCACGCTAAAGGATGTGACCCGCGCAGGCGTGGAATCCAGCACCCGTACGGCCTGTTCCACCCCCTTGTCCAACCCCGGCTTAAGCACCTTCCGGTTTCGTTTCAGCCACTCCTCCAGTTCAACCGCCATCTCCTCAAGGTTTCCCACCCGTTTTCCGGGGTCCTTGTCCATCAACCGTCGGCAATGCCGGACCAGTTCCGCCGGGGCCAAGGGGTTCAGCGTTTCGATGGGTTCCGGTGCTCCGTGGATCACCGCCGCCACGACCGCGAAAGCGGGGCCCTCGAACGGTGGGTGTCCCGTCAACAGGTGGTAGAAGACAGCCCCCAGGCTGTATTGATCGGTCGCTGCGGTGAGCGCCCGCACCTCGCCACGCGCCTGCTCCGGGGACATGTATGCGGGAGTCCCCAGCACGGAAGAATCCTGCGTGAGGACCGATCCTTCCGCAATCAGCGACTTGGCCAGTCCGAAGTCCATCAGGCGCGGAACCCCACCCTCCGCCAACAGAATGTTCTCGGGCTTGATGTCGCGATGCAGCACGCCGGCGGCATGCGCGGCCTGGACCGAACGGCAGAGCGCGATCATCCATTTGACCGAATCCCGGAACGGGGGTATGCCGCGGTCGAGTCGCTTCCGCAACGTCTCGCCGCGCACGAATTCGGATACCAGAAACGGCAAACCGTCCGCTTCTCCCACTCCATGAACGCGGACGATCCCGGGGTGTCGCAGCGTACCGGCGAGTTTCGCTTCGCGCAGAAACCGGGCATGCCCCTCGCCTTCGAGCGCGGCCTCGCGAGGAACTTTGATCGCCACTTCGCGGCCCGACTTGTTCCCCGTCGCGCGATACACCGTGCCGAACGCTCCGCGGCCAGCGACCTCGTGAACCGTGTATCCCCCGACCACTCGCGGCAGCTTCCATTCATCCCGGCGAGCGCGCTGTCCCGCGATCGCATAGTCCCCGGTGTCGGCCGACGAGTCGTCGGTCCCTTTGGTCCTGGCCGCGTCCGCCATCGTCCGCCCGGCCAAGCGGCACTCCGCACAGACATAGTCGTGGCGGTCGACATCGCCCCGTTCTCGGACGACCGCTAGGCAAACCCGACATTCGATGTTCTGACGATCCCGCATGCCGCCCCCCGAGCACTGGTCGCCTCACGGAGATCACATTTTCGACAACGAACGAATGTTCCGCCACCATCCAGCACGATCGAGTCGACGGCAGCCTCTCCGGCGACGCACGCCGGATGAGGCCGCCGTCTCGGAAAAAAGGGTTGGATTACACCGATTCCGTCAAGTTTGACGATTGTTCCAGCCGATCTGTTCATTGAGAACATGCCGCCCTGTTGGGAGCGGTGTATTCACTCGAAGTCTTCCCAGTCATCCTGGGTCACCCGAGTTAACTCCGTTAAACGACACTTTCGGACAACGTGAGTTCGGAAACCACCCGGCGAAGGTCAGGAGATCGGCGGATTGGGTGGTTTGCGG
>JBIKMW010000091.1:0-28136 GCA_044359065.1 Planctomycetales bacterium | reverse complement strand
GCCAACTCGACCGGGCCGGTCAACTCGCGGAATTCGCAGTCGGGCAGGATCGGGAATACCAGGTCCGAGAACAGGTGTTCCCGAATGGCCGTGAGATACGGCTCGCGGACGTGGACCGTCACCCCGGCCAATTCCTTCCGGGCCAGCGGGACCAGCAGGTACGTCAACCCGGAAATATGGTCCAGATGCGCGTGGGTGATGAACACATCAAGGTGCTGCCCGACCATGAGTGGCGGCACGCGGAAAAAGCCGGTCCCCGCGTCGAACGCCACCCCGAGTTCCGGCACGAGCAGCGACGTGGTGTGCCGCCGCTCGGTCGGGTGGTAGCCAACGGTGCCGAGGAACTGCACGCGCATGATGGCGAGGGGGAGAGGTGTGAATGTCGAATACCGAATCACGAATACCGAATCAGAACGCAATCACGTCCGTGTGGCAGGGGTCGGATTGCCGAAGTCGAGCGCGGACATCGAGGTGAGCATCGTCGGCAAGCCGCCCCCGGATTACGCACGCATCCGGGGGCAGGTTGCCAGTACGTTCTCCCCGCGGTTCTCTGCGTGATCGGCAACCTGACCCCGGCCACACGAATACCGAAAAAGCCGAATCACGAAGGGGCGCGTTTCGCCCCTTCGTGATTCGTCATTCGGTATTCGCGATTCCTCCGCCGACTCAGCTCAACTTGCGGTTCTGAATCCACTCGTGGTGGAACGTCCCCGGCTTGTCGATCCGCTGGAAGGTGTGCGCCCCGAAGTAGTCCCGCTGCGATTGCAGCAGGTTGGCCGGAAGCCGGTCGCGGCGGTAACCGTCGAAGTAGCTCAGCGCCGCCGTGAAGCAGGGGACCGGCAGACCCAGGTCGATGGCGGTCGACACAACCTTCCGCCAACCGGGCTCGGCCTTCTTGATCGCCGCGACGAAGAAGTCGTCGAGCAGCAGGTTTTCCAGCTTGGGGTTCTTGTCGAACGCGTTCTTGATGTCCCCCAGGAACCGCGCGCGGATGATGCATCCGCCACGCCACAGCAGCGCGATGTTGCCGTAGTTGAGGTCCCAGCCAAAGCCCCCCTGGTCTTCGGGAGCGGCCGCGGCGGCCAACTGCACGAAGCCCTGCGCGTAGCTGACGATCTTCGAGGCATACAGCGCCTGGCGGATGCACTCGATGAACTCGGCCTTGTCGCCGGTGTACTTCTTGTCGGGGGCCGGGTAGACCTTCGACGCGCGGACGCGAGCGTCCTTCTGTGACGACAGGCAACGGGCGAACACCGACTCGGTGACCAGGGTCGTGGGGACGCCCAGGTCGAGAGCGTGCTGGCTAGTCCACTTGCCGGTCCCCTTCTGGGCGGCGGTGTCCATGACCTTGTCGACCAGTTCGCCGGGACCATCGGGGTCGGCGACGGTGAAGATGTCGCGGGTGATCTCGATGAGGTAGCTCTCGAGTTCCCCCTTGTTCCAGCCGTCGAACACCTTGTACAGCTCGGAGTTCGTGAGTCCGAGAGCGTGCTTCATGATGAAGTACGCTTCGCAGATGAGCTGCATGTCGCCGTATTCGATGCCGTTATGCACCATCTTGACGTAGTGCCCGGAACCGCCGGTGCCGACCCATTCGCAGCACGGAATGTCGGCGTTGGGACCGACCTTCGCGGAAATCTTCTGGTAGATCTCCTTGATGTGCGGCCAGGCGGAGGAGTCACCCCCCGGCATGATGCTCGGGCCCTTGAGGGCACCTTCTTCGCCGCCCGAAACACCAGCCCCGACGAACGTGAAGCCCTTGGCCTTCACTTCGACGGCTCGGCGGTTGGAGTCGGGGTAGTAGCTGTTTCCGCCGTCGATGAGGATGTCGCCGGGCGAAAGGAACGGGTAAAGCTGGGCCATGAGTTCGTCGACGGCCGGACCGGCCTTGACCATCATCATGATCTTGCGCGGTCCCTTGAGGGACTTGACGAACTCTTCGATGGAGTGGGCACCGACGAGCTTCTTGCCGGGGTTTTCGGCGAGAAATTCGTCGACCTTCGCCGTGTTGCGGTTAAAAACCGAAACCGTGTAGCCACGGCTCTCCATGTTGAGGACGAGGTTCTGCCCCATCACCGCCAGGCCGATCAGTCCGATGTCGCTCTGCGCCATGGTTGACTCTCGTTTCGTCGAAAAAGTGAATCCCTGAAAGTGAATCCCCGCGCCCCGTGGCGGACTGTCGCGAATGCCTCGTGTGCCGCCCGAGCGGGATTCTTACGGAACCTCCGCGCCGATTCCAGCCACGCCCGTCACATGGGAGAGGTATCGCCGGGCACGTGCGGAGGACGTGACTGAATGGTCCCGTCACCCAACGCGGGATTGTTGCGCGGTTGTCGCAATGGGATTGCGAGAAGGGGCGGAAACGCGTTTCGACCCTGTTTTTGGACAGGATCAAGCGGCGCTGGAATGTGAAGTTGTTTGGAGAAATTGTGAGCATTGCCACGTTTCAGGCCCGACCTTGGTGTGTAACCGGGGGGCCGGTTTCGTGGTGTTTTGGCACGCGTGGCCGGCTCTGCCGGTCGTAACAGAGCACCGTCCCGCCTCGCCCTACACGATGTTCGAGTCAACTTCGTGATCCGGCAGAGTCCGTTCCGGCTCGGACGGCGACAGAGATCGCATCTGCACGAGCGGACGAATCCCGCGCGCGTCGAGCCGTTCAAGCACGTCGTTCGCGCCTGTTTCGCCGGGATGATTCAACACGTACACTGTTGGTGTGAACAGAAGTGAAGGGGGAATCGACTGCGCTGTGCGGTGGCTGCGGCGAGGTCCCCCGCGCGAGGGAGCGGATTGGCATGCGGTCACGGAGGGACACCGAGCGTTCGGGGAGCGAACGACCATCCACGAGTGGCTCGGCAACCGGCCATCTGGCAGCCGGTCGACCAGGAGCCGGGCGACCCACCGGCGCGCGGGCCGAATCCGGGCCGGTCGTGGACGAAATCGGCGACGGTTGCGATGCCTCGGCGGACACGGTCGGCGAGTCCCCCGCGCGTATGGCCTCCCGCCCGGACGACGACCTCACCGAGGCCCAGCGGACGGCGGTCGAGCACTTCGAGGGGCCGTTGCTCGTGGTGGCGGGGCCGGGATCGGGCAAGACGCGCGTCATCACGCGGCGGATCGCGCGGCTGATCGACCGGGGGGTGCGCCCGCGGAACATCCTCGCGATCACGTTCACGAACAAGGCCGCGCGGGAGATGGAGGAGCGTGTCGGGCGGCTGGTCCCCGGCGCGCCGGTGTGGGTCAGCACGTTCCACCGATTGTGCGCGCGGCTGTTGCGGCAGTACGGCTCGGCGGTGGGGCTGGCGCCGAACTTCACGATCCTCGACATGACCGACCAGCGGACGCTCGTGAAGCAGGTGTTGCACGACCTCGACATTGACGGGTCTCACTATCCCCCCGCGCGGATCGGCAACCGCATCAGCACCGCCAAGAACAAGCTGCAAACCCCCGACATGATGCGGCAAGCGGTCGAGGAAGGACGCGGCAGCTTTCAGGACCAGGTCGTGTCCAAGGTGTACACGGGTTATCAAAAGGCGCTGCTGGCCTCGAACGGAGTGGACTTCGACGACCTGCTGCTGCACGTCGCGCTGCTATTGCGCGACAGCGACGTGATTCGGGCGGAACTCGACGAGCGGTTCCGGTTCGTCCTGGTCGACGAATACCAGGACACCAACATCGCCCAGTACGAGATCGTCCGCGCGCTGTCGATCGACCACCCCAACCTGTGCGCCACCGGCGACCCCGACCAGTCCATTTACGGCTGGCGCGGGGCGGAGATCGGCAACATTTTGCGGTTCGAGCGGGACTACCCCGACACGCGCGTCGTCCGCCTGGAACAGAACTATCGCAGCACGCCGGAGATCCTGCGGGTCGCCGACCGCCTCATCGCGCACAACACGCGGCGGAAGGCGAAGGACTTGTTCACCGAGAACCCCGCGGGGCCGGAACCGGAACTGCTCTGCTTCCTCGACGAGCGGGACGAGGCGGACGGCATCGCCCGGATGATCGTCGACCAGGTCGAACAGGAGGGACGCCGCTGGTCCGATTTCGCGATCTTTTATCGCATCAACGCCTTGTCACGCGGCATCGAGCAATCGCTGGTGCGGGCGAAGATTCCCTACCAGGTGGCGGCGGGGGTCGCGTTTTACGAGCGGACCGAGATCAAGGATGTGCTCGCCTATCTGCGGTTGATCCACAACCCCGCCGACCGGACCGCTTTTCTGCGGATCGTCAACGTTCCCGCGCGGAGCCTTGGCAAAACAAGCGTCGAGCGGCTGGTGAAATGGGCCGACGCGACGGGGCTGTCGCCGCTCGACATGGCCCGCGCGGCGGGAGATGTCACGGGGTTGTCGAAGAAGGCGGTGGCCGCGTTCAAGGACTTCGCGGCGCTGATCGACAAGTTCGCCGCCGTTTCGACCGGCGGGGTCGAAGGTCTGATCCGCGCGATTCTCGACGCCACTCACTACACGGCCCCGTGGGAGCGCAGTCCGCTGGAAGAGGATCAACAGCGGCTGGCCAACGTCCAGGAAATCCTCTCCGCCGCGCGCGACTACGACGCGGAACACCCCGACAATCCCGATCTGGAAGGTTTTCTGGAGAACGCTAGCCTTGTGGCGGACACCGACGCCGTCGACGAAGACGCGGGGAAGGTCACCCTCATGACGCTGCACGCGGCGAAGGGGTTGGAATATCCCGTCGTGTACGTCGTGGCGGTCGAGCACAACCTGCTGCCGCACGAACGGGCGATCCGCGAAGGGGACGGGGACGAACTCGAAGAGGAACGCCGCCTGTTGTTCGTGGGAATGACCCGCGCCCGCGAACGGTTGTCGCTCACGCAGACGCAGGTCCGCCAGTTCCGAGGCAGCCGCTACGCGACGATCCCCAGCCTGTTCATCGCCGAGGCGGGCTTGCGTCCGTCCGCCGCCGGCATGGAGGGGGTGCTCCGCACGCAGGTACTGGAGGGTCGCGACGCGCTGAAGTCGTTCCATTCCAATCCCGCTGCGCGAACTTCGCGCGCCGACGACGACGAAGGGACGCCCGTCGACGCGGACGAATCGACGGAGCTGTCGGACGACGCGTTGGATTTCGACCCGAGCGCGTGGGGGGACGCGCCCGCCACGGCCCCCGCGCCGACCGCGCGGGCGCCGCGCCTGATGACGGGGGCGGATCTGTTGCGCGGCCAGGCCGACACGGACGACGCTCCGTTTCCGAACACGCCCGACCCCTTCGCCGCCCCGCGCGGACCGCTGCCGCAACTGGCCACGACCCCCGGGCGGGCGAACGCCGACTTCCCCGTCGGCCAGCGCGTCAAACACCCGACGCTCGGGCCGGGCGAGGTCTTGCACTCGCAAGGTCAAGGGCGTTGGCGGACGGTGACGGTGCGGTTCGACCTGGGCTGCGAGCAAAGCTTCGTTGCCACGAAATGCCCGCTGGAATTGGAGTGAGAGGGGGCGCGGAACCGGGGGTCGGGTTCCGGGGTGTTTTCGCGCGCGCGACGAGCGCAGAACCCACGTTTTAGAACATCGAAACGTGGGAAAATTCGAGCGCGATTGTCTCGCGCGGGTGAAAACTCGGTTTGGAATGGCGCGCAACGCGGTCATATGTCGCCGACGCGCGACGGAACGCGCGTCGCGCGCGAGCAGGTCCCGAAGCGCGCAACGAGGAGGGATCCTGGGGGGAGCGCGTCTCGCGAGGGGACCGGGAAATGCCGTCACGGAAGAACACGGACGGTGAGGCGTCATCGTCTCTCGCCAGCGAGCGGGACGCAACGCAAACGGATGGGCGAACGAGTGGCGAGTATCCGTCGACGCGATGTTCCACCGAGCGGCGAGCCGTGCTCACCCGTGTGGCCTGTCATCCCGCTCCATCCAGTGGACGGGCGCGGCATCACACTCGAACGGCGATTTCCCAACTGGTCGCGCAAAACAAATTGATGTCGACGAACTCCACGTCCAATTGCGGCGTCACATCCCACAAGAGCACGCTGGCAAACTGAATGGGAAGGACGCGATTCGCCGCCGCGCTTGCCTTGGCGACGAAAGTCTCCGCTCGACGCATACTCGAAAACGCCGGCAGGCGACGGCACCCGTCGACCTCCATGATCCAGGGAACGAACGGAGCGTCAGGACCGTCCGCGCCCAATTCATTTTGGACAGCCTGGACGAGCGTCTCTCCATCCATGCCCTCAGGATCGATCGCCTGCCGAGGACGCGAAGGAATCCATACGGGCCTTTTCTTGAGCAGAAAGTTGATGGCCTGCACATTGCCCTTCTGGGCGATGCGTTCAAGGTCATCCTTGCCCGTCACGCGCTCGATCAGCCAGCCGATCATTTCGCAGTCTCACTCCTTCGTCGGTTCCGCCTCGCCCGCCGCCTCCTTCGCTTCGTCGTGGTTCGGGCGGATCAACTCGAAGTACTTGCGGATCGTCTGCCGATGTCCCAGCGGGATCGGTTCGCTTTCCAACACCGCCTCGGACATCCGTTGGTACTTTTGGAACTGCTCGCGGTACGAACGCTGCGATTGCTCTTTCCCTTCGACCTCGTGCGTCGTCTCGGTTTCCGAGGGGCCTTCCCCTTGCAGGCCGGTCAACTGTTCACGGTTTCGACCGGCGTTCGAATCGGTCCGCTCGCCGTCGATGTTCCCGCTTTCCCCCATGCCAAAATTGCTGGAGGGAGAGGTCGACTTCTTCCGCTGCTTCCCCTTTTTGGTCGAGTTCTTCTGGCAATTCCCTTTGCACTCGGACAGGCAGTTGCAGCAACTTTGCAGCAGGTCGGCGATCTTTTTCTTCTTGCCCTGTCCTTTGCACTCCCCCGCCAGTTTCTTCAGTGAGTCCTTCATGCCCGAGCCGTTGCATTCCGAGCACGCCTCCCCCAGTTTTTCGAGCGTCGACTTCAGCGACTTCGAGCCTTGCGCCCCCTGCGACGAGGCCAACTGTTTCAGCTTTTCCGCCACCGCCTTGCTCTCTTTGGCGTCAAGAGTCGGCTCCTCGGTCTTCTCCAGAAGTTCCGCCGCCTTGTCGTGCTCACCCGCCGACATCGCCTGACCAGCGGGACGCAATTGCTCGGCGGCGCTGAGCGCCTCGCCGACCGCCGCGAGTTGCGCGTCCATTTGAGTCAGGCTCATCGCGGCCATTTGCGACTGCACCGACTGCTGCATCTCGGAAAGTTTGGCGAGGGCCTCTTTCGTGTCGACCCCGGGCTCCTTCATTTCGGCGACTTTCGCCTCCAACTCCTTCACGAGCGATTCCAACTCGGGGTTCTCGAACTGCTTGGCCGCCTCGGTCAGTTTTTGCAGTTCCTCGGTGACGACTTCCGCCTCGGCGACGATCTCTTCGCGAGGTTCGGATGGACCGGCTTGCACTTCCTTCGAAACCCCCGGCCACAGACAAACCAGCGCCGCCAACACGACCGCCGCCACTCCATAAGGGAGCACGCGCGGCATCCGCAGCGGCACGACCGCCTTGGGATCGACCCCCGCCAAGCGGGACAGCGCGTCGGCCATTTGCAGTTCCCGCAGCGGGTGGCTTCCTCCATCCGACGAGAACGCCAGCGCCGTCACCGCCCGGTCCTTGAGCAGGTACGTGGCATCAACGGCCCGCGCCGCACCGTTCCAGTCCAGACGCCGCACCGCTCCAACGAGCGCTCCCAACACCGGCCCGCCCAGTGCCGCCGCCACGAACCACGGCCACCCAACGATGGCATCGGTCAGCAGCCGATACACGCCGAGGCCGAACAGCACCGCCCCCCCGGCCAGGCAACCCCACGCCGCAGCGTGCGTCACGAGGCGCCACCTTTGACGCCGAAGAACCGGTTGCAACGACGCATGCAGATCGGACATGACCAACTCCGCCAGGACGGGGGAGAATCGAGCCGGTGAAAAGACGACATGTCTACTCGAAAAGTTTATCAGTACCTTCGGCAGAAATCATCGCCAGATCGGCGGAATCTCCGTCGGAATCTCACAAATGGAGAACCGATTCGTGGCCGGATGGAAAGGCTCGACGGCCAATTGTCAATCGTCCAACGCAATCACGCGCACGATGGAACCGGCAGGGTAATCCTTGTCCCCCGCCTCGAAGATCGCCAAGGCATTAGCCCCCACCGTGGCGCACAAATCGGCCGAACCGGACCACGCAACCGTCTCAACCACAGGTGTTTGCGTCGAATCTTCGACACCCCGAGACAGGCGTGCCGGATGGTACGTGGGGCGGTTTCCGCGATGGGTGAAGGGGGCTTCCAGGCGGGCCGAAATCTCCGTCGGCAACGGATTGCCCCGCCCCGTCATGCGAGCAACCGCAGCGAACACGAACAGTTCGCAACAAACCAGGCTGCTCACCGGGTTGCCGGGTAGGCCAAACACCACGCAACGGGACGCGGACGCTGGCGTATCGCTCGCCTCCCGCACGCCAAACCACAGCGGTTGACCCGGCTTGAGACGAACCTTGTGAAAGACTTCGCGTACTCCCGCTTCGGCCAGGCAAGAGGGGACCAAATCGAGCAGGCCCGCGGACACTCCTCCCGAAAGCAGCAACACATCGCAGGCCAATCCCTCGGCGATCCTGGCGGACAGCTCGTCGCGCGAGTCCTTGGCGATGCCTAGTGGAACGGGCTCACCCCCCATCCGTGCGACTTGCGCGGCGAGCATCGTTTCGTTGGAGTTGCGGATTTGACCGGGTCCCGGAACGGCCCCGACCGGAACCAGTTCGTCCCCCGTCGCGAGTATCCCGATACGCGGCCTGCGGTGCACGAGCACATCGCTTCGTCCGAGTTCGGCCAGCACACCGAGGTGCCGGGGAGCCAGTCTGACACCCATCTCGAGCACGACGGAACCCGCGCACGCCGAAGAGCCTCGTCGCAACACATGTCGCCCGGGTGTCCATCCTTCACAGCCGTCCACGACCACGAACTCCGAAGTTGGTGTGTCACCGTTGGCCCGCGGCGCGAAACGGCCCTCGTTGCCTCCGTTTTCGGATCGAGTCAACTCCACAGGGACGATGGCGTCCGCCCCCGTGGGAACCGGCGCTCCCGTCATCGTTCGCACTGCTTCGCCCGCACCGACCATTCCAGGCCACACGCGCCCGGCGGTGACCTCCCCCGTCACCCGCAACCGAGCGGTACCCGCCGCCACGTCCGCCGCGCGGACGGCGTATCCGTCCATCAGCGCTTTGTCGAACGGGGGGGAGTCGCGGTCGGCGGCGACCGCTTCGGCCAGGCGCAACCCCAGCGCGTTCAACAACCCGGAGCGAACAGGGGGCAACGGACCGGCCACTTCGCAAACGCGAGCAAACGCCTCGGAGATGGAAAGCATGGGGCGGGTCACTCAGATGGGCCGTGTGAAGGCATGTCGCTGGCCGGGGGCTACAAACGGAAATCGGCTTCCCGTCAAAACACTTCCGGCAACCCCGATTGCCGCCGCCACACCGACAGTTGGCCCAGATGCGTGGCGACATGCGTCGAGAGCAGGTGCGCGACGAGTTCGCCGACGGTCGGCGTCCAGCGCAACAACTGTTTGATCGGCACGCGGTGCTTCGCGGACAACTGCTCGGGCGTGGCGGAACGCGCGGCCTCCCGGAAGGCCACCGCGCCCCGTTCGATCGCCTCCACGAGTTCGTCCTTGCCGGGAGTCGCTCCGAGTCTGGCGGGGTCGGAACCGGGACCGAACGACGCGTGCCAGACATCGGAGCAGGTCTTTTCACGCCCCAGCAATTGCAGGCCGTAGTCGTTGGCGATCGCGATGTGGCCGAGCAACCATTGCGGCGTCTTGCCCCCCGGAAACGCGGCTTGGTGACAACGGTCGGCGGGGATATCCTCGACCAGCATTCGCAGGTAGCCCAGGTTGAACTCGAACAGCGACAACGGATACTCGAGCATGGATGGCTCCCCGACACGGACGGCGTCAATTTCCGGCGACAGCTTAGCCGTACGCCGAAGCACGACTCAACACGCGCGACAGGCGATCTTGCTGGTGAGCGTGTATTGCGCGGGGTTCGTCGGCTGCGCGGAGACCGATCCGCGCGCGGCACGGCTAAAGCGGTCGCCCCTCCGCGACTCCAAATTCGCGGCGACGATCTTGTTGCCTGAAGCGCTGCGCCTGAAGGAGCATGTGAGCGGCCCCGCCCACGCGTGGGGAGGTTTGACGGGCACGGAGGCCGAATTGTGGGTCTTCAAGACCGATTCCCCCACCGCCGAACTGGTCGCCCATTTCCGAACGGAATTGCCCGGCGCGACCGAGGGCCGTCATCCGGTCGACCCTTCCGTTCCCGAGTTCGTGTGGCGTCCCCCTTCCGCCAGCCCGAACGAGGAAGTGGTCGTCGACATCCGTCCCGGCGAAGTACAAATCCGCGAATCGCTTCGACCGGAGACGGCGGCCGCCTGGCGCGAGAGGTGACCGGTTGCGGAGGTGGGCCTTCAACGAGGGCGCTTGCGTTTCCAGGATCGAATGCCTGAACTTCCAGGATTCGTGAACCGTTCCGATCATCCCGCTCCGGCACCCAACCGCCCTCCGCCAACCCTTCGCCCCATGACCGCTCCCGCCAAAATCGGTGTTGTGACCGTTTCCGACCGTGCCAGCCGCGGCGAGTACGAGGACCGCGGCGGCCCCGCCATCGTGGACTACTTCCGCGAAGTGCTCTCCTCACCGTGGGAACCGGTGGCGCGGGTGATTCCCGACGAGCGCCCCCTCATCGAATCCACCCTCGCCGAGTTGTGCGATGTGGAAGGGTGCTGCGTGGTCGTGACGACCGGCGGTACGGGGCCGGCGGCGCGTGACGTGACCCCCGAGGCGACCGAAGCGGTCTGCGACAAGCTCATGCCCGGCTTCGGCGAACTGATGCGGCGGGTGTCGCTCGAGAAAGTCCCCACGGCCATTCTGAGCCGACAAACGGCCGGCATCCGCGGAAGGTCGCTGATCGTCAACCTGCCGGGTCAACCCAAGGCGATTCGCGAATGCCTGGACGCCGTGCTCCCGGCGGTCCCCTATTGCATCGACCTGCTGGAAGGCCCGTTCCTGACCACGCACGAGTCGCGCATTGTGGCCTTCCGACCGAAAAAGGGGTGAACGACAAATCCGCCCGCCAGCACCGAAAAATCGGTGCCGACGGGCGGAATCGTTTCCGCGAACCATCTGGTCGTCGAATCACTCGCTGAACGCGGCGTCGAACGCGCGGCCGGACGGCGCGAAGTCGACATTCTTCACGAACTGGCACGCCTCGCGGGCGCCGTGTTCGCGATCCATGCCGCTGTCCTCCCACTCGACCGACAGCGGGCCGCTGTACTTGACGTGGTTCAGCGCGCGGATGATCTCCTCGAACCGCACTCCGCCGCGTCCCAGGCTGCGGAAGTCCCACCCGCGACGGGCATCTCCGAACGATAGGTGGCTGGCCAAAATGCCGGTCCGACCGTTCAGGTTGACCCGCGCGTCCTTCATGTGGACGTGGTAGATGCGATCCGGGAATTCGTAGATGAATTCGTGCGGAGCCATCCCCTGCCAAATCAGGTGCGACGGGTCGTAATTGAAGCCGAACTCCGGCCGGCGGTCGATCGCATCGAGTGCGCGGTGCGCCGAGTAAATGTCGAACGCGATTTCCGTCGGATGCACTTCCAGCGCGAACCGCACGCCGCACTCCTGGAACACGTCCAGAATCGGGTTCCAGCGGTCGGCGAACTGCTGGAAGCCAGCGTCGTACACCGATTTCGGCGTCGGCGGGAAGTCGTACACGTATTGCCAGATGCTCGACCCGGTGAAACCGTTCACCACCGCCACGCCCAGCTTCTTGGCGGCGCGGGCGGTGTTTTTCATCTCCTCCGACGCACGGTGATTGACACCCTCGGGCTTGCCGTCCCCCCACACGTACGCGGGCAGGATCGTCTTGTGGCGACTGTCGATGACATCGCACACCGCCTGGCCGACCAGATGGTTCGAGATCGCGAACAGCTTCAGGTCGTGCTTTTCCAGCAGGTCGCGCTTACGGCGGCAGTACGTGTCGTCGGACAGCGCCTTGTCGACTTCGAAGTGATCTCCCCAGCAGGCCAGTTCGAGGCCGTCGTAGCCGAAATCGCTCGCCTTCTTGCAAAGCTCCTCGAGCGGCAGATCGGCCCATTGGCCGGTGAACAGGGTGACGGGGCGCGCCATGGTGAACAGTCCTGGATGCGGGTGATGGATGAACGGACGAAGGGGAGGGGCGGGCCGCCTGCGAACCGGCCGCGAACAGACCCCGTCCCGCGCTTTGGGACAGTACGGGAGGCACAGCCCAAGGTCAAACGGACGGGCGAATCGTAGTCGATCCCAATGGTCTTCGATTTCCCGCACCCGACCTTGAGCAACATTGGAACATGGCGACCGGTGCACCGACGTGTCACAATCGTGGTTGCCCGGAACACAATTTTCCGGCATTCCCGCTCGCCGAACCCACAAGGTTTCCGCATGGCCTCTTCGCGAACATCGCGCCTCGCCCGGAAGAGTCTCCGACTCGCCCACCCGTGGTTGGTTTGTGCGGTGATGGCGACGTGTTTCTGGTTCCCGGCCGCTGGGCGTGAACCACGATTCTCGATGGTTGCCCAAGCCGCAGACGTTCCTGCGGAGATTCCGTCGGAGAAAGGAGCCACGCTCGATTTCCCGACAGACATCGCCCCCATCCTCGAACGGCACTGCCTCCGTTGTCACGGCGGGGACGCTCCGAAAGCGGGGCTGTCCCTGGCGACGCGCGAGGCCGCCTTACGCGGCGGGGAGTCGGGGGCCGTACTCGTTCCCGGCCATGCCGACGACAGCCGACTGATGGCGATGATCTCCGGGGCCAAACCGCGGATGCCGCGCGGGGGGCCGCCCCTCGCCGCGAGTGACGTCGACAAGTTGCATCGTTGGATTGCCTCCGGGGCGTCTTGGCCTGATCAAGTGACGCTGCGCGCGAGCGCCGCCCCCGAGGACGAGTGGTGGTCGCTCCGACCTGTCGTCCGTCCGCCGGTTCCGCCCGTGCCCGCAGCACTCGCGGCCGCGCATCCCGGATGGGACCGGCATCCGGTGGACGCGTTTGTGATGGCCAAACTCGTGGAGCGGGGGCTGTTTCCCAATCCGCCGGCCGACCGCCGCACACTCATCCGCCGGGCCTATTTTGATCTGCTCGGGCTGCCTCCCTCTCCCGACGCGGTCGACGCGTTCGTCAACGATCCCGCGACGGACGACGCGGCGTGGAACCGGTTGATCGACGACCTGCTCGCCTCGCCCCACTATGGCGAGCGCCAAGCCCGCCAGTGGCTCGACGTGGCGCACTATGGCGACACGCACGGTTACGACAAGGACAAGGTCCGGCCCCACGCGTGGCCCTATCGCGATTACGTGATCCGCTCCTTCAATGCGGACAAGCCGTGGACCCGTTTCGTCGAGGAGCAACTGGCGGGTGATGTCGTCGCCCCGGGCGCGGCCGACGGCATCACCGCACTCGGGTTCCTCGCCGCCGGTCCCTGGGATTTTGTCGGACAAGTCGAGTTGCGCGAGGACACCCTCGACAAGAAAATCACGCGCAACCTCGACCGCGACGACATGGTGGCGACAACCCTCAACGCGTTCTGCAGCCTGACCGTGCAGTGCGCCCGCTGTCACGATCACAAGTTCGATCCGATTTCCCAGCGGGATTACTACAACCTGCAAGCTGTGTTTGCCGCCGTGGATCGGGCCGACAGGCCTTTCGAGCCGGATGAACGCGTGGCGGCCGAACGTGTCCTCTTGACCCGCCGCCGCGCCGAGCTGGCCGAAGTCCGAGCGAAGTTGGAGCAGCGACTTCGCGAGTCATCCAGCCCCGAATTGGTCGCGGCCAACCGCAAGATCGACGAACTGGGGCAAGCGGGGACGCAACCGGCGCGGGCCGAGTTCGGCTACCACAGCGCGATCTCCGCCGATCCCGCCACGGTGAAGTGGGTGCAGGTCGATTTGGGGGCCCGCCGCGAGCTCGGACGGATGCTGTACGCGGGGTGTCACGACACGTTCAACAACATCGGAGCTGGCTTCGGTTTTCCGGTCCGCTACCGCATCGAAGTCTCGGATGACCCCGCGTTCAAAAAAGATGTCATTACGGTGCTCGACCGCACGCAGGCCGATCAACCGAATCCCAGCGTTAAGCCTCAGGTGTTGTCGCTTGTCGGACGTTCGGCACGGTATGTCCGATTCACCGCCACGAAGCTCGCGCCCCGACAAGGGGATTTCATTTTCGCGTTGGCCGAAGTTGCGGTGTTCGGGGCGGACGATACGTGCCTCACGCAGGGCGCGGCCGTCACTGCGGCCGATTCGATCGAGGCCCATCCCCGTTGGTCGACGAAGAACCTGGTTGACGGCTATTTCTTCGATGCGGTTCCCGCCGACAAGCTTGACGGTTTGGCGAGTTTGCTGGCTGAACGGGAGCGTTTGTTCGAGGCCGCGCTCGACGATGCCACGCGACGGGAGTGGATGGCGCTGGAGCAAGCCGTTCGCGAGACCGACGCGCGGTTCGCCGCTCTCCCGCCACCGGGCATGGTCTACGCGGCGGCCACCGAATTTCCCGTCGCGGGGAGTTTCTCCCCCACGCGAGGCAAGCCGCGCGCCGTGCACTTGTTGCAGCGCGGGTCGGAGCAGCGTCCCGGCGAAGAGGCGGTGCCCGCCCCGGTCGTCGGCGTTCCCGGTCCGTCACCCAAGTTCGATCTGCCCGCCGACCACCCGGAAAGCGCGCGGCGGCTGGCGCTGGCTCGCTGGATTGTCGACCCCCGCAATCCGCTCTCGTGGAGGTCCGTGGTCAATCGCGCGTGGCAGGGCCGTTTCGGTCGGGGCTTGGTCGACACGCCGAACGACTTCGGGCGGATGGGAACCGTTCCGACACATCCGGAACTGCTCGATTGGCTGGCCGTCGAATTCCGGGACGGTGGCCAGTCGACGAAGCGGCTGCACCGTTTGATCCTGACCAGCGCCACCTACCGGCAAAGCTCGTCTCACGACGACCGGCGTGCCGCTCTCGACGGCGGCAACCAATACTTGTGGCGCATGAACCGCCAACGACTGGACGCCGAAGCGGTTCGCGACGCGGTATTGTTCGTATCCGGTCGACTTGATGGGAAACCCTTCGGACCTGGCTTCCGGGCCTTCGGGTTCAAGGACGACCACTCGCCCCACTACCTGTATGAAGAGGCCGATCCCGACGATCCCGCTTCGCAGCGCCGGTCTGTATACCGATTTCTGGTGCGTTCGGTCCCCGACCCGTTCATGGAAACGCTGGATTGCGCCGACCCATCCCAGGTGGTCGCCAAGCGGAACGAGACACTCACGCCGTTGCAGGCCTTGGCGCTGCTCAACAATCCGTTCATGGTGCGGATGTCCGAACACTTCGCGGCGCGGGTCGAATCCGCCGCAAAATCCCCGTCCGAGCGGGTGGATCTGGCAATGCGGATCGCAACCGGCCGGGCGCCGTCGGACATCGAGCGTGATGCGCTCGTCGCGTTCGCCGAGCGGCGCGGCTGGCCCGCCCTCTGCAGATTGCTGTTCAACTCGAACGAATTCACCTTTGTGGACTGATCCGCTCCAAGCCCCCAACCGCACGGTTTCCCGGCGGACACGTCTTTCCCTCCACCACGGCTCCCGCCAATTCTTGCCATGTCCCGCGTCCTCATCGTCGACGACGAACCGCTCGTCTGCTGGAGTCTTGGCGAGGCGCTACGCGGCGAAGGGCACAGCGTCGCGACGGCGGCGACCCTCGACGCCGGTCTGCGGGAAGCGGCGACGTTCTCGCCCGACGCGATGTTTCTCGACGTGCGATTGCCGGGAGGCAACAGCCTGCCCGCCATCCCCGGGTTCCGCGAGCGTGCCGGCGAGATTCCGATCATCGTCATGACGGCGTTCTCGGATCTGGAAACGGCTGTATCCGCTCTGCGGCAGGGGGCCTTCGAGTACCTCGTCAAACCGTTCGACCTGGAGCAGGCGACCTCCAGTCTCCGTCGCGCCCTCCCCCCGCGCGGCGCGCCGTCGGCCGTCACGATTTCCCCCGCACCGTCTGCTGGAGCGATGCCATCCGAGGGGAGCGTGCGGTTGATCGGCTCCGGTCCCGCGATGCAGCGCGTGTTCCGCGATGTCGCGCATGTGTCGGGAACCGATCTGCCGGTATTGGTCACCGGGGAAACCGGAACCGGCAAGGAATTGGTTGCTCAGGCGATTCACGCCAACAGTCCTCGCGCCGCCGGCCCGTTCGTTCCGGTGTGCGTCGCGGCCCTCAACCCCGCGATCGTCGAAAGCGAACTGTTCGGGCACGCCAAGGGGGCCTTCACCGGCGCCCACGATGAGCGGCGCGGACTGTTCGAACTCGCCGAACGGGGCACGCTGTTCCTCGACGAAATCGGCGACACGCCCCCCGAACTGCAAGTCAAACTGCTGCGCGTGCTCGAGTCCCGTTCCTACCGGCGCGTCGGTTCGGGCGAATCGCGGGGGACGAACGTGCGCGTCGTGGCCGCCACCAATCGCGACCTTCCCGCGCTCGTCGCCGAGGGGAAATTCCGGGAAGACCTGTACCACCGACTGCGCGTGTTTCCGATCCGGCTGCCTCCGCTGCGAGAACGACCGGAGGACCTCCCCGACCTGGTGCGGCACTTCGCGGCGGGAGTGGCGGGGGCCGCCGCGCCGACGGGGATCGGTGCGAATTTCCTGGCTGCGTTGGGTTCGCGTCCGTGGACGGGCAACATCCGGGAGTTGCGCAACGCCGTCGAATTCGCCGTGGTGATGGCCCGCGGTCAAGAATTGGAGGCCGGTCACCTGCCGCCGCCGGACGAATCCGTCGCCGCGACCGGCGCCACGTCTGGCGAATTGGGACGGGCGGTGCGGGGTTGGCTGGCCGGTCGGACCGCCCGCCCCGAAGCTGTCGACCTGTATCGCGAGTTGCTTGAGGCGGTGGAAGCGCCGCTCCTGGACGAAGTGCTCCGCCTCACCGGAGGCAACCGGACCGCCGCGGCCCGGTTGTTGGGCCTCGACCGCGCCACGCTCCGCGTGAAACTCAAGCACTCCGGAGACGGCGACTGAGCGGCGCGTCCATCGCGCGATTCCGCCTCACGGTTGGTATTCCGCCAGCACGCTGGAGCCGGCCTGGACCTTCTGCCCGATCTTGCAGGCGATGACCAGGCCCGCCTCGCGCGGAATCACCAACTCAGTGCGCGAGCCGAGCTTGATCATCCCGAACTGTTCCCCCGCTCCCGGTTCGTCCCCCGGTTTCGCCCAACAGACGATCCGCCTGGCGATCGCCCCCGCGATCTGCCGGACCCGCGCCGGTCGATGCGGCGCCGTTGTCTGTTGAAGGCGCACTTCGAGTTGTTCGTTCTCCCTTGCTGACGCCGCCAACAGCGCGTTCAGGAATTTTCCCTTGCGGTACGTCATCCCCACGACGCGCGCGGCGAACGGCGAGCGGTTGATGTGCACGTTGAACACCGACAGGAAGATGCCGATCCGCAGAGCCGGTCCTCCGACAAAATCGTCATCGAGTTCCAGAATCTCGACGATCGTGCCATCCGCCGGCGAGACCACCAGGTGCTCCCCCTCCGGAACACGGCGACGCGGATTCCGGAAGAACCACACCACGCACAATCCGAGGAATCCCGCCACGACCGCCGGCGCCCAATGCACCGCGGCCAGCCCCGCCGCCAATCCGAAAAACATCCCCCCCAGCACGAACAGCTCGCACAGGCCGACCCGCGCGAACGGCAAGCGGTCGCGCCACGCGAACGGGTCGTCCGCCGCGTCCCAGTACCAACCCTCCCGATTGCGATGGAACTTCAGGTCGCGCGGGTCGAGAATCTCGTGCGGATAGCCCGCGTCCCGCCCCTTCCGCCGCGACCGCATCCGCTCGACGTAGCCGCGGAAGAACGTCTTGAGCAGTGCTCGCCGGACGCCTCCCCACCACAACTCCAGCGACATGCACACCCCTCCGCCGGGCTGGATGGAGGTCATGTACGGGTCCATCGGTTCGAGCGGATGTTGCGGGTAGGTCGGCATGAAGGAAGGGGTTCCGAAACCGGGTTGGTTGGCCAGAAGACTCAAACAGCGAGCGACGATGGGAGGCCACTGTTGGACAAGCAAAGAATCCTTGTAGCCACGGACGGAACACAGATAAAGGCCGTATGTGCCGAGAGGAGAAGAATGCTCGGGGACGGTCCCGTGGGAGAAGCTGTTTCAAAAGCCGGATGAACGGAGATTTCGGCAAGGGTGTTGCGTGCCAGGGAGTGTGAGAGGTGGCCCATGTCGTGGCATTGTTCCCCCTTGGCATTGACCCCGAGGTCGTGGTGGCGACCCGTTGCAGGATTCAACGGCGTGCGGCTGCAACCACACGGGGTTCAGGACGGAACCCCAGTTGGAACTCACGAACAAGCCCTGGTTGCCGATCTCCGACCAGTTCGGGAACCCCGATCCCTCTCCGACGGATGGACGGCCTCGCGTCGATCCGCGGTGGTGTTTCGAGGGCATGGAGCGCGGCGTGCTCGAGGACGCGTGGTGCGGATAGCTGCCGCGACTGGAGGGGCACACGCGACGGAAACTCGACGAGGCGCTCGCGAACGGCACGTTTGCGACGGCAAACAGGGGGGGAAAGCGATCGGCCTGGGTTCGCCCAGTTGCGCTGCCGGCGGATGAGTGTGAAGTTGTGCGCCAAACATGGCAACAACGGTCGTTAACCCCTGGCGCGAGTCCTCGGAAAATGGCCCTGCAGGCTCGCCACGGGTTGAGTGAAAACGGATCCGAAAAAGGCGGCACAAGCGGGTTTCGGGCGAGTCGAAAACTGCACGCGGCCCCGCAAAGAGGGCTGGCAAAGCCGGACTTTGCCCCGTAGCGGAGGCGGCGTCACCCCCTACGGCGGATACCGACTTAGCCACTTGGCTCCCGGTTCATTCGGTCGCCGGTTGGAAGGGGAACTCCGAAGATTGCGGCCAAACACTACCTCATGACGACCGACGCGGATTTCGACCGGGCGACGGTCGAAAGCGCGCTGCACGGCGCGCTGCACGGGACCCCGAAACCGGGGGTTTTTGGGCGAAAGTCGGAAACGGAAAATGCAAAAACCCCCGTAAAAACGAGGGTTTTGCGTTCTTCAGTAGCGGAGAGAGGACGCGAACACCTTGCGGATTCCCCGAGGAAAACGACTTTCCCGGCGAAGGCAACGCAGATTCCGACGCAACCCAGTGCGGAATCGCCGCGTATCCGGTGGAACCCGCGTATGCCGATCCGCTCCTCGAACGGCTCGCCATGCTGTGGCCGACGGTTCCGCAATCGATTCGTGAGTCGCTTGTCCACCAAGCGGAGCGGGGATTGTCGGGTCAGCGGACCGTTGATGCTGAAAATCAGAAAAGATGACCAGTCCCCGACGGACCGTATCGCTTTGTCAACTCCCTGTCGTTCGGGCATGCGAGGTAGAACAGCGACTCGAAAAACGAGACGGTCAGTACCATCAGGTTGGGGATGAACAGCAATAGCGGGCCGAAGAACGTCAACATCAGGTAGAAAAGTCCGATGGATGTTCGCCCTAAGTAGAATTTGTGCGCGCCGAACGCCCCGAGGAAGAACGCCAGCAGGAACGCCACGACCCGATTGCATTCGTGTTCCGGTGGTATCTGCTTGGTGCGGTTGATGGTGGGGACTGACCGCGACTCAACGCCCGGAACCTGAACACCGTTACCGCACCGGGGGCACGAGTAGATCGACCCGCAGAGTGATTCGTCGACCACGAGGAACGATTGGCATTGCCCACAAGTGACCGTGGCGGATGACATTGAACACGACCCACAACGGAAGAATCTCTAGCGGGCCGAGTTTCTTGCAATTGTCCGAAGATCGCTGGCCATTTCGCAAAAAATCAGGATGGAACTCGCCCAAAGCTTGAGCAGAAACAGGGACAAGGCGAAGATCGGCAGCGTAAGAACGGTGAAGACGACACCAAAAACCATGCCACCCGGAGTTAGTTCCAGTGCAGCAAGCGTCCCCGGAGCAAGCCACGCCATCGCCGACAGGAACACGCCCAACACATAAACTGTATCAACGGTCTTGGCAATGTACTGAGCTGAAGTTTCCTGTTTGGCCGGAGCGACGATTGGAGCGGCAATGACCCTGCCGATTGCGGTGGACTCTCCACAGTTCGGGCACTCAGTGACTCTGCCGCTCGATCCATCCGGCGCGGAGAATGTTTTTTTGCATGCGGTGCAGCGTGTCGTGATCGGCATTGAAACGTCTCATCTGTTGTGAGGCGACTGTCTGTTGTGGTTGGTGGTAAGTCCGAAAATCGACATGACGTACCCGGAAACGGTTCTTTCGACCGAAACAGAATTTGGCCCGATTCGTCGAGAGATGGTCGCTCTTTCCGGCTGCCATCCAAGAAATCAATACGGAGAATGGTTGACGCAAATTCAGTCCGGGTTGCCTGATTTCCAGATTGCAGCAGCCGTGCCATCCCAAACCGCCTGCAATTTGTGACCTTCAAGCTTGAATTGCTTCTTGAAATTCTCACCCCCGTAGGACACTGGAATTTCGGACACGGCACCAAGAGCGTTGAGAAGCGCCAAATCTGTCATCGGAAACTGATAGCTGATCTCTTCCCGTATGCCGCTGTTGGTTACGTGTCGTTTGATGTCCCCGGCGTTGATCGGAATCGTGACGACGCGATCCTTAATGCGGAATTCAATCTGCCTAATGAAGAGCCAATCTTTGGCCTGATAGCAGAATCGCCAGTAAAGTTGAACTTCACCTGATTCCCTGAGCGAGAAAAATGGTTCGACGTATTCGCCCCACTTCTCGTAGGTGACAAGTTTTTCGCCGAGTTCAAATTGTGCCGCACCTTCACGGACTTCGTCGTCTGTTCGATGCATTTGCGAGAATGCCCACTCCCCGTACTGGCGAACATCAACCGTCGTCTTGAATCGCTTTTTCTGAGGCCGGTTTGCGGCTGTTAAGAATTCCCGCTGAACATGAAGCTCGACGGAACTGCCGCTCTTTAGAGAAAGCAGAACCTTGCGGGCCGCCTGCTTTCCGTTCACTTCTTTCCCGTCAATCGATAGGACCAAGTCGTCAACCTGCAAGTTCCCCCTGCAACCGGGAAGCACCCCTGTCACCCAGAACCCCTTTTTCGGCTCGGGCAGTGGGTTGCCAGCGTCAATTTGCACCCCGATGATTGGTCGCTGAATCCACGGCACATTTGCGACATCGCCATCAGCCGAAACCAGAAGTGCGACCTGAAGGATGATTAGAGAACTGTTCATGGCTTGCCCCTTTTTAACGGTTCTGCCCAAAGCCCAAGTTCCTTGCGGGCCTGAATTGACGAGACGAGAATGCCACCATAATGAGCGGGGTGTTCGTGGCGGACAATGCACTCTTCTCGCCAGAAAGTCTAACGGCCCCACGGCCATGATTCAAAGTGCTGACCGCAGTTCCCGAACCCGCCGCACGACGGGCCGGTTTCGTCCGTGGCGCATGCCCTGCGGGGGTGCGAGTCTCGGCGGATGGACGCGATGGATACAGGCTGCGAAACTCTATCCAGAAGCTGTCGTTCACGGCGGCGTGCGCATCGTTGGAGCAGATTTTCAACCTGGCCTCAGTTGCCGCACGATTTGGGAAGCGGGGAAACGAAATGGAGAACCGCCAAGGTCTTTCAACGGATTCGATTCGACTGGCGTTGCAAAGCCTGAAGCGACTGCGAAAGCAGTTCGAGGAGCGGGCAAAGGTCCCATGCGAAGTGGTGCTTGTTCAGCATCCGAAGGGACTGACTAACCGCGAACCGGGATACACACCAATCGCCATTTTCGAGGCAAAGCAGAGATTCCCTACCCAAACAACAATCTGTCCACCTTTCACGGCAACGGGGGACCGGAATCAGCAATGGGAGCAAATGGAAGAACTGCCGCTGCTGTACGTCTTCGGCGAACCGGATTCCATCAGGCAGTTCCTCGAATTGAGCGACTTGGCGGGAAAGGTTCTTGAAGGCTTGGTTCTCACTCTGGGCGAGGGCTTTTTTCGCTGGTCTCGAATCTCCGGTCGGGGTGACAACGATTGCCGTTGGCTCGCTGGACTGTTTGACTTGGCTTGCCAAAGTGTGGCTGGCTCTCCGCTGAGCGCCGATAACGGAACGTGGGTGCCGTCGTCGCTGAAAGGATGGGCGGACGCGACTTCATGCGCAATTGAAGGCGGTCTGGTTTGGGAGAACGGTATTGACCACCCGGCCACCCCTCGTTGGCCAAGAAACACAACTGCCGTTCAGAAAGCGGAAGCGGATCGAGCGGGTTGCTGGTGGTCTCGAATCGACAACGCATCCCTTGCGTCCGCTCATGCAATCGACCTGATTCGCGAGCGGTTGAAGCGGGTGCAGGAATCGCACGACGCGACCGAGAGGGTTAAAGATGGCGGTCCTTCGGAAGAGAAGCCATCGCGAAAAGGCGAAGGACCTATTGCGCAAGCGGGCAAACCCGTTGGAAAGCCTCAAGAACTCGCGTTCAAGGCGGCAACTTTGGCCGCGAACGTTGCTGAGAGGGAACTTACCGACGCCGAAGCACACGAACGGCTGGAGAACGACACGGCCACAATCGAGGCTATTGAAAACGACCGTGATTTAGAGGGGTACGAGGTGCCGGACCTCAGAACGTTCCGGCGGTATCTCTCCACTGCGAGAAAGGCTTACGGCTCCCCAAGGAAGCTGCCGACAGGTGGCCGGGCTGGCCGGAGTATGGTCAAGCGGGACGGAAGCCCATCCGATCAATAATGCGATAATGCGAATTCTGAAAAAATCGCATTTCTTCTCGACTCCCACGAAAACACGGCAATTCCCACGAATCGCATCCGGTTCGACCTGATCGCATTCCCGGTTTGATATCCGCTCGCGGTTGAGCGGCCACAAACCCGGAGGATGCGATGGATGAATTGTTGACGGCTGAGGACCTCGCCAAGCGGTTGAGGGTGAGCGCGGACACTGTCCGGCGATGGGCACGCGAAGGTCGTGTTCCAGAGGTGCGGTTGTCCCGCAAGGTTCGACGTTTTCGGATGGCCGACGTTGCCGAGGCGATTGAGTCGCTGGGAGTTTGCTCCAAGGGGGTGTCCCATGCGTGACACCGCCCAGATTCCCGCAGCACTTCGCCCCGCTGTGCCGCCACCGATTCCCCGGTTGGCACTTCGCCCCCGTGAGGCCGCAGAGTCGCTCGGGCTGTGCGAGCGAACGCTCCGGGAATTGCCAGACGCCCCCCGGATCAAGCTGAGCGGTGTGGTTCTCTACCCGGTCGCGGCCCTCGAACAGTGGCTTTCGGACCGTATCCGACCGTCCACCGAGAGGCCCGACACCTCAACGCCGTCGAACGAGTGATTTCCCATTCCCAAAACAAACACCCCGTCCGCCACTACCTTTGCGGGGATGCGTGACGGACGGGGATTGGAGACTCTGACATGATAACACAAAACGAAGATGGCCGGACCCCTTCCGTGCAACCGTGGGGACTGTTGGTCCCGTTTCGGACGACCGAACTGCCCGAATTCCCAGTGGACGCATTGCCGTCACCGCTCCGGGAGTGGGTGGCCGAAGAATCCGAAGCATCGCAAACGCCGCCGGACCTCGCGGCACTCTTGGCCCTTGCCGTGTGCTCAAGCGGCATCGCTCGACGCGTTGTCGTCACTCCTCGACCGGGTTGGGACGAACCAACGAACCTGTTTGTTTGCGTGCTGCTCGACTCGGCGAATCGAAAAAGTGGAGTGTTCACCGATGCAACCAAGCCATTGCGGGAAGCGGAGAAGGAGTTGATCGAATCCGCTGCCCCCGCAGTTGCCAAGGCCCAGTCCGAGCGGCGACGTGGTGAGGCCCGGTTGAACAAGCTGGAGAAAAGGATTGCCGACAAATTCGACCCAGTTCTCGTCGCCGAGGCGGACGAGTTGGCGGAATCCCTTGCTATCGCGAAAGCCATTGTGCGGCCCCGGTTGCTGGTTGATGACGCGACCGAAGAAAAGCTGTCCATGATGCTTGCCGAGCAAGGGGGACGGCTCGCAAGCATGGCCGTTGAGGGAAACGTTTTCGATCTGATGGCTGGGAAGTACGGCAAAAACGGAACGACGCAATTCGGCATGTACCTGCGAGGGCACTCGGGGGATGAACTGATCGTTGATCGGGTCGGACGCGACTCGGTGCGAGTGGAGCGACCCGCACTGACGTGTGCGTATGCGATTCAACCGTCAGTTGTCGAGGGACTGGCAGGCAATCCGGATTTTCGAGGTCGGGGGTTGCTGGCTCGATTCCTGTACGCTTGCCCGCGAAGTTGGATCGGTTCACGAAAGATCGCGCAACCACCGGTTCCGAAGCAGATTCGGGATGCCTATTGGGCCACGGTCCGAACACTGGCACTGCTGGAAGGAGAGTACGTTCTTACGTTCTCACCGGCTGCCGAATCCCTGTTTCGTCAGTGGGAAACAGAACTCGAACTGTCGCTCGCCGATGGGGGAGCGATGGAAATGATTCGCGATTGGGGAGCGAAGCTGGCGGGTGCTACTGCGAGGCTGGCTGCGGTGTTGCATTGCGTGGAACACAGCGGCCCCGCTGGCGAAGTCGAACCGCGAACAATCGAGGCTGCGATCAAGATTGCCCGCTACCTTACTCCTCATGCGGAGTCGGTACTCCACAAGATGGTGGCAGGCGATTCCGCCAAAGTCGCGAGCGATGCGGAATACGTTCTCCGCTGGATCGTCCGACACGAACGAGAGTCGTTCACGAAGTCGGAAGCCCAACACCACGGCAAACGACGGTTCCCCAAGGCGACCGACATTGACCTGGCCCTCGCTGAGTTGGTCAACCGCAATTACATCCGGCCAATCGAACGTGAGGCTAGCGGCCCCGGTCGGCCCGGTTCCCCGACCTACGAAGTGAACCTGTCGATCTACGCATCCCGCGAACGGACGAATTGCGGGAATAACGGGAACACTTTGGGGGATTCCGAATCGTCCAAGAGAAAGACGGTGACGCTGTGATCGGAACCGTCGAAAGCATCCTCGACAACTGTCGGTTGCGTGGCATCGCGTTGTTCGACGATGGCAAGGGTGGGTTGACTGTTGAAGGACCAGAGCGGGAACTCTCCGACGATCTTTTGAGAACGTTGGCCGACCGGAAACCGGAAATCCTCGCGAGTATCGCACGGACCGAAAGTCGTTCCCGGAATTCCCGCAATGTGTCGAGTTCACCGGTCACCGATAACGAATCCGGCAGAACCGAAGTTCCCTTCGCGGCCCCGATGGAGACAAACAGACGCAACACGCGAAGACTGGCGACAACCAAGGACGCAACCGTTTGGTTCGACTTCGGCGAGCGTATCGAGCTGCCAGCGGGTTCCATCGGCGAGGTTGTCGATCCGGCTGTGGCTCTGGCGGACGATCCCCATCGGCTGGGGTTGGCTGTCGAACGGCTGAACCACTGCCGACGACGGTTTCGGCCCGCCGTGGCCGTGCTGTTGGCCGGTCGAGTGCGGGTTCTGGAAGAACGATCCGTTCGCTTTTCGGACGGGTGAAGGCGATTTGTCCGATTTATCTGTCGCGAAGGGGCTTTATCGGGGGCAGCGGTTCCGGGCAATTCCGCCTGAATCCTTTGAACTCCTCCGGATTCCCTGTCGTTGGTAAAATGTCTCCACGGGTTCCGACCACGAATCAGGTCGGGCTTTTTTTCGAGGAATGCCGAGCATGGCAGCAGTGACAACAGACGCCAGCGGAAACCGGCGGATTCAATTCACCGGCCTAGACCGCAAGCGGCGAACGATCTACGCCGGAGCGATTTCCGAACGGAACGCGAACGAACTGCGGCGGCTGGTGGAACGCATCCTCGAAGCGGCTTCGCTGGGTGAGAGTCTCGACACCAACACGGCCTCACGCATAGCGGCCTTGCCCGACACGACCTACGGCAAACTGGTTGGCGTGGCACTGGTGAACCCAAGAGAGAAGCGGGAAACGTCCCGCGTGACGGTCGCGGCACACGCCGAGGCGTATCTCGAACGACGCTCCGACGTGAAACCCTCGACTCGACTGGTCCTTGGTCATGTTGTCCGAAACCTCGCGACCTACTTCGGGGAGAAGCCTCTCGCCGACGTGACGCCGGGGGACGGTGATGACTTCGGACGCTGGTTGACGACGAACGCTCGGAGCGCGGACCAAGCCAAGCGGAAAGGGTTGTCGCTCTCACCGGCGACAGTCGGGAAGCGGTTGCAATGGTGTTCGAGCATCTTCCGGGATGCTCAACGACGGGGATTGATTTCCGTGAACCCGTTCACCGACGTGAAGAAACCGGGGGGGACCAATCCCGACCGGCAACAGTACGTCCCTGCCGAGACGGTGGAGAAGCTGATCGACGCGGAACGCGATCCGGAGTGGCGAGCATTGTTGGCACTGGCCCGCTATCTCGGGCTGAGGACTCCGAGCGAACCGTTCTCCCTATGCTGGTCGCACGTTGATTGGGAGCGGAAACGGCTCCGAATCCCGTCCCCGAAAACGGAATGCCACGGTAAGGCGTTCCGGACGGCCCCGATTCTTCCGGAAGTGCTCCCGCATCTCGAAGCGTTGTACGCGACGGCCCCCGAGGGAAGCCTGTACGTTTTCGAGCGGCTGCGGGAACGGGGTTCCGTCAAAGCGGCAGAGCGTGGGATTTGGGCAAACCTGAATCTGCGAACGGGGTTGCTTCGGAAGCTGGAAAAGGCCGGAGTCGCTCCGTGGCCGAAACTCTGGCATGCCTTGCGAGCATCCGCCGAAACCGACCTTGCGGCCCGGTTTCCGATCCATGTGGTCGCCGGTTGGCTGGGGAACACGCCAAAAATCGCGGCCAAACACTACCTGATGACGACCGACGCCGATTTCGATATGGCATCCGGCAAGGCAACGCAAAAAGCAACGCAAGGGGTGCCGGAAACGAGTGGAATCCAACGTAATCCGGTTCCCAAAGAACGCAAAAACCCCGCAAAACACGGGGTTTCTGCACTGAAAATTAGCGGAGAGAGGACTTGAACCTCCGACACGCGGCTTATGAAGCCGCTGCTCTAACCACCTGAGCTACTCCGCCATGCGTGGGAATCACTTCCCGTTCGAGGGAACGGCGCTTCGCAACGTGCCGCCGCACCTCAATTCCTCGGACAGTTCCCCCCTCCAGCAGGTTCGCCGTACCGAGACACTTTATCATATCACCTCTTCCCGTCGTCACAACCCCACACACGGCCGTTGGAGCCCGTTGCGTTGTTCGCAGGGTGTTGTGGGTGCGGGTGTTGTGGGTGCGGGGGTTGTGGGTGCGGGGGTTGGCGGGGCGGGGGAATTCGGCGTTCCCTGCGGGTGTTCGCGAACTGCGCTCGGTCGCCCCCCGAAAACGTGAGTTTTCGTGTTTTCATCCCCCACGCGCCAACGACGCGGGACCGGTGTTCAGTTACGACCTGAAGCGCCAGCCCCCCGTGCGACACGGGATGTCGTACATCGGCCACGAACCGCAGCGCGGGACGCTTGCCCGCCAGTCCGAAAACCAGGTTGCGCCGGCTCGGAGATCCCCCGAACGGTGAGGGTGGCAGCGGCGTCAGAGGGTTTTCGGACAGTGTGACAAATACCGTTGCCCGGCAAAGCACGAGGGGGGGGCTGTCCGATGTCGAGCGTGTGCAACGCGGGGAAGAGCTACGGGCTGACGGTGCGGGTGAAGCGCGAGATCGACCTGCGGCGGTTCCCGCCGATCCCCCGCGCGACGAAACAGATTGAGAAGCTGTACAGTTCGAGAAGCTGTACAAGGGGCGAACGGCGGTCGAACGGGTCAACTCGCGACTGACGCTGTTCTGGGGAGCGGACGACGGCAATGTCGTCGGTTCAAGGCGGTTCCACGCCAGGGTGGGCGTGGTGATGGCGGTGCATGCCGCGTTCGCCACGCCTCACTCGGTCGCTTCCACGAGCTTGGCGTAGCGGCTCAGCAACAGTGGATGCGTGAGTTTCTTCTCGGCCTGCTTCGTGTATTTGTTGGCCACCACTTCGCGGGCCTGTTCGTCGAGCGCCTCGCGGTTCACCTTTTTGAAGAGCTGCGGGCCGATCAGCAGCAGGATCAACGCGTCGCGCCCCGCCTTGAGGTTGCCGCACAGCGCGTTGGCGACGGCGTCGCACGAATACTCGTCGAGTCGGGACAGCGGCTTCCACATTTGGCG
>JBIKMW010000090.1:0-28137 GCA_044359065.1 Planctomycetales bacterium | reverse complement strand
ACGGCGTGAAGGAAATCGACCTGTATCCCTACGGGAACCAGGCCCTCACACCCGGTAACCGGGGGACGGTCAAGATCGGCGTTGCCAACAACAGCACCGCCGAACTGCAACGCCAAATCCTGTACGGCCTGAGCGCGAGCGATCTGGCCGCGTTCCCGAACTCGACGTTGCGCGTCGACCAGGGTTCGCTCGTGCTGCCGGGCAACCCGGGGCTGAGTGCGGCGATCAAGTCGTCGCTGGAAGCGATCATCGGCAAGCCGCGGGCGATTCCGATCTTCCGGGCCGTGGCGGGTAACGGGAACAACACGACCTACGAGATCGTCAAGATCGTCGGCATCCGCATCCTCGATGTGCGTCTGACCGGCGGCAACAAACGAGTCGTCGCCCAACCGGCCATCTACAGCGATTCGACGCTTGTTTCGGGGCCGTCGTCCATCGCGACCGATTACATGTACCTGCCGCCGCGCCTGGTGAAGTGAGCGAGATCGATGACATAACTGGCCGTACGAAAGGGGGGAACCCATCCTCGTTGCGGGGGAAAGGGACGAGGGGGGACGGCGAATCGCCGTCCCCCTCTCCCATTGACACTCCGCACGGCATGGAATGAGGGAACGCGGTGGATGCTCCCGTTCGCTGACGGGCTTGCCCGACGTGCCCTTGTCGCTGGCCCGATGCGGATTGGATCACGCCAACCACTCACCCATCCTGCGAGGTGTCCGGGCCACAAGCGTTGCCCCTTCTCGATTGAGTTGCCTCCGAAGGTCGGGCATAGTGACCCGCTACTGCCTCGGATCGACATCGCTTTCGGGAGCCTCGCCGAATGAAGACGTTTTTGATCGTCGTGGCCGGCATGTTCGCGGCGCTGGTGCTGTTTGTCGTGGTGGTGATTGTCGCGTTGCGATTCTTCGTGATGTCGAAGCTCGCCAAGTTTCGCGACGCGATCGAAAAAATGGGCGCGCAACTGGCGGCGGGAGCCATTCCCCCGTTTGCGATGAAGCTCAAGCCGCTGCCGGAGGGAAGTTGGACGAACGAGCGCATGGTTGAGTTGTCGGCCGGACTCGAACAGCGAGGCTTCGCCTCCGCCGGGGACTTCCTCGCCACCCCCTTCCCGGTGGAACTGAAACTGCGGCTATTGGCCCACCCCGCGCTGGGCATGCAGGCGGCGATTTACGAACACCCCGCGGCCGGCGTGTGGATGGACCTGGTCACCCGGTATGGCGACGGACGAGTCGTGTGCGACAGTTCCTGCCGCGACCACCTGATGGACTCCATGCCGCAGAAGTCGATTCGTTTTCACGAAGGGGCCGACGTTGCGACGGTTTACGAGGCCCATGTGTCGCAACGTCACAACGCCCCCTGGCGAGAAATCCCCTTGAAGGAACTGCCGCAACTCTTCGAGACCATCTACGGCGAAGAGATGGAGTGGCGCGGCTCGCGCGGGGGGCCGACCGCCGAGGAGATCGGCCGCGTGTCCGAGCGGGATGGCAACCCGGCGACTCCCGAAATCGTCGAAGCGATCCGAGGTCAGTGGCAGTCCGCGTTTCACGAGCATCGGACCCACGGTCTCCGCGAGGCGCTTCGCGATGGCGGCGGGCTGGACGCGCGCGAATGGGAGCGCGTCTCGGATCGCCTGGTGTTCGTGTACGACGGCCAGCCCGTGCCGACCGTCGGCGAACTCGTCGAATCGATCCGCGAGCATTTCGAGAACCCGCCGGAAGTTAACGAATGCGAGGACGAGGACGACGACCGCTACGAAACGGAGGAGTCGCGGCGGGCGACCGAGGTGGCGGACCGCGTGGCGGCCGTCGGTGCCCGGCGAGCGTTCGCGGAGATCACGCGGGAATGGCAGGGTCGCAAGGGGTTCCGACTCTACCGCGCCGTCGACGATCCCATCCCCGCGGACGCTTACCTGCTCCCGGAATACGACGAGGATGTCGCGGGGCACCTGGAGTGACGCGCGGCGGGAAGCGTCCGTTGACGGAGTGGGCACGTTTACGTGGCCGGGGCTGGAGCCGCTTGGGGCGAAACGCCGGAACGTCGTGTGCGATCCGCAGACCGGGGCTTTCGTTCGGTCCAGCCTCGGCCACCCGTTGAGCAACTCTGTTTGAACACAGCGAAAGCCCCCGGAGCGGCGCGTCATCCGGGGGCGGATTGGCGATCATTGCCACCCCGACACTCCTGATCGTTCGCGGCAATCCGACCCCGGCCACACAGCGCACTCTTGCTGGTAAACTCGCTCCGGCCGGTCCCCCGGGGACCCGTTGGAAGCGGTCCACCCACTCACCGAAAGCGAATCCGAATGTCTTGGCCCTGGAACGATCTGCCGGGTGTTGTCGAGTCCCGTCCGCACGGGCCGGATGGCCGGTCCTGGAATCTGGCGCGAATCGAACGCGCAACGGCGGAAGCTTCGACCGTCGACACGCCGCCGATCCTGTTCATCCACGGCGTGCTGCGGAATTGGCGGACGTTTTATCCGCTGGTCGAGCGGCTGCGAGCCGACTACGACCTGTACGGCCTCGACCAGCGCGGCCATGGACTGTCGTCGCACGACCTGTCCGCCGCCTACCGCGTGGTGGACTACGCCGGTGACCTGCCGCACATCCTCGCGGCCCTCCCCGCGCGGCGGGTGGTGTTGTACGGGCACTCGCTGGGAGGGATGGTCGCGCTGGCCGCCGCGGCGCTGGCGCCCGACCGGGTGGCCGGTTTGATCCTCGAGGACCCGCCGTTCTCGACGATGGGAGAGCGCTTGGCCCGGTTGCCGCTCCGACGGTTCTTCGTTGGCGTGCGGGAGTTGCTCGCGGAGCAACGCGCGGCTCATCGCCCCGCGCCAACAGCCGCGACGCTGTTCGAGCCGTTCTCGGAGATGATCGTCGGTGAAACGGAGACCGGTGCTCCGATTCGCGTTCGAGACCAGCGGGATGAGTTGTCCCGGTGGTTCAGCGCGAAGAGTTTTTCGCGGCTCGATCCGGCGGTGCTGGTTCCCATCACGGACGGGCGGTGGATGGAGGGTTACGACACCGCAGCGATCCTGCGCGGTGTGAGATGTCCGGTCGCGCTGTTGCAGGCGGACGAGGCGTGCGGCGGGATGTTGATCGATGCCGATGCCGACCGGGTGTTGGAGTCATTGGGCTCGCGGTGCGAGCGTGTGCGGTTTCCCGGCTGCGGGCATCAACTGCACGGCACGCGCCCGGACGAAGTGGTCCGCGCGATTCGCGAACTTGTGGCTCGGACGGGATGAACCAGTGGACGCACGTTTTACTTCGCTCGGGCAGGGTCAAGCCGTACGACGGACTTCCAGTCCGTCGGCGCGGCACCGACGGACTGGAAGTCCGTCGTACGGAGTTGGCTAAACTTGTGGACCACGCGAAATTCGCTCGGATTTCAGAGTCACTTGGTCGTCCCCGAACACGGTAAAGGCAGACGATTCCGTATCGTCCCGACCGACATGCGGCACTTGGCTACACTCGGGAATTCCCGGCTGCGAAGCGGGTTCACAAACAATGTGTCGGGCAGATCGGGTCGGCCAAAGTCGACCGAATGGAAGGAAAGGCCTGTGTTTGATGAGTTCGAGTTCTTCCGACCACCCGTCGTCCTTTGGCGCCGGTATCGACCCGCGGGCGCTGGCTGAGCGGTTCGCGGAGCTGCGCGACTATTTGCGGTGGTCGGACGATGACGACGCGGCGGTGGCGGTGCTGCGGCCCCTGTTGCTGCCGCATGCGAGCGGGTTCGTTGACGACTTCTACGCGGAGATCACTCGGCATGCGGCGGCGGCGGCGGTGCTCACCGGCGGGGTCGAGCAGATCGCGCGACTGAAGGGGAGCCTGGTCCGCTGGCTGAACGAACTGCTGGGGGGGGAGTACGACGCGGCATACGCGGGCCGTCGCTGGCAGGTGGGTTATCAACACGTGCGCATCGGCCTGGACCAGGCGCTCGTGGGGGGGGCGTTGGCCCGGTTGCGGATTGTCATGAGTGCGCGTCTCGCGGAAGCGTGCGCGGACGACCCGCGTCGAGCGGTCGCGTTGGCTGTCACCCTGCACAAGCTGCTGGACCTCGACCAAATCCTGATTCAGTCGGCGTACGACGCGGAGTTGCAGACGGCGCGGCGACGCGAAGACGAGCACCGCCTCCGGCAACTGGTGGATCGCATTCCGGTGCCGGCGATCCATGTGACGGGGAACCGGATGCACCTCAATGGGGCCGCCGAACAAGCGACCGGCTTCTCCAAAGGAGAGATCGCGTCGCTGGAGGATTGGGAACGGGTGACGCGGTCGGACGACGACGCCGGCGGAAAAACCCGGCGCGTGCTCACGCGAAGGGACGGCGGACAACGGACGCTCGAAGTGCTGCGGTTCCGCTCGCGGACGGATGAGGTGTGGTTGTTGAGCGACATCACCGACGCGGACCTCGCGCGCCTGAAGGCGATGCAGTCGCAACGACTGGCTTTGATCGGGCAGATGATCACAACGTTGGCGCACGAAGCGCGGAACGCGTTGCAGCGGATTCGCGTGTCGACCGAGACGCTGGAACTGGAATTGGAAGACCGTGCGGACCTGGCCCCCGTGCTGGCTCGTTTGGGAGCGGCGCAGGACGACTTGAAAACGCTCTTCGACGAGGTCCGGAATTACGCGGCCCCGCTCCCCTTGTCACGCGAAGAGGGACGGTTGAGTGATTTGGCGCGGCGCGCTTGGGAAAGTTTGGTGGAATCGCGCCGGGGACGACGCGCCGAACTCCGGTGCGACAGCCATGCCGACGAGGGGGTCGGAACGTGGGATCGGTTTCGGATAGAACAGGTGTTCAGAAACCTGTTCGAGAACTCGCTGGCCGCTTGCTCCGACCCGGTCGAAATCTCGGTCGCGGTCCAAGAGGTGTCGGTCGAGGGCGAAGCGATGCTGGAAGCGACGGTGTGCGACAACGGCCCGGGGGTGCCGGAGAACATCCGGGAGCGAGTGTTCGAGCCGTTTTTCACGACGAAGACCAAAGGAACCGGTTTGGGCATGGCAATTGCGGATCGCATTGTCACCGCGCATGGCGGAAAGATCGAAGCGGGTTCACCGGCGCGAGGGGCGGAGTTCCGTCTCTGGCTGCCCAAGCGGACGCCCGAACGCTGATCGCTCACGCAGGCTGTTGAAGAGAAATCCTTGCACAACACGAACCCGGCTTCGCCGCTCCTCCACGAGCCGACTATGACGCATCCTCTTCGAATCATCGTGGCGGACGACGAACCCGAGATTCGGGAGCATTTTCAGAGATTGCTCGAGCGATTGGGGCACGAGGTGGTGGCCACCGTCGACAACGGGCGCGCGCTCGTGCTGGAGTCGTGCCGGTTGGATCCCGACCTCGTGATCTCGGATGTTCGTATGCCGCAACTCGATGGCGACGAAGCGGTTCGGGAGATTTGGCGAACCCGTCCGATACCGGCGATTCTGGTTTCGGCCTATGCCCCGCCCGAACCCCCCGCGGATGCCCCGCGACATTGGTCGTACCTGTGCAAGCCGGTGCGGCGAGGAGATTTGGAAGCGGCGATCCTGTCGGCGGTTCCGGACTGAGGGGGCGACTCGGCCGCGTCCGAGCCATCGTCTGCGGAGAGGCCTCTGAGTATTTCAAGTACCCGCCCGTCACCGAACGCATGATGGGCCGGTTCGACCCTGTTTTTCGCGAGTTTTTGGGAGGCTCGCCCTCGCTGACCGACCTGTTGAACAAGTCGTTCGGAAAGCGAGCGGTTCTTGTGCGACGGACTGGAAGTCCGTCGTACCGCTTGAAGGCCATACCCACCCCGCCCGTTCCACCCTGCCCCGGAAGCTCCCGGAATGACCGCTCTCGCGGAACGACGCACCTGTGACTTGCTGCTGGTCGACGACGATGTCGAGATCCGGACGGGGATCGCGCGCAATCTGGAGTGCCTGGGTTACCACGTCGCGCAGGCCGGCACGTTGACGGCGGCCGTGGAGACGCTGAAATCCCGCGAGATACCGGTCGCCATCGTCGATTTGGTGCTGCCCGACGGTTCCGGAGCGGACCTGCTGGACCGGCTGCGCCCCGGTGAGCGGGACGAGTGCGGCATCATCATGCTGTCCGGCCAGGGGACGATCAGCGCGGCGGTGGAATCGATGAAGCGGGGAGCGGCGGACTTCCTCACGAAGCCGGTGAAACTCCCCGAAATCGACGCGGCCATTCAGCGCGTGCTCGAGAAAGTACGCTTGAAGCGCGAGAACGAACGGCTGCGCGAGCTGATTCGGCAGAACCGCGGCGCGGCGTCGATCGTGGGGGATTCTCCACCGATGCGCGAACTGTGGCGACTGATCGAGCGCGTGGCGCCGACCGACAAACCGGTGTTGATTCAGGGGGAAAGCGGCACCGGCAAAGAACTTGTGGCGCGGGCCATTGCGGACGCCAGCCCGCTGCGCGAGCAGCCGTTGGTCACCGTGAACTGCGCGGCGCTGCCTGAGACATTGCTTGAGAGCGAGTTGTTCGGCCACGAGAAAGGAGCCTTCACCGGCGCGGTGTCGGCCAAGCCGGGTTTGTTCGAGGTCGCGGACGGGGGCACGTTGTTCGTCGACGAGATCGGTGAATTGGCCCCGTCGCTGCAAGCCAAGCTGTTGCGCGTGCTGGAAGATGGTTCGCTGCGGCGGGTTGGTTCCATCAAGCAGCGCCAGGTGCGTGTGCGGTTGTTGGCCGCGACGAATCGGGACTTGCTCGAGGAAGTGAAACAGGGGCGATTTCGTGAGGATTTGTACTACCGGATCAATGTGCTGACGTTGACCCTCCCTCCTCTGCGGGCGAGGAGCGGCGACATCGAGCCGCTGGTGCGGCATTTCGTCGGACCGGACTGGCAACTGGAACCCGGCCTGCTGGAGCGGATGGCCGCGTACGCCTGGCCGGGAAACGTGCGCCAACTGAAGAACGCGTTGGAACGGGCCAAGATTTTGGCGACGGACCATGTGCTGGAATGGGGGAATTTCCCGCCCGAAATCACCGAATTGGGGACCGATCGCACGAGAACCGAGCCACACGCGGCAATGTCTCCCGCGGCGGAAGGCCAGTCGATTCTGCCGACCGGCCCGGTGGGGCTCGACGAGGCGAACCGGCACCTGGTGCTGCGTGCGTATCGCGAGGCGCGGGGCAACAAATCGCAAGCGGCGAAGTCTTTGGGCGTGACGCGCCGGACGCTGTACCGACTGCTCGAAAAGTACGGCATCGACTGAATCGGCACCTCGAAAAGCGCGTGCAGTTATGCGCGCGGGGGTGCGAAGTCGCACACTTGCGCGCGATATCGCACAGGGGTGTGACAGCCCCATCGGACCGCACCGTCGCGTAAGGGGTCCTCGACGCGAGAATCGGACTCCAAGGTTCGGAATCCCGCGAGGTTCGGCGGGGGAATCCCGCCGGATGCGACCGATCGCCACACCCGCGCGCGGCGGTACGCGAGTTGCGAACAGATGCGCTCCCACAAGGGAGACATCTCGTCGAACCCTCCCCGCGCGGCTCGCCGCGTTCACGTGTTCGGCGCTTTCCATCGACGGATCGAAATGTCCACGCCTGCCAACGCCGCCCGCTTGCCATCCACTCCCGACGCGCCGCGTTCCACGACCTCGTTGAGGTTGGAAGAGTTCCGTTACGACGACGCGATCGTCCGCGCCTTCTCGCTGGCCACCCTGATCTGGGGGGCGGTGGGGATGCTGGTTGGGCTGATCGTGGCCGTGCAACTCGTGCTTCCGGCCATGAACCTCGGCTGGACGTACACGTCGTTCGGACGACTGCGGCCCCTGCACACGAACGCGGTGATCTTCGCGTTCGGCGGCAACGCGATCTTCGCGGCGGTGTATTACTCGACCCAGCGGCTGTGCAAGGCCCGCATGTGGAGCGACACGCTGTCGTGGGCGCACTTCTGGGGATGGCAGGCAATCATCGTGTCGGCGGCGGTGACGCTCCCGTTGGGAATCACGCAAGGGAAGGAATACGCGGAACTCGAATGGCCGATCGACATCGCGATCGCGGTGGTGTGGCTGGGCTTCTTCGGCGGCAACTTCCTGATGACGCTGCTCCACCGGCGGGAACGGCACCTGTACGTCGCGCTGTGGTTCTATATTGCGACGATTGTGACGGTCTCGCTGTTGCACGTGTTCAACAACCTCGTGGTGCCGACGGGACTGTTCAAGAGCTATTCGATCTATGCCGGGGTACAGGACGCGTTCATGCAGTGGTGGTACGGCCACAACGCGGTGGCGTTCTTCCTGACCACGCCGTTCCTGGGATTGATGTATTACTTCCTGCCAAAGGCGGCCGAGCGGCCGGTGTTTTCGTACAAGCTGAGCATCATCCACTTTTGGTCGCTGGTGTTCATTTACATCTGGGCCGGCCCACACCATCTGCACTACTCGGCGATGCCCGAATGGTGCACGACGTTGGGGATGCTGTTTTCCGTGATGCTGTGGATGCCTTCCTGGGGGGGGATGATCAACGGGCTGCTCACGCTGCGCGGGGCGTGGCACAAGGTGACGGTCGATCCCGTGCTGAAGTTCTTCGTCGTCGGCATCACGTTCTACGGGATGGCGACGTTCGAGGGGCCGCTCTTGTCGATCAAGGCGGTCAATGCGTTGTCGCACTACACCGACTGGACAATCGCGCACGTGCACAGCGGCGCGCTGGGCTGGAACGGCATGATGACGTTCGGAATGCTGTATTGGCTGTTGCCGCGCATCTTCCAGACGAAGCTGTGGAGCACCCGACTCGCGGAATGGCACTTTTATGTCGGCACGGTCGGAATCCTGCTGTACATCGTTCCGATTTATGTCGCGGGGTTGACGCAAGGGTTGATGTGGAGGGCCATCACGGAGACCGGGCAACTCGCCAATCCGGACTTCGTCGAGACCGTGCGCGTGCTGATCCCGATGTATTGGCTGCGGATCCTGGGGGGCGTTCTGTTCCTCGCGGGGGTCGGCATGATGGGGGTCAACTGGTTCATGACCTGGCGGACTCGTCCCGCGGTCTACGACGAACCGGTGTACACCGCCGCGCCGCTGGAGCGGGGTTACGTCGATCCGCCGGAAGCGCCGTCGAACCTTGTGGCCGTGCTGAACGTCGCGAAGAAGCTGGATGTCTGGTCCCGCATGGGTTGGCACCGGCGGTGGGAGCGTCTCCCGGTGCGGCTGACGGTGTGGGTGACGGTCGCCGTCGTTGTTGCCTCGCTGTTCGAGATGATCCCGACATTCCTGATCCGGTCGAACGTGCCGACGATCGCGACCGTCCAACCTTATACGCCATTGGAACTGGCGGGGCGCGATTTGTATGTCGCCAATGGCTGTTACAACTGCCACTCGCAAATGATTCGCCCGATCCTGGCGGAGACGAAGCGGTATGGCGAATACTCCAAGCCCGGCGAGTTCATCTACGACCGCCCGTTCCAATGGGGTTCGCGGCGGATCGGCCCGGACGTGGCGCGGGAGGGTGGGCGGCAGTCGCACCTGTGGCACTTGATCCATTTCCGCAACCCGACGGAACTGGTCAAGGACTCGATCATGCCGGCCTATCCCGAGTTTGAAACGACGCCGCTGAACTTCAAGACGATCCAGGAACGGGTGAACGCCGTCGCGTATCTGGGCGCTCCGTACCAACGGGAATTGACCGAAGCCGAACAGATGGCTCGGGACCAGGCCACGCTGTTGGCGGCGGAAATTGTGAAGCAACAGGGGCCGCCAGGCCTCGAGGACAAGCAGGTGGTCGCGCTCATCGCCTACCTGCAACGGTTGGGAACGGACCTCACGGCCACTCCGCCGGCGAAGTCCCCCGAGGGAGCGCCCCCCTCGGCGCCGCTGGCGCGGCGGGATTGAGATTTGTGCGATTTCCGCCACGGAACCGGGGGAAAACGCAATGGGGAAGGAATGCGAAGTCCCTCGCTGACGCGTCGGGCTCCCGCGCTGGACTCGCCCCGCTTCTCACCTTCGCCGACGGAAGCACGGACCGAACAACGAACTCGGAGCAGCGGATCATGATCAAGGACGTGGTGTGCGCACTGGATTACTCATTCTTTGCGGAGGCGGCGCTGTTGCTGTTCTTCGCGAGTTTTCTGGGGGTCCTCGCACACGCGCTGTGGTCGAACCCGTTGACCATCGAGCGCCTTGCGGAACTCCCGTTGCGCGACGGTGACATCGCCCAACACTAACGCCACACCACATACGACTCAGTGGCTCTACGAGAAGTTGGATGGCACCTACCATTCGGTGTGGGGAGCGTGCACGAAGCACAACGAACGGTGTCCCGACCAGCATTTTCGGAGGGACACACATCGCCCGTTCGCCAAACGGGCCCGGAAAGGATCGACGAGGATTTCGATGAGCGCCGAACCGACCGACAACCAGAACCTCACGGGGCATTGCTACGACGGCATCGAGGAGTACGACAATCCGCTCCCCGGATGGTGGGTGTGGTTGTTCATCCTGCCGATCGCGCTGTCGCCGTTTTACTTTGCGTACTTCCATTTCGGCATCGACGGACGTTCGATCCACGACGAGTACAAGACGGCCGTGGCGGACAACTTGCGACAACAGTTCGCCGAACTCGGCGAACTCAAGCCCGACCGCGCCACGTTGCTGAAGTACCTCGACGACAAGCGCTGGTTGGCGGTGGGGGAGGCGGTGTTCAAGACGCAGTGCGTGTCGTGTCACGGCACGAACGGCGAGGGGAAAGTCGGTCCGAACCTGTGCGACGATGTCTGGAAGAACGCGTACCGGATCGAGGATGTCGCCAAGGTGATCGAGACCGGGGCCGCGGGCAAGGCGATGCCCGCGTGGGGCGCGCGGTTGCATCCCAACGAACTGGTGCTGGTCGCGTGTTATGTGGCGTCGCTGCGGGGAACGAACCCGCCCGGTCCGGTCCGTCCCCCGGAGGGGAAGCCGGTCCCGCCGTGGAAACCGTGAGTGAACTCGCGCGGCGATCGGGATGCATGATCGAACGCCCTCTCCCCCGCGAGCGACTGGGTCGACAGGAACCGTCTCCAAAGCGGGGGAGAGGGTTTTGGTGAGGGGGGCACGTTTCGCTCAAACCCCCTCATCCGCCCTTCGGGCACCTTCTCCCCCACCGTAGAGTTTTGTCCCGTTTTTCCGAGCCGAATGTGGGGGAGAAGGATCGCGAGGGGGTGGCCGGAGTTCAGTTCGCTACGTTCACAACACGAGATCGACTCAACACACACGATCCGGGATTCGGACGAATCCCCGGATCGACTCACTACCGAATGACACCGAAATGCCCGCCATCCTCGAGTCTCCCGAACACGTGCTGTCGACCCTCGAACGGGACGGTTCGCGGCGCTGGCTGCACCCGCGCGTGTCCCCCGGACGGTATTGGCGGGCACGGAGAATCACGGGGGTGCTGCTGATCGCGCTGTTCGTGCTGCTGCCGCACTGGCGCGTGGGGGGTAAGCCGGCGTTGCTGCTGGACGTGATTCACCGTCAGTTCACGTTTTTCGGCATCACGTTCCTGCCGACCGACACGCTGCTCCTGGCGTTGTTGATGGTGAGCGTGTTCTTGTCGGTGTTCCTCGCGACTGCGGTATTCGGCCGCGTGTGGTGCGGGTGGGCGTGTCCGCAGACGGTGTACATGGAGTTCGTGTATCGCCCGCTGGAGCGGTTCTTCGACGGTGCTCCCGGACAGGCGAAACGCCGCACAATCCTCGGACGGATCGCCAAGTACGCGACGTATCTCGTGATCTCCGCGTTGTTGGCGCACACGTTTCTGGCGTACTTCGTGGGGGTCGACCGCCTCAAGGTGTGGCTCACGCAATCTCCGTTCGAGCACGTGGGTCCCTTCGCGGTGATGGCCATCACGACCGGCCTGATGATGTTCGACTTTTGCTTCTTCCGCGAACAACTCTGTCTGGTCGCCTGCCCGTACGGGCGGTTCCAGTCGGTGCTGCTTGATCGCGGATCGTTGATCGTGGCGTACGACCGGAAGCGCGGCGAGCCGCGCGGCAAGCGGGGACCGTCGTTGCCGGTGATCGCCGACCGCCCCGCCGGGGCATGCATCGACTGCGGCCTGTGCGTGCGAACTTGCCCGACCGGGATCGATATTCGGGACGGATTGCAGATGGAGTGCGTGCATTGCACGCAATGCGTCGACGCGTGCGATGAAATCATGGACCGCATCGGCCAGCCGCGCGGGCTGATTCGTTACGCGTCGCAGAACGAAATCGAAGGCCAACCGCCGGCCCGTTTCCGCCCGAGGTTGTGGGTCTACCCGGCGCTGCTGTTGGCGTCGTTCGGCACGCTGGCGGGATTGGTCGTCACGCGCTCCCCCGTGGATGTCACGGTCCTGCGTGGCCAAGGCATGCCGTTCTTCGTCACCGAAGAGGGGAAAGTCCAGAACGGATTGCGTGTGAAGTTGGTCAATCGCCTGGATCGACCGGTCACGCTGCGGGTCCGGGTCTCGGGGACGCGGGAACCGGTGGAGTTCGATACGGCGGAGACGCTCGTGAAACTCGGGGTGGGGGAGATGGCCACGCAACCGGTGCTTGTGACGGCCCCCCGCTCGCTGTTCGTGGCCGGACATGCCGACGCGAATGTGGTGGTTTCCGAGGAGGACGGATGGGAAAGGAGCACGTCATGTCGACTTCTGGGACCGTGACCGAGGCGGCGAGATCTCTCGTGAACAACGGCCCCAAGGGGGCGCCTCCGCAAGGAGGTTGGGCTCATTGGGTCTGGCCGGGGCTGGTCATCACGTTTCTCGGGGCACAGTTGGGGATGGGAGCCGTGGCTGTGACGCTTGCCACGGCGGACCCGGCCTGGCGGGTCGTGCCGCACTATCACGAACAAGCGCTGCAATGGGACGGCGTCGTCGCCGCGCGCGCCGCCAGCGATCGTCTGGGATGGAACGTGTCGATCACCCCGGACGAGACGATCTCCGCCGACGGTCGGCGGTTGCTGGCCGTGACACTCGTCGATTCCGGAGGACGCCCTGTGGAGGGGGCGACGGTGACGGTCGAACTGTGGCACCACGCCCGTCCCGACGCGCTGACGACCGTCCGTTGCGAGCCGTCAACTGAGCCCGGTCGGTATCTGGGAGCGGCCCGGATGAATCGGACGGGGTTGTGGCAGGTCGAGATCGCCGCGCAACGTCGCGACGAACGGTTTGCGAAGTCGCTGGTCGTCGACTGGAAATTCGCGCCTTCCCCCGAGACTGCCGCCGTCGCGACGGCGACGCGCTGAAGCGCCCCTGGCCAAACCTTTCAAGGCAACCTCATCGTGACCCCGTTCCTGTTGTCGAGCATCGTCCTGGCCAGCCTCATCGGCAGCCCGCATTGCGCGGGGATGTGCGGTCCGTTCGTGGTGCTGGCCTGCGGGTCGCGAGGCGGGACCGGTCGGCTGTCGCTGACGGGGTACCATGCGGGCCGCTTGACGACGTACCTCGTGCTGGGGGCGATCGCGGGAGGGGCCGGTCAAACCGTGACGCGGACCGGCGATTGGTTGGGGGTCTCGCAACTGGCGACGATGGTGGCGGGGATCGGCATGCTGGCGGCGGGGATTGTGGCGGTCCTGCGACTGCGGGGCATCCCCCTGCCCCACCCGCGCTGGCCGACCGGTGTTACGTCCGTGGTGCAGCGGGTGTTCCGTGCGACCGCTCGTTGGCCGACGGCCGCGCGCGCGTATTCCGTCGGGCTGGCGACCACGTGGTTGCCGTGCGGATGGCTGTACGCCTTCGTGTTGGTGGCGGCGGGTGCGGGTTCGATGTTGGGAGCGGTCAGTGTGATGACGGCGTTTTGGGTCGGGACGCTGCCGATACTGAGCGTGGTGCACTGGGGCGCGCGTGTGGCGGGTTCGCGGTGGCGCGCGGCGGTCCCGTGGGTTTCGGCGCTGGTGATGATCGCCGCCGGGACGCACTTGTTGGCCACGCGCGCTCATGCGGACCTGCGCTCGCTGTGGCAAACGTCGGTGTCGTCGGAAAGTTCGGAACAGCGATTGGAACAGGCTCGAAACACTCGTCCACCGTGCTGCCATGCTCGCTGAATCCCCATCCGGTTCCTCAACCGCCGTTCTCGATGCCGAACCCGCAGCGGTCCGTGCGGGGGAAGCGGTCGCGTGCGCGCATTGCTCGCTGCCGGTGCCGCCGGGTCTGGTCGACGCCGACCACGACCACCAGTTCTGCTGCCACGGGTGCGAGGCCGCGTACGAACTGATCCACGGCACCGACCTCGCTGGCTACTACGACATCTGCGAGCAACTCGACACGCACCCGCCGCAAGCCGCCGACGTGAAGGATAGCTGCGACGAGTTCGACCATCCGGCGTTCGCCCAGCGGCATGTGCGGACGTTGCCGGACGGCCTGAGCGAGGTGCGACTGCATCTGGAGGGGATCCACTGCGCGGCGTGCGTGTGGCTGCTCGAGAAACTGCCCCGCCTGTTGCCGGGCGTGGTGTCGGCGCGGGTCGATCTGGCCCGTCGCGTGGCGCGGGTCCAATGGGATGCCAACGCGGTGTCGCTGTCGAGGATCGCGCGTCGATTGCGAAGCCTGGGCTACGGGGCGCGTCCGGCGGGGGTCGACTCGAAGGGGGACGAGTTCCGCGCAGCGAATCGTCGGCATCTCGTCCGACTGGCGATCGCGGGAGCGTGCGCCGGGAACGCGATGTTGCTGGCGGTGGCGATGTACGCCGGATGGTTCTCGGGAATCGCGGAGGACCATTCGCGCTTGTTGCGACTCGCCAGCGCAGTCCTGGGGACGGTCTCCCTCCTGGGGCCGGGAGCAACGTTCTACCGGGGAGCGTGGAGCGCACTGCGGACCCGGACTCCGCACATGGACATCTCCCTGACGCTGGGCTTGGCGGCGGGGGGAGTGATGGGGTTGGTCAACACGTGGCGCGGAACGGGGGAGATTTACTTCGACTCGCTCTGCATGCTGGTGTTCGTCCTGCTGACGGGGCGGTACATGCAGTTTCGGCAGCAGCGCCACGCGGCGGAGCGGGTCGCCGTGCTGCGCGGGCTGGTGCCGTGCACGGCGTGGCGAATCGACGCCGAGGGATGCGCCGAGCGGGTCCCGGTGGAGGCGCTGTCGGTTGGGGATGTGGTCGAAGTCCGGGTGGGTGACGCGCTCCCCGCGGACGGGACGGTGGTGTCGGGGACGACGCACCTCGACGAATCGCTGCTGACCGGCGAATCGGCGGGGATCCGCGTCTCGGCGGGGGATTCGGCTCCCGCCGGGGCGATCAACCTGACCGCGCCGATCCGCGTGCGCGTTGACTTCACGGGACACGACACGCGCGTCGGACGGTTGTCGGCGCTGGTCGAAGAGGCGTCGATGTCGCGCACACCGTTGGTCGAACTGGCCAATCGAGCGTCGGGAGTGTTCCTGCTCGTGGTGCTTGCCGTGGCTGGGGGGACCTTGGCGGGGTGGTGGTCGTCGGGGGTGGATCGGGCGGTCGAGCACACGATCGCGCTGTTGATCGTGGCGTGCCCGTGCGCGCTCGGCTTGGCGACGCCCCTCACCATCGCGGTGGCGATCGGTCAGGCGGCGCGCGGCGGATTGCTGATTCGCAGCGGCGACGTGTTCGAGCTGTTGTCGCGACGCGGGACGATCTGGCTGGACAAAACGGGCACGTTGACGACGGGCGACTTGTCGCTCCGGGGCTTTCATGGTGACCGGTCGGTCGCGCCATTCGTGCGGACGCTGGAGGCGGGGATCTCGCACCCGGTCGCGAGCAGTTTGGTGCGGGTGTTGGACGCCCCCGCCTGGAAGGACCGTTCTGCCGCGACGACTCCGCTCCCGGATGAATCCTCGTACTTTCCGGGATCGGGAGTGGCGGGGAAGTTCGGCGACGCCTGGATCGAATGTGGTTCGCGGCGGTGGTTGGAATCGCGCGGGGCGGACATGACGGCGGCCGACGCGTGGTTGGCGGACGCGACCGTTTCCGCGACGACGATTCACGTGGCGCGGAACGGGCGGGTCGTTGCGATGTTCCTGCTGGGAGACACGCCGCGCGTCGAGTCTCGCGCCACGGTGGAGACGCTGCGTCGGGCGGGTTGGCGAGTCGGGATGCTGTCCGGGGACCAACCGGAGATCGCCCGCGCGGTGGCGCGGGAGGTGGGCATCGAACCGTCGCGCGTGATCGCGGGGGTGTTGCCGGAAGAGAAACTGGAGATCATCCGACGCGATGCGGCGGAGGGGCGCGTGGTGATGGTGGGGGACGGAGTCAACGACGCGGCGGCGCTGGCGGCGGCGGATGTGGGGATCGCGGTGCACGGGGGAGCCGAGGCGAGTCTGCGCGCGGCCAAGGTGTATCTGACCCGGCCGGGACTTGCCCCTTTGGAAGAGCTGTTCACGGGAAGCGACCGGGCGATGAGCGCGATACGGCGCGGCTTGGCGCTGTCGTTGGCATACAACGTCACAGCCGTGACGCTGGCGGCGTGCGGGTTGGTGACGCCCCTGTTGGCGGCGATCCTGATGCCGCTCAGTTCGCTGTCGGTGATCGCCCTCGCGACGCTGCAGCGCGCGTTCCCCGGCTCGACTTCGGATGCGCGGAAAGGACGTGACCTGTGAGTGTGCTGTACATCGCACTGCCGGCGGCGTTGCTTTTGGGTGGGGCGGCCGTCGCCGCGTTCGTGTGGGCGGTCCGCTCGGGGCAGCTTGACGAGCTGGAAACGCCGCCGTTTCGAGCGGTGTTCGAAGACCCGCCGCAACGGCGGACGTGAGTCGCGCCCGTCCAGAACGGGAAGTCACGCGCTGAACCACCGTGCGGATTCGCACGTTCGAGCAAGGTCCTGCGATCGAGGGTGTGCGAGTCCGCTCGCGCTGCTGGGACAGTGGTCGTTCCCGCACATGGCTGCGCCCGCTTTCGCACACCTGCGCGGCCAATTGTCGCGGTGTATCCCGTTAAGCTGTGACGGTTTGCGGACCGGTGCGAGGCACCGGGAAATCGATTGAGGGGCGCGGCGCGCGTTCTCGATGAAGGGGATGTCGATGCACATCGATCGCATTCCGCTACCGCATTCCCTCAAGGACGAGGATCGTATGTCCCTGATCGCTTCCACCCGTCGCGGTTGGCTCGCGCTGGGCCTGTTGGCCGCGCTCGGTTCCCCATGCCGGGGGGAAGAGCTTGTCGCCCCCTCCGCCGGTCAGCCGGTGGGTGTTCCCGCCGCGTTCGCGCCGGCGCCTGTGGCCGATGGTTCCGTAGCCCCTTCCGACCTTCCGGCGCCGATCACCGCACAGACCAGCCATTCGGTTCCGGCCCCCGGCCGGGTCTGTGGCCCGAACCCTTGCGGCAACGGTACTTCGTGCGGCCTGACGGATTCGTCCTGCTGCGAGGAGATCTGGTCCGACGATCGCCTGTTCGGGCTGTTCGCACACTCGGACTACTGCTTCAGCCGGTTCATCAGCCCGATCAGCAATCCCCTGTTCTTCGAGGATCCCCGAACCCTCACCGAAGCGCACGTGGTGTTCGCCAACCAGTGGATTCCCGGTTCGAATCCGGTGTTCAACGGGGGGAACGCCCAATACGTCGCGACGCAACTGCGTGCGGCCCTCACCGAACGGTTGTCGATCGTCGCCAACAAGGATGGTTACCTCTGGATCGACGGAAACAACGAAGCGGCGATTCCCGACCAGGACGGCTGGGCCGACATGACCGCCGGCCTGAAGTACAACCTGATCCGCGATCCGGAACAACAATTCATTGTTAGCACCGGGGTGCTGTACGAACTCGACATCGGCAGCCACAAGGTGTTTCAAGGCCAGGGGGATGGCGAGTTCCACCTGTTCCTCACCGGTGGTTCGGAGATCGCCGACCGCTGGCACTACCTGACGGGGTCGGGCTTCCGTCTGCCAACCGACACGAACGTGCGCAGCCAGATGTGGTACTGGTCGCACCACCTCGACTACGAGTTCGCCGAACGCTGGTACGGGTTGGTCGAACTCAACTGGTTCCACTGGATGCGGAGCGGCGAAGCGTTGCCGGTCAACTTCGAGGGGGGAGACCTGATGAACCTCGGATCGACAGACGTGGCGGGCAACGACATCGTGACGGCGGCGTTCGGGGGCCGGAAACGGTTCGGTCGCATGAGCGAAATCGGCCTGGCGTACGAGGTCCCGCTGACCGACCGGAAGGACCTGCTGCAATCGCGGCTGTATGCGGACTTGATCCTGCGTTACTGACAAACCGTCCGACAACCCCTCGAAACGACGGGAGTCGCTCGAGGGGTCGTCTTACTACTTATCCGAAAACCCTCTGACGCCTGCGCGGCACCCGAGCATCGGCGGGTCGCTCAACAAGCGCAACCGGGTTTTCGGATAGCCTCTTGTTTTCCGCGTCGGGAACCAGGTGCCGACCGACGCCGTGTATGATTCCTCGTCCCGAAGCGGTTGCACGGGGAACGGTGTGCGGAGGTTCCCGCGATTTTGTGGTGGTTGGACGCGGAAGGCGCGGCTTCTTGTCGCTTTGCGACCCGGCCACAAGATGGCCGGGCCACCCATTTCTTTTCGGTGCTCCTCACAAATCGTAAACGACGTTAGGTGCAGCCACCCGCCCGATTCGGAGGGTGGGCACGGGCATCACCACGCCGGATCGCAGGTGGCGAGGAGTTCCAGGTCCCCGAACAGGCCATCGAGGGACGGGGTCGTCCACGTTTCGTCCTCGGCCCCCCCGAATGGGGCTGCGCTGTCCGGTTCGTCGGCTTCGAGTTCGCCGACCTGGAACGTTGGTGCCGGGGCATCCGCCGGCGGGACTGTGGGAATCGCCACCAACCGCGCCACATCGACCCCCGCCTCTGGTGTGGACCCGTCGTTCCGCGACGGTGCGGCCACCGCGAGCGTTCGCCGACGGGCTTCGCCCGACGTGCCCTCCGCCAGCGCCGGAATTGCCGCCGGGGGTGGCCCTCCCGTCGGGTTGGGGGTCAGTTCCCGCGCGAAACCGCGCGAGGCCTCGACGCGCCACGTGCCGGGGCGGCTGGTCTCGAACGGAATGTTCGTGGTGTAGACGTGGTCCCCCTGCTCCTGGTTGCGCGTGCTGGTGGGGGTCGACCCGACCGGAGTTCCGCCGGGCCGCGTCGGCTTGGGGAACAGGTCGGTGCGGTACACCTGCGTCAATTCGAGTGTTCCGGGTTGCTGGGTCGTGAAAATGTATCCAAGCACCCCCGTACGGTTGTTGACCCCCGTGTCGGAGGGATTGGAGGGATCGCCGATCTCCCGGAAGTAGGTGCCGTCGCGCTGCGGGCGCTTGGCGACCGGGCCCAACCCTTCGAGGATGTCGGCCTCGCCGGCGTTGGTGGTCAGGTACCGGTAGCCCATGTCGGTCTCGGTCCCGTCGTCGTTGAACTGCACGCCGAACAGCATGCGGAACACCGCCGCGGTCCCCAGTTCGGGAACGGGACTCATCAACACGGTGAAGCCGGTGAACGCGGTGGTCGAGCGGTCGACGAGGGCCGGATTGGCCGTCAGCGCGTTGAACTCGGCTTCGAGCGTGTAGATGTTGAGTTGGGCGTTCGTGTTGTACGTGCGGAACAGGCGGGCCTCGAAATAGGCTTTGGCGGTTTCGGTCGCCACGCTGAAGGCCGATGTGCCCCCGTTGATCGACGCATCACCCCGCCCACCTGCGACCCCACTCGTCCCATCCCACGCGCGGAAGGTCAGGGCTGTGTCGAGTTTCGATTCCAGCGGCAGGAACGGCGCTCCCACCGCATGGTGCGGAATCAATCCCGTATTGAACCGCACGCGCGCGTTCGCCGGCAGGAGCAGCGCACTGGTGTTCGACACAGGCCCCGCCGCTTCGATGTTTTGCCAATCGCTCTCCTGCGGATTGTTCGAAACGAGCGTGAACTGCAGCGACCCCAGCGACCGGTCGACATCGATCACCGCGATGCCGATGGAGGCCCCCGCGTCCTGGTCGGCGATGGGGTTGGGGACACTCGAACGAGCGGGAATGTCGGAGATGAGAACCCCTTGCCGCATCTCGACCGACTGCCGGGAACCGACGCCGAGGATGGCGAATGGATTGCCGCTGTTGTCGAGCGTGGGAGCGTCGTTCGTGTTCGTCACGGTGATGGTGAACTGTTGATCGAATGTGCGGGTGGTCGAGTCGGTCGCCCTTACGAGGATCGAGAAGCTGTTCTTCGTCTCGAAGTCGAACACGCCGTTCGTGAGCAATTGGTTGCCGGAGATCGTGAACGAACCGTTGTCGGTGGAACCGGTTCCCGCGACGAGTGTGAACGTGGCCGTGTCGCCGAAGTTGGGGTCGGCGGCGGACAGGGTGCCGACCAAGGTGCCGGAGGGCAGTTTCTCGGCGACGGACGAATTGGACAGCGAGATCGCGGTCGGAGCGAGCGGCAGGGAACTGAGCCGCAGCAGGTAGATCGCGCCGCGATCGAGGCCTCCGGTATCGTCACCATTGGCCGCGACGAGCAGATCGGTCACGCCGTCGCCATCGATGTCGCCGACGTTCTCGACCGCGGTCCCGAAATAGGTTCCGGGCAGGAGTGTCGGCCCCCCTCCCGTGTTGTGACCGACCAGCGACCGGCCAACCACGGTGCCGTCGGCGGCCAGCATGAGAAAATGCACGTCACCGTACGGCGAGTTTGCGGAAAGTCCGAAACTGGCTCCGACGGCCAGGTCATTGACGCCGTCGCCGTTCAAATCACCGATGTTGGCCAGCGAGATGCCGAATCGTTCGTTGAGCTGGAGCGGTGGTCCGCCATTGAGGTTGTTCCCGATTTTTGTGGAACGTTTGACCGTTCCCGCACTGTTGAGGAACAGAACGTGGACCGCCCCGCCGTTGGCGGCGGTACCGACGTTGAGCCCGGGCGCTCCCACAGCCAATTCCGTGACGCCGTCGCCGTCCATGTCGCCCATGCTGGCCAGCCCCGTGCCGAACCGCTCGTTTGTGAGCAGGGTTCCGGCGGCCAACCCCCCCGAATTGTTGGCGATGAGTTGGCTCCGTTTGACGGTCCGGTCGGCATTGAGGAACAAAATGTCGACGGCGCCAGAGCCGGCGACTCCGCCACTGAACCCGTAGCGTCCCACCGCCAGATCCACGACGCCATCGCCGTCCACGTCTCCCAGGTTGGCGATGGATCGACCGAACGTGTCACCGTTGTTGATGGTGGGCATACCATCCGATCCGCCGCTCAGCTTGGTTACCTGCTTGGCAGTGCCATTGGCATTCAGCAAGACCAGGTAAATGGCCCCCTGATTACCTGGCGCAGCGTTCCTCCCCCCCGCGACGAGGTCCGGAACTCCGTCGCCGTCGAAGTCCCCCAGCGGAGCCAAATCGGAGCCAAACGCTTCAAAAGCGGCCAGAGAGGGACCGCCGTTTACCCCCTGGGCGATGCGTACCGTGTCGCGGACGGTTCCGGCGGCGGTCATGAACAGAATGCGAATGGCACCGCGGGCGGATGCATCCCCATTGTCCTGATAGGCTCCCACAGCGAGGTCGCCGATCCCGTCGCCGTCGACATCACCGATCAACGTCGCGGCGGCACCAAACTTGTCATTGTTGAACAGCGAGCCCAAGCCGTTGGTGTTGTCGGCGATCTTGGTGATCCCGTTCACCTTGACCACCCCTTGGCCGGGGGACACGATCGTCGCCGCGTAGTCCTCCACTTCGCCGTTAGAGGCCGCGCCCGTCGGGTTGGCCGCAGCACCGTCCGTGCTCAAGCGGAACCGGGCGTACGTCGTCCCCGCGAAACCGCTCGGCACCCGAGGAAACGTCAGCGAAAACACCACGCTGGAAGTCCCGGTCGGTATGGCGACCTGAGCCCGTTCGGTTGCATTGTCGAAGACGCCGTCGGCGTTGTAGTCGATCCAGCCAAACAGCGTGGCCGCCGTCCCGGTGACGTTCGTCGCCCGGACAGCCACGCGCGGTATCGCCCCCACCGTCAACGCGAGGTCCGTGGCGGGACTCGACAGGCCGTCCTCATCGTCGAGACCCCGGTCGTCCCCCGAGCCGGTGGCATTCTGAGCGGCGTCGCTCTCGCCGGAAATCAGTCCGCCCAGAAGCAATCCGTTGACGATGCCGTGGCTGGGGCCGTTGTCGCCGTTGGTGGTGTTGTAGTTGCCGCGCGCGGTTCCCGCCGCGCCGTCCGGCGCGTCGCCAAAGTCCCGGAGGGCCGCGGCGCTGTTCAACCGCAGGATATGCACGGCCCCGCGGTCCGTTCCCGCCGCGTCGGCACCGAATGCACCGACTGCCAGATCGACCGCGCCGTCGCCGTCGATGTCGCCAGCGACGGTCACGCCAATCCCGAAGCTGTCCGTGTCTCCCAGTGCGGGAACTCCTGCGGCGCCGCTGGCCAACTTGGTGAAGGATTTCACCGTCCCCGAGGGATTGAGCAGCAGCGCATACACCGCCCCACGGCCCGTCCCGCCGGTATCGTCACCGCTCGCGCCGACCAGCAGGTCCGTCACGCCATCGCCATCCAGGTCCCCCGCCGAGGCGACCGAGACGCCGAAGAAATCCGAATCGGCCAACACCGGACCGCCACTGATGCCCGACGCGATTTTTACGACCGACCGGACGAACCCGCTTGTCTCCCGGAGCACGATGTGGACCGCCCCCCGATTGGCGTTGAGTCCGCCCCCCGTGTCGTCGGTGTGGGCTCCGATCGCCAGCATTTGCAAATTGCTCGTACCGACCAGCCCCAAATTGGCCACCGACCGGCCGAACGAGTCCCCGTCTTCCAACGGCAAAAAACCCTGGAACCCGCTGAAAAACATCTGGGTGGAGCTGACGCCCCCTGCACGGGTCAATCCGATCAAGCTCATCGCGCCGCGATTGGTCCCCCCGGTGTCTTCTCCAGGTATCCCAACCAGGATGTCTTCCACTCCGTCGCGGTTGAAGTCACCCGCTCTCGCCACCGACGCCCCGAACGCGTCGCCGTCGACGAGTCCCACTCCCATCCCGTTCGCGATCTTGGCGGTCCCCTTGACCGTACCGTTCGCGTTCAAAAACAGGATGTGGACCGCGCCCCGGCCGTCTCCGCCCGTGTCGACCCTTTTGCTCCGACGGCCAAATCGACGGTGCCGTCACCGTCCAGGTCGCCGATAGCGGTGACAGCGGAGCCGAACAGGTCGTTGTTGGCCAAGGTCGGGGCGTTCGTGGACCCGTGGGCGATTTTCACGACCGACTTGGCCGTGCCGTCCGCTTTCAGCAACTGGATGTAGACCGCCCTTCGGGCGGTCCCTCCGGTGTCGTCTCCCGAAGCGCCGATGGCGATATCGCCGACGCCATCGCCGTCGAGGTCCCCCAGCGAGGCAACCGCCGCGCCCAAAAGGTCGCCGTTCAACAGCACCGGTTCCCCGACCCCGCCACCCGCGATCTTCGTCGCGCCGCCGGTCTCGACCGACGCGGCCGTAGGAGCGGTCAGAGTGACGGCATAGTCCTCGACCTCGCCATTGGAGACCGTGCCCGTCGGACTCGTCACCGCCGCATCCGTGCTGATCCGGAACCGGGCGTAGGTCCGTCCCGTCAATCCGGCCGGGACTACGGGAAAGACGAGCGTCACTTGGCCGTTAGAACCCAAACCGGCCGGCACGCTGGTCACGGCCTGCTCCGTACCGCTTTCAAATCTTCCGTCCCGGTCGTAGTCAATCCAACCGGACAGCGTCGCGTTTTGGGTCAGCGAGTTGGTGACGCGCACATGGATCGTCGGTTGCGTCCCCGCCACCAGCACCAGATCGTTGGCGGGATCGAAAATGCCGTCTTCGTCGTCGGGTGACCCGTTGGTGTCGTCGCCATCGGCCTGAGTATTCGGGAGGGCACTCGCTTCATTGTCGGATGCGGACCCCAACCGCAAGCTGGATGCGGGAGAGGTGTGTTGCGGGCCACCGTCGCTCGCGGAAGTTTCGTAGTTGCCGGGACCGGTTCCGGGGCCGGTGTCCGGCGCGTCGCCGAAGTCGGTCAGCACCCAGCGAGGTTCCAGAGCTTCGACCCGTCCCGCCAACCGCGGTCGACGGCGCGTCAAACCGGTCACCCCACCACGTCGCAACCGGCCTAGCCAATCAAAGTTACGCATGGGACGCTCCGGGCGAAACCCCGCTCAGGAGGCTCGCGATTTTGCAGGACGAGAGGGGATGAAGAAGGAGATTCCGCCGCTCGAATTGGCTGTGGACCAGACCGCGCGTCAAGTCCGCGGCCACTCCCGAGGAAACTTCAACGCGTGAAAATCGCGCAGCCTGAACGGCACATATTCAGAAATCGTAATTGTCCGATGGCCGGAAGACCTCCGTCAAGCCCCTACACAATCCCCGTTCCCGCCTGACTCGCTCGGGCGCGGGTGACCGTTTGCCGGGACGATTCCGGAACTCGACCCTGTCTTCCGGATTCCGTTCCGGCGATAATGGGTTTTCGGGCGATCGTTCGCGAATCGACCGCCGGGTTCCCGGTGCGCGCATCGTCCGCCCCGTCTCGCCGGCGCGATCGAACTTGCGATTCGGCACGCGCTTGCGGTGCGACATTCGATGGGACGCGGCGGGTGTGGTCCCGCGGTTCTTGAGATTCCAGGCCGTCCAAATTTCCCAGTCCGCGTTTCGGAAGAGTCCATGTCGACGGCGAAGATTTCCGGCGAAACGTTCTTGTCCCTCTTGCGGCAAAGCGCGCTGATCGACATCGATCAACTGCGCCGCCTGTGGAAGGAAGTGCAGGAAGGGGGCATCGACGCCACCGACGGCGCGGCCATTGCGGAGGAGTTCGTTCGCCGGGGTGCCATCACGCGGTGGCAGGCGGACAAATTGCTTCAAGGGAAGCACAAGGGCTTCTTCATCGGCAAGTACCGCTTGCTCTCGCACCTGGGCAAGGGGGGGATGAGCAGCGTCTACCTAGCCGAGCATGTGCTGATGCGGCGGCGCGTGGCGATCAAGGTGCTCCCCTCGAATCGCGTCGACGACAGCTCGTACCTGCAGCGGTTCCACCGCGAGGCACAGGCGGTGGCGTCGCTCGACCACCGCAACATCGTGCGGGCGTACGACGTTGACCAGGAAGGGGCGGTCCACTTCCTCGTGATGGAGTACGTGCCCGGCCAAAGCATGCAGGAACTGGTGGCCAAACAGGGGCCGTTGCCGCCGGTGTCGGCCGCCGAATACATCCGTCAGGCCGCCGAAGGACTGGCGGCCGCGCACAAAGCGGGGTTGGTGCATCGCGACATCAAGCCGGGCAATCTGCTCGTCGACGAAAAAGGGACGGTCAAACTGCTGGACCTGGGCTTGGCGATGTTCTTCGGCGAGGCGGACAAGGACACCGCGTCGCTGACCATCGCCCACGAGGAAAAGGTCCTCGGCACCGCCGATTATCTGGCTCCCGAGCAGGCGCTGGACAGTCATTCCGTCGACATCCGGGCCGACATCTACAGCCTGGGTGGGACGCTGTACTTCTGCCTGACGGGATTTCCGCCGTTTCCCGAAGGGACCGTCGCACAGCGGTTGATGGCCCACCAGGCGAAGCAGCCGAAACCGATTTCGAGCTATCGCTCCGACGTGCCCGACACGCTGGCGGCGGTGATCGACCGGATGATGGCGAAGAAGCCGGACGAACGATATCAGACGGCCAAGGAGACCTCCGCGGCGCTGTTCCAGTGGCTGGCGCAGAATGGCGGCGACGCCTGGATGAAGATGAGTGCGACGGCCAGCGTGGCCAGCCCGGCCTCGGGCGGACCGGGTTCCTCGCAAGCGTTGCCGAAGGTGGAGTACGCCCCCCCTGCTTCGCCCTCGTCCGAACGGTCGGGCTCGAACTTGTTCGCGGCGTCCGGTGCGGGAGGTCCGCCGGGGGGTTCCACGGTGGTACAGAAAGAAGCCCCGCGCCCGCCGGCGGTGGAGATCGTCACACCGTCCTCGCCGAATGTCACACCCGCTCCCGCCGCGCCGACGGCGATTGGTGTCCCCGATTTTTCCGCGTTCGGTGCCTCGCACGAACCGACCGAGGGTGGCTTCGGCGGTCTGGACGAATTGACCAAGGCGATCGCCGGGGGGGGGACGCCCGCCGTCGAACCGAAGTCGTCGTCGCCATCGCTCCCCAAAGCCAAACCAACGCCCGCCGCGGCCGCCGCTCCGGCGGCTCCCGTCCCCGTGGCGAAGCCGCCGATGGTGGCTCCGTCGGAAGACCCCCCCACAGTGATCGCCAAGCGTGCGCCGGTGCCGACCGCGCCGCCGACCATTGCCGCAGCATCCGGGACCGACGTGGCCTCGGTGGTCGTCACTCCGCCGGTTGTCGCTCCGACCGCTTCGGCGAAATCGGCGGTCTCTAAGTCCGCCCCGCCGAAAGCCGTTGTCACCGCGCCGATCGCGTCCGAAGGGGTTCCCGACTTCTCCTCGATGATGGGAAGTGCGACGACGGAAGCCGCGTCGCCTGCGGCGGGGTTCGACCTGGCCGCGGCGTTCGGGGCAGCGGCCCTCGAGTCCTCGGCCCCCACAGAGGCTGCGGTTCCGCCCAAGACGGCCCCAGTGAAAACTCCGGTTGTCGCAGTGACCGCGCCGGTTGTCGCCCCCGCGCCGCAGGCACCCGCCAAGGCCCCGCCGATTGCGAAGGCCACGCCGGTCGCCAAGGCCGCACCGGACGCTCCGGCGCGAATCGTTCCCAAAGCGGCGCCCGTTGTCGCGGCACCGGTGCCCCCCCCTGCACCCGTGTCTCCCCCCACGCCGGTCGTCGTGACGCCGTCACCGGTGGAGGCGGAGCCTGACAACCCGTTCGCGAACTTCGGGTTCGGCGGGACGGAGTCGGCCAAAACCGAAGCGGCCCCGTTCGACCCCGCGCTGTTCGCCTCCGCACCAGCGGAGTCTCCGGCGACGCCATTGCCCACGCCTGTCGTGGCGGCACCGGTTGTTGCAGTGCCGGTGGCGGCTGCGCCGGTTGTCAGTGCACCGGTTGTTTCAGCACAAGCGCCGGTGGAAGCCGCGGTCGTCGAGACGGAGGAACCGGAAGCGGAGTTCGAGGCGGAGGCCGAGGTCGCGCCGCTGTCCAAGGCCAAGCGGGGGAAACCGGCGGGCTTGCCGCAGTTGCCCATGAAGCTGTGGTTGGCGATTGGCGGGGCGGGGTTGGCGATCGTCCTGGTCGGGGCGTGGATGTTCTTCGGAGGGAGTGGCGACAAGCCGACGAAAACGGTCAAAAAGGGGGGCAAGGCGAAGACGATGGCCAGCGGGGAGAAGCGGGCCAAGCCCGCGGGTGGTCCGTTCAACCTCAAACGGGAGTTGAAGGTCGGACCGGGTGAAAAGTTCTCGACGGTGGGAGCGGCGCTGGCGGACATCAAGGCCGAGTTCGCCAGCCGCAAGGAGGATTTCGAAGACGCCAAACGGCGCGTGGCACGGACGATCAAGTTGGCCCCTGCGGCAGCGTTGTCCGAGGCGATCGTGCTGGACGAATCGTTCCCGCCGGGGGTGACGATTTCGGGCGATCCCGCCGCGCCCGCGGCGCTCGCCTCGTCCGGATCGGGACCGGCGATCAAGGTTTCGGGGACGTTGGAACGGGTAACGATCGAGAACCTCAAGATTGACGCAGCGGGCAAACCGACCGCCATCGAGCTGTCGGGTTTCCTCAACCAGCTCAAGCTTTCGGGGCTGGAGATCACCGGCTTCGCCAAGACGGCCATCGTCGTCGACGGACTCACGGCGTACGCGGGGCAGCGGGATCGGGCGCTGATCGAAGGGGTCGTGATGCGCGGCTCGAATCCCGAGAGCACGGGAGTGTTGCTCAAGAAGGGGGCCGAGGACCCGGCCCACCTGCGCGTCTCGAAGTCAATGTTCGTGGGGCCGATGGCGCAGGGAGTGTTGGCCCAGGCGTCGCTGGTCGACCTGCAAGTCGTCGAGTGCGTGTTCGGCCAAACCACCACGGGGGTGCGACTCGAAGGGGAGGGACGACAGTGGAAGGACCTGGTGTTCGCCCACAACACCTTCCACAAGGGTCAGCGGGGGGTGGTGTTCACGCACATGCCCGCGGCGACCAGCGACGGCATCGCGTTTTACAACAACCTCTTCTTGGAACTTGGCGGGCCGGCTGTGAACATCGAGAACGGCTTCCAGGAGGGGACGTTCCTCACCCACTTCACGAAGCAAGGGGGGGGTGCTCAGCACAACTGGACGGACGCCGACGAACCCGCCGCTCCGGTTGCGGGGGTGTTCAACCTGTTCCGCTCCGCCGGAAAGTGGGGGGCCAAGGACCTGAAATTCGTTTCCACCGAGTCCGCTTCGCCC
>JBIKMW010000089.1:0-28393 GCA_044359065.1 Planctomycetales bacterium | reverse complement strand
GGGGAGAGGCTCGCAGCCCATTCCCAGTTTTCGTCGTCGGCAAAAATCGTCCAGCCGGACGAACGCATCCGGGCACCGCCACTCAGCAGCAGTTCCATGCGGGACTGGCAACGACTCGCCGCTTCGGAGTCGGTCTCGATGCGTGCCGCGAGCGCCGCGCCCCGAGCCAGCAGCCCGGTCGCCGCCGTCAGTCCGGCACCCAGAATCACGACGGCCACGAGGACCTCGACGAGCGAAAGGCCATGCCGCCGTACGCGAACGAGAGCTCTGTTGTCGATTCGAGAGCCGAACATCGAGTCACTCCCCCCGTCCGTTGCGAGTCGCGTCCCTCACGAAGACAGAACCCGTGGCCCGATCGACGAACAGCTCTTTGGCGAAACCGCCTTCCGCAAAAAGCGTCAGCGACCCGCTCCTGGCGGTACTATCCGGACGAAACTCGACGATGACATCCCGCGACCGCAGACCGACACCCGGCGGGAGCGCGAACGGCGGCCGCAACGATGCTCCCTCCAACGTGCGGCACAACAGGTGTCCGCTCGCGACATCGTGCTGGACGATCACGGGCTGACCGGAGTCGATTGCCGTCAGCCGGGCCTGCTGAAGCTCGTTGCGGACACGGTCGACACACCCCTCGAATGAGGCGGTTTCCCGCCAAGCTTCGAGCCTCGGCCAAACCGCCGTCGCGGCGCACAACAACACCACCAACACCAGCAACAGTTCGACCAGACTGAAGCCGTGTCGAGAAGCGACGCGATCGGGATGTGTGCCGCGATTTGTCATCGAGATCAGGTCTTCTGTCGACAAGGTCCAAGAGACAGCGATCAACGCCCGCTCGTTTCAGGTTCCCAGTTGCCGATGTCGTCGTCGGTGTCCGGTTGCAGGTCGGGACCGGGGGAGACGATGTCGAACCCGCGCGGATTGCGGCGGCCGGGGCTGACGTAGACGAACTCGGAACCCCAGGCATCTTTCGCGCGGTGCTCGAGATAGGGGCCGCGCCAACGCGATTCGTCCCGTTTCGGCGGGGTCATCAACGCGTCCAGCCCTTCCGAGGCGGACGGGTACCGACCACCGTGATCGAGGGCGTACATCCGCAGCGCCTGTTCGACGCCATTGATGCTTAGCTTGGTTGCGTCGACGAGTGCGTGTTCCTGGCGTCCCATGACGCGGGGGACCACGAGGGACATGATGACCCCCAGAATAGCCAGCACGAGCAGGACTTCGACGAGCGTGAACCCGCGGCGGCGGGCAACACGGGGACGGGACCGATGAGTCATGAGTTTTCTCCGGAACTGGAACAATCCCGCGCACGGGATGTGGTGATTGGGGATGGGGTGTATTGAACGGGGAATGTTGACGAAGACGTTTCACATCGCGTTGGTGGACCCCTCGAACACGGGGAGCAACAGCGCAACGACCAGAAACCCGATGATGGCGGCCAGCACGACCATCAACACGGGCTCCAGCAGCTTGACCATCGACTCCAGACGGCGTTGCGTGCGGCGGTCGAGACGGTCGGAGAGTTCGACCAGCACCGTATCGAGGCGGTTGGAGGACTCGCCGATGGCGATGGTTTCCATGGTCTCCGGGGGAATCATGCCGCAGCGCCGCAGTGGTCCGGCCAGAGACCCGCCGGCGGTGACGTGCTCCGACGCCTCGCGGATCGACGCTTGCAAAGCCGCGTCCCCGGCCCCTCCGGAAGCGATGCCCAGCGCGCGCAGCATCGGGACGCCGTTGGCCAATAGCGTTCCAAGAACGCGGCAGAAGCGGGACAGGGCCATGTCGCGGAAGACCGGCCCCAGCAGGGGCAACGCCAGCCGCAGGCGGTCGCGCCGCACGGCCCGTGCGGGACCGCCGAGCAGCGACTGGAACGCCACCGCACAGCCCAAGCCGACCGGAACAGCCCACCACCAGGCCGCGCGCAGCGCATCCGAGAAAGAGAGCAACAGGACGGTCGGCCACGGAAGCACGCCGTTCGCGCGCAATCGGCCGAACAGCGGTTCGAATCGAGGGACGAAGAACACCATCATGCCGATGAACACAACGACGCCCAGCAGCAGCAGGAACGCCGGATAGGCCAGCGCGCCGAACAGGCGTCCGCGCAGTTCGTCCCGGTTTTCAAGAATCGTCGCCACGCGCCGCAGCGACTCTTCGAGGAATCCCCCCTCTTCGCCCGCCTCCACAAGAGAGACCGCAAGCTCGGCGAACACCTCGGGACGGTCGCGCATCGCCCGGTGCAGGGCCCGTCCCTCCGAGACTTCCCGCCGCAAATCCTCCACGACGGTCTTGAGCGCCCCCGCGGCGCATTGTGCCGCGACGATGTCCAGCGCCTTGAGCAACGGGACACCGGACGTGAGCAGTTCTCCCAACTGGCCGAACAAGGCGGCTTGCGCCCGCGCGGGAACGCGCAGCCGACGCGGGTTCCGCGTCGCGGTTTCGTTCAACCGGACCGGGACGAGATCGCCGGCGCTCAGCGTGCGAAGCGCGTCGCGGCGTGTGTCGGCCTTGACCATTCCGGTCACCCGGTGGCCGGCGGCTCCCAGGGCGATGTACTGATAATCCGGCATTCCTGGCTCCGCGTTCTTCCGGACCGCGCTCAATGTTCTCTCGGGTTGTTCACAGGACGCATTGCCCGCAGCGATGCTCCCGGACCTCACACGTCCGCACACACTCGGAGGACCTCGTCGACCGTCGTTTCCCCGTCGGCGACTCGCCGCCACCCATGTGCCCGCAGCGGAACGCAACCGGACGCGAGCGCCTGCCGACGGAAGTCGTCGGCTCCCATTCCGCGGCCCGCGAGGTCCCGCAATCGGGCATCGAGCGTCAACAACTCGAACACGGCGATCCTGCCGAAGTAACCGGTGCCGCGGCACTCGCGGCAGCCGACCGACCGGAAGGTCGGACAGCCGCGCGGGAAATCGGCGGGAGTCGTTCCCGGCTCCGGAATCGCGGGCTGGCGGCAGGCGGGACACAGCTGCCGCACCAGACGCTGTCCCAACACCGCCCGCAACACCCCCGCGACCAGATACGGTTCAACCCCCATATCCACCAGTCGGGGGAGAGCGCCAGCGGCATCGTTGGTGTGGAGCGTGCTGAAGACGACGTGTCCGGTCAGCGACGCCTGAACGGCGCTTTGTGCCGTCTCGGGGTCGCGAATTTCCCCCACGAGGATCACATCGGGGTCGAGACGAAGCACCCCGCGCAGGCCCGCCGCGAACGTGAGGCCGATTTTCGGTCGGGCCTGGATCTGGCTGACCCCGTGCAGTTGATACTCGACGGGGTCCTCGATGGTGACGATCTTGCGGTCGCCGTCGTTCAGTTCGGCCAGGGACGCGTACAACGTGCTGGTCTTACCGCTCCCCGTCGGGCCGGTGACGAGAATCAGGCCGTGCGGTTGACGGATGGCGGACTCCCACCGTTCGCGGAGTGCCGCCGGAAGGTGAAGTTCGTCTAGTCGCGGCGTGCCCCGCGACATATCAAGCAGCCGCAGCACCGCCCCCTCGCCGTGCAACAGCGGCATGATCGCGACGCGGACGTCGAGGTCGCGCCCTGCGACGGAGATCGGGATCCGACCGTCCTGCGGGAGGCGTTTCTCGGCGATGTTCAGGCGAGCCATGATCTTCAAGCGGCTGAGGATCGCGGCCCGGAAGCGATGAATCTCCTCGGGAGCGGGTTGCTTCCGCAGAACGCCATCGACCCGATACCGGACATCCAACCCCCGTTCCGTCGGCTCGAAGTGAATATCGCTGGCCCGTTGTCGCACCGCTTCCTGAAGGATTTCGTTGACCAGCTTGATCACCGAGGCCGAGCCGGACTCGTCATCGTCGACGACATGCTGCTCCGCAGCGGTATCGTCGTCGTCGAAGCGGCCGGCAATGTCGCGGAGCGTTCCCGCTCCCAGGCCCAGTCGCGACCGCAACAGCTCTTCGATCGCGGGCCGTGACGCCAGCACGGGTTTGAGCAGCAGCCCGGTCCTGGACGAAAGCTCGTCGAGTCCTTCAATGTCGAGAGGATCGCCCGTGGCGATTCGAACGACGTTTCCACTGCGGCCCAGCGGAACCATAACGTGCCGAAACAACTCCGCTGCGGGAAACTGCGCCAGCAGTTCGTCATCCAGCTCCACGTCCCGCAGGTCGACGAGTTCCATCCCGTACAGCCGTGCCGTCTCCGCGAGATCCATCGTCTCGTCGGATGACGAACGCTCGGCGCGCGGCGACTCTCCCGGTTCGCGAGCCACCTCATGCAGCGGGGGGAGTGGGGCCGTTCGGGTAGACACCGGGCATGTTCCAGTTGCGAAACGGGTGAATCGATTCCTGAACTCGATGCAAACAGCGTGCCCCGTCATGGACAGTCGCCCACTGTGGCAGTTGTGCGGAAAAGACCACCCAACAGCCCGCAGAACCAGTTTTCGCGAGTGCTTGTCCGGTGTTCTCGTGAGGCCATTTCGCAACGCGCGCCGCGCGGTGACCACACGACGGTACGACCCGCAACGAGGGATGCCCCCCGAAAAAGCGAACAGGCTCCGTGCCATGGGGCGCGGAGCCTGTCGAATCAATTCGTGGAACGTTCAACGTCCGGACATCATTTGACGACGCTCTCGAACGGCTGGAGCGCGTTCCCCCCGTCCTTGCCGACGGCAGGAATCACCACGTTGTTGTCCAGGGCCTGTCCCGCGATGAACCCCGAGTGTCCATTGGGGACGACCAGTTCGGGGTGGTCGAACGGTGCCTTGCGGAACCGCACCCGCTCGTCGGTGAGCGACTTGAGGAACTCGACCAGGGCTTCCACCTTGGCCGCGTCGCCGCGCACCTCTTCGATGCCATCGACATCGGGATCGAGGTCCTTGATGTTCTGCTCGAAGAAGTCCGCCCGCCGTGCGTAGAACTGCACGACCTCGGTCAAGGTCCGCATGCCGCCGTTGTGCATGAACGGCCCCGTCAGTTCGACGTTCCGCAGGGTGGGGGTCTTGAACGCCCCGTCGACCGCGATGCGATCGCCCGGAGAGATGCTGACCTTCTGGCCGTTCAGGTCCGGCTTTTGTCCTTCCTGCACCCGTCGGGAGAGGGCGAACGGACCGAACTGGGGATGGCGTCCCCCCAGCCCGATGTCTTCGGCGGTCGGTCGCACACCGATGTTGTAGAACCCGGAGTCGTAGAATGCGTCCCCCTTCTGCATGGCCATGAACTCGATGAGCGTCTCATCCGCATCCTTCTTGTCGCTGCGGAGTTGCGAGACGGTGGCCCCCGTGAATTCGGGACCGGAGTGGCAGTTGATGCACTTCCCTTCGTTGAGGAACAGCCCCAGGCCAAGCTTGGCCTTGTCGCTCAAGGCCTTCTTGTCCCCGTCGGCGAAGCGGTCGAACGGGGTCTCGTCGGAGACAAGCGTCGACTCGTACATCATGACGGCGAGGCCCCAATAGAGTGCGAAGTTCGCTTCCATCAGGGTGTCCCCTTCGGGGGTGATCGAAGTCGACTTCCACCACTCCGACTCGAACGCGTCCTTGATCAGGTCGCCGTAGGTGACCTTCAGCCCGCGACCGGTGCGAGAGACTTCCTTCCCCAGTACCGAGTCCTTCTCATGCACCCGTTGCAGCGCCAGCGGACGCAACGAGAGCATCTTGCGACCGAGGTCGGGGAACGTGCGGCCATTCCACGACATCTCGACGCTGTTGTTGGGCGGACCGACGGCCTGCGAGGCCAGCGACGCGTTGTTCAGCAGGATTTTGGTTTTGGACAATTTGCCGGACTTGTCGGCCTTCCAGACGCGGGCGTCGGGGTCCGTCTCGCCAAACGGATTGACGCCGTTGAAAAAGTGGTTCGCCCGACCGTCCCAGAAGTTCCGGTCGTTGAAGACCGCGTTGATCACCGTGGGGGCGTTCCGGCCCGTAACCTGCCGCACGTTCGCGCCATTCACCTGGAACACCGGGTCGGCCACATGCGTGCCGGCATCCACCGGAATCAGCGGAAGGATGAAGCGGAAGTTCTTCTTCACCACCCCTTGCGAACCAACGACTTCGCTGGTGTCAAACAGGACGGCGTTGTCGCTCCCGGCTTTTTTGTTGGGATTCGCCAGGCGGTGGAAGGGGAAGTCCTTGGCGACGAGAGTTTTGTTCGCGCCACGGAACTTCTCCCCGCGCGGAGCGACGGTGTTGCGCGTGCGGTTGTCCACACCGGCATGGAAGTGGCAACTCGCGCAGGCGGTCTTGCCGTCGCTCCCCACCTGCATGTCCCAGAACAACGCCTTGCCCAGCAGGATTGCGGACTTCTTATCCTTGACGAACTTGTCCAGATCCTTGGGCAGCGGGACCTTGACCGATTTGAGCGGCTTGGGCGGCTCAGGTGGGGGTTCTCCAGGTGTCGGCTTGGCCGGTTTGGCGTACGCAGTGCTCAAACCGAAGGCGATTGTGGCCGTGGCCACAATCGACGCCAAAGCTCCCGTCAGACCCTTGGGCCGCCATTGTTCGCGACCCGTGACAAAAACCCTTCTCGACTCCATGAACTCGTCCTCCCCCGAAAACCGATGTGCCCGGAGCGCAGCCATGCACGCGCCTCGAACTCAGACTTACACCGGTTTTCGGGGGGAGTCGTCAGGGTCTCCGCCGGAATCGCGAAGGGAAGAGAAAGACGTGGTCGATCCGTCGCAACTGTGACCGCACGTTGTTCCCGGACAGCGCGGATGTTGAGAAACAGCAACGCGTTTTTGGTACGGCGACGTTACTGGCGGCGGGTCGCAGAGTTCGACCAGGCCCCCGCGAAGCGCTTCGGGGGGCGGGTGGCGAGTGGCCGGGCATCGCCCGGCGCACGGGCAGCCGCAGCGGCGGCCTCCGGAGGCACCGGAGCGTTGGCCGCGGGTGCGTACTGCGGCGGCGCTTGTCCGGGAACAGGAGGGGGCATCGCCGAGGCTGGCGCGGGCCCGTTCCACAGGGCGCCGTTTCTCGGCTCGTGCGACGGTGGACCGTAGGAGGTGGGAGGCGCGGACTGCGATGGGGTGTACGGGGGAGGGGCATTCCGCGGAACTGTGGTCGGGCTTTGGTAACCCGGATGTGGATTTGGGTAACGGGGCGAGGGAACGTTCGTCTCCATCGCTGGCCCCGCGGCGGGATAGGGGCCGTCGTAACTGCCCGACGGAGGAGCCCCTGGTGACCATTCCGGTGGGGCGGAACTGACAACCGGTTGAGGGACACCCCGAGGAGCGATACCCACCGACTGGTCGGGCGCGTGCCCGCCGAACTGTCGATTGGCCAACTCCTCTTTCGCCGCCGCAGCGGAGCGCGTCACGGGGCCGTGGATGTCGTCGACCAGCGGTTCCGGGAAGTGCATCCGCTCCACCTCCTCCTCCTTGAGCGCTTCCTCGCGCTCTTCGTCGCCGATGACATGCGGCGTCAGGAAGATCAGCAGTTCCTTCCGTTTGGATTGATCGAGCTTGTACTGGAACAGCAGCCCGATCACGGGAATGTCCCCGAGGAACGGAACCTTGCGGGTGAGGTGCAGATCGTCGCGGGTGATCATTCCCCCCAGCACGATCGTCTGTCCCGAACGCACACTCACCGAAGTCGCCGCGGTGGTGATGTCCTTGACCGGGGCTTCGATGACGTTGCCGTTCGTCGCGTCGGTGAAGATCGGCACACCCGTCCCGGGAGTCAGCAGATACGCACTCTTCTCGGCCTTGACGTCGATCAGGACGTTGCCGTCTCCGCCGATCTGGGGCACGACCTTCAGAATAATGCCCGACTGGTCCTGCCGGATCACCGGGTTGGCGCTCCCCACGGCGGTGATCGACACGCCATCGACAACGGGCACCTGCCGACCGATCTGGATCAGTGCTTCGTGATTGTCGAGCGCGCGGATTTGGGGTCGACTCAGGATGTCGACGTGGAAGTTCTGACGGAGTGCGCGCAACAGTACGCTGATGGACTCGGACCCCGCCGACAGGACGAGTCCGCCGAACCCGAGGTCCCCATTGATCCGCCCCATCCCGAAACTCGACAACCCCTGCTTGCCCACCGTGGCGGGACTGACGGCAGTGTTGTTGCCCAGCGGCTGGTTGTTGAAATTGAAACCGGGTTGCGCCGTCTGCGAGATGATCTTCTGGTTCGACGTCTGCACGCCGTTCGGACTGGTGACGGTCTCCGAGATGGTCAGGATGTTGTCGATCACGCTGCGGTTGAACAGCACCGAGTCCTGCACACCCAGTTCGACGCCGAACTCATCGGTGTCCCCCAGCTCCACTTCCACAAGCAGCGCCTGAATGAGCACCTGCGAGGGCATGCGGTCGAGCTGCTCGACCAAGGCCCGGATCTCGGCCACTTCGCGGGCGTTGCCCCGGATCAGCAGCGAATTGGTCGTCTTCTCGGCGATGATCGCCTGGGAGATTCCGGTGGCGGGGTTCTGCCCGTTGCCGGGAACACCGCTTCCCGGAGTCGAACCACCGGACCGTTGGTTCGTCAGGAAGTCGTTGATCGCCTTGGCCACCTCTTCGGCGGGCGTGTTGCGCAGTTTATGCACACACGTGAACCGCGCGTGTTCCGGTTCGTCATGCGGCGACAACAGCCGTACGACCCGTCGCAGATTCGCCCCCGTGTCCAACACCATGATGCGCTGCGAGTTGGACAAGGGAACGACCCGACCCAACGGACTGAGCAAACTCTCGACTTCCTGGGCCACCGCGACGGGCAGCGCACCCTCGACGGGAATGGCGACGCTGGCCAGTTCGTTGCGGCCCACCGTTTCCAGTTCGATCGCCGGAACGTGGCGCACCAGTCCGTCCGGGATTCCCGATTTCGCGTTCACCACAACGAGATTCCGTCCCTGCCGAATCGCGACGAATCCCGACGGAATCAGATGATCGTTCAGAATGTCCATCACCTCGGACAACGTGAACCGATTGTCGTCGACATGCGTGAACGTCCCCGGCGGCGTCTCCGTCATGTGCAACGCCAACCCGGCCTCTTCGGCGAGCTTTTTGAGCGACCAGTCCCAGGGAACCTGCTGAAACCGAAACCCGTATCGCCGCTCTGTGTCTTCATACGCCGGCGCGGCGGGCGCCGCGCCAGGCGAGAGCAGCGCGGGGGCGGGGCCGGACGGTTGAGGCGGACTGGTGGACGGAGCCGATCCGGGAAACAACTCGGTCGGATATCCCGGGCGAACGGGCGGAATGAACAGTCCTGCCGGCGGCGATGAAGCGGGCGGAACCAGTGGGACCGTACCCGGCTCTTCGAACGACCCTTGAACGAGTTGCAGTCGACCGTCCACGAATCCCCGTTTCACGACAGGGGGAGCGGTGACTGCCGTCCTGGAGGGCGTGGCGTTGTCGAAGTCACGATGGCTGCGGGGGCCGTAAGTCACCGGCACGATCGGCGTGTCGTGCGGAGCGGACCCGTCGAGACGCCCACTGGTGTATCCGGGAGTGCGCTGCGGCCTGGTTTCGGCGGTGAATTCGACCGACGGGTCCCGCACAACGGGAGACCGCAACGCCTCGTTCCACTCCGCTTCGGTGCTCCAGGCACGGGACGGTGGCGAGGGAATTTTGAGGCGTTGCTCCGACTCCGGCGCGACCGCGACCACCGCGGATTCAGACACCGTTGGCCGGGAACGATCCGCCAACGCCCAATCGCGAATGATGGGACTGACGGTCGCGATCGTCACCATCACCAGGCCGAACACCCCGGTTTTCCAGACCCCGCTCCCGTTATTGGGAGAGACCCCCGCGCCCTTGCGCGACGGGGAAGCGGAACTGGGGAGACCACACGACATGGGGAGACGATTCGCCAAAGGGCTGGAACGGTACGTACGCGCACACGGCCATCAAAAGCATCGTCAATCCTTACCCAACCAGTACATCTTTCCTTTTCGGAAAAATCAGCTCCGCCCGGTTGATCCAGCGTAATGGCTTTTGAAGAAAAGAGTTATGTGCGATCCATCGTCGCCGTTCAGGACCGCTGTTGCCAATTCTCCACATCCCATCAACTCCAGCACACGCGGACAGAAACGCATCCCAAATTACCCATGAATCCCATTTTATCATCGCATTTCTGAAATCGTTGGCTTCAATTGACCGGAGGGCGAGCTTGGCGAAAGCCCCCCAGAAGACCCCCGCGAGTCATCCGAAATGGTCATGAGACCGCCAGCCTCGGGTGCCCCGGACCGATCGTGGCCACGCCTTGAGGCGGTCCCCGCGACTCGTCCCTCCAGTCCTTTTCTCTTTCCTGGCCAAAACCTGGAGCAAACATGCAACCTGACGCGACCAAACTGCTATCCGGCGAGGGGATGACCCGCCGCCAAACAATACAAGCCGCATCGGCATCGCTCGCGGCGGGACTGTTCGCCGGTGTCGCGGAAATGGGCATGGGAGCCAGTGGAAAAGGGAGTGGCGGTACCGGGTCGGCAGCCCCCTTCAACTTCACGCCGTTCACGGTCGACTTGCCCATCCCCCCGGTGAAGCAACCGTTGGCACGCGGTACCGCCCCGTTCACTCCCGGGGGTGTGTTCCACGGGATCGCTCCCGAGTTCGCGAACTTCCGGGACTACGGCGCACTGTTCCCGATCTCGTATTACGAGATGCGGATGCGCCCGGGATTCGCCGAAATCATTCCCGGTGTCCGGACCCCGATCTACGGGTACGACGGCATCTATCCGGGACCGACGTTCAAGGCCCGCGTCGGCGAACCGATGGTCGTCCGGCAGTGGAACGACCTCCCCGCCGAGATGTCCGTCCACCTGCACGGGGGACACAACCCGGCTCACTCGGATGGCTACCCGAACTTTTATGTCCTGCCGGGCCGCGCGCGGGACTACTACTACACGAACTCCGTCCCTCGCGAAAACGGTGTCCTCGACTACAACGAAGCCCCGTCCACGATGTGGTACCACGACCACGCGATGGATATCTCTGACGAACACGTTCTCCGGGGTTTGTCCGGTTTCTTCCTGACCTACGACGACCGCGAACTTGGACTGATCCGCTCGAATGTCCTCCCCGGTGATCCTTACGACATTCCGATCGTCGTTCAGGACCGCAAGTTCAACCGCGACGGCACGTTGTTCTTCGACCCGCTGGACCACGACGGTTACCTCGGCGATGTGTGGGTGTGCAACGGCAAGGCCCAACCGAAATTGCGCGTCGAACGCCGGAAGTACCGGTTCCGCTTCCTGAACGGAGCAAACGCACGGCTGTTCGAACTGCGATTGAGCAACGGCCAGCCGTTCATCGGCCTGGGGAAAGACACCTGGCTGTTCCCCAACGCCATTCGTCGGGACACCCTGTTGCTGGGACTGGCCAACCGGGCCGACGTGGTGATCGACTTCACCAACGCCCCGAACGAAGTGTTCCTCGAGAACATCCTCGTCCAGGAAAGCGGCCGCGGCCCCAAGGGAAAACTGGACGACCGCGAAGTCCAGATTCCGGGTACTCGGCTCATGAAGTTCGAAGTGGTCGGACCGCGCCAACCGAACAGCGCGACGGTTGAAGTCGGTCAAGCACTGCGTCCCCACACTCCCATTCGGGCGAATGAGATCGTCGCCACGCGGACGTTCGAATTCGAACGGGGCAAGGGGGCATGGATGATCAACAAGCGGTTCTTCGATCCCGCGTTGGCCAACGCGACTCCGACGCTGGGCACCGCCGAACGGTGGATTCTCCGGAACGGCAGTGGCGGTTGGTGGCATCCGATTCACATCCATCTGGAGTCCCACCAGATTCAACGGATCGATGGCCGCACTCCACCGCTGGAAGACCGGTTCAAGAGCGACACGGCCACCCTTGGGGGCGGGACGGAGATCGAGATCTTCATGAAGTTCCGGACGTTCCGCGGGCCGTTCGTCTTCCATTGCCACAACCTCGCCCACGAGGACATGCGGATGATGTTCACCTTCGATCCCCGGACGACTCCCACGCGGTCGCCTCAGCCGATCCAGCAGAGCTTCCCGTAATCCGGCGATGGCCTGGCGAACCGGTCGACACTGCGTCGACCGTGGAACTTCCCGGCGGGCGCGACCTGCGCCCGCTGGGACTTCTTGACACACCGATCTTCCGGAACGGGGAGACTGCTTAATGACTCGATATGCGATCCTTCTGGGTTGCGCGTGCGCGGGGGTGTTCTATCTGAACGATGCTCGCCGCGGTGACGAATCCCTCCCGGCCGAACCGGCCTGCTGTTGTTCAAAGGGAGCGACCAAACGAACAGCGGCCACCAAAGGTTGCTGCTCTCGGCCGACCGAGCCCCCCTCCGCGAACGCCTCCGACGTTGACCCCTACGCGGCGTTGAACGAAAGCCGCGTTCAGGAGTTGTCGGACGTTCCGGACCCCGCTCCTCCGGGACCGCGCGTCTCCGACAAGTTACCGAACGTCGAACTCGTCGATCAAAACGGCCAACGCCTGCGATTCATGGACGATCTGGTGCGCAAACACCCGGTCTGCGTGGTGTTCTTCTACACCCGCTGCACCGGTTCGTGTCCCGGCACGATCGCAAAACTCCGCCAATTGCGGACACGCTTCGCCCAGGAGTTGCCCGACATCCGACTGGTCTCCGTCACACTGGAACCCGATGACGACGGTCCACAGGAACTCCGCGAGTACATGGATCGCAGTGGGATCGAGGACGATCCTTCCCTCCCCGCATGGCATTTCTGTACGGGGAACGCGGACGAAATCGACGGCCTGCGGCGCGCCATGGGGCTGTACGAACGGGACCCGGTTCTCGACGCCGACAAGACCCAACACGCCGCGGTGATGGTGTTCGGCAACGATCGCACGAATCGTTGGGCCGCCTTGGCGTCCGGATCCACTCTCGACGACCTGACTCGCACGATCGTGCGAATCGCCGGGAATTCGCCCCGGCAACGTTACGCGGATGCCGTTCGACTCGGTGGAACCGCCCACGGTCACCTGAACGTCGCCCTCCCCTGAACCGCCAGCCCCGCGCCGCCCCATTGCCACGGGACGTGGACCAACACGCTTTACTCGCGGCGGCTCGTCGCCAGCCCCGCACAACCGCTCCTGGAATCCTGATGATGTTTTGGAATCACTTTCCCGGCCTCCTCCCCAACGGTCGATCCAAGGCGCGTCGTCGCGCGGGAGGAACCCGGGTGTCGAGCGAGTCTCTGGAAACCCGCGTCGTGCCGACGGCATCGCTGGTCGACGACACGGGGTTGTTCCGGGCCTACAACCCGGTGGCCGATTACCACTTCTTCACGACCAGCCGTGCGGAGTTCGACAATGCCGTGACCGCCGGATACATGGATGAAACGGCGGGACGGTCGGGCATCCGGGTGGGTGGGAGCGCCGCTCCTGGACTGGCCCCGGTGTATCGGCTCTACAACCTGCAGACCGGTCGTCACTACTACACGGTCAACACGGCCGAACGGGACGCCCTGGTCGCCATTGTCCCCCCTCCGGCCGTCGGACCCGACCTGCGGGTCACCGGTTGGCGTTTCGAGAAGATCGAAGGCTATATCCGACCCGGCTCGACGGACGGGACCGTCGAGGTCCACCGCCTGTACAACAAAATGACCGGGGTGCATCTCTACCTCGAATCCGGCGCGGCGGCCGATCAGGTCCTGGCGAAGTTCCCCGGGGTGTGGGAGCGGCATTCGAGCTTCGGTTTCGCAGCGTTCCGATCCACCGATGATTCCCGCGGGCTGGGCTACCGGGCCGCTCCATTACGGACGATCGAGCTGTATGTCGAAGGGCGGGGTCTCTCGAACTCCGACGAGATCGAGGTCGAGTTCCGTCGCGGAGACGATTCCCTGGCGACGGTCCGCGCGGCCGGAATCGTCGGAGGCACGCTCGTGTCCGCCGTGCCGACGGGGATCGCGGCCGGAACCAACGTCTCGGTTCATGTTCACCATCGGGGTGCGACCTTCCGGGCATACAGCGAGTTCCAGGTGGACGACCTCCCCGCGACCGGTGTCGCGGACGGGGATGTCCTGCGAGCCTACCTCGACCGGTTGGAACTGGAGTTGTCACGGCATCGCGACGCCTTCGAAGCCGTCCGAAAAGCGTCCGGCGGCGGTGTGGACGTGTCCCCGCTGTTGGCCCGGTTGGACAGCCGTCGGGCGGCGATTACCGAAGTTCGCGACCTTGTGACCCGCCTGTCGAGCGGAGCGGCGGAAACGGTGGAGATCGGCCGACAGGCCAACGGGTCGACATCGATCCGGCTGGGCCGGGGAGATCTCGCGCTGCTGGATCGTGCGATCGCGGCGGCGGTCCTGGACGATTCGCGCGATCGAACGAGCGGAGCCGAGATCGGCCAACGGGAGGGGCGCGCCGGCTGGGAGCGTCGACTCGACGATCAGTTCCGTCGCGACACCGCCGGAACGAAATCGGAGCGTGCGAAGGCGTTGCTCCACCGACTCGCCAGGGCTGCAGCCTCGATCCCCTCGACTTCCGCGGGGGGAGCGTACGCCGTGTGGTTCGCACTCGCGAACGGTTCGGCGCTGTCGGCCGTCGCCGCCGAAGCGGGGCATCTGTCGCGCGACCACGCCGAGGACCCGTTCCGGGCCTACGACGATCGCCTCGCGCCGGCGGTGCGGGACATCACGGACGACTCGGAAACGCGGGTCCACTCGACCGTGTCGGCCTCGGGAGTGCTGGGACGTACGCGGGACGATGCGCGGAGTCTGACGGACGAACTCGACGACTCCCGAAGCACGGGCTTCGCCCGCAAAACTCGCCAAGCCCGTGATTCGGGCGGGCTTCGCAAGGCCAGCGGCCGACCTTCGGTCGGACAGGTCGAGCTCTCGGAACGCTCGGGAAGCAGCATCGTCGAAATCCGGGAGATCGCCCCCCGCGCCGCCGCAGTGACGTTTCGGGCGCGAGTCACGGACGATTCAGAGGCGGTCGTGCTCCCCTCGGAGATCACGATTCTTCCAGGGGACGATTTGAACCGTGTCGAATTCGAGGTGCGCGGTCGAGACGATCGGATTCGCGACAACGACCGGGACCTCGAACTCGAGTTCGAAGTCGAGTCCGAGGATCCGGCCTTCCGCGGCTTGCGTGTGACACCGATCCGGTTGCGAACGCTCGACGACGGACGCAACGGCGCCGACGATTCGCCCGACTCGCCGGATGACTCCGACTCACCGGACGCCCCCGACGCTCCGGACAGCCCCGATACGGAGGACGCTCCCCCCATTGTCCGGGGACGCTACGCGGGAACCGCCACTGGCAACTTCACCAGCGCCGGTCCAGGTCGTGCCCTGGACGCGAACATCGTGTCCCAGGCGGGAGGGACTCTCTCCGGCACCGTCACCACACGCGATCCTTCCGGAAAGGCGACCGTGTTGACGGCGACTGGGACCGTCTCGAGGCGCCAAGGCACGACCCGCATTACGCTGAATCTGGCCGATGGCTCACGACTCGACATCCAGGGCGAACGCACCGCGTACCGCGGCACGCTCACCTCGGTTGAGAATGGTGCCTCGGTCTCGTTCTCGGTGACACTGTCGCTCCTCCCCTGACGTGGATCGGTCGAAGTACCGGTTCGGTTTCCGTTCCGGTCCCGGTGTGCTTGCGATCGCGCCCCTCGCGTTCTCCGCACGCAATGCGGCCATCTCGGTCAGCAAGGCCTCGAACCGCGCGCGGGTGATGTACGCCTCGGACGTGCCCCGATCTGTGCCCGAAATCCGCCCTTCGAGCAAAGATCGATTCCAGGGGAGCGTGAACGGTTACGAACGGAAGTCCCGGAGTGTCGTCCGCACACGAAACTATTGGCCTCCGCCCACAGCGGCTCCAATGCCGGTCGCGCATGGACCAACTCCGTTTGAATCACGCAAAGACATTGCGGGAACCGGTCCGACGCGTCGCATCGGCTTGGGTCTCACCGTACACTTACGCTAGGAGACCTCCGCTCAACCCCTTGCGAATTTCCGGTGTCCGACGCCGACCCCGCCACGACCGCCGCCTGGAGTCCCGACCCGTCGGACCGCGACGCGGTTTTGGCGTTCACCCTCGAACGTTTGTTGGCGGATCGCCGTGCCGGGCTGCCCGCGACGCTCGACGACGAAATCGCCAGACGCCCCGACCTTGAGCGCGACCTCCGCGAGCTGTGGGCCGCCGCCGAGATCGCCGAGAACTTCGGCCAGTCCGATCTGTTCGACGACGAACCCGGCGGACTGCTCCAATCCGATGCCGCCCCCGCCGTGCCGCTGCGCGAGTTCGGCGAATACGACCTCCTCGAAGAACTGGGGCGGGGGGGGATGGGTGTCGTCTACAAGGCACGGCACCGCGCGCTGGATCGCATCGTCGCGCTGAAAATGGTGCTCCGCGGCGATTTGGCGACTCCTCAGGAGCTGGAGCGGCTGCGGGCCGAAGCGGGGGCCGCGGCGCAACTCGATCACCCGCACATCGTACCGGTCTACGAAGTCGGCGAAGTCGACGGGCGTCCGTACTTCAGCATGAAATTCGTGGCCGGAACGACGCTGGCCGCGCTGTTGGCCGACGGTCCGCTCGACGGTCGCACGACGGCCCGGTTGCTCGTTCCCGTGTGCCGGGCCGTCGATGCCGCCCACCAGCGCGGCATCCTGCACCGCGATCTCAAGCCCTCGAACATCCTGATCGGCGAGGATGGTCAACCGCTCGTCACCGACTTCGGCTTGGCGAAACGTTTGGTCACGGAGCCTGCGGAGTCGTCGGGCGATTCACGGGGACGCGCCGCCGCGAGGCAGTTCTCGACCCAGACCGGCGCGATCCTCGGCACTCCCGGTTACATGTCGCCCGAGCAGGCGGCTGGCGCTCGCGGCGAGATCACCCCGGCCAGCGACGTGCACAGCCTCGGGGCGATCCTCTATCAGTGCCTGACCGGCCGCCCGCCGTTTCAGGCGTCGTCACCGGTCGACGTGCTGCTGATGGTCCTCGAACAGGACCCCCTGCCGCTCCGGATGCTCGATCCGAAGATCGACCGCGACCTCGAAATGGTCGTGCTCAAGTGCCTCCAAAAACCCCCCGACTTACGCTACTCCAGCGCCGCCGCGCTGGCCGACGACTTGCAGGCGTGGCTGTCCAACGAACCGATCTCCGCCCGTTCGACCAACATCGGACAACTGGTCAGCCGCATGCTGCGCGAAACGCATCATGCGGTGGTCCTGGAGAGTTGGGGAATGTTGTGGATGTGGCACAGCCTCGTGCTGCTGTCACTCTGCCTGGCGACCAACTGGTTTCAGTTCCGCCGCATCGAGTCCCGCTTGCCGTACCTCGCGCTGTGGGTCGTCGGGTTGGGGCTGTGGGCGATGATCTTTTGGTCGCTGCGGCACCGCTCGGGGCCGATCACGTTCGTCGAGCGGCAGATCGCGCACGTCTGGGGGGCGACGATGGCCTCGTCGATGCTGCTGTTTGCGCTGGAATGGCAACTCGACCTGCCGGTGCTCACGCTTTCCCCCGTGCTGGCGATCCTGGCGGCCATCGTGTTCGCCGTGAAAGCGGGCATCCTGAGCGGGACGTTCTACATCTACTCGATCCTGATGTTCGTCACCTCGCTAGTGATGGCCGGATTGCGTCGTCCCGGTGAGCCGGACTTCGGCCTGACCGTGTATGGGATTGCCTCGGCCGCCGGGTTCTTCATTCCCGGCTTGAAGTATTACCGCCAGCGGCACGCGAACGACGTGGAATCCGAGAGCGGCACCGCACCGGCCTCGAAAAGTTCCTTCTGAGGCGACCGGGACGTTGCTTGGCGGGACGGTGCTTGGCGGTCCCGGCCAACTGTCGAGCCGGCGAACGTGCCGAATCCCGAACCGACTTTGCGCCCTCTCGCCCAATCGTCACGCACCGCGCAAAGCCCCTTGCTTGCCACGTTGAAGCGTTCGGCACATCGGCACCAACCGCATTGCCGACAACGATTTGCGGCGTTCGGAGAAAATCCGGACGGAATTCGCGAACCAAATCGGTCCGAAACTCGTTCCTAAACAGAGTGTGGGTGGTTTGCGCGGGTCGGGAAAGCGCGCCGCCCGAAGAGTCGTATTGCCCGTTTCCCGGCTTTGAATAGAATTCTCCGCCCTTCGGGATCGACGGCCATTGATGGCTGGGCCCCTCGGGCGGCGAACACGCGGGTGCATTGTGGCCCTGACCGAAATCGACCGTGATCTTCTCGACCGGTGCGTGGAAAACGCTCCCGGCGCGTGGAACGATTTCGTCGACCGGTTTTACGGTCTGTTCGTGCATGTTGCCCGCCACACGGCCCACAGCCGCAGCGCCCGATTGGACGCGGCCGATGTCGACGACCTGTGTGCCGATGTGTTCCTGGCGATTCTGGCCGACAACTTCCGAGTGCTGAAGGCGTTCGAGGGTCGGTCGTCGTTGGCCACCTATTTGACGGTCGTCGCCCGCCGCGTCGTTGTCCGCAATCTGTCCGAACGCCGGATGGCCGAAGCGCTTGGGCACGTCGCGGCCCACGGCGAATCCATCAATCGGGCGATGGGCAACGAGCGACCGCCGTTGGAACGCCTCGCCTCCGAACGGAACGGATCGTCCCCCGATCGCGGCCCTTCGGGGCGACAGACGGCGGACCGCCCCTCCACGGACAACCCCGACGTGAAGCGAGTGGACGATCGGGACGAAGTCTCGAAGATGCTGCGCGGGTTGGGCGAACGGGATGCCCGCATCGTGCGCGAGTATCACATCGAAGGTCGCACCTACGGCGAAATCGCCGCCCGCACCGGCGTCCCGGAAAACAGCATCGGCCCGACTCTCAGTCGCGCCCGGTCGCAATTGCGCAGCCGCGAAACCGCCCGCTGAGCCGCTCGCACGCCGCTGGATCAACGCCTTTCGGCCACGCTCCGCATTTTTTCGAGCCCCAGCGCAGCCACCTCGAACGGGTCGCGATTCCACAAATCCTCGCGAAACAGCTCCAGCGAAAGCCATCCGGAATAGCCGGTGGCCGCGAGAAGGTCGAGCATTCGCCGCAGGTCGTAGATCCCCTCGCCCGGCAGCACGCGGTCCTCGTCCCGCTGTGTGCGCGGCGGCGGATTGGCGGGAATGTCGTTGAAGTGGCAGATGGCGATCTGGTCGGCGCGGAGCTTGCCGATCGACGACATGTCCCCGCCGCCGCGCGAAATGTGGAACGGATCGAGGATCGTGGTGCCCGATGGGTGCCCGGCGCGGTCCAACACCTCGATTGCCTTCTCGATGGTGTTGAGGTCCTCGACAAATCCGAGGAACTCCATCGACGGGCGCACGCCCAGCGACAACCCCAGTTCCAGCAGTTCGCGATAGCGCTTGGCACCCAACGCGTAATCGGCCCGACCCATCGGCGGACTGGCGATGGCGTACACGGCCCCGAGGGCCGCCGCCTGTTCGAGCTTTCGACGGCACTCCGCGAGCACTCCCGGATAACCTTCGGCGGAGGCGTCGAACCAACCGGCCATGTAAATGGTTGTCGGCACGGCGAGGTGCCACCGATCCAGTGCCGCGCGGATTTCGGCGAGCGAACCTCCCCTGTCCAAATGCTCGTCGATTTTGTCGTGCCACAACTCAATCGCCCTGTAACCGGCGCGACCGGCGGCTTCGATCTGTCGAAGCACGGGCGTGGTGCGGATCGTGCTGCCGTTGAGGCAATACTGGAACTGGCTCATGACGGGACCGCCGAACAACGGGACGAACATCAAAAAAATCGCGTATCGCGTCACTCGAACAGCACGCGCGTCAGATACTGGACTCCGCGAGTGACATCCCCCGCGCGATCCGTCCCTTGCGTGCGATTGACGGTGACCCAGCCCTGGAACGCCGCCTCGTGCAAAAGTGGAAGCAACTCGACCCAATCGACTTCACCGCGGCCGATCGGAACCTCGAGCGCACCCCCCTCGGCGTCCAGGTCGCGGACGGCGTCGCGCGCGGTGATGTGCGGGACGATGTCGTGACAGTCGCGATAGAGCTCGTGCGGTTTTCGTCCTGCCACCGCCAGCGCGCCGGGGTCGAAGTCGATGCCGACCATCCCCGTCGCGATCGAGCGGGCCAGCGTCGTCAACCGTTCAAAACCGTCCCCTCCGGGTGTGAGGCAGGGGATCACGCCGTGCAGGTTGCCGTGTCGGGCGAGGTCTTCAAGGACTTCGCGGAGCGTCGCTTCCTCTTTCGAGTCGGCGGCCGGAAGCCGCCCGACGCGCAGCGTCAGCAACGACGCCTTGAGCCGGCGCGTGAGTTCGATGGCCTGTTTGGCGGCGGTGACCCGCGCGTCAAGGCGTTCCTCGTCGTAGAGGGGGCGGCGGGTGGGAAACGACAGGGACGCGACGACAAGGTCTTTTTCGGCGAGCACGTGCAGGAACTGTCGCAACGACGTGCCCGTCAGGTCGAGCGGCTGAAGGTCGTCGCGCGCGTTGAAATGCAGCCCCCGCGCGCCGGCCAGCGCGGCCGTGGTGACGGCCTCCCTGAGCGGACCGCCAAGGGCGTTATAGGCGAGTGCGAAGCGATATCCCGACATCAATTCCCCGACCAACACGAACCCACACGGCCACCCCCGACGGGGGACGACGACAGAACCCATCATAACCAATCCGCTCCGCGGCGGGTGGTCGTTGACCGTTGGCGACCGGCGAGCGGACGAGACGCGTGCTTCAAACTACGGCGGTTTGTTGCGCGCCACGTGCAAGTGGATTGCGGAAAGCGTCGGTTTTCGTTTTCGCACCGTTTTTCGGGGGTGGAAACCGAAGCGAGAAACCGCAGGCCGCGAGGAAGACGCGGAAAATCTTGGGAAATTCGAGCGCGGCCGCGCCGGAACCGGGAGTGTGTTTCCGGGGGTGTTTTGAAGGGTGCGCGTGCGCAGTTCCCACACTTTGAAAAATCGAAACGTGGGAAATTCGAGCGAGATTTTTTCGCGCGCGGGTGAAAACGCGATTCTGAATGGCGCGCGACGCGGTCATACATCGACTGCGCGCGGGGGAAGGGGGGGCTCGCGCGGATGGCTGGCGGCGAGCGCAACACGGGGAGATACTGGGCACTTGATGAAGCCGCCAAATACGCTGGGGAGCGCCGACCAGCGCAAGTCTGATCAAACCCCACAAGGCGGGGAAGCTGGTGGCACTCGGCGATAACGCCTCCTGTGACCGGGTTACCCAGACGCTCAAGGCAGCGTCTGGGTAACCCGCCCACAGATTCGCACGCTCCCAGTGGACTCGGCAAACTGGGGTCGAAATCGGATCAACGAATCTGAATGATAGGGTCGGATGAAGAAACAGGGGCCGGAGTGGTGGTTCAGTCGGGACGGAGCGATCCATCTCCTCAGCGACCTGGCCTCGCCGTTCACCTGCATTTCCGGGGCACCAACCCCAATCCGGCAAAACGCCCGTAGACTCCGGATTCCGTCGACATTGGTAACACCGTTTCCGAAAGCCGAGTGGCGATGTCTGGTTCCAAGGCGAATTCGGAGACGAACGCTGATGACGGATTGAGTGCGACGGAGGGGCTGTTCGTCGTCGGTATCGGAGCTTCCGCGGGCGGGATTGAAGCGATTGCCCATCTGCTGCCCCACGTGCCACCGGACACCGGGTTGGCATTCGTCGTCGTCATGCATCTGGATCCGACACACGCCAGCCAGCTTGTGGACGTCCTCTCCCGGTCAACGGCGATGCCGACGTGCGAAGCGGCCAACGGAATGCCGATCGAAGGTGACCACGTCTATGTGATTTCTCCGAACAAACTGCTGCATGTCGAACGAGGCCTGTTCCAGCTCAGCCCGCGACTGTACGACCATGTGCCCTCGCTGCCGATCGATGTCTTTTTCCAATCCCTCGCGGCCGATGTCGGGGATCGGGCGATCGGAGTGGTCCTGTCGGGGACCGGTTCCGATGGAACACTGGGATTGCAGGCGATCAAGGCGGCCGATGGCATCACGTTCGCGCAGAACGACACGGCTCAGCAAGGGGGCATGCCGCGCAGCGCTGTGCAGAGCGGGTGCGTCGATCTGATTCTGCCTCCGGCCGAGATCGCCGCGGAGTTGACTCGCATCGGCCGACAGTCCCGACTCGGTCGCGACGAAGGCCCGAGCGACGATCCCCCGACCGACGAGAATCACGCCTCGAAAGAGGCTCTCGCGGAGCTGTTTCGCCTGCTGCGCCAAGCCACCCCGGTCGACTATGCGAATTACAAACCCTCGACGGTCGGGCGGCGCATCCAGCGGCGACTGTTGGCGAATCGGCTGGAGACAATCGAGGAATATCTGAGCTTCGTCCGCGAGCATCCCGAAGAGCTGATCGCCTTGCACCAGGAACTGCTCATTCACGTCACCCGCTTTTTTCGTGACGTAGATGCATTCGAGGCGCTGAAAAGCCAAGTATTTCCCGCGATCGTTGCCCAGCGGGCCGCGGATTCGCCGATCCGGATCTGGATCCCCGGTTGCTCGACCGGCGAAGAGGTTTACTCTCTGGCCATCAGTCTGAACGAGTTCCTCGGCGAACGCGCGGCCACCACGCCGATCAAGATTTTTGCGACGGACATCGGCGATGTTCCCCTGGCTCGGGCGCGTGCGGGAATCTATCCGGTTACCATCGCGGACGATGTTTCCCCGGAACGGCTGGACCGGTATTTCGTGCGGGTCGAAAACGGGTATCAGATCATCCGGCCGATCCGGGATTTGTGCGTGTTTGCCCGTCACGACATGACGAGCGAGCCGCCATTCTCCCACCTGGACCTGATCAGTTGTCGCAATGTGCTGATCTATCTGGGACCGGTGTTGCAGAAGCGCGTTTTGCCCCTGTTTCACTATGCGCTCAAGCCCGGCCGGTTCTTGTTTCTCGGTGGATCGGAGACCGTCGGCAGCCTGTCCGACCTCTTTGAGAACTGCGACATCGGCCATCGGATTTACACGACCAGGGCGGTCTCGTCTCGGATCACGTTCGATTTCAGTTCCGGCGATGCTGTTTTCAGTACCGTCAGCAAGGACGCAAAAGTGACGCGTGTGACCCCCGGCCTCCCCGACTTGAAGAGTGAGGCCGACCGGCTGTTGCTGAACCACTACGCTCCGCCCGGAGTCATCGTCAACGAGGGGCTGGAGATCCTGCATTTCCGTGGTGATACGGGCAGGTATCTGGCACCAGCGCCGGGAATGGCCAGTTTCCATTTGTTGAAGATGGCTCGGGAAGGTCTGCTGGTCGACCTGCGGGCGGTTCTGGACGAGGCCCGGGCCGGTGGCCAACCCGCGCGTCGGAACGCGGTTCGATTCCGGTTCGACGGCCACGAAAGCGTGGTCGATCTGCAAGTGATTCCCTTGCAGTTCTCCAACCAGTCATGTTGCGCTGTCCTGTTCGAGGACCCTTCCGCGCCACGTACCACACCCGCCGCGGACCAGGCCGCGATACCCGCCCTGAAAGTCGGCGCCACCGCCTACTCGGAGCAGGATCTGCAGTTGGCCCGCCTGAATCAGGAATTGGAAGCGGCCAAGGAGTATCTGCAGTTCAACATCGAGAAAGTCGAAACCGCCAACGAAGAACTGCGGGTGGCCAACGAGGAAGTCATCTCCGGCAACGAAGAACTGCAGAGCACCAACGAGGAGTTGCAAACCGCCAAGGAAGAGCTGCAGGCTTCCAACGAAGAGTTGAATACCGTCAACGAGGAACTGCGTCTTCGGCATCGCGATGCGACCCAACTCGGCGACGATCTGTCGAACGTGCTGCGCAGCATCGATATTCCCATCGTTCTGGTCGGACCGGACCTGTGCGTGCGCAGGTTCACGCCCCGCTCGGGGGAAGTGTTCCGTCTGATTGCGAGCGACGTGGGCCGTCCGATCGCCGATCTCAATCACAACCTGGTGGATGTGCCGCTCAAGTCGTGGATCGAGGAAACATTGCGGGACTCCACGGCCGTGGAGCATGAAGTCCGCGATCGCGAAGGACGCTGGTTTCGCCTGAGCGTGCGTCCTTACCGCACGAACGAGAGCGCAATCGAAGGTGCCGTGCTCACGGTGATCGATATCGATGAAATCAAACGCAGCGAGCAACGGATCGTCGAGGCGCGGGACTACGCCGAAGCCATTCTGGGCACGATTCAAATCCCGCTGGTGGTGTTGGACCGACAGCGTCGCATCGAGTCCGCGAATGCGGCGTTCTTCGACTTCTTCAACGTCACCCGCACCGAAACCGAGCAACGCTTTCTGAAGGACCTGGGCAACCGCCAGTGGGACCTTCCCGAACTGGACGACTTGCTCTCAAAGACGCTGACGACCGGCGAAACGCTGAAGGACTACTTCGTACGCCACAACTTCCCGGTCATCGGCCACAAGGTGCTGCTGCTCAATGCCAGCCGACTTGTCGGCGACGGAGGGGACGGGTCCCGAGTTCTCGTGGCGATCGAGGACTTTACCCAACGCGAACAGGCAATGGCCGTGATGCGTGAAGAGCGCTCGCACGAAAGTCAGAAAATGGAGTCCATCGGGCGACTCGCCGGCGGGATCGCGCACGATTTCAACAACCTGCTGACGGTTATTCTCGGATATGGCGAAGTTCTCAAAGGCGGGAAGCAGAACGACTCATCGTCCAGTTTGATGCTGGCGGCGATCCACGAAGCCGCGGATCGTGCGGCTCGTCTGACGCAGCAATTGCTCGCCTACAGCCGCAAGCAGACCCTGCAATTGCGGGAACTCGATCTGAACCCGTTGGTGGCCGAAATGGGCTCCATGCTGACGCGTCTGTTGCAGGAGAACATTCAGATTCAGACGCACCTCTGTCGGGAAGCGGCGATGGTCCTCGTCGATCCCGGCCAGATGGAGCAGGTTCTCATGAATCTCTGTCTGAATGCACGCGATGCGATTACGGACAGCGGCCAAATTGTTCTGGAAACCAGCCATGTGGACATTCGGGAGTCCCGGCGCGATGGCGACGACGACATTCCACCAGGCCGCTATGTGCGTCTGAGCGTGCGGGACGATGGGATCGGCATGGACGCCGAGACACTCGCCCGAATCTTTGAACCGTTCTATACCACCAAGCCCTTTGGCAAAGGAACGGGCCTGGGATTGGCGACGGTGCACGGAATCATCCGACAAAGCCAGGGGCATATCGAGGTTACCAGCCAACCGAATCGGGGGACGACCTTCACGATCCATCTGCCTGCCGCCGAGAATCGGCCGCTGCCGACGCCCGACGTTCGCGCGGTCGCCGAGGCCACGGGACGAGTCGCGACCATTCTCGTGGTCGACGACAACGCGGCGATTCGGCAGTTGGTGGTCACCTTGTTGCAGTCGCCCGACCGACGGATCCTTGAGGCGGAGAATGGAGAGGCCGCTCTCGAGGTTTGCCGTGGATACCCAGATGAAATCGATCTGATGATCACCGACGTGCTGATGCCGGGCATGGATGGATACAGTCTGGCTGGCGTTCTGAAAGAGTCACGTCCTCAATTGAAGGTTCTCTACATTTCGGGGCACGCGGAAGATGTCGTGAGGCATCTCGGGATCGGTTACGACCAAATCGACTTTCTGCGCAAGCCATTTTCCGTGGATGTGTTGCAAAAGCGGGTGGCCGAGGGGCTGGCGGGTGAACGTGTGAAGAGCCGTGGAGGTTGACCTGGGAACAGTGTGTGGGTTTGGTCACGTGGTCGGGCAGACTGAGTCCTGGGCCACTTCCCGCACCTGCCACAAAAGGATCACCCGCCAGGACGGCTGTTGCCGACCGTCCGGGCTGTTTTTTCGGCGTCGACCTCCCCGAGCTTACGATACCGATGGTCTGTGTCGGCGGGCCGTCTGGTGTAGTGATTCGGGCAGATGGGACCTTATCGGTTGTGTGCCACTGGCTCTACCAGTGCCGTGTGTGCGTGTTCCCATTCGCACTGGCGTAGCCAGAGGCACACGTTTTTCGCACGCATGAATGTCCCGTCACTTCAGGTCGGCAAACTAGCGACGCCCTTCCGCCATCACCATCACGACTTTCCCCGCGCGGCCGGGAGTTTGGGCCGCTTCGACCGCGGCGGCGAAGTCGGTCAGCGGATACGTGGCGGCGATCTCCGTTCCGAGCGTGCCGTCCCCAACCAATCGCCCCAACCGCCGGACGATCCGCATCCGGGCGAACAGCGACTGCCGAGACATCCATTCCGACAGCCAAAAGCCTTCCACGCGCGCCCCCTGCGTCATCAAGTGTCGGGGATCGATGGCGGCGGGTTGCCCGGACAATGTGCCGTACAGCACCAGGCGTCCTCCCCGTCCCAGCGCGGACGAAAGTTCGCTGGCGGTGCCTCCCCCCACGGGATCGATCGCGAACACCACTCCTTCGGGCAATCGACCGCGCAGTTCCGCCGCCAGCCCCGGACCGTTCGAGACGAGGATGTCGGACTCCGGGACTCCCTCGCGCAACAACCGCTCGGCCAAATCGGCTCGATGCACCACGTTGACGGTCCGAAACCCCAGCCGCCGTCCCAATCGCACGACCATCAACCCCACGGCCGACGCGGCGGCGGTTTGAACGAGCGTCCCACCCGGGGGAATGTTGAGGACCACGCTCGACAGAATCAGGGCGGTGGCCGGGTTGATGAAGAACGTCGACGCGGCGGCGTCGGAGAGCTTTGCCGGGACGGGGATGACGCGGTTCGACGGGGCCAGCGCGAACTCGGCCCACGTCCCCGTGAGCGGCCCCGGCAAGGCCACCCGGCGACCGACCATCAAGCGGCCCAACAGCCCCCCGCCCGCCGCCTCGACCACTCCCACCCCTTCAAGGCCCGGCGTCGCGGGGAGTTCGGGACGGATCGAGTAGCCCCCCCGAATCAGCATCAGGTCGGACGGATTGATGGGTGCGGCCAGCATGCGCACGCGGACGCAACCGCGCGGCGGATCGGGAAGGGGGCCTTCGTCCAGCCGCAGCACTCGGGAAGGATCACCAAATTCGTCGAACACGATGCGTCGCATGGTGATTCCGTCGGTGCTTTCATCTTGTTCTCGGGTGGGGCCCAGCCGCTGTCGTTCTACACGACTTGCCGCGCGATTTCGCGTGCTGAACGTTCTTTTCGAGAATTTCCCGACGCGACGGGTCAAGCCGGCACCACGCGGCGGAGTGGGGGTTTCTCGCGCCGGGGCGTTCGCGGGGGAACCGAACGGAACGAAAGACTCGATCCCGCGCGATTGCCCCTTGAGGGGGCGGGGCGTTCCCGGAAAAATGGTGTGCGTCGGCGCTTTCTCGGTTTGTGATGCACGGGAGACTCTCTTGCCTGCGGCGTACGGGGTTTGGATCGGTTGCCTCGCGCTGGGCTTGTTGTACGCCCTGTTGTCGTTCCTCTATGTGGGATTGGCCGGGCTGACCTCCGTCGACATCGCGTCGTTCGCGCATGTGCCGGGTCGTCGTTCAGCGCGGGCGCGAGCCTTGGCGACGGACCTCGCGCATGTGCAGCCCGCACTGCGGTTGGGGCGGCTGTTCTGTCTGCTGATGCTGTCGGGCCTGGGGCTATTGCGGATCACGCCGATCCTCGACGAGTGGCTGGGGGGGCCGACCGCCGATTGGCGATCCGCTGTGTACGCCAGCGCTTTGTCGCTGGGGGCGTTGTGCGTGGCGGCGGCGACGTACTTCGTGGGGGAAGTGTTGCCGCGGCGCATGCTGGGGCGGTCGTCGAAGCGGATGCTGCTGTTCCACTCGTTCTGGCTGGCGACGTACGTGCGGTTGGCGCGGCCACTGGTGGGGTTGATCGACGGCGCGGCGGGTTTGCTGTTGCGGACGCTGGGGATCAAGGAGGAGAAACGTCCGCTCGTCTCGCGCGAGGAGATCGAACATCTCGTCGAACAGGGGACCGCCGCCGGTGTGCTCGAACCGGTCGAAAAGCACCTGCTGCGGGAAACGTTGCGGTTGGGAGAGCGGACCGTGCGGCAGATCATGCGTCCGCGGGTCGATCTGGACGCGGCGGATGTCGACACCCCGGCGGACGAAATCCTCGGCGTGGTCGCGATGGCTGGTTTTTCGCGGTTGCCTGTGTACGAAGAGAACCTCGACCACATTCTCGGCTACGTCCACACCAAGGACCTGTTGCGGCAACATTATCTGGGTTGGGGGCTGGACCTCCGCAAGCTGTCGCGGCCCGCCCTGTTCGTCCCCGAGACGATGACGCTCGACCGGTTGCTGATCCTGTTCCGCGAAAAGCGGGACCAACTGGCGATCGCCGTGGACGAATACGGCGTGACCAAGGGGATGGTCGCCCTGGAGGACGTGATCGATGAACTGGTGGGCGGGTTGGACGCATCCGCCGACGCGGACGATCCCTCTTTGGTGCGGCGCGAGGACGGGTCGTGGTTGGTCGACGGGGCGATGTCCCTCTCGGAATTCCTGACGGGGATCGACCGGGACGACTTGATCGACGCGGCGCCGCGGAACGTCACCACGGTGGCGGGGCTGGTGCTGGAGGCACTCGGTCACCTGCCGCGGACGGGCGAGAAGTTCCCGTGGAACGGATTGGCGTTCGAAGTCGTCGACATGGACCGCCAGCGGATCGACCGGCTGCTGGTGACGCGCGG
>JBIKMW010000011.1:0-97993 GCA_044359065.1 Planctomycetales bacterium | reverse complement strand
AACTCGCAGGCGACGAGCCTGTCGGGTGGCTGGATGATGGAGTGCGAACTGGCCGAGCAAGCGATCGTGCCCGGCCGCGGCGCGGTGAGCGGTCACACCTTGGCACGCTGCGAAGGGCCGATTCTGGTTTCACTGGCCGGCCCCGACGACAAGAACGCCGCGTCGGGTCTGCGACGGGGGAAGATCCTCGGTGGCGCGGTGTACACGGGGGGCCTCGAGAAGAAGGAACGACGCCTCGGACTGTATTTGCGGAACGAATACCGCAACGTCCGTAATGCGAAGCGGATTTCCGACCGCATTGGCCAACGGTTTCACTACTTCGAAAACGGGCTCAAACGTCCGCTCGCCAAGGCGACGACCGACCAACACATCGAGCTGAAGGTCCACCCACGCTACAAGGAAAACTACATCCGGTTCGTGCAAGTGGTGCGGGCCGTGTCGCTCAACGAGCGTCCGGTCGAATTGCACGCACGCATGGAACGGTTGAGAAAGCAACTTCTCGATCCGGCGCGGGCGTCCCGCGCGGCGCTCGAGTTGGAGGCGATCGGAAAAGACGGCATTCCCGCACTGAAGGAGGGACTGAAAAGTTCCAGCCCGGAGGTGCGGTTCTACTCGGCGGATGCGTTGGCGTATCTGGGTGACCACGCGGGCATTCAGGAACTGGCCGCCGTCGCCGAACGCGAACCGGCGTTCCGCGTGTTCGCCCTGGCCGCGTTGGCCACTCTCGATGACAGCGAAACGCACGAAGCGCTCAAGGGATTGATGGACGAGTACGGCCAACCGCGCGAAGCGGAAGCGTCGGCCCCCGCGAAACGCGACGAGGAAGCGATCGCGACGGATGAGTCGAAAGTGGAAACCATCGCCCACACTTCGGACAAGAAAAAAGGGGAAGCGAACGTGGCCCGTCCCGAGCGGGACCCGCAAGGCCGACTCGCGCACGGCGCCGAAGTTCGGTACGGCGCTTATCGCACGTTGTGGACGATCGACAAGCGGCACCCCTTCATTCGGGGCGAACCGATTCGAGATCAGTTCACGCTCCACAGCCTCCCCACGCAAGGGGAGCCGATGGTGCATATCACCCGCAATCGCACGCCCGAAGTGGTGTTGTTCGGCGCGAATCAGGCGTTCAGAACCCCGCTGGCACTCACGGCCGGACGGCACATCACCATCCGCGCGGCCTCGGGGGGAGACACCGTCACCGTCAGCCGCATCCGCGTCGACTCGGGGGACGAGATCAAAACCTGTTCGACGCGCATTGCCGACATCGTGCGTGTTGCCGGATCGCTGGGAGCAACCTATCCCGACGTCGCGCAGATGTTGGTGCAGGCGGAGCGGCAGGGGAACATTCCCGGCCGCCTCGATCTCGACGCGCTGCCGCAAGCGGGGCGCATCTACCATCGGGTCCCGGAGGACATCGCGCTGATCGGACCAGCGGACACGGCAAAGAAGACCACCGTCGGCAATATCAATCTCGTTCCGAACATTTTCAACGCGCTGAACGATACACCGAAATCGCGAGGCCCCGTAAACATTCCCGATCTTGACAGCCTCGATAACACCGAGAAATCCAAAAAGTCCAAGGCCAAGGACAAGGAAAAGTCCGCCGACGAAGCCGGAGAGGCAAGCTTTGCCGACATCAGCTCCGACGAAGCGACGGACGAGGAAGCCGACGAAGAAGCCCCCAAGAAGAAATCCGGCTTCGGAAGCGTGTTCCGCAACCCGTTCAAGGGATTCAGCCGAGCGCCGAAGCAATCGGAGCCGGAACTCCTGGAATCAGGAGAGGCTCCCTGATTCGCGACTCTGGAAATCCGCCCCCCGGTTGAAAGTTTCCACCCCGCTCCGTCGTCCGGCCGCCGTCCCGCCATGTTGAAGGCTCTCGAACTTTTCGGCTTCAAGAGCTTTGCCGACCGGACCCGGTTCGACTTCTCCCGCGGCATTACGGGGGTCGTCGGCCCCAACGGCAGCGGCAAGAGCAACGTCGTCGACTCGATCAAGTGGATTTTGGGGGACCAAAGCCCCAAGAGCTTGCGCGGCAAGGAGATGACAGATGTCATCTTCAACGGGTCGTCGAACCGCAAACCGGCGGGCTTTGCGGAAGCGACGCTGCACTTCGACAACACCAAGCGCGTGTTGTCCGTCGACGCCGACGAAGTTCAGATCGGGCGACGGATTTATCGCAGCGGCGAGGCCGAGTACCTCATCAATCGCGCGCCGGCACGCCTCAAGGACGTGAAAGACCTGTTCCTGGGAACGGGGGCCGGCTCCAGCGCGTACAGCATCATCGAGCAGGGGCGTGTCGACCAACTGCTCCAGGCAACGAACGTCAATCGGCGGATCGTCTTTGAAGAGGCCGCGGGGACCAGTCGGTTCCGGGCGAAGAAAGTCGACGCAGAACGCAAACTGGAGCGTGTCGCCCAAAACCTGCTCCGCCTGACGGACATCGTTCAGGAGGTCGAGAAGCAGTTGAACGCCACTCGCGCTCAAGCGGGGAAGGCGGCGAAGTACCGGGTCTTGACGACCGAACTTCGCGCGCTCCGACTGGGTCTGGCGGCAGACGACCATCGATCGGCCACGACCCGCATCGCCGAACTTGAGGAGCAGAAGGCCCGCATCGAGGCCGAGAGCGAGGAATTGAACGTCGCCGCGCGCGACTTCGAGGCTCGTCAAAAGGAAGCGGACGAAAAACTGTCCAAGGCTGAGGACGAGTTGCGTCTGGTCGAGCGTGAAGAAGCCGAGAACCGCGAAGCGATCGCCGGTCATGAAGCGACATTGCGCCATCACCGCAGTCGCTCGCTCGAACTCGACTCCGAATTCGCGCGGCTGGAGCATCAGCAGGCCGAGCTCAGCACTCGCGCTCGGGAAGTGAGTGGCGAACTCGAACAAACAGTCGACCACCTGAATCGTTACGCCGAGGAGTTCGAGTCCCGCCGGAGCGAACTCGACCGCAAGGAAGCGCTGCTCAAGGCACAACACGCCCGACTGGACGAGGCCCGCCGCGAATTGGAGCGGGCGCGGACCGAGTTGCTCTCCGCCATTCGCGAAGCGTCGATGGTGGACAACCGCGTCTCGTCGCTGGATGGCCAGCGTGATACGTTGATCGAGGCGCGTCGCAAGACACAAGCGCTGCGCGGTCGGGTGGGCGAACGGATCGTCGATCTGGAACGGAAGCTCGCGGACGCGACACGGCGTCTGGAACTCGATCGGGAACGATGCGACGCGGTCCGCCGAGAACTGTCCGCCGCGCTCGACCGCCGCCGCGAATTGCTCGATCAGCAAGCGGACCGACAGCAAGCTCTGTTGGAAATGCGCGAGGAACGCAGCGCCCTGCAAGCCCGCAAAACGGTTCTGGAGGACCTCGAACTCCGCCAGGAAGGGCTCGGGGTGGGGGTCAAGGAGATCTTGGCGCGGGCGAAAACGGACGACCGCGCACCCTGGAGCAACATCCGGGGACACGTCGTCGACCTGCTCGAAGTCGACATCGAAGACGCCGCCTTGCTGGAAGTCGCGTTGGGGCAGCGTGCTCAACTCATCATCGTTGACGATGCCCACCCGTTGCTGACGTTCCTGGGCGAGGGGCCTTGTCCCATCGCGGGCCGGGTGGGCTTTCTGGCGATCCCCGAGGCCGGTCCCGAGGGGGGGCCCACGGCCCAGGGAATTCCGTCGCGCGACGCGTCCGTGATCGACTTGACCGGCCTGCCCGGCGTGGTGACGCGGGCCGACCACCTGGCTCGTGTGTCGGGAACCATTCCCAACCTTGCGGAACGCCTTCTCGCCGACACATGGATCGTCAATACCCTGGCGGACGCCCTGCGGTTGGCGGGATCGGTAGAGGCTCCCTGCCGTTTCGTCACGCGACAGGGGGAGTTGCTCGAGGCGAATGGCACGCTCTACGTCGGTTCGGTGCGGGGCGAATCGGCGCTGGTGTCGCGCCGCAGCGAGTTGCGAGGGATCAAGACGGACTTGCAGAAGCGCGATCGACGGATCGCCCTCGAGGAGCAGGCGCGCAACGGTGCCGCGGTGGACTTGAAGCGTTTGGAAGAGACGGGTGAAGCGTTGCGGGAAGAGGTCGACCGCCGTGCCGCGGCCGTCTCGGACTCGCGCTCGACGGCGTCGAATCTCGAAGTCGAACTGGAACGCCTCCGCCGGGATGTCGCCGACGCCGACGGAGAACTCGACCGGATCGACGGCGATATGGAGGATGTGGCCCGACGTTTCGAGCGTGCGGGGGACGAGCAAACCGCGGCGCGCGAGCGTTTGACGGCCGCGCAAGCGAACGTCGCCCGCCTGGAGACGGAGATCGCCGGCCTCGAGGCTTCGCACGGCGGACTGCGGGACGAACTGGCGAGCGAGCAATTAACGCTGGCGCAGCACGAGGAGCGGCTGCGCAATCTGGCCAGCGCCCGAACCCGTCTCGACCAGGAGCGTCTGCAACGCGACCTGCATCGGGAGGAAGCCGAGCGGCGATTTGCCACGTTGGCGGCGCGGCGCGAACAGATCGCCCTCGAAGCGGCCGAGGCGGAACGGCATGTGTCCGACCTGCAATTGGCACGCGAGGAACTGCTGGCCCGCGTGCAAGTCGCCCAGGCCGCGCGGGACGCGGCTCGACTCGAACGCGGCAGCGCCAACGAGATCGACATCCGGCAACGGCACGCGCTGCGAGAGTTGCGAGATCGCGCGCACGGGCTGGAGATCGAGTTGCGCGACCATCGCCACCAATTGGAAGGACTCGACGAGCGGCTTCGCGACGAATATCAGATCGAGCTCGCCGAGTTGGCGTCGACCGATCAGTCGGCTCGCGCCGCCTGGGAGGAATTGCGGGCGGATCGGGCCGCGGCGATCGAAGCGTCCGGCGGCAAACACTCTCAGGACGAAGACCAGTTGCCTCCACCGCCGGAAGCGGACGACGCGTTCCGCGCGGCGGTCGAGGAGCGGATCAATCGTTGCCGCAGACGCCTCAAGGCGATCGGCCACGTGAACGCCGACAGTCTCAAGGAACTGGACGAGTTGGAAACGCGACATGCGCGGCTCGACGCCCAGTTGCAAGACCTCGTCGAGGCCAAGAACACGCTCGAAGAGATCATCCGCCGCCTGAACGCCGAAAGCCGCCGATTGTTCTCGGAGACATTCGAGCAGATTCGCAGCCAGTTCCAGGAGTTGTTCCGCAAACTGTTCGGCGGCGGCGAGGGGGATGTCCTGCTGGAAGACCCCAACGACATTCTCGAATGCGGGATCGAAGTCGTCGCACGTCCACCCGGCAAGGAACTTCGCAGCATTTCGCTGCTTTCGGGCGGCGAAAAGACGATGACAGCCGTCGCACTCCTGTTGGCGATCTTCAAGAGCAAACCCAGCCCGTTCTGCATCCTCGACGAAGTCGACGCGGCGCTCGACGAAGGGAACATCGAGCGCTACATGGGGGTCATCCGAGAATTCCAGAACTGGACGCAGTTCATTGTCATCACCCACAACAAGCGGACGATGAGCGCAGCCGACGTGCTGTACGGGGTGACGATGGAGGAGGCGGGTGTCTCGAAACGGATGTCGGTCCGCTTCGACGACATCACCGAAGACGGAAACTTCAAGGTCGAAGCCCAGGCTGCCTGACGGCCCTTCCGACAACGGACGGCCCGCCGGTCCATGCGGCCCTCCCTTGACCTCGCGCGGAGACTACCATCCCGAGGTGGCGCGTCGCATCGCGCGTCCACCGGTCGAAGTCGGGAGTGTCCGCATGTCGAATTCGGTTTGGCCCGCCCCTGTGTTCTCGGCGGCGTTGTTCTGCGCCTTGAGCCTGTCGTTCCCCGTCCCGTCGCGCGGAGTCGATCCGGAGCTTGAGGCGCTCGAGGAGACGGCGTTCAAGCGGGCCGCCGCGTTGGCGCAGCCGGGGATGGTCCGGATCGACACGGTCGGGGGCCTGGAGCGGGTCGACGACGATGTCTCCGCTTCGACCGCGTCCACCGGTCTGTTCGCCTCCGAGGACGGTCATATCCTGACCAGCACGTTTAGCTTTGCAGGCAAACCGTCGGCGATTCTGGTGACGCTGTCCGACGGACGACGGGTCCCGGCCAAACTCGTCGCGTCGGATCGCTTGCGGATGTTGACGTTGATCCAAGTGGACGCCAAAGGGGTTCCACCGATGCCGGTCGACCCGGCGGAACCGCCGAGGGTCGGACAGTGGGCGCTCGCCTTGGGGCGGACGTACGACAGTCCCGAGCCGAGCATTTCCGCCGGGATTGTGAGTGCCCTGGGACGGATCTGGGGCAAGGCGATCCAGACCGACGCCAAGGTTTCACCCGTCAATTACGGCGGCCCCTTGGTGGACGTACGGGGCCGTGTGATGGGAATCGTGGTGCCGTTGTCTCCCCAGGCGAGCGGAGACGTGGCCGGCGTCGAGTGGTACGACGGAGGGATTGGCTTCGCCATTCCGTGGCGCGACGCGCTCGCGTCCGCCGAGCGCCTGAAGGCGGGCAAGGATTTGGTCCCTGGGCTGATGGGGATTGTACTGAAATCGTCCGACGAAGAACCCGGCGCGCGCCCCAAGGTGGATCGTGTTCGCTACGGATCCCCTGCCGACAAGGCGGGAATCAAGGTGGGGGACGTGGTCGAGAAAATCGCAGGACGCCCTTTGCGCCGACCGACCGATCTGCAAATGGCCACCGGCACGAAGTACGCCGGAGACGTGGTGCCGCTGGAGATCCTTCGGGGTGAGAACGTGTCGAGCGTCGAAGTGACGCTGACGGACAAGTTGCTCCCGTACGAAGCGGGGTTCCTGGGAATTCTGCCCACTCGCGACGGCGCGGATGGAGCGGTGTCGATCCGCTACGTGTATCCCGGTTCGCCCGCCGAAAAGGGGGGACTCAAGCCGGGCATGCGCATCTTGGCCGCGGGCGGCGCGCCGACGAGCAACGTCGAAGCGCTGTCCCAAAAACTCGGTCGCACGAAGCCGGGTGACACGCTCGATATCGCTCTGGATCCGAAGGAGTCCCCTCCAAAGTCGCTGGTGCTGGATGCCACGACCGACCGAATCCCGGCCGAGTTGGCTCCCTTGCCGTTGGCTCCCAAGCCGGCCAATGCCGATGCGGGGCCGAAGACGGGACGCATCGCTGAAAAGCTTGCCGCGCACAACCGGGACTACTGGGCGTATGTCCCGGACGATTATTCGCCAGCCAACCGCTATGGGTTGGTCGTGTGGATACATCCGCCCGGCGACACGATGGAGAAGGAGCAACTCGATCGCTGGCGGACGCCATCCCAGGAGCGGGGGCTGATTGTGCTCGGCCCCAAAGCGGGCGAACCGACGCGGTGGACACCGGAGGACGTGCCATTCATCATCGAACTCACGAGGAAATTCGTGGCGGAATACTCCGTTGACCCGGCGCGGGTGGTGATCCATTCATTCGGGCGTGGTGCCCCACCCGCCTTGGAAGCGGCCACGCGCGAGAAAGCGCTCTACCGCGGAATTTGTTTGGCAGGAGCGGGAGTCCGAGGACGATTCCCCGAACCGGAACCCGATACGCGACAGCAGTACTTGCTGCTGTGTGGCGAGGCGGATCCGGCACTGGAGGCGGTGCGGGCCATGCGAGAAGCGCTGGGGGAACTGCGCGTGCCGACGACACTGCTCACGATCGAAAAGGGAACGCACAAGTACCCCGGAGGACGCGCGTTCGAGGCGATCGTACGGTGGGTGGATTCGCTGGACCGGATGTGACAGAGCGGCTTCTGGCCTCTGCGCGATTGTCGTCGGTCGGCCCCTGTCGTCCGGTGCCTGTAGCGCGCGTCGCAGCAGCGTTCGTCAAAGCCATCTCGCTGGGCGTCTCAGTAGTATTGCCGCGCGAATCGAATCGCACGTTGCAGCAGTTCGATCTCCCGTCCGGCCGGCAAGCTCTTCATTTCCAGTGAGACCCAACCCGCATAGCCGCTCGACCTCACCGCAGCGCCGAATTCGGCGTGGCGGCCGGCGCTTGCTCCCACCGGTTCCAGGTGCGGATCGCTCACGTGGAAGTGTCGCCACCACGGCTTTGCCGCGGGGTCGGTCAGGATTGCCGTCGACTCCTGTTCGACGGTCAGGCCGCCGGTGTCCAGATGCAGGCCGAAACCAGGGGTATCGACATCCTTGACCAGCGCCAGTGCTTCGGTGGCCGTCGTGACGAAGTCGCATCCGTAAGCGGCGGGATTGTGCTCGATGCACAGCCACACACCGAAGTCCGCGGCGCGACACCCGGCCTCGCGGAAGAACTCGATCGCGATGGCTCGCGCCGCCTCCAGCGGCATCTCTCCCCGCAAGCGATTCTTGGGCGAACCGAACACCAGCGCGGTGGCCCCCAGTCCGGCAGCCATGCGGTACAAGCCCGCAAGATAGTCGAGCAATGCCGCACGGTCGCCTGGGGATCCGAACAGTTGGAACGGCCCCGCACCGAACAGGAGCGCCTGCATCGCGACGATTTCAACTCCGCGCGAGGCCCAAAAATCCCGATAGCGACGGAGATCGTCGACCGTTGCCTCAACCGGTCGCGGATGCACCTTCGTCGGGGCGACCTCGAGGCCGACCACGTGCTCCCGCCCCATCAGCACGCCGATTTCCGCGTCCAGCTCGGCGGGCCAGGCGATGTTGGAAACGGCCAGCTTCATGCCGCGATCCGCCGAGCCGCGCGGCCGACGCGCATCGCATCCAATTCGCTTGCCACGAACGCTCGCAGACATCGCTCATGTTCGGCGGCGTCGTACACGTAACCGGACGGACCGCCGAACAGCGCGGCGTGCCGGGTGCGGAAGTCGTACCGCGCGGGTTTCGCCCCGGCAGGACGATTGGTGAAGTCCCGCCCGAACCCCACCCTGGCCACATCGGCGACCGAAACCGGGGGAGTCGCAAAGTGCGCGACCGACAGGTCGGACGACCGAACGATCTCAACGTCGGACCACAGTCGCGCGAGGTCGTAAAATTGATAGACCGAATCCGCGTGCACCTTATCAGTGCCGTTGTCGTGGATCAGGTCGAAAATGATGTTCTTTTTGAGGCCCGCTCCGAACAGCCCCGGCAACCGCACGATCCGCGTGGCAAACCGTTCCCGGGCCAGTTCCTCCAGACGGAAGCGATGCAGCCCGTACGGCTCGAGTCCCGATGTCGCGACCGGCGTGTCTTCGTCAACGAGCACGGGCCGACGGAACACGTCGACCGTCGAAATCAGCACGAGTTCGCGAATGCGCGTCTCGCGGAGCACGTTCCACAGCCGTTCGATCGCGGCCCAATCGGCGACGGGGTCGGCGTTGGCCTTCCACTTTTCGGCGCGCACGCCGCTGCACACGACGAGGTCGAAGTCGCGACCGCGCATCCGTTCGATGTCGGTCGAGCGAAAGCATTCGTCGAAGCGGGTTTGCGACAGCAGTTGGCCGCCGACAAACCCGGTGTGTCCGATGAGCGCGGTAGTCATGGAATCGCTCCGGAAAAGATCAAGCGGCGGGACGGGCGGACTTGTATGCCATTTCGTTCCGGAACTCGTTCAACCCTTGTTCGAGCGTCCGGGACGGTCGCCAACCGACTTCGTCGCGGAGGCGTGTCGCATCGCCAACGATGTGTTGAGGATTCTCGGGGGTGAACGGTCGCTGTTCAATTTGCAGGCGACCTGTGGGGACGGACGGGCCAGCGAGCAGTCGGGCCACTTGTCCCAGTTCGATCCCCTCGCCGGAGGAAATGTTGACCGGTCCGGCGACCTGTGAATCGACGAGTGCGGCGAAGGCGTCGGCGACATCGTTCACGTGCAGGAAGTCCCTGACGTGCGTACCGCACAGGCACTTGGCGATACCCCCTTCGGCGAGCGGTCCGGCGATCGACGGGACCAGGCGACGTTCGTCCTCACCCGGTCCGTACAACAAGAAAACGCGGCCCCAAGCGGACGACAGGCCCGCGCCGGCGGACCATTGTTCGAGGATCGAGCGCAGCGAATCCTTCGCGCGACCGTAAAGCGTGTGTGGCTTGACCGGGGACGACTCGGCGAAGCGCTCGGCTCCGGTCGTCCAGTCGTACTCGGCGCAGGTGCCTGCGGCGACGATCCGTTTCCCGCCACATTCGGCGAAGGCCCGGCACAACGTCAGCGACGCGGCCACGCAATCGAGATTCTTCGGCGAGGTCCAGAATCGCCCATGCTCGGCGTACCACGCGAGGTGGAGCAAATGCGTGGGGCGGGTTTCGTGCAGCAACCGCCAGACCTGCTCAGGGGAGTCCAGGTCGCACTTGTGGAAGGTAATGTCGTGCGAGACGGCGACGGTCGACGGCAATCGACGCGACGCCACATGCACACGGAAGCCGCGCGCCGCCAGCGGGGCCAGCGTCTGCGACCCGATAAAACCTGAACCGCCGGTGACGAGAACGCTGTGCATGCTCGGAAGGACAATCGAAGAAGAAAAGGTTTTAGCCACAGATGGAACACAGATAAGAAAAAAGAGTGCTTCTATCTGTGTTTTATCTGTGGCTAATAAAAAGCTGTGTTTGCACGCCGGTGAGCGAACCGCACGGCTGGACAAGCCAGCAGTGGCACACAACCAGGGTGGCGATCACGGCTTGTAGTCGGGAAACGCAAGATCTTTGTCGGCGATCACCGTGATCGGCTCGGGCCACGCCAGGTCGAACGCCGGGTCGTTCCAGCGAACACCTCGTGCGAGATCGCCGTGGTAATACTCCGACATCATGTACAGCACTTCGACATCGTCGGCGAGCGTCTGAAAGCCGTGCGCCATTCCCGCCGGGATATACAAAGCACGGTGGTTCTCCGCGGACAATTCCACCGAGAACCACCGGCGATGCGTAGGAGATTCCGGCCGCAGGTCGACGATGGCGTCGACGATCGCGCCGGTCGTACACCGCACGAGCTTGATCTCCGGATACGGATCGGCCTGGTAGTGCATGCCGCGGACGGTTCCCCGCCGACGGTTGTACGAGACGTTGCACTGCACAAACCGGGAGATCAGCCCTAGCGCGGCGAACTCCCGCTCGCAGAACGTCCGCCCGAAGAAGCCGCGGTCGTCTTCGCGACGTTCGACTTCAACGACATACGCTCCCGCGAGCGGAGTTTCCGTGAACTTCATGCGCAGATCTTGACCTGGGGAATGGGGACCACGAACTGACCGCCCCACTGCTTGATGTGGGACATCTGGTCGATGACCTCGTCCTTGAGGTTCCAGGGAAGAATCAGCAGGTAGTCCGGCTTCTTCTCGGCGATCGCGTCCGGATGCAGAATCGGAATGTGCGTGCCGGGAAGGAACCGCCCTTGCTTGTGGGGGCTGCGGTCGACGGTGAAGTCGACCAGGTCGGTCCTCACACCGCAGTAATTGAGCAGCGTGTTCCCCTTGGCGGGGGCACCGTAACCGGCGACGGTCTTCCCGGCCCGCTTGGCGGCCATCAGGAAGTCGAGCAGGTTCCGCTTGGTTTCCTTGACCTGCTCGCCGAACGAGCGGTAGGTCTCGATGTCGTCGAGGCCCGCGGTCTTCTCGCGCTTGAGCATCTCGGCGACGCGGATTCCCGTGGGACGGGGGTCCTGGGCGTGGCAGGCGAAGATTCGCAGGCTGCCGCCGTGCGTCGGCAGTTCTTCGACGTCGAACATCTTCAGGCCGTGTGCCGCGAAGATCCGTTCGACGGTGAGGAACGACAGGTACGAGAAGTGTTCGTGATAGATCGTGTCGAACTGATTGTTGCGCATCAGTTGCAACAGGTGCGGGAACTCCATCGTGATCTCGCCGTCGGCCTTCAACAGGATTTTCATCCCGCCGACGAAATCGTTGATGTCCGGCACGTGGGCCAGGACGTTGTTCCCCAACAGCAGGTCGGCGGACTTCCCTTCGGCCTTGAGCTGCTTGGCTGTTTCGACGCCGAAGAACTTCACGACCGACGGGACGCCCGCCTTGATCGCCACTTCGGCGACGTTGCCCGCTGGTTCGACGCCGAGGACCGGAATCCCCATGCCGACGAAGTTCTTGAGCAGGTAGCCGTCGTTCGAGGCAATCTCGACGACGTGCGAGGTCGAGTCGTAGCCGAACCGCCCCTTCATCATGTCGCAATAGGCGGCGGCGTGCTTGAGCCAGCTATCGCTGTACGACGAGAAGTAGGCGTAGTCGCTGAAGATGTGATCGGGCGACTCGAACTGTTCGAGCTGCACGAGCTTGCATTCGCCGCAGACGTAGGCGTGCAGCGGGTAGAACGGCTCCATCGAGCGGAGCCGGTCGGGCGGCACGTACGAATTCGACAGGGGAGACATCCCCAGGTCGGCGAAGGTGACGCTCAGGCTGCTTTGGCAGAATCGGCAGCACGGTGTTTCGACGGCGTTCGGATCCATTGTCCGGCGGGCTCCAGGCTCAGGAATTGATCGACGGTTTCGAGAGTGATTTGACGGGCGTCGCCCCCCGCCCCGACGCGCTTGTACCAGTCAACGATCCACTCCAGCGCGGTCGCCAAATCCGTTCGCGGCGACCAGCCGAGCTTCGTCCGGGCCTTCGTGCAGTCGAGCTTCAGATAATGTGCTTCGTGCGGATGCGGGCCGGGAGACAACTCCCAGCTCGCTCCTTCGCCCCACAGATCGACGATGCGATCGACGATCCGCTGGACCGGTTGAGCGTCCGATTCGGCGGGGCCGAAGTTCCAGCCCCCCGCGAATTCGCGACCGTCCGTCCACATCTTTTCGGCGACGCTCAGGTAACCGGCGAGCGGTTCCAGCACGTGCTGCCACGGGCGGATTGCGTGCGGATTGCGAATGTAGACGGGTTTGCCCTGCGAACAGGCGCGAATCATGTCGGGGATCAGGCGGTCTTCCGCCCAGTCACCCCCGCCAATGACGTTGCCCGCCCGACAAGACGAGAGCAACGTTCCCTCGTTCGGGTCCGCCCCCTCTTGCGGCTTGAAGTACGAATCGCGGAAGGCATCGGCCACCAGTTCCGCGCACCCCTTGCTGTTGCTGTAGGGGTCGTGCCCCCCCATGCGGTCGGTTTCGCGGTAGCCCCAGATCACTTCGCGATTGTGATAGCACTTGTCGCTGGTGACATTGACCACCGCGCGAACGCAACCGGCCTGCCGCACCGCTTCGAGGACATGGACCGTCCCCATCACGTTGGTGGCGTAGGTTTCGATGGGATCGCGATAGGACTTCCGTACCAGAGCCTGTGCGGCCATGTGCAGCACGATTTCCGGACGACGTTCGCGAACAACGCGAAACAGTCGTTCGAAGTCGCGCACATCGCCGTGAACGTGGTCGATCCGGTCGGCGATCCGGGCCAGGCCGAACAGACTCGGAGTCGAGGGAGGATCGATGGCATAGCCGGTCACTCGAGCGCCGAGACGCTCGAGCAACAGACAGAGCCATGCCCCCTTGAAACCAGTGTGCCCGGTGACCAGAACCTGCTTGCCGGCCCAGAAAGAGGAATTCACGCGAGATCCCCGGAGGTTGGAGAAACCTGTTGCCGCTTGACGGGCCCGACGAACTTCGATCATCGCTGCACGCGCGAGCCGGAGCCGCCAAGCCGGTTCGCGGGAGCGAACCGCTACAAAAACTCAGGCCGCCGATCGCAGTCGCAGATCCGGCGCATCAGTCCACACCTTCCACGGTGCGTTCCCCGAGGCCCACAGCTCTTCGAGCTGCGTCTTGTCGCGGAGCGTGTCCATCGGCTGCCAGAAGCCATCGTGGTGATAGGCGTCCAGTTCGCCGTCGCGGGCCAGACCACCCAGCGGTTCCTGCTCCCACACGGTCGACGGACCGCCGATGTAGTCGACCACCTTCGGATTGAGCACGAAGAACCCGCCGTTGATCCAGCCGCCGTCACCCAGCGGCTTCTCGACGAAGTCGGTGATTTTCGCGCCGTCCATCTTCAGGCTGCCGAAGCGTCCGGGGGGACGCACGGCGGTCAATGTCGCCAGGTGGCCTTGTTCGCGGTGGTGGCGAATGAGGCGCGAGATGTCGATGTTGCCGACACCGTCGCCGTAGGTCATGCAGAACGGCTCGTCGTCGTCGAGGTAACGCCGCACCGCCTTGAGGCGGCCGCCGGTCATCGTGTTCGCGCCAGTGTCGATCAGCGTCACCCGCCACGGCTCGACCGAGTGCTGATGCACTTCGAGTCGATTCTGCTGAATGTCGAACGTGACATCCGAGCTGTGCAGGAAGTAGTTCGCGAAGTACTCCTTGATGAGGTACCCGCGATAGCCGAGGCAGACGATGAAGTCGTTGACGCCGTGGGCCGAGTAGATCTTCATGATGTGCCAGAGAATCGGCTTGCCGCCGATCTCGACCATCGGTTTTGGTTTGAGTTGCGTCTCTTCCGAAAGACGCGAACCCAGTCCTCCGGCCAGAATCACTGCCTTCATGGCGTGCTCTCGGGATGTGCGTTGAGGGAGGTCCCCCGCGCGACCCGAAGGAGTCGAATGCGCGGAGTCGTCGACCGGATTGAAAACAACCCGAGTCGAAGGGGAGGGAATCCATTCCCGCCCGAAGACAATGAAAATCGAGAGAGGAGTCGTGCTTGGGCCGCAGCCTGTACGGCACGTTGACCGTTGCCTTTCGGCCCAAGCGGCGCGGAGTATTTCACAAGGGAAAAATCGGGTCAATACGGAATTTCGCGTGGATTCGGCCCTTTTCTGGCGAGCATCATGTGTGAAGTCCGCACGGACGCACCGGTTGCGATCCGGACTGGGTTGGATTCCAGCGTGTCGATCCACGTGCGCCGGCCCTGCGCCGCTCACGCGAGGAAGAGTGCGGTGGTTGCCGCGCGACCAACACGTAAATGCCGTTTCAAAACCCGGTTGCCGGCACGAAAACCTCGGCAGGGGGTCAACGCGGATCTGCCCGGCAGAGGGTTTTGAAGCCACTTCGAGAGTCATCGTCGCCCGGCGTATCGTGTCGTCGAGGCACGGGACTGGCCAGGCGATGGCGGATTCGGAATCATGCACACGCGCGATCATGACTCAGGCGGATTTCTTCGGAATGTTTCGCGAGCGGAAACCAATGTCCCTGGAAGCAGTTTCAGAACCGTCCTGAAACGATCACGACACAAACGTAGTGCGTGAATCCGGGGGACGTGAGAGGCCAACGTTCGTGCCGGATCACGACACGGCGGCAGGCCGACAGTGGGTTGGATTTCCGCCGCGTATCGCTGACACTTTCACGGCAGTTTTGGAGAATCCAGACGCTCGCGGGCGGATGGGTTTTCGAGCTTACAGGACGGTCTTCCCCATGTTGAGCGACCTGTATTCGCTGGCGGTGCTGCTGGGGGGCATCGGGCTGCTCATGGCGTGGGTGGTGCGCGGGCACAGCGTGTATGTCGTCGCGCCCCTGTCGGCCTTTGCCGCGCTGGTGGCGAGCGGGTCGGACCCCTTGGCCGGAATGACGGGGCCCTACATGACCGGGTTCTCCGAGTACATGCGGCGGTACCTGCCGGTGTTCCTGTTGGGGGCGATGTTCGGCAAGTTGATGGAGGACTCCGGGGGAGTGGCGGTGCTCGCGGGACGAGTGGGGCGGGCGTTCGGTCCGGCGCGGGCCTGCTGGGCGGTGGTACTGGCTTGTGCGCTGCTCACTTACGGGGGCGTGTCGCTGTTCGTGGTGGGGTTTTCGGCGTATCCGCTGGCGGTGCGGCTGTTTCGTGACGGAAATCTGCCCCGTCGCTTCATTCCCGCCGCGATCGCGTTCGGCACGATCACGTTCACGATGACATCGGCCGGTTCGCCCGCGATCCAGAACCTGATCCCCATTCCGATTCTCGGAACCGATCCTCGCGCGGGGTGGCCTGTCAGCCTCGCGGCGGCGGTGGTGATGGTTGTGACGGGGCAATGGTATTTGGATCGCGCGATTCGCGTGGCGGTGCAGCGCGGGGAACGTTTCGAACCGCGCGACAGCGACGGGATCGAGCGGGAAGCGCAAGGGATCGCCCGCCCGGGTGTGGTGCGGTCGTTGGTGCCGCTGTTGGTGACGGTGCTGTCACTCAACCTGTTGCCGCTGGCGGTCCGCAGAGCGGGGGCGTGGCTTGCGGAGGGGGCCGGAGAGGCCACGTTGTTCGGTCGGTGGGGAGAACTGCTGAGCCGGTTTCCCGAAAACCCGGTGCTGTCGATTGGTTTGGGGGTGGTGGCGGCGCTGGTGTTGTTGCGCCGAACAACTCCCGCACCGTGGGCCAGTTGCGGCACTGCGGCGTCGAGCGGCATTTTGGCTTGCGCGGCAACGAGTTCGGTCGTGGGCTTCGGGGCGATCTTGCAGGGGCTGCCGGCGTTCAAGATGGTCGTCGACGCGGTCATCCGGTTGCCGGTCGATCCACTGACGGGTGCGGCGCTGGCGATGGGGGTGATCGCGATGATCGCCGGATCGGCCTCGGGGGGACAGGGGATCGCACTGCCGATCTTCAAGACGGTCTATCTGGAGGGGCTGGGGGTTCCGGCGCGGGCACTGCATCGGGTGGTGGCGCTGGCTTCGGGAACGTTCGATTCGCTCCCCTCCAACGGGTACATCGTGATCCTGATCCGCAACATCTGCGGAGAGACCCACGCCGGAAGCTACGGCGCGATCTTCGTCACGACCGTGCTGGTGCCGATCCTCGGAACGATCGTCGCGCTGGGGTTGTTCCAGATGTTTCCCGATGCCGCAACGTATTGAGGCGGCCGGAAGCACTGCGCACGCGGCGGGTGACCAACCGGCGTTCCGGTCAGGTGGACGTCGCGGAAATCGTAAGGTTTCCGCCGCTCAGCGATAAATCCACTTCGGCCCGTCTTGCAGGCGGATCTCCGCCTCGTTCTGGTCGAATTCGTCGGCGGGCCGCCAAAACGACTGCATCAGCGTCTTCCGCAACACCACCGGCTTGCCGCTGGCGTCGGGGTTCTCAGCAACCTGGTAGCCGTTCGAAAATCCGCTGAAGAACACCTTGAAGAACTGCGTCTTCGGATCGACCCCGCGCCACAGGGCGATGCCGTCCACCGACTTCTCGACCTTCGATCCCGCCGGGGTCGGCTCGGGAATCGGTCCGACGATCTCCACGCCGTTCTTGTAGGGATGCCGTTCCCGCTTCAGAATCGCGGCCTGGGCCGCCGGGATAACGCGGTCCAGATACGTTTTTTGACTTTCGCCGTCTTCGGTGACCAGCGTCAATTCCGGGATGAACAGGGGGCGTTGATCGGCGGGCATGTCCGTTGGCGCTTCCCCGGCGATGGGGCGGTTGATAGCACGGTAGCACAGGTACCACACCAAAGTCCGTTGCGTCTTCCCCTCTTGGCCCGGCACGGGAAGATCGACATACTCCATCCGCACCGGCTTGAAGTGCACTTCCAGCGCCCAGATATCCGGTTGACGCGTCCGCTCGTCGCCGCTGATGCTGGGGGCGGCGATGGTTTCCACACCGGGGGCGAACGGCCCCGCGAACGCCGGCCGGGCCAGCCAGGCGGTCGAAACGGTGGCTGCCGACAGAGTGGCGGATGTCGCGGCGAGGAACTGTCGTCGGGAAAGGGAGTTCATGTACGGCCCCCGGGGCGGATCGGTGTCGTCCGAGCGCAAGATCGGCGCCGGCTGCATTCAATGTATTCGTCGCGCGGGACGTCGTTCAATCGGGACTTTCCCCTGGAGCGGCGGAGTCGACCGAATGTCGGCCTCGGACTGCCGAACGGGTGGCGGATGCCGGCGCGAGTCGCGCGGATGTTTCGATTGTCGCGAAGTTCCGTTCCGTTGCGATTTCGCGGGTTTTGACGAATAGTCCGGGTTGCGCGGGGCAAGGAGGTGAACCTGCATCATGCCCAGTGTGTCCCCGCATCAAAACGCAGCCGACCAACGGTCCGCCGTTGTGACCCCTTTCGCCCCTCTTCCTCACAACCCGCGAGTCAAACCATGTCGGTCGATCGGGGACCAATCGCCGAACCGACGTGCAGGGCATTCCCAGCGATTTCCTCCGGTGAGTCGGCCTTGATCGACGGTGCGGGGGTCGATTCGCCCGAGATCGACGCGGAGGCGGATGTTGACGCGAATCCCGCCACATCCATTGCCGCTTCCGCGGCCGGTTTGGACATGTCCCCTCCCACCGGCGCTTGGTTTGCCGCGGAGGCGCGGGCGATCGCCGGTTTGGGCGCGCCGTTGATCGGCGCCCAACTGGCGCAGATCTCCATCAACTTTGTCGACACCGTCATGGCCGGCCACCTGGGGGCCGTCGACCTCGCGGCCGTTTCGATCGGCGGGGTGATCTTCTATCCCGTGATGGTGATCGGCCTGGGAATGTGCATGTCCGTCAGCCCCTCGGTCGCCCAATTGTGCGGCGCCGGACGCCGCGCCGAGGTGGCGGGAGTGGTCCGGCAAGGGTTGTGGATGGCCCTCGCACTGGCGTGCATGTCGTACATCGCGATCCGCTCGGGGCGGCCGTTGCTGGAGTACTTCCAGGTCAACCCCCGCGTGGTTCCGCTGGGTGTCCGATACCTCGACGCTCTGTCGTGGGGCATGCCGGCGCTGGTGCTCTACAACGTGCTGCGCTCGTACTGCGAGGGAATGGGCCGATCGGGGCCGATCCTGGCCATCAGCCTTGTGGCGTTGCCGGTCAATATCGTGGGCAACTACGCCCTCGCGTTCGGTGCCTGGGGATTCCCGAAACTCGGTTGCGAGGGTTTGGGGTACGCCAGCGCTCTTTCGATGTGGGTGATGTTCGGCGGATTGGCCGCGTTCGTCGCGTGGCATCCGGATTTGGCACGTGACCGAGTCTTCCGAAAGTGGGAATGGCCGCGACCGCGCGAGATCGGCCACCTGGCCTGGGTGGGCGGGCCGATCGGCGTGAGCCTGTTTTTCGAATGCACGCTGTTCTCGGTGGTCGCGCTGATTCTCGGCAAGCTGGGGCCGGAAATCCTCAGCGCCAACCAAATCGCACTGAACCTTGCCTCCGTGACGTTCATGGTTCCTCTCGGGTTGGCGATGGCGGTCACGGTCCGCGTGGGCCGGGCCGTCGGCGCGGGCAACCCCGTTGCGGCGCGACGGGCCGGATTGGCGGGCAACGCGTTGTGCGTGGGCTTCATGAGTTGCGCGGCGCTGGTGATGCTGGTGTTTCCGGACGCGCTCACCCGGTTGTACTCGAACGATCCGAGAGTGTTGGTCGTCGCGCGCCAACTCCTGTTTTGCGCGGCAATCTTCCAGGTCTTCGACGGACTGCAGGTTTCGGGGGCGGGAGCACTGCGCGGCCTTAAAGACACCCGCGCGCCGATGCTCATCACCGTCGTCGCCTATTGGTGTGTCGGGGTGCCGACCGGGTACTACCTGGGCGTCGTGCGGGATTGGGGTCCGCAAGGCTTGTGGTACGGGCTGATCGGGAGCCTCGTCGCCGCGGCGTCGCTCCTCAACGCCCGGTTTTACCGAAGCGTCGGACACCTGGCCGTCCGCAAAGAACAGCCCGACCGAAACCCGTAGAGGATGTGATTTTTTCGAGCGACCACGGAATTCGAGATGGAAACCCGAAGCGTGAGCGAGGGACCCCGTGTGGATTCCGGGGAAATCGTGACCTGCGGACAGAGCGGGGTCCCTCGCTCACGCTTCGGGTCACAAGAAATCTCAGCCTCGTAACGGAAATCGCAAGATTTCCGCCGCTTGCGATCCCGCCACATCCCGCGTCCCTCACCCCGGAAACGCCAGCGTCAGCGTGTAGGCCAACGACCGCAGTCGCGTCTCGACACTGTCCGCCCGCGACATGAACACGACCGGCGCCGTCGTACCACACAGCACCCCGCCGAATTTGCAGTCGGCCGTGTACATGATCGCCTTCACCGTCAGATTCGCCGACAACAGGTTCGGGAACAGCAACACATCGGCCGCCCCCAGCACGTCCCCGGCGAGTTTCTTCCGCTGGCCGGCCTCCACGGCGTAAGCCAGGTCGAACGACATCGGCCCGGCGACGCGGCAATCCCCCAGTTCGCCGGACGCGGCGCGGCGCAGGATCTCCTCGGCATCCAGCGTTTCGGGCATCTGCGGATGCACTTTTTCCGTAGCGGCCATCAAGGCCACCGCGGGGCACGACACGCCCAACGCCCGCGCGATCTCGACGGCGCTTTTTGCGAGACCGATTTTCTGGTCGAGCGATGGGGCGATGCAGATCCCCGTGTCCGCCAGCAGGAACACCCGACCGTCGCGCGGGATTTCCATGAGCACGATCTGCCCGATCACACGCCCCGACTTCAAGCCCCGTTCCGAGTGGAGCACTCCCTTCATCAGGTCCGGCGTCGGGATCTGCCCCTTCATCAGGCAGGCCGCTTCCCCGGCGTGGATCAGTGCCACGGCCGTTTCGGAAGGCGTTTCCGTGTCCACAACCCGGAACGCGTCGAGCGACACCCCCTCGCCGCTCGCGACCTCGCGAATCTCTCCCTCGCGGCCCGTCAGAACGGGGCGTACCCACCCCCGCCGCGCCGCTTCGTCGAGCGCGCGCAACACCGTCGGATCCGCCCCCCCCGCCGCCACGACGGCGATCTGCGGCCGTCGCGAGTCCATCCGCGCGAACAATTCGTCAAACGTCGGCAACCCCATCAATCGCCCTTTCCCGCCGCTTTCACTCGCCACGCCATTCGGGAGCCCGTTTCTGCAAGAACGCCGTCATCCCTTCTTGCGCGTCCCGCGTCAACGCGTTCTCGGTCATCGTGCGGGCCGCGTCTTCGTAGGCGCGGCGCTCGTCGAGTGGCGCCTGCTGATAAAACGCCCGCTTGCCGATGGCCAGAGTCAAACCACTCGCGGAAGCGACACGCTTCGCCAACTCCATCCCTTCCGCGAACAGTGCGTCCGCCGGCACAACCCGGTTGACCAATCCGATTTCCGCCGCCCGCTCCGCGCCGACCGGTTGGCCCGTCAGCAGCATCTCCATCGCGAATTTCGGCGGGATGCTGCGAATGAGGGGCACCATCGGCGTCGAGCAAAACAGCCCCAGCTTGACTCCCGGCGTCGCGAACGCTGCCTCGGGTGCGGCCAACGCCAAGTCGCACGCTGAAACCAGTTGGCAACCGGCTCCCGTCGCGAAACCTTGCACCAACGCGATCACGGGCTGCGGCAACGAACGCAACCCGTACATCATCCGGGAACAGTTTTCGAACAGGGCCGCATATTCCTCGGCGGACCGTCCCGTCATTTCGCCGAGATCGTGTCCGGAACAGAACACCCTTCCCGCGCTCCGCAGCACGATCACACGCGTTGTCGCGTCGTCGCGCAGCGCCTCGATGCGTTGATTCAGCGCGGCAACCAGCGCTTCCGACAACGCGTTGCGCCGGGCGGGACGGTTGATCGTCAACACTCCCACCAACCCATCCCGTTCGAACAGCAGTTCGTCCGCAATGGCGTTCGGCGGGTTTGTCGACATGGTGGCGGACATGGACATGGGGCAACTCGGCGATCACGTCGAAGGTGAACGACGCGTGGTGGTGAAAAGTGGCTCGAACGCCGAAACACGAATCGGATCCGGAGCTCGTTACGGCGATCCCGCACCCTTCATCAAAAACTGTTCAACAACCCCTCCGTCCCCGCAATCGGCGTCAATCTCCCACGAAAACAGACCGGTGTGGGAGAAGGTGCCCGACAAGCGGATCAGGGGGTAACCCTCCGGCGCGTCCGCTCCGGTGTTCGCGACCGGCGGACGACACCAGATTCGCGGGACAACCCAAACGCGACGACATCAGCCTCCGGGGGGCAACCGGCAACAGTGCGGGCTGCACGGCCCCATTTCGGGGGGCGGACAACCTCCCGCCATGGGGAGCGACGCCCCCGCCATCACCGGCGCGGCCGTGGCGCTGAACAGTTTTTCGAGTTTGCGCGAGCCGCAGTCCGGGCAGGTTGGTTGCTCCCCGCCGCGCACCAGGATTTCAACGTCGGTCGCACAGTCCGCGCAACGGTATTCAAACAGAGGCATCGCAATCTCTTTCGCCATCGAGGAATCGTCCGCACGGCCACGTTGTCTCGCCGTGCGCCCCAATCTTCACCGTGTCGCCACGTGTCGGCAAGGGGTTTCTCATCCAACGGACACTCGTCTTGACCGACTCGGTGAAGGTGCATGCACTCCTGAATCTCCTCGCCGATCCTGCCAACACGATTCATTTCGACGCCGTTTTCGCCTTGGCGATCCATTCCATCACCAATTCCGCCAACACGTCCAGCGGCACCGCCCCCTGGCCCAGCACCACCTCGTGGAAATCCCGCACGTCGAACTTGTCCCCCAGCGATTGCTCGGCATACGCCCGCAGTTCCCGAATGCGGATTTCGCCGATCTTGTACGCGAGCGCTTGTCCCGGCCACGAGATGTACCGGTCCACCTCGTTGACGATGTCGTGTTCCGATTTGGCCGCGTTCTCCTTGAAGAAGTCGATCGCCCGTTGACGCGACCACTGCTTGGAGTGAATGCCCGTGTCGACCACCAACCTCACGGCCCGCCACATCTCGTACGTGAGTTGGCCGAACTTCGAGTACGGGTCGCGATAGAGGCCGAGGTCGTCCCCCAACCGCTCTCCATACAGCGCCCAACCCTCGACGTACGCCGTGAAGCCCGCGTGTTTGCGGAATTCGGGAACCCCCGTCAGCTCGTTGGCGAGGGCGATTTGCAGATGATGACCAGGTACCGCCTCGTGCAGCGAGAGCGCCTCCATCTCGTACGTCGGACGGACCTCGGGACGATACAGGTTCACGAAATACGTGCCCGCGCGCGAGCCGTCCGCCGCAGGCGGGCGGTAGTACGCCGTCGTCGTGTCGGGAGCCATGTGCTCCGGGATCGCCTCGATGCCGTATGGAGTGCGCGGCAGTTTGCGGAACAGCTTCGGCAATTGCGGGTCGACTCTTTTGCAGAGCACGAGGTACGCGTTCAGCAGGTCTTGCGGGTTTTTGAAGTAGAACTTCGGATCGGTCCGCAAATGCTCCAGGAACTCGGGAAACGTCCCCGAAAACCCCGTAATCGCGATCACCCCGTCCATTTCCTTGCGAATGCGCGCAACTTCCGCCAACCCGATCTCGTGGATTTGGTCGGGCGACAGATCGGTCGTTGTGAACTGCCTCGCCTTGAACGCGTAGAACGAACTCCCCTCCGGCAGTTGCCACGCTCCGACCTTGTCGAAACAGGCGGGGAGATATTCGCGTTCAAAGAATTCCAGGAAGGCGCGATACGCCGGAACGATCCGTTTCTCGATGGCGTCGCGTCCAGCTTGTTCGATCCGCGTCCGTTCCGCAGCGGGGATGTCGTCACTGAACGTCCGGTACGGCTTGAAGTACAGGCTCTTTGCCGGATCGTCGACAATCTGTTTGCGAATCTGAGCGGGCAACCGCTCCATGGTGATCTTCGGTTGGACGCGCCGTTCGGCGATCCCCCGTCGCATCAGGGCGATCGTCTGGTCCATGTACCGCGGAAAGCTGTGCAGCCGCGCCGTCCAGTCGTCGTAATCCTTCACGGTGTCGAACGACAGCGAATCCGCCACCGAGCTTTCGTCCTGAATGCCCTCGCGCTGCGTGAGCGGCACAAGGAACGTCCGATGCCCGTGTTCCTCGATCTCCGTCTCAAGCTGCCGTCGGAACAGTCGGAGATTGAGGCGATCCGCCGGTTCGAGGGCCTCGGCTTTGAACGCCGCCAGTTCCGCCAGGACTTCCCGTTGGTGGATGTGCCGCCGTTCAATGGCCTCGAGGCTAACGTCCGGCCAACGGTCGTTGTACCGCTTGTCCCCCAGGAACGATGCGAACGTGGGGGATTCCCGGAGCCCGTACTGCCACTCGCGGGCGAACAGATCGTTCAACCGGTCGCTGTCCGTTGCGTCTCCAGTGCGGCTCGCCGAGACATCTTTCCCCGCGACCGGAGCGGCCACTTCCAACTCGCCGAGCAGGAACGACAACTCGTCCGCCAGGTCCTCGACGCTTTTGCTGACCGGCCGCGCTCCCGTGTGCCCGAGTTTCGTGTCGTATCGTAACAGCACCGGTCGACCGGACCCGCTCTTCGCCTGCAGCAGCGCGGCCATCTTTCGCGCGTGGAGCGGATCGACCCGCGTGTCGGCGTCTCCCGTGATGAACAGCGTCGCCGGATACTTCCCGCCATCGACGACGTTGTGATACGGCGAATATGCCCGCAGCGTCTTGAATTCTTCGGGATCGTCGGACGAACCGTACTCGGGAATCCAAAATCGCGCCACCAGGAACTTGTGATAGCGAACCATGTCCAGCAGCGGATACGAGCACACCACCGCGCGGAACAACTCGGGCCGCTGAGTCAGCGCGGCCCCGACCAGCAGGCCGCCGTTGCTCCCCCCGGAAATCGCCAGTTTTTCCGGGCGCGTGTACTTCGCGGCGATAAGCCATTCCGCCGCCGCGTGGAAGTCGTCGAACACGTTCTGCTTGCGGCTTTGCATCCCCGCCTGGTGCCACTCCTCGCCGTATTCGCCACCGCCGCGCAGATTGGCCACGCAATAGACCCCGCCGTGCTCCATCCACAGCACCGCCTTCGCCGAGAAAAACGGCGTCAGGCTGTTGTTGAAGCCCCCGTAGCCGTACAGCAATGTCGGGTTGTTGCCGTCGAGTTTCAGTCCCTTGCGATGCACGACGAACATGGGGACCCGCGTACCATCCTTCGACGTGTAAAACACCTGCTTCGCCTCGAACGCATCCGTGTTGACGGGTACGTTGAGTTTCGACCAAACGGTTTGTTCTCCCGACTCGACCGATTCCCGATAGATCGTCGAAGGGGTCTGAAAGCCGCTGAACGCGAAGAATGCTTCCTTGCCGTCCCAACGCCCCCCCACACCGCTCACCGTTCCCAGCGTCGGAAACGCGATGCGACGCACTTCGTGCCCCTCGAGGTCGAACACCGTCACGCTCGACTTCACGTCGACGAGATAATTCGCGTACAGCCGCCCCCCCACCGCCGAAAGGTCTTCCAGCACACCCTCGCGTTGGGGAACGATCTCCTTCCAGTTCGTCCGCTCGGGTTTTTCGAGGTCGACCAGCAGCACCCGGTTGCGCGGCGCGTTCCAGTTGGTCGTGACGAACGCGCGGCGATCAACCGCCCCCGCCAGGAACCGCGCTTCGATGTCGTTGACGAGCGGTCGAATCGGGGCGTTGGCCCCCTGCCTGAGTGGCTGAAAGTAGATGTCGGTCTTCTTCGCCGCCGACCCGTAAAACACATGCAGCAGCAGATACGCCCCGTCCTCCGAAAGCGAGGGGCTGACGATCACGCCGGTGTCGTAGCCTTCGCCGAACACCACTTTCGGTTCCCCCAGCGAGGGAGCCGCGCCGTCAAGCGTCACGTCCCGCCGCGTCACGCGCGAACCTTCCTTGCCGTGCAGCGTGTAAAACAGCGTCCGCTTGTTGGGGGTCAAGGAGACGCCGAAGTAACGGCCGCGCGGCATCTCCAGCGGCAGGTCGCGTCGCTTGGCCACATCGAAGAACTTGACCGTGACTTCGTCCTCGCCCGCGTGACGAACGCCGTACACCAGCACGTGCCCATCGTCCGAAATCTCCAGCAGGCTGACGGTTTTCGATTTGCCGTCATCGATGGATTTCGGATCGATCAACACCGTGGGCTCGCCGTCGGGACCGTCGGCGACGCAAATCACGGGCAGATCCTGATCGGCCGCGCGGCGGCTGAAGAAGTATCGACCGCCACGGACCGTGGGCATGCCCTGACTGTCGATCTTCATCAATTGCGAGGCGCGCTCCACCAACGCCTGTCGGCCGGGAAATTTGGCCAGAAACGCGTCCGTGTGGGCGTTTTGCGCGGCGATCCACTCTCTTGTCTCGGGGGCCTGTTGGTCTTCGAGCCAGCGATAGGGGTCGACAAGTGTTTCGCCATGCAATGTGTCGGTCACCGGATCGACACGCGTGGCGGGTGATGCGGGGGGAGCGGCGTGGGCGGAAGCGTCAAGCACGAGGATGAGTCCGAAGAGCGAAAGACAAATTCTTGGAAACATGGGGAGCCCAATGGAGGTAACGCCGCAACTGGCAAGACGGCGTCAGTTTAACAACGTGCGAAGTCCCCGTTGACACCACCGGGACGACATCTTTCGACAATCGGAGCGCGGCTCATACGCGACGGAACAAAAACCCGCACACCAGAAAATCGCGCGGCCCCATTTTCCACAGCCACGGCGGAATCACCCGCAATTCGCCGATCCGTGGCGCGAGCGTGGGTTCGCTCGACAGCATGCCGATCAGCGCCAGCGGATTCATTCCCGAGAAGAAATTCCGTTGCGCCACCAGGACCGCGAGCAATCCGGGAAGTTCTTCACGAGGCCTGTCGCCCAAGCCCGGCACGGTGTCCGACGACACGACATCCGTCACTAGCAGAACCCGCCCGCCCGTTTTGCACAGGTCCAGCATCAAGCGTATGTGCGCGTTTCGCACCGCCACCAGACAGTCCAGGAATCGCGGATGCGATGGGGTCAACGTGTCCATCAGCCCCAGCATCAATTGCGAGAGCAGGCAGGTCGACACCACCACGTCGAACGCTTCGGAACCGGCGGGCATGAGCGTCGCCGCCGCCGAGGTATCCGCCGCCAGTGCTCGCAGTTCCTCGTCCTCCGGCAGCGGCCTTCCCTCGCGCGTCGCCGATCCCAGGCGCGGTGCGACATCGACATCCGGCACGACCTCGACTCGTGGATCGTCCGCGTAGCCTTGCCGCGCGACTCCCGACCGTAACCCCTCGCCGTCGAGATCCGTCACCACAACCCGCGCCCCCCGCGCGATGAGCGGGGCGAGTTCCACGTCGTTCAGGTTGCCCGCTCCGAGGACGCACACTCGGGGCGAGACGCAATCGCCACACGCCTCCACGATCAAATCGGTGACGATTCGGCGATGCGGCGCCGCCGCGTCCCGATTATCGAACGTCATCCGATTGAACCGGCGCTGACGCTCGGCGGGATCGATCACGAGGGACCTGGCTTTCCTGTCGAAGAGTCGCGTTCGTCAAATCTCGATCCGCCGCGATTTGAACCGCACAGTGGCGTCCCCGGTGGCAAGCCGAAATCGAACTTCACCTGCTCGAAACTTCGCACCGTCCCAATTTGTACGCCTCACGGGGGTGACCTTGGTGAGTGGTCGTTCTCGAGTGGTGCCGTCGGCAAGCCAACTCCCTCACGACAATCCCCGCTCCAAAAACCGATACGCGGTCTGCCGCGCTTCGGGGGGGAAATCGTGTGCGGATTCCGGGTACTGCGCCTGCAACCGTTCCCCCTTGCCGAACAAATCGTACACCGGCCTGGCGGATTCCATGCAGTCACGGACGCCCGACACTTCAAAGTTGTCGTCCCGAACCGGCGCGGACGCGAGGAACGCTCGCGGCGCGAACGCTCCCACGATTTCGGGGAAGTCGAACGGCACCAGATTCGGATCGTTGTTGTACGCCGAATTGATCGCCGGCATGTACCGCGCGCTGGTCCAACCCTTGAGGGCGCCGCCGTAATACTTGTGGAACCGCGTGAAGCCGCAGTTCGACACGATCGCCTTGATCCGCGTGTCGAACGCCGCGGTGAACATCGAGTTGTGCCCACCGAGCGAATGTCCGATCACTCCGATCCGTTCGCCATCCACCTCCGGCAGCGACTGCAACAGGTCCACCGCGCGCATGTTGTCCCACACGGCCTTCATCGTGCCGCTTTTGTACGCGGCGTCGGTGAACTCGTACCTGTACTCGCCGAACGAGGGGTAATCCGGCGCCAACGTCACAAAGCCCCGCTGCGCCAAATGCAACGCGTAATGCAGGTTCGGGTTGCCCCCCAGTCCCGCCGGTTCGTCCTTGCCGATGCCGATCGTCTGATGCAGGCAGAGCACCGCCGCCACCTTGCCGCGCAGCCGCTTCGGCGTGAACAACCATGCCCGCACGGTCGTCGACGCCTCGGTCCGATACTCGATCTTTTTCCGGGTGAACGCGGGATCGTCGACGGTTTCGATCACCGTCATCTCGCGCGGCACGATGCGGTCCTTGGACGGCAGCGGCCCCATCACCACCTGCATGTTGCGCAGGATGTGCGACCGTCGCGTCTCCCACTGCGCGACCGACGCGATCGTCTGCTTCTTCCCGTCGCCATCAAGGAGGTAGAGCAGGTTCTGGTGCTCGGGATACTCGACGAGACCGGTCTCCGGCACTGGGTCCGCCGCTTGCGCAAGCGCGGGAAACGCCAATCCACAGGCCATTGCGGAAGAGGTAGCCAACCACTGCCGGCGCGGAAGACGGATATCGGACATGGGTGGGGATCCAATGCGAAAGAGTCGATGGAAGCGGAAACTCGCTGGCCGCTGACCGTTCGCTGGCGCTCGGACGGGCGGGTCAAGGAAGCCCGCGTGCGGAAATGCTGCGCACGTCGTATAAACGGTCTTTGACCGAATGAGAAGCGTGGCGAGTTTTCGCCAAGGGCGTCCGTCACTTGGAAACGGGGCCGGGTGTGATCGTCGGCACGTGGTAACCCGTTGTCGGTTGGCCTTTCGTCGCAGACTTTCGCATCCGCTTCCATTGTTGGAATAATGGATCGTGCTGGAATCATGAATTGGCAGGAGCGGTCCTCGAAGCATCTCGGAGCCGCCCGGTCACTCCTGTCGAACCCACCGACTCCCCGATTCGGGAGCCCCTCTGCGAATGGCCCGCCATGCCGCACCCCCTTGTGCTTCGCCTTGCCCTTGCCTCCGTGCTCCTCGCCGTGGTCTGCGTTGCGGCGAGGACTCCGTCGTGGGCCGCCGATAAGCCAACTTCCCCGCAAACTGCGGGGGGCACCGTCGATTTCAACCGCGACGTGCGGCCCATCCTGGCCAAAAACTGCTGGGCCTGTCACGGCCCCGATGAGGAGGCTCGCAAGGGAAATTTGCGGCTCGATCAGCGCGAGCCCGCTCTTCTCCCGGCCGCCAGCGGCCAGGCGGCGATCGTCCCGGGGAAGCCGGACGAAAGCGAACTCGTGCTTCGCATCGAGTCCAGGGATGACGCCGACCGCATGCCCCCTCCGGGAACCGGGCACGATTTGACCCCGTCCCAGATCGACGTGCTCAAGCGGTGGGTCGCTCAAAAGGCGCCCTTCGCCGAACACTGGTCGTTCGTCCCCCCGTCGCGCCCCGCGGTTCCCGCTCCCGCCACCTCGATTCCCAATAGCGCACGGTGGGTCCGCAATCCGATCGATGCGTTCGTGCTCGCACGGATGACTGCAGCCGGACTGACGCCCGAGCGCGAGGCCGACCGTCACGAGATTATCCGTCGCCTGAGCCTCGATCTTCGCGGGCTTCCCCCGTCCCCTGTCGAAGTGCGCGAATTCGTCGCCGACTCCAAAGACGGAGCGTACGAACGGCTGGTCGATCGGTTCCTGGCCGACTCCGCCTACGGAGAACGCTGGGCCCGGATGTGGCTCGATATCGCCCGCTACGCCGACTCGGCGGGATACGGTTCCGATCCGTTGCGGCTCAATATCTGGCCGTACCGCGATTGGGTCGTCGGCGCATTCAATCGCAATCTTCCTTACGACCAATTCTCTCTGGAGCAATTGGCCGGCGACCTGCTTCCTGACGCCACGCAGGAGCAGCGGATGGCCACGGCCTTTCATCGCAACACGATGACCAACACCGAAGGGGGAACCGACGACGAGGAGTTCCGCGTCATCGCCGTCCGCGACCGGGTCGACACCACCATCCAAGCGTGGATGGGTCTCACGATGGGGTGCGCCAAGTGCCACAACCACAAGTACGACCCCGTTTCGCAAGAGGACTATTACCGGTTCTTCGCGATCTTCAACCAAACCGCCGACCGGGATGCGGGCGACGAATCCCCCCTGATGCCGATCGTCACGCCGTCGCAGAAGTCACAGCTGGAAGCGATCGAGCAGCAATTGGCCGCGCTGCGGTCCGAGTTGGCGGCTCCGAACCCCGCCGTCAATGCCGCACGCGCCGAATGGGAAGCGTCCTTGGCTGCGGGGGCCGCGGTATGGGAACCGCTGCCCGTCTCGTCGATCTCCGCGAAGGGGGGGGCGACGTTCACAAAACTCGACGACGGCAGTTGGAAGGCGGAGGGCCCCGCTCCGATGCAGGACACCTACTCGGTCGTCGCCACACTGCCCTTGGCGGGGGTGACCGCATTCCGATTGGAAACCATTCCCGACGACTCCTTCCCCGCCAAGGGGGCGGGCCGCGGCCCCGACGGGAACTTCGTCCTCTCGCGGTTTGCGGCGATTTCCGAACCGGTCGATACCGATTCCAAATCCCCGGCCGCCTGTTTCGTCCGCGTTGAGTTGCCGGGGGACGGCAAGTTCCTGCACCTGGCCGAGATTCAGGCCTTTTCAAAGGGGGAGAACGTCGCCCGCCAAGGGAAGGCCACCCAGTCCAGCACCGACTACGACGGCCCCGCCGAACTGGCCATCGACGGCAATACGAACGGCCATTATTTCGAGGGAAAGTCGGTCACCCACACCCGGCAAGAGGCCAACCCCTGGTGGGAAGTCGACTTGCTCGCTCCCAAGCCGATTGAACGGGTCGTGTTTTGGAGTCGCACCGACGGCGGCACTTATGCCCGCCTGGACGGTGTCCGCGTCAGCCTCCTCGACGAGGCCCGCAAGACCGTGTGGACGCAGGACCTGGCCAAGGCCCCCGCCACCAGTCACGACCTCTCGCCGACCGGAGTGCTGAGCATCGACATCGCGGGCGCAGTCGCCGACCACTCCCAAGCCCAGTTCCCGATCGCGTCCGCCGTCAAACAACCCGACCTCGCCAAAAGCGGTTGGGCGGTCTCGCCGCAAATCCAGGCTCCCCATTGGGGAGTGTTCCTCGTCGGCAAGCCCTCCGCGGACGCGGCGCCGCGCAAGTTGACGATCACGTTGGACCATGCCTTCGCCGCCGGACACTACACGCTTGGCCGTTTTCGACTCTCTGTCACTCGCAGCCCCGGCATCGAGCGGCGATTGGCCGTCCCCGCCGAGATCCTCGCGATCGTCGACAAACCCGCCGACAAACGCTCTCCCGAAGAGTCCGCCAAGCTCGCAGCACACCACCGCACCATCGCGACGGCTCTCGCCCCGTTGCGAGACAAGATTGCAAACCTTGAGAAGACGAAGCCGACTCCCGTCGCTCTTCCGGTCATGCAGGAACTGCCCGAGGCGCAACGGCGCAAGTCGTTCGTCATGGTGAAGGGTAATTTCCTCGCCCCCGGGAAGCCGGTCGACGGGGGCTTCCCCGGTCGCTTCGCGTCTGCCGCGGTTTCCACCGCCAACCCCTCGCGTCTCGACGCCGCCCGCTGGTTGTTCGACCCGTCCAACCCGCTCACGGCCCGTGTCGCGGTCAACCGCTTTTGGGCGCAATTGTTCGGCACCGGTCTCGTCGAAACCGAAGAGGACTTCGGCACCCAGGGCGAACTTCCCTCGCATCCCGAATTGCTCGATTGGTTGGCGGTCGAGTTCCGTGAACCCTCGACGAAAATCTGCGGCGAACCCTCCGTCGACGGCGCGCCGCAAGACCGGCCTTGGGATGTGAAACGATTCTTGAAACTGATCGTCACGAGTTCCACCTATCGGCAGGCGGCCGTGTTCAGTCCCGCGAAGTTGCAGAAGGACTCGCGCAATCGGTGGCTGTCTCGCGGCCCGCGCACGCGTCTCGAAGCCGAAATGGTGCGGGACCAGGCGCTCGCCCTGTCCGGTTTGCTCAGCCGAAAGACAGGTGGTCCAAGCGTCTACCCCCACCAGCCGGATGGGTTGTGGCAGGCCGCGTTCAACGGCCAACGCACTTGGCCAACGAGCACCGGCGAGGATCGCTATCGCCGCGGCCTGTACGTCTTCTGGCGACGCACGGTTCCGTACCCCTCGATGGCCACGTTCGACGCACCCAGCCGCGAAACGTGCTCGATACGGCGTCCCCGCACGAACACGCCACTCCAGGCCTTCGTCACGATGAACGACCCGGTGTACGTCGAATGTTCGCAGGCTTTGGCGCGGCGGTTGATGGCCGAGGGAGGGGCAACGCCCGAATCGCGAGTGCGGTTCGGCCTGGAACTGTGTCTCGGGCGACCGGCCTCGGAGAAGCAGATCGCCCCGTTGACCCAACTGTTCACAACCGAACTCGGCGAGTACTCCAAGAACGACGCCGATGCCAAGGCGGCGGCGGGCGAGACGCTGCCCATGCCGGCCGGAGTCACACCCGCCGAGGTGGCCGCGTGGACTGTCGTCGCGAACGTCCTGTTGAACCTCGACGGCCTCTTGATGAAGTGACGAGTGCGCCCCCCGCTACACCATGATCACACGCGAGTGCTTCAAGGGATAGAACGACAATGGACCGCGAAATCCGCATCACCGAACTCCATACCCGCACCCGTCGCCACTTTCTGCGGGAGTGTTCGCTTGGCCTTGGGGGCTTGGCCTTTGCCGACATGGTCGCCGGGGGCGGCTGCGCGGCGGAGACCTCGTCCGTCGTAAATCCTCTCGCCCCCAAGGCGCCGATGATGCCCGCCAAGGCGAAGCGGATCATCTACCTGCACATGTCGGGTGCGCCTCCCCAGCACGAGTTGTTTGACTGGAAGCCCGAGCTCGTCAAGCACCACATGCAGCCGTGTCCCGAATCGCTCATGCAGGGACAACGATTCCCCTTCATCAAGGGGCACCCCAACCTGCTCGGCACCCCCTACAAGTTCGCGCAACATGGCCAAGCGGGGACGTGGGTCAGCGAATTGCTGCCCGAAGTGTCGAAGCACGCCGACGAACTGTGCGTGATTCACAGCCTGCACACCGACCAATTCAATCACGCCCCCGCCGAGTTGTTCCTGTACACCGGCTCGCCCCGCAACGGCGGCGCGGCGATGGGAAGCTGGATCACCTGGGGGTTGGGTTCCGAGAATCAGGACCTGCCCGGCTTCGTGGTGCTGGTCAGCGGCGGGACCGACCCCACCGGCGGGAAGGCGCTCTGGAGCACCGGCTTTTTGCCGACCGTTTATCAAGGGGTGCAATGCCGCACGACCGGCGAACCGATCCTGTACGCGAACAATCCCAAGGGAGTGTCGCGGGAAACGCGCCGTCGCGGCCTCGACGCCTTGAAGACCCTCAATGAGTACGAGCTGTCACAATACGGCGACCCGGAAACCATCGCCCGCATCGGTCAGTTCGAACTCGCCTACCGCATGCAAGTGGCTGTTCCCGAGGTGATGGACATCGGGCGGGAAACCAAGGGAACGCTGGAAGCGTATGGTGCCCAACCGGGAGCCGCCTCGTTCGCCAACAACTGCTTGCTCGCGCGTCGGCTCGTCGAGCAGGGGGTCCGTTACGTGCAGTTGTACGACTGGGGCTGGGACTGTCACGGCACCGGCGCCGGGGACGACATCGTCAACCACCTGCCGAACAAGTGCAAACAGATCGACCGCGCGATCTCGGCGCTACTCGCGGACCTCATGCAGCGGGACATGCTCAAGGACACGCTGGTGGTCTGGGGCGGGGAATTCGGGCGGACATCGATGAACGAGGCCCGCGGCGGTTCCAAGTTCCTGGGACGCGACCACCATCCCCACTGCTTCACGATCTGGATGGCCGGGGGAGGGATAAAGCCGGGAACAAACGTCGGCGAGACGGACGATCTCGGTTACTTCGTCACGAAGGACAAGGTTGGCGTGCACGACGTGCAGGCGACGATCCTGCATTTGATGGGATTGGACCCCCATCGACTGAGCTATTTCGACCAAGGCCTCAATCAGCGGCTGATCGGCCCGGAGAATTCCCCCAAGGTGATCGCCGGAGCGTTGGCCTGAGCGGAGGCGGCCCACGGTGCCACAGCGCAACGCGACGATTCGGCAAAATCTGCCGGCGGGTTCCACTTTTCGTGAAGAACTCGCGTCCCGTCGGTTTTTTGCCTCACGACCGCATCCGAATTACCGAATTTGGGTAAGATACGAAAGCAATGCCGGTGCCGTCGCCTGGGCAGGCCTATCGACGGCGCACCGGTTTCTTGGCCGTGCGGTTCTAGCGGCCACTTCCCGTTCGAGGATGCTCCCCATGGTCCTGATTGTCAAAAAGCTCTCCCGCATGTTTGCGTCGCTGCACAACGGGGCTCGCCGTCGTCGGCATTCGCGAATGGCCGCCACCGCTTGCGACGCCCTGGAAACCCGCGTCGTTCCGGCCACCGCCTTCGCGCTCACGACCGACAACAAGATTGTGACGTTCGACACCGCCACCCCCGGTACCACCAAGTCGAGCGTGCCGGTCACCGGCACCGGCGGCGAAACCTTGCTGAGCATCGACCTCCGTCCGCGCGACGGCAAAATCTACGCCCTGGGTGACGCGGGGCACCTGTTCACCGTCAACCCGACCACCGGCGCCGCGACGCTGGTGACATCGGGCGTGGTGACCGGTTTCCCCACCTCGACCACCGCCTTCGGCGCCGACTTCAATCCGACCGTCGACCGCTTCCGGGTGATCAACGACCTCGACGCCAACCTGCGGATCAACCCGGACACCGCCGCCACGACCGTCGACACGAACCTCGCCTACGCCGCCGCCGATGCGAACGCCGCCGCGAACCCGAACGGTGTGGCCTCCGCCTACACCAACAACCACTTCGACTCCACCTCCACGACGCTGTTCAACATCGACAGCAACCTCGACGTGTTGGTCCGGCAAGTCCCCCCCAACAACGGCACGCTGAACACCGTGGGGCCGCTGGGGGTGAATACGAACTTCCTCGTCGGTTTCGACATTCAGGAAGTGTCGAACACCGCCTTTGCGGCGCTCAACGTTGCGGGCCAAAGCGGCTTGTACACGATCAACCTGTCCACCGGAGCGGCCACGCTCGTGGGCAATTTCGGGTCCGGCGTGTCGGTCAAGGGTTTGGCCGTGACGGGCGAGACGAAGATCAACCGCATGTACCGGTCGTACAACGCGACGTTCGACGACCACTTCTACACGCCGTCGGAAGGGGAGTTCCTCAACGCGCGGAACAAGTTCGGCTACGTCGACCAGGCGAGCGGTCGCGCGGGCTTTGGCGTTGCCAACTCGCAGGTCACCGGTTCGTCGCCGCTGTACCGCCTGTACAACGGCAACACGGGCATCCACTACTACACGCTCAACCAAGGGGAGCGCGACGCGTTGGTGGCCGCCAAGACGTTCACCAACGAAGGGATCGTCGGGTACATGTACCAGGCGTCCGCCTCCGCGGTCGGCGCGACGGTGACGCAAGTGTTCCACCTGTACAACAAGACTTCCGGCGGGCACTTGTACACCGAAAACATCGGCACGGTGAACGCGATTCTGGCCGCGTTCCCGGGAGTGTGGGAGCAACATGCGGCGCTCGGGTTCGGCTTTGCGCTGGGAACCCAGTACACGGCACCGGCGGTGTCCGCGTCGGCGACGGCCGCTCCGGCGACCGCCACCGAATCGTCGGCCCCGGCAACGAGCGGCTCGAGCGTGGCGGACAGCGGCTTGATCGCATCGCCTGTCTCGACGACTTCGGCTTCGTCGGCGGCTCCGTCCTCGGCGGCCGCCGAGTCGGAATCGGTGACGTTGGGTGGCGGTGATTCCGACGCAGGGGCCGATGTCGACGCGGTCTTCTCGACGGAATTGGGCGACCTGCTCGAAACCCTGTAGCCAATCTCCGGTTTGCCGATCACCGCGCGGCTTGCGCGGATTCGCGATGGAAGCTTCAAGGCGTTGGTCGGGACGAATGGTCCTCGACCAACGCCTTGTTTCGTTTCCGCGGGCTTTCAACCGGTGCGGCTGGCCCAGGGGAGGAAGATGCTGAACGTGCTCCCCTGGCCGACGACCGATTCGACTCGCACAAATCCCCCGGCATATGCGGCGATCTGGTGCACGACCGCCAGTCCCAGCCCGGTCCCTTGCCCGCGCGGTTTCGTGGTGAAGAACGGATCGAAGATGCGGGGCAAGACCTGCGGGGGAATCCCTTTCCCCCGGTCGACGACCTCGACCAACTGATATCGCCCCGGCTTTCCGCTCTCGTCAACGGTCTCGACGGCGTCGAGCCGGACGACAATGTCCCCGCCGTCGGGCATGGCGTCGCGCGCGTTGATCACCAGGTTGTGGACCATGCGTTCCAACTGCTCGGGAGAGATCAACACCCGCCCGCCGCCGCCCGCCTCTCCCGAACGAATGACGACGCGATGTTTGTCCCCGGCGGCGCTTTGCAGGAGGGGGGCTTGCCGCGAGACCACTTCGACGGGACGGATGACTTTCGACGATCGTCGTCCCGGACGGGCGATCGACATCAATTCCTTCGAGAGGCTCGTTCCCTTTTTCCCCGCTTCCAACACCAAATGGGCGGACTCCAGCACGCGCGGGTCCGAACTGTCGCGCAGGATGGCTTCCGCGCCGCCAAGCACCACTGTCAGGAAGTTGCTCAGGTCGTGCGCGACACCCGCCGCCATCTCGGCCAACGAATCCAGGCGTCGCGCCTCCGCCAATTGGTTCGCCTGGGTCTTCAGCGCGATCTTGGCCTCCTCCATCTCGGCCGCGCGGATCTTCAGCGCCAACAGGTCGGCCATCGAACCGGCGAAGTCCCGCTCTTCGGTGGTCCATTCGCGCTTCGGGCCGACATGTTCGTGGCAAACGACGCCGACCAGCTCCCCGCCGACAAGAATTGAGGCGTCGAGCAGCGCGCCGATCCCGAGCGGTTCGAGATATGCCTCCGCCAAACCGCTGGTGCGTGGATCAGTTGCGGCAGCCTCGGCGGGGAGCGTCTTGCGTCCGCTGAGTGCCGCGCGGTATTCGGGAAACTCGTCCAGTTGCAGCGTGACGCCCGAGGAATGGGACTGCTTGGACCGTTCGTAAAGATCCACGCATCGCAGGGCGCGACCTTGGTCGACGAGCAGCCACACCCCCACACGCTCGACATTGACGATCTCCGCCCCCGCTTCGGTGACGTGTCGAAACACCGTCTCCAACGAAACTCCGTCTTCGATCCGCAGGCGGGTGATGCCCAGCCGAGCCAGATCGGCGGGGCGCTGCGGGCCGGGGTCGTGACCGGGTTCGACGGACGGGGACGAATCAGACACGAACACTCCTCATACAATGTCACTTCCCGCGAGATGGCCCTTTCAAGCCTGTAACGTAAAGACTATCCGCGAAGTGGCAGGAGGGAAACCACGGCATTCGACCGCGGTTTTCGTCTTGATCGCGGGTAGGACCGCTCGATTACGGAGCGGCCGCGACCCGCGTTCTCCCATACGCCCGGATTCCGGTTGCTCCACCCGGCCCGGCGCGGGACAATCAAAGGTTTCCATCGGTCTTCGGGGGGATTGCGCTGTCGTCGGTGCCCGCCATATGGACCGGAATCGCCGCTTCGATCTGGACCCAGGTGCTCTCATTGCCACGTCGCTTGCGACCGAAGTCGCCCAACAGAAGTGTCTGAATCTCGACTGCGCCGCGACATATGGCGTCGACGAGGTGCTCACCTCCTGCCCAGCGTGCGGGGAATTGCTCGACATCGATTACGACTGGGACCGCGCCCGCCCGCCCGCCTCGCTGCGGGAGTTCGAGGCCGCTTGGTCGCGACGCAACAATCCGCTCGATTTTTCCGGCGTGTGGCGTTTTCGCCGTCTGTTGCCATTCGCTCCCGACGCCAAGATCGTGACGATCGGCGAAGGTCAGACGATCCTCCAGAATGCGCCGGCGGTGGCGCGGTACGTCGGAATGCGTCCGGGGCGACTGTCGCTGCAACACGAGGGACTCAACCCCTCGGGCAGCTTCAAGGACAACGGGATGACGGCGGCCTCCACGCACGCCAACATCGTCGGTGCGAGGCACGCCGCGTGCGCGTCCACCGGCAATACAAGTGCGTCACTCGCCATCTACGCGAGCACGACGGAAATCTTTCGCACGATCGTGTTCGTGGGAAGCGGCAAAATCTCGTTTGGCAAACTTTCGCAGGCGCTCGATTACGGTGCGAAGACCCTGCAACTCGCGGGGGACTTCGACGACGCGATGCGGCAAGTCAAGGAGGTCTGCCGCGAAGAGAAAATCTACCTCTGCAACAGCGTCAACCCGTTCCGGCTGGAAGGACAGAAGACGATCATTTTTCGGATCCTGGAATCGCTCGGCTGGGAAGTCCCCGATTGGATCGTCGTGCCGGGGGGGAATCTCGGCAACAGCAGCGCATTCGGCAAGGCGCTGCTCGAACTGAAACGGTTGGGACTGATCGACCGCGTGCCGCGGTTGGCGATCATCAACGCGGCTGGAGCGAACACTCTGCACCAGTTGTACAACCAGCGGGGCTTGCGGTGGAACGACGGTCGCCCCGACCGACGCATCATCGACGGGTTTTACGCCGAAATGGACGCCACCGGCCGCCGTGCCGAAACACTCGCCACAGCAATTCAGATCAATCGGCCGGTCAATCTGATCAAGGCCCTGCGCGCGATCGACGCCACCGACGGCGTGGTGCGGCAGGTGGACGACCAGGCGATTCTCGATGCGAAGGCGCAAGTCGGCGCGGGGGGGTTTGGCTGTGAACCGGCGAGCGCCGCGTCCGTGGCGGGTGTCAAATTGCTGCGGGAGGAAGGGGTCATCGGGGCGGACGACCGCGTTGTCTGCATCCTCACGGCGCACCAACTCAAGGATCCCACGGCCACCGTCGCCTACCACGCGAACGACCGGGAGATGTTCGACAAGGTGCTGGCTCCGATGGGAGTGCGGACCACGCCGTTCGCCAACAGCCCGGTTCCCGTGGCGAACGATATCGGAGCGATCCTGGATGTGATTCGAGGAAGTTAACACGCCGCCGGCGAAGTCCGTCGTGCGTGCGGGTCCGGAATCCAGCGCTCGGTTGATGGCGAGTCCGGTCAACACAGAAACCTTGCGAATTTTGAGGATGACGGTGCTGTTGTGATGCCGGCCACCGCGACCGCCGCGATGGAATCCGTGGACCGTTTCGTGGCGGGGTTGTGGACACACGGCCCGTTGGGGGGGCGGTTGGTCGGCGCCGCGGTTTGCGGACTGTTGGCCGGAGCGTTCATCCGGTGGTGGACGACCCGCATGGCGCAGCGCATTGACGCCGAGGGTTGGGGGTGGGACTCGACGGTACCCGGCGGCGACGCGGGCGCTGCCCGACAGTCCGGCGTGCCGCGCGGCGTGGCGGGACCGGTGGGCGTCCTGGAAGTCGCGACCGCAGCCCTTTTCGCAGTTTATGTCTGGGCCGTGACGGCAGCGGGATGTCAGGACATACCCGAACAGGGTCTGACCGGTTGGCTGCATTGGCGCATCGCGATCCACTTTGCGCTGTTCACTCTGTTGATCGCCGCCACGCTGGTCGACCTGCGCGACTATCTGATCCCCGATTCCATCACGCTTCCGGGCATGGCGCTGGGTCTCGCCGGAGCAGCCGCGTTCCACCATATCCATTTGGTGCCGCTTTGGATCGACTGGTATCACGAGCACCCATTGACCGGGCCGTACATTCCAGAATGGATGAAACAAAACGCGGCGGGGCACGCGCTCGGCGTGGCGGTCGTCGGATTGTTGGCGGGGATGACTTTGACGTGGGGTCTACGGTGGCTGTCCTCCCGCCTGGTGGGCCAGGAGGCGATGGGGTTGGGCGATGTCACACTGATGGGAATGATCGGAGCGGTGCTGGGTTGGCAGCCGATCGTGTTCGTCGGGTTGATCGCTCCGTTGTGCGGTTTGCTGGTCGGGGTGGCGCAACGTCTGATTTCCGGACGGACCGCCATTCCGTTCGGCCCGTACATCGCGTTGGCGGCGGTGTTCGTGATGTTCACCTGGAAATGGCTGTGGCTGTCCACTCGTTTGGTATTCGGGCATCTCCCGTCGCTATTGGGTTTGCTCGGCGGAATGATCCTGCTGTTGGTCGTGCTGTTGGGGCTGTTGCGGTTGTATCGCGAGATTCCCACAGGACGCCGGCGCGCCGCGGTCGATCGCCAATAAGGTCGGCGGGGCATGGGGTCGCGATCCCTCGGCGCGACGCTCCCCACTGCAAAGTTCGCGTCTTCTGCTGGCTTGAAAGGGGAACCGCGGGCCAGGCGTTCCCCGGCGATTGTCGCCAGGTGCGCCGCTCGATACCGTGACGGATTGTGAGTGTTCGTTTTTTGTGCCGTTGTTTCCCGTCTTTCCGCGGAAGGATTCGCCCTCGATGGACGCCGCCGACCGTCAGTTCCTCGTCAATCTGCTCGACTCTCCGAGCCCCTCGGGATACGAGCAGCCCGTTCAGAACGTTGTACGCCAGTTCGCCCGGACATTTTCCCCTTCCGTGCGCACCGATTGGTACGGCAACGTGATGGCTGTGGTGAACCCCGAGGGATCCCCGCGGATCATGCTTGCCGGGCACTGCGACCAAATCGGCCTGATGGTCAAACACATCGACGATCGCGGGTTTCTGTGGGTGGAGACGATCGGCGGTTGGGACATGCAGATGCTCGTCGGCCAGCCGATGGTCGTGTGGGGGCGACACGGCGCGGTGCACGGCGTCATCGGCAAAAAGCCGATTCACCTGCTCAGCCCGGACGACCGCAAGAAGGTCCCCGAGATCAAGGACCTGTGGATCGATATCGGGGCCAAGGACAAGGCCGACGCCGGCGAAGTCGTCGCCATTGGCGATCCGGTCACCTTCCGGTTGGGCATGCAGGACCTGCGCGGCGGGTTGGCTTGCGCGCCGGCGATGGACAACAAAGTGGGCGTCTGGACGGTGTTCACCGCGCTGAAGCATGTCGCCGCGATGAATCCCCAGGCGGCGGTGTACGCCGTCTCGACCGTTCAGGAGGAAATCGGCCTTCGCGGCGCGCAGACCAGCGCGTTCGAGATCAATCCCGCCCTCGCGATTGCCGTCGATGTGACTCACGCCACCGATTGCCCCACCGTCGAGGCCAAGCAGTACGGCGATGTGAAACTCGGCGAAGGTCCCGTGATTTATCGCGGTCCCAACGTCAATCCGGTGATGCAGTCCCAACTGGTCGGTCTGGCCGCGCGCGATCAGATTCCGGTCCAGATCAACGGACTGGGCCGCTCCGCCAGCAACGACGCGAACTCAATCCAGATCACGCGCTCGGGCATCGCGACGGCCATCGTCGCCATTCCCAACCGCTATATGCACAGTCCCGTGGAAGTCGTCTCGCTGCACGACCTCGAACGGGCCGCGCGACTCATCGCCGCCTTCTGCGCGTCCCTCACCCCCGATAGCGATTTCACTCCCTAACAAGGGCACGGCCCTTGACTCGGGTTCGAGCTACCGCTCGGAATTGAATCCGCCGCTCCCGTTGGTCGCTTTCACAACCTGCGAACGACCTTCGAGTCTGTGACGAGGTAAATCTCCCGTGTCCGCCGCGCCCAATCTCGTCGTCGATGTCGTCACCCATCCCGCCCAACTCAATGCGGCCGCCTGGGACGCGTTGGTGCGCGACCTGCGTCACCCCTACATGGATCGCCGCTTCCTCGCAGCGGTCGTTTCGTCGCTGGGCGAATCGGTCAAGTACTGGTTCGCCATCGTGCGCGATGCGGCGGGAACACCCGTCGCCGCCGCCGCGTTTTCGCTGTATCCCGCCGACGGCGGGATGTTCCTGCCCGAGTCGTCACAGCATTGGTTGGCCGAAGCGCGGAAGAACGTCGGCAAGCGCTTTTTTGAAGTCCCCGTCCTGCTGACGGGGACGCCTGTCACCACGGGGGAAAGCGGGTTCGCCTTCGCCGAGGGTTGCGACCGCGCGGCGGCTCTCCGCGAAATCGACCGCCTGGCCTGCCGGATCGGTCGCGAAACTGGCGCGTTCGTGATCTCCGTCAAGGAGTTCGATCCGGTCACATCCCGCGAAGTCGAAGCTCTCACGAAACTCGGCTATCGCTACGCCGAAACCGCTTTGACCTGGACTCTCCCCAACACCTTTCAATCCTTTGACGACTACTACAACTCCCGCACCAAGCGCACCCGCGCGAACATGCGGAAGTACATGAAGCGGTTCGACGACGCCGGACTGACGGCCCGCACGCTACGCGGCGCGAGCGACCACGTGGCCGAACTGTACTCGGACGAAGTCCACCAGCTTTACCTGGCGGTGTTTCGGAAAGCGGCCATCAAGTTCGAGAAGCTCCCCGCCGCGTTTTTCCGAGAAATCGCGCTTCGCCTGGGGGACGACAGCCATTGGACGTTCGTGTACTCCGGCACGAAGATCGTCGGATTCGTCCTGGGTATCCATCACCCGCGCATGCATTACATGCTGCTCTGCGGCGTCGACTACCAAATCAACGACCGGGCGGATTTGTACTTCAATCTGATCTTCCACGCCCTCAAGGCTGCCATCGCCGACGGGCCTCCCGAAATCCGCGTGGGAGCCTCCGCCGACGAATTCAAGATGCGGCTCGGTTCCGAGTGCAAAACGCTCGGCCTCTACATGAAGTCACCCCACTGGTGGGTGCATCCGACGTTTCAGTTGCTCTTCCCCGTACTGTTCCCCGGCCTCCCCGCCGGTCAGAAAAAATACCTCGAAGCTCCGCGCGAGGGGGCGACCGAAACCGCCCCCTCGTCGTGAGCCGTTCTCACTTGCAGAATTCCATCGCCTCGGCGTAGTGGTCGAGGTTGAGCGTCCGCAGTGTGCCGACCGCGTCGGCCAGCGAGACCGCGACCACTTCCGTCCCGCGCAGCGCGACCATCTTGCCCCAGTCCTTGGCGAGGACCAGCCGCCCCGCCTTGATCCCGAAGCGTGTGCCGAGGATGCGGTCGGCTGCGGTCGGCGAACCACCCCGTTGCAGGTGACCGAGCACCACCGAGCGGGTCTCGAAACCGGTCCGCTGTTCGATGAGCTTCGAGATCGTTTCGCCGATCCCGCCAAGCTTCACATGGCCGAAGTCGTCGAGCTGGCCATCCTGCGTGACCATCCCCTCGGGAAGCTCCGCCCCTTCGGAGACGACGACGATGCCGTATCCCTTGCCAGCGGCGCGGCGGGCCTGAAGCACGCGGCACATATCGTCGATGTCGGCCTTCTTCTCGGGAACCAGCAGGTAATCCGCCCCCGTGGCCATCGCGCTGTAACAGGCGATCCACCCCGCATGGCGCCCCATCGTTTCCACGACGAGCACGCGGCGATGCGATTCGGCGGTGGTCCGGATGCGGTCGATCGCTTCCGTCACGATGTTGATCGACGTGTCGAAGCCGAAGGTGACGTCGGTGCAGTTGAGGTCGTTGTCGATCGTCTTCGGACAGCCGATGATCGGGAACTTGTGCTCCGCGTACAGCTTGCTGGCCACGCCGAGGGTATCGTCGCCACCGATGGCGACAAGGGCGTCGTAGCCGAGCTTTTCACGGGTGGCGATCAGTTTCTTGACATCGTCCGGCTTCTTGTACGGATTGGTGCGGGACGAACCGAGGATCGTTCCCCCCTTGTCGATGATCGTGTCGGTGTATTCGACCTTGAGGGGCATGGTCTTCCCCTCGATGGCGCCGCGCCAACCTTCGACGAGGCCGATGCACTCGCCACCGGCGTTGTGAATGACGCGGACGACGCCGCGGATGACCTGGTTGAGACCGGGGCAATCGCCGCCGCCGGTGAGGAGAGCCACTTTCATGGGACGAATCTCGAAAATCGTGGGGGTTCTGTGAGGCGGCCACCCTGTGTACGGACCGACTCCGGCGCGGGACGACCGTCGCCCCGCGAAGCCGCATACTGTAACCGGTCGGCGAGCCGGTCAACACCGGCGCTCCCACCCTTCAACCCACCCTGATTCGTTGCGCGACGCCCGGCAATGCGACCGCGTCACAGATTCATCGCTTCGGTCGAATGGATGCGAGGTGGTATGGGGCAGGTTTGAGCGGTGTTGGTGGGCCGCCGCTAGAAGACGGTTCGTTGGCAATACGCCATACCCGTTCCTCATAACATCCTGAAGGCATGCCAAAAGGCGCGATTTGATTGGTCGTGTCGAGGGAATCGAGGGGTGGGGCCGGAAGTTCGGGAACTTCGGCGCGGCCGGACGCGTCTTGAGTGGCGTGAGCCGGTTTTGCCCGGGTGCGTTTTCGCCACACGGACGAGGCGAACCGGCCACGGTGTCGCGTTTCGACGACATTCCGGTAGGGCCATCCGGAGCGGGATCGGACTGCGACGTGATTCGCATCCTCAGGCGGGTAAACGGTTTTCGACGCTAACCGGGCGAGGGCAACGGCTGTTCAGAAACTTTGGCGCGGGGGTTGCCTTGGATGCGTTACGGCTTCCGAGGTGGTCGTCCCGCCATCGGGTTCTTCCAGCCGAAATACCCCGCCGCACGGTTTCCCGATTCCGTCGTCCCCGCGCTCGCCGGGTTCGGAGTCGGACCTCCGCAGTCGGCAATTCCGTCCGGGAAGGCACGCGTCACACATGGCCGCCACGAAGAAGTCGCTGCAATCGACCGACCGCCAAGGCTTCACCGTGCTCGAACTGGGCGACATGGAAATCTGGGACGGCGCGGACCTGTCGCTGCTTCGCGAATGCCTGTCGCGGCTGATCGTCGGCAAGAAACTCCGCCGCGTCGGGGTGGACATGTCGTTCGTCAAATACATTCCGAGCGGCTTCTTCGGAATGCTGTCGGACTGGAACGACGCGGGGATCCGGATTCGGCTGTATTCGCCGCAACCGAACGTCGCGCGGATGCTGTGGTTCAACCGCTTCTTCGAGCCGATGGACGACGGCGCGTACGAATTGATCCCGTCGCGTCACGAACTGCCGACCGAAGAGTATCCGCTGATCCCGGAGCCTTCGACCCCCGTCTCCACGTGGGAACGGACCGCCCAGCTGCGCGTCGACGCGGCGGTGGTCGCGCCGCGGTGATTCGTTGATCGGCGAGCTACGGTTCCCACACCGAACAACACTTGCGATTTCCGCCATTGCGGGTCGGTGGCTGCGGCACCCGCTTGATGACGCGAAGGGGCAACTGCCAACATCGGCGCTCGCTCATCGGGCACCTCTCGTTGCTCGTGATCGATGACCATTCACGGCTGCTGAATGCATTCCAGCATCGACGAAATCTTGAAAACTCGTCTTGCAATCGCCTTGCGGTCTCTGGGACACTCCGGCGCGGTTCGGGGCGAGGAGGCCCCGCTCGAGCCGTGTTCTATGCCGCGCCGGTCCGGTGTCAATAATCGGTAGTCCAATCCGTTCGCGCCTTTGTCTTGAGGCGTTCGTCAACGAATCGTGACGACCTGTTTCGTGGTCCCCTTGGGGAGGCCGCGAAATCGACTTCGAGCCGTCCGGGGCGTGGACTCCCCGCTGCGACCCACGGGGCCTGTTGAACTTCCAGGGAAGGAAACCATGAATCTCCGCACGAACGTCGGTGGAATCCGCAACGTGATGATGGCGGCCGGGCTGGTGCTGAGCACCGCTGGCTCGACGGCGTTCGCCCAGAACGACCTGTTCCGCACGGTCAGCTCGACGACGCAAAACTGGAACGATGTGCCCCGCCTCAGCGAGGCGACCGCCGTTCTCGAAAGCGTTGTCCGCGACATGTACAAGCACATCGAGCCGGGTCGCGATTCGTCGCCGAACGAACTGCTCGCCTACGCCGATTTGCGAGCGCTGCGACTGTACACCGGTGCGTTGGAAGTGGCCGGTTGGTCGCTTGAGCAGACGATGCAGGATTATCGCAATTACGAACGTTCGGGAGCCTATCGGGGCGGAAATCGTCCGCAGGATCCCCGGGCGCAAGAGGCGCTGGAACGCTATCGTGCGTACCGCGAAACGACCCGCACCCTGCTCTATCGGGTGCGGACGACGGCGGTTTCGGTGGAGCACCAGGTCGGCTTCTGCGACCCCTCGGTCGCCCGTGACTGGCGGACCAACGTGTTGCCCGCGCTGCGCGACACCATCGCCGCCACCGAACCGATGTTCGTTGAGCAATATGCGTTCATCAGCTACGGCGTGCCGGGTCAACCGGTGCGGCCGGTGACCGCCGCGAACGGCGGGATTCCGGAAGGGGCCGTCGACGTTCGTCAATCCCCGACCTACGCCCCGTACAACCGTCAGGGCCGCGGCCAAGGCCGCTACTTCGTGATCCGCACGTTCGGCGGCCCGGTCCGCGTCACGGCGGTCCGCTACCGCAGCCACGAAAACGCGTTCGGACTGGTTGGCACCTCGACCATCCGCGAATTGGCCGTCAATCAGGATTCGTCTGTCGGTTCGCCGTTGTACGTCGCGTGCAACCGCGGCCGATGGGCCGATGTCAGCGAATTGGAAGTGGATTGGGCACCGGTCGACGGTAATCGCCGGGTGTTTGCGACGATCGAACTGGTCGACGCCAGCCCGAACGATCCGAACTGATCGAGCCAGATCGGTCCGCATAATGGCCAGCAAACACAGGGGGCTTGGTTTCGACCAAGCCCCCTGTTCGTTTTTTCCGTGAATCAAACCAACAGTGAATCGAACCGACCAAAAGCTCAAACGAGAGCGTCGTCCGTACGGTGTTCGCGGCGGAAGTGGGCATTCTGCGCCGGGACGAGGTACGTCAGGACCTTGAGCAGCACCTCGGCGGGAGACCCGATGGCATCGACCTCGTGCACGATTTTGCGCGGGTAGTATTCCAGCACCGGCCGGGTCTCTTCCTCGTAGACGGTGAACCGGCGGCGGATGACGTCCTCGCTGGCGTCGTCTACGCGGTTGTCGCGGATCGCCCGACGACGGATGCGGTGCACCATCGCCTCGGTATCGGGGCAGACGAGATGCACCAGCGACAGCACGTCGAGATGCTCCTCGACGAGTTCCGCCTGACGGCGGTTACGCGGCAGGCCGTCGAGGATCAGCAGGTCCTCATGCGGTTTGTAGTGGGACAGGATCGTGAGGGCGTCGAGATGGCGCTTCCAGACCTGAATCGTGATCTCGTCGGGGACGAGTTTTCCGCGCGAGCTGAAGCTGTAAATCTCTTTCCCTTCGGGGGAGTTCATGTCGAGCGAGCGAAACACGTCGCCGCACGACAGATGGAAGAACCCGGGCACTTGCCCGAGAATCCGCCCCTGGGTTCCCTTGCCCGCCCCCGGCGCTCCGAACAACAAAACGGTGTTGTAACGGTGCTGCGCCATTTCGATCCGCCTTCTCCAAAAAACGCGACCCGTTTCCGGCCCGAAAACCTTCGCCGGCCAATCATCAACATCGCCCCGGTCGCAACCGGGCGAACCCGCGAGGATAAACACTTCGACAGGCCGTCACAATCGGCCCGTGCCGGGCCAAATGGGCGCGGCACGGTGAGCGTATCCGGCGAAGAGTCCATCACCGGCCCGCCATCAGCTCCCGCAGGTCGGCGGCCAACTGGTCGACATCCTCCTCGGTGGTATCCCACGAGCACATGAACCGCGCCCCCCCGGCCCCGATGAACGTGTAGAACATCCATCCCCGGGCGCGCAGTTCGTCCGCCACCGTCGGGGGCAGCTTCAGGAACACCGAATTGACCTGACGTGTGGAAAGGAACTCGACACCGGGAATCTTCGCCGCATGCTCCTCGAGCCGTGCGGCCATCGCGTTGGCCCGCGTTCCGTTCTTGAGCCACGCACCGGACTCGAGCAGACCAACCCACGGCGCCGACAGGAATCGCATCTTCGAGGCGAGTTGCCCCGCCTGTTTGCAGCGATAGGCGAACTCCTCGGCGAGGTCCTTCTTGAAGAACACGATCGCCTCGCCGTACGGCATGCCGTTTTTCGTGCCACCGAAGCAGAGCACGTCGACTCCGACTTTCCAGGTGATCTCTTTCGGTTTGACCCCCAGCGCAGCCACCGCGTTGGCAAACCGCGCTCCGTCCATGTGGACCTTCAAATCGAATCGCCGCGCCTCCTCGAACAACTCTTGCAGTTGCGAAACCGAGTACAACGTCCCCAGTTCCGTTGGCTGCGTGATGCTCAGCACGCGCGGTTTCGGGAAGTGGATGTCGGATCGCTTGCGGACGGTCTCCGCGACCTTGGACGGCTCGATCCGCCCCGCATCCCCCGAAACCAGCAACAGCTTGGTGCCGTTCGAGAAGAACTCGGGCGCACCGCACTCGTCGGTCTCGACATGTGCGAATTCGTGACACAGGATGCTGTGGTAAGACTGGCAGAGTGCCGCCATCGCCAGCGCATTCGCGGCCGTTCCGTTGAACGCGAAAAAGACCTCGCAATCCATCTCGAACAGGTCGCGGATGTGACGCTTCGCCTGTTCGGTCCAACCGTCGTTGCCATACGCGGGGGCATGGCCATGATTGGCCCGTTCCATGGCCTGCCACACCTCGGGGCAAATGCCCGAATAGTTGTCGCTGGCGAATTGTCGGCGAACGGTCATGGTCGAAGCGGACGGCATCGTCGATGTTTCCTTGAAACGGCGGCGTTAGGCGGCGGCAAAACGGGGGGCGATCCGGGCATCCCTCGGAGCGTGCGCGCCGAACGTCGCCGTCACATCGTCGGCACTCCGATGTCGATCCACCGGTCCCCGCCGCTTGTGGAACGTTGGCGAACCCGCACCCGTTTTTCAACGGACACGAAAAGGTTCGCGCGGGTTGTCGAAGGGGAACATCGATTATCCTGTCAGCCATGACCGCCTCCCCTCTGTGCCCGCCGAACTCCAGCCCCGTCGCTTCCGACGCCGGGTCGCCCCGTCGCGACCGGTGGATTTACGGAGTGATCGCCGTGGCTGTCGGGCTGTGGGTCGCCAGTGGCGTCGATGCGACCGGACAGTTTCCCGATTGGCGGGAAGGCCCCGGATTGACCGTCGACGAAGGCTTCAACGTCGATGTCGGGGTGCGATTGGCCGACGCGGTGCTCAACGGAGACCTTGCCGAATACGCCCGCCGCACCGGCGACCTTCCCGACCACCCGCCGCTCGGTCGACTCTGGCTGGGACTTGTGCACGAGGTCGGCCTGGCCGTGGCGACACCACGGCCCATCGCCTCGACCTATTTCATCCCGGTGGCCAGGCTGGGGTCGGCGGTGGCCTTCGCAGGGACGTTGTTCCTGACGGCGGTGATCGGGCGACGTTTGGGGGGATTCTGGTGCGGATTGTGGGCCATGCTCCTGCTGTTTGGCATGCCCCGCGTCCTGGGTCACGCGCACATCGCGTCGCTGGAAACCGTGATGGCGTTCGCTTGGATGACGGTGCTGACATACGTCGGTCTGCGATGGGACTCCACCGCCGCTCCGTCGAGCCGCGTGGCGGCAATCGGTGGTGTGCTGTGGGGAGTGGCACTGCTGGTCAAGGTTCAGGGAGTGTTGCTCCCCGGACCGCTCGTCGTATGGGCGGCCTGGCGCTGGCGATCACGGGCGATCCGCCCCTTGGCGGTGGCCGCTGCGGCTGGATTGCTGGTGTTCTTCGTCGGTTGGCCGTGGCTGTGGGAGTCACCCTTCGCACACGCGGGCCGATACGTGGGCCGGGCTGCGGACCGCCCGGTGACGCTTGTCTGGTACCTCGGCCAATCGTGGGCCGACCGCGATGTGCCGTGGCATTACCCGTGGGTTGTCCTGGTCGCGACCACACCGCTGTTGCCGCTCGCATTGGCGGCGCGTGGAGCATTCTTGAAAGGGAGCGACGTCGGCTCCCGACCGCTCGCGGCGTGGTTGGGGCTGACGATCCTCGCTCCGTTGGCGCTGTTTTCGTGGCCTGGAGTGGCCGTGTACGACGGTGAAAGATTGTTCGGCGTGATTCTCCCCGCGGTGGCGGTGTTCGCCGCGGCGGGAGCTTGCGCGGTGGCGGATTTCTTCCGACGGAGGTCGCTGGCGGCGGGTGTCGTGACCGGTGCGCTCGCCCTCCATGCGGCGGGGGGAACGTATCTGGCGGGGCCGCACCTGCTGGACCATTACTCCGTTGCGATCGGCGGGCCGTCAGGTGCTTGGCGGATGGGGTTGGCCCGAACCTACTGGGGGGACGCCCAAACACGCTCCGTGTTGGTGGAAGTGGCTCGGCGTGTACCGCATGGTGCGACGGTCGACGCGGTCCCGGTGCTGCATCCGTTCCAATTGCCGGTGCTGTGGTCGCAGACACCGGCCTTGATCGCGGCGGAGATCATCCTGCGGGCTTACGATCCCAGGGCCAACGGACCGTCGCAGTACCTTTTGGTGCTGTTTCGAGACGAATACCTGGAACCGCCGTTTCGACGCGACCCGCCCCCCGGACGGCCGATGTACGAGGTTCGCCACCGGGGGGTATTACTGGCTGGGCTGTACGACATGAAGGGGGAGTGACCGCGCCTCGGGCGGCGAACTACCACTGCTGACCGTCCAATTCGATGACTCCGTCGTCGATCATTTGCTGCGCCTTGGCCTTCAGGCGGTCGCGCGTCGCGTTCAGTTTTTCGCCGAGATTCGCGGGCAGTGGCTTGAGCAATTTGAGGCCTTGGGCGGGACGTTGCTGCCGCTCAATGAAAATCTTGGCCAACCGCAATCGTATGGGGATATCCTTCTCCGAGTACTCTTTCAGGTAGCGCTCGAGGAACGGAATCACCTCTTCCCACATGTTGTCGCGGTACAGGATCTCGATCAGCTTCAACAATTCGGGTTCGGGGAACGACACCGTCTTGCCGAGCATCAGCAGCTTGTTGTACTGACCGAGCGCTGCGACCGATTTCTCGTCGGCGATGCATTGCGAGAGCTTCGCGCGAATTTTCTTCGGGCTGACCTTGCCGTCGCTCTCCCCGTCTCCATCCCCTTCGGCCAATGGGGCCTTGCCGAGGTGCGCCAGTTCCGGCGGGGGCACGTACTCGGAGCGGCGGTTCTTCGGCTCGGCGGCCACCTCTTCCGCGGACTTCCCGGGATGCCCCGCCCACACGCTGAACACGTCCCAATTCTCACAGTCGACCAGGTCGTATTTGAGGAGTAGGAGCCCGATCGAAAAGCCCAGCCCCGCCCCCAACGAGTGGATCAACTGCGTCGACAACTGAAAACCCTGGAGCCACGCGAAGAAGAAATCCAAAAAATGTAGAACGTGGCCATTCCCAGAATGGTCACGTCCCAACTGAAGGGGCGGATCACAAAAATGAGAACGTAAAACCCGACCAATTGGACTTCGTTCTTCGGCGCCCAAATGAGCGACATGGCCATGAGGCCCGAAATCGCCCCCGAAGCGCCGAGCACGTATTGCAGCTCCTCGCTCCCCATCAGGCTGACCTGCTCCACCATCGCGCCGGTCACACCGATCCCCATGTAGCACAGCAGGAACCACAACGAGCCGAGCTTCCCCTCGGTGACCAGCCCGAACGTCCACAGGAATACGAGGTTGCCAAGCAGGTGGAAGATGTCGCCATGCAGGAACAGCGTTGTGATCCACTGCAACGGATTGATGGTTTTCTGCCCGCAATTGAGCAACAGGGGCAGGAGCATTTCCTCCGGCATGAACGTGGTTGCGACGAACACCGCGATATTGACTCCCATCAATCCCATCGTGGCATAGGGAAAGTGGTAGACCGGCGCGTCGGTCGAAATCGGAATCGCAACGAACATGCGGACACGCGGCGGCGCGGGGAAGATCGGACTTCGACGGCTCGCCGGTCAACCGACTCGACACCCGCAAGCGTCATGGTCGACGTGCGACGGGAGCTCGGTGGCTTCAGCCCCGAGGCCGCGAACAGACACCTAGTCTGCCGCGAGTAGTCCGCCGATGCCAGCGTGGAGGCCCGTCACAACCGACGTTGGAACGGAAGGACGGTCCACCAAGTTAAGTGCGTCCACAAATCCGACCGGCCAAGTGGGCATCGGCAAGGCGCCAGATCCGAGCGGCGTCAACACAACAAGAACGCCGCACTCGCCGAAAGACGGGCAACGAACACTGATCCGTGCGCCGCGCAACGAACCTCAGAAAACCTCAATGTCGTTGGTGACGGTGTTGTCCCGCACGGCGTCGAGCGCCGCGTGCGTAGCCAACTGCTTGCCGTAGTACGACACCGCCCGTCCCGACAACACCACTTCCCGCCCGAACACATCGACCCGCAACTGGCTGACCAACCCGGCGGTCCGCCGCAGCACGCTGGACTCGATGCGACCGGCGAGCTCGCCCGACACTTCCGTGGGATAGTGAACCATGGCCCGTTCCTTCATGACGGCGTTCCGGGGAATTGTCGGCGACTGAAATCGGTCGCGACCACTCGACCCGCTTTCCGCTGGTTTCGGGATTCGGCTCCGCCGCTCCTCGTACGTGGTGAGGATAAACTCGGCCACCCAAACGTCAATCGGGATTCCAGCCAGTCTGCGCGGAATTCATGCAACCGTCATGGAACCTTGCTGCCAGATTGACAAATCTGCGAAGCGGGCAAAACGGTGTTGGGAGTCGTGTGCCACGGGGACAATGCCATCGCCACGCCCCACGGGTGGTGTCCAGCGAGGCGCGTTTCCACAACCGCTTGTGCTCCAGACGGTTGAGGTCGGGTTACGTGGTGTGCCAACGTTCAAACGTGCTGACGCAGGATCGTGCGGCTGCGACGGTCGAGAGCGTCCACTTTCGGGACCAAAAACCGTGTTCCGCCGGCATCGGTGATGAGCAACTCCCCTCCCGGCAGATTCCGAAAGGCATCCTCGTCGCGGAGCGTGGCGGTCACGAAGCCGCGGTCGGTCTCAATGTCCCATCGAGCCGGTAGCGTCGTCGATGACGCGCGGGTGACGCCGCGCACCACGCTCACGAACTCCCGCGTCGCGATCTCGTCTCGCACCAATTTCGCCTGCGCTTCCGGGAGCGAGGCGAGGGAATCGATCAGCCACAATTCCTTGCCGTCGTCCCCGACCACCGACACCGGTCCGTTCGGGACGGTGAACGGGAACAATCGAACGACCCGCACGGGGACCTCGTGGCCACGTCCATCAGAGACGCGCAGCCGCCCCTCGTCGTCTCGACGAAAGACTGCGGACGCCGGATCCAGAGGGGTGTGGGACATGGGATTTCTCGGAGAATTCCAACGAAACGAGGGGGTCAAGCGGACAATCGCGCGGCGGTCAAGGTGTTGCGCAGGAGCAGCGCGATGGTCATCGGCCCCACCCCTCCCGGCACCGGCGTGATCGCGGACGCGATTTCGGATACCGGACCGAAGTCGACATCCCCGACGAGTTTGTCGTCAACCCGGTTGATGCCGACATCCATGACGACCGCCCCCGGTCGAACCATGTCGGCGGTGACGAACCGGGCTTTCCCGATCGCCGCCACCAGGATGTCCGCGCTCCGGATGTGGTCGGCCAAGTTCCGCGTGCGGCTGTGACAAACGGTGACGGTCGCGTCTCCGCCCAGCCCCTTTTGAATGAACATCGTGGCCTGTGGTTTACCCACGATCTCGCTGCGGCCCAACACGACGACGTGCGCCCCGGCCGTGGGAATCTCTTCCCGAATCAGCAATTGTTGCACGCCAGCGGGAGTGCACGGGAGGAACCTCGGTCGGCCCTGCACCATGCGACCGACGTTCGTCGGATGAAAACAGTCGACATCCTTCTCCGGGGCGACGGCATCAAGGACGGCTTGTTCGGCAATGGTGTTTGGCAATGGCAATTGCACAAGGATGCCGTGGACGGTTCGGTCCGCATTGAGCGTCCCGATCAGTTCCAGCAAACCGGTTTGCGACGTGGACGCGGGCAGTCGGTGAATCGTCGACCGGATTCCCGCCTTTTCGCAGGCCAGGTGCTTGTTGCGGACGTAGACGGTGCTGGCGGGGTCTTCGCCAACGAGCACCACCACCAGGTGCGGTTGGATTCCCGTTTCGGAGCGAAATGCCGCCACTTCCGCAGCGGTTTCCGCCCGAATCGCCTCCGCATGCCGTTTGCCGTCGATCAACCGCGCACTCATACGCCCCCCCTCACCAAGTCCCGCACAACCGCATCCCGACGGCGAAAACGACCACGCTGGCCCCAGCCGCAACGAGGTCGTCGGCCATGACTCCCCAACCCCGCGGAAGCCGTTCAGCATGACAAATCGGCCAGGGCTTGGCGATGTCGAACATCCGGAACAGCACGAACCCGAGGGCCAATCCCCACAAGGAATGCGGCAGCCACAATGCCACCGCCAGCATGGCGACAACCTCATCGAACACTACGGCCCCGGGGTCCTGGCAACCCATCAATTCCGCCGCACGCGTGCAGATTGGAACCCCCAGCACGGCCAGTGCTCCCACAATCGCCCAACCTCCCGCCGTTCCCGCCTGCCACAACACCGGGGCCAACAGGCATCCCAGAGCCGTACCCCACGTCCCCGGACCGGGACGGAGCCGACCCGATCCGAACCCGGTGGCCAGCCACATCACGGCGGAGTCCCCCGCACGGGGAGCGACAGGTTGTCGCGCCGCGGCCTCTTGTCGCAGGGGGGGCTCGGCGCGAACCCCGGAGTGATCGGGCAAGTCAGCTTGAGGGACCAACTGCGCGACTCCTATACTCGGATGAAGCGCGGCACCCGCGCTCCGACGTTGCCTCGATTCGATTTCAATCGCATGCCGCGCCCCCCTTTCGGGCCGTGCGGTTTCGCCTCTACGGAAGCCGGTTTTCATGTCCGACGCCAGCCCAACCGCCCCCGAAGCCTCCCCGCCGGAGCCGAAACTCAGCAAGGTGGAGTTCATCAAGGAAGCGAGCCGCCAACTGAGGGGCACTCTCGCCGAAGAACTGCGCGACGGCAACTCGTATTTCTCGGAAGACAACACGCAACTGCTGAAATTCCACGGAATGTATCAGCAGGACGACCGCGACCGCCGCCACGAGAAGAACGAAGATGGAACGCCCAAGGGGAAGGCGTTCATGATGATGATCCGTTCGCGCGTCCCCGGCGGACGTTTGACCGCCAAACAATTCCTCGCGCACCTCGACCTGTGCGATTCCGTCGGCAACGGCACGCTGCGCGCCACCACCCGTCAGGCGTTTCAGTTGCACGGGGTTCTCAAGGACGACGTGAGGACGGTGCTGCGGACGATCTCCGATTCCGGACTCACGACGATCGCGGCGTGCGGCGACGTGAACCGCAATGTGATGAGTTGCCCGGCCCCGCTCCGAAACGACCCCGTCCGCGATGACATGCAGCGGCACGCCTTCGCTTTCGCCGAACACGTCAAACCGCGAACGACCGCCTATTGCGAAGTGTGGCTCAAGGACGACACCGGAGAAGACACCAAGGTCGCCGAATTCGTCCCTGTCGACGAACCGATCTACGGGAAGACATACCTCCCGCGAAAATTCAAGACCGGATTCGCCCTGCCGGAAGACAACTGCATCGACATCCACACGCAGGACCTGGGCTATCTGGCGATCGTGGAGGGGGGAAAGCTCGTCGGCTACAACGTGCTCGTTGGTGGCGGCATGGGGGTCACTCCCAGCGCCAAAAAGACCTTCCCGCACCTCGCCAAGCCGATGTGTTTCGTCACCCCCGACGAGGTCAATCTCGTCGGCGAGTCGGTCATCAAAGTGCAGCGCGACCACGGTAACCGTAGCGACCGCAAGGTCGCGCGGCTGAAGTACCTCATCGCCTCGTGGGGCGTCGAGAAGTTCAAGGAGCACGTCGAAGCCTATTTCGGCCGCAAACTGCCCGCTCCCAAACCGGTGGAAGTGACCGGCGTCGACGACCACATCGGTTGGCATCCGCAAGGGGATGGCCAGTGGTTTCTCGGGATCAACATCGAAAACGGCCGCATCAAGGACGACGGAGCGCTGCGCATCAAGTCCGGCCTGCGTGCCATCCTGACCAGGTACGACATGGAATGCCGCCTGACCGCGTTGCAAGCGGTGCTGCTGTGCAACGTGGCCGAGAGCGACAAGGGTGATATCGACCGCATCCTGCGTGAGCATGGCATCAAGCAGGCGGAGGAACTCACTCTGTTGCGGCGATATTCGATCGCCTGTCCCGCGTGGCCGACGTGCGGTTTGGCGGTCACCGAATCCGAACGGGCACTGCCGGGAATCATCGACGAGCTGGAGCCGGTCGTCGCCGAACTGGGGCTCGCGGGCGAGAAAATCTCCGTCCACATGACCGGCTGCCCGAACGGTTGCGCGCGACCGTACACCCCCGATATCGGCCTCGTGGGCAAGGCGGCCGGCGAGAAGTACACGATGTTTCTGGGCGGGAATGCCATCGGTACGCGGCTGGCGTTCAACTACCGCGACATGGTGCAGAAGGATGATATCATCCCCACCCTGCGCCCGGTCCTGGCGTTCTACCGCGACGCCCGCCAGCCCGGGGAAACATTCGGCGACTTCTGCCATCGGCAAGGAAAAGAGGCGCTCGAAGCGCGGGTTGCGGCGGGGGCGTGAACACCCGTTTCACGATGCTTCCTGTCAACTGAGGAATCCCGTCCGTTTCGGAGAACGCCCCGCATGTCGATGCCCGTGCCGTCCGCCGCACCGCAGGTCGAGGAGAGCACGCCAACGGCGGAGGTCGGATCGCGGCTGGTAGTGAAGGATTTGCGCAAGCATTTCCCGATCCGCGGGGGCGTGTTCTCGACGGTGCGCGAAACCGTCAAGGCGGTGGACGGTGTGTCGTTCGAGATTCCCCCCGCGCGCACACTCGGCCTGGTCGGCGAGAGCGGGTGCGGCAAAACGACCGTCGGCCGAGCGCTCTTGCGGCTGATTCCCGCCACGTCGGGGCGGGTGATGTTCGGTGACAAGAACGTGCTCACCGCCGGCGGACGGGATTTGCGCGAGCTGCGTCGCAAGATGCAGATCATTTTCCAGGACCCATACGGCTCGCTGAACCCGCGGATGACGATCGAACAGATCGTCGGCGAGGGGATCTGGCTGCACGGATTGGCCAAGGGACGCGAGATTCGCGACCGTGTGGCCGACCTGCTCAAGCAAACGGGCCTCCGTCCCGAAGCGATGACCCGCTATCCGCACGAGTTTTCCGGCGGGCAACGGCAGCGGGTCGGCATCGCGCGGGCGCTGTCGGTCGACCCGAAATTCATCGTCTGCGACGAGCCAACCAGCGCTCTTGACGTGTCGATTCGAGCGCAGATCATCAACTTGCTCCAGGACCTGCGCGAGGCGCGGGGACTCAGCTACCTGATGATCAGCCACGACCTGGGGGTGGTTCGCCACATTTCCGACGAAGTGGCCGTGATGTATCTCGGGAAGATCGTCGAACAAGCCCCCGTCGAAACACTGTTCGGCGACACCCGTCATCCCTATTCGCTGGTGCTGTTGACGGCGATCCCGGTGCCGAATCCGAAACTGCGCGGCACGCGGACGCGCATCCGGTCGGCCGACGCGGACGACACGATTCCGTCCCCCGTGAAAATCCCGAGTGGCTGTCCGTTCCACCCACGCTGCCCGCTGTATCACGCCAAGGGGAAGCCGGAAGAGTGCCGCACGACGATCCCGGAACTCTGGCCGGCGCAATTCCATTCCGATCACCTCGTCGCCTGTCACTTCCGGGACCAGTCCCCTGAGGATCGCGCCTCGGCCTATTCGTCGATTTCGACCTCGTCCGCCCCCTCGGCTCCGCCGCCGGGGTGACGGGTTTCATCCAGCGGATGGATTTTCGCATGTTTCGCGCACTCGCAACTCGTTTCGACATTCCGTCGGGTTCTCGATGGCGCGTCGCCGTTGCCCTTTTGACGGGTTGGATGTGGGCGACATCCGGCGACTTGTGCGCGGGGGATTGGCCACAGATTCTGGGCCCCAACCGGGACGGTGTCGCCGTCGGCGAGACACTTCCCGACAAACTGCCGCAAGGGGGGCTGAAGCGGGCTTGGCAGGTGGATGTTGGCGAAGGCTTCGCCGGTCCCGCCGTGGCGGGAGACCGCGTCGTGCTGTTCCATCGGGACGAGTCCGGTGAACGTCTGGACGCGTTCGAATCCGCGACGGGCAAACCGGCGTGGTCGCGAAGTTTTCCGTCGACATATCGGGGCACCATTGCCGACGACAACGGACCGCGATGCGTGCCGATCCTCCATGCCGGGGCGGTGTACGCCTACGGGGCATCCGGGAACCTGCACTGCGTCGATTTGGCCACCGGCAAGCCGCGTTGGAGCCGAACTCTCGCCAAGGATTGCGGCGCTCCCGACGGTTACTTTGGCGCGGGGGCGACGCCGATCATCGCCGGGGATCGACTTCTGGTGAACGTCGGCGGCAAGAGTGGACAGGGTTTGGTCGCCGTCTCGCTGAAGGACGGTAAGACCGTTTGGAGCGCGACCGACGAGCAGGCGAGCTACTCCGCGCCGGTGTTGGCCGAGATCGACGGCGGCCCCGCGGCGCTGTTCGTCACGCGGCTCAACCTGGTGGCGGTGCGGCCCTCCGACGGGACCGTCTTGTTCACGTCTCCCTTCGGCGCGCGCGGACCGACCGTCAACGGCGCCAGCCCGCTGGTGCTGGGTGATCGGATCTTTCTGACGGCCAGCTACGGGATCGGCGCGCGCTGGATGAAGGTCGCCGGAAAATCGGTCGAAACCGTGTGGGACGACGACGCCATCCTCTCCAGCCAGTACACCACTCCCGTCCGCGCGGGAAACCTCCTCTACGGAATCGACGGCCGACAGGATGTGGGAACCGCGCGCTTGCGGTGCGTCGATCCGGCCAAGCAAAAAGTGCTGTGGTCCCAGGAGGATTTCGGCATGGCGACGCTGATCGCCGCGGGGGATAAACTCCTCGCGCTGAAGACCGACGGTACGTTGTCCCTCGTTGCGGCGGACCCGTCGCGCTATCGGAGTTTGGGTGAAGCCGAGGCATTCACCTCGACGACGCGCGCACTCCCCGCGTTGTCCGGCGGACGACTGTTCGCCCGCGACACGCGCGTGCTCCGTTGCTTCGATCTCACACGTTGAGCATCACTCCAATTCCGAGGCCGCCAGCGTGCCCTCGATCACGGCCTGCCGCAAGAGCGCGTCGATGCGGGGGGGCGTCTCCGAGAAGCGATCGCGGAACTCCCGCCACGTTGGCAGCAGTCGCGTGCGCAGCTTGGCCGCATGGTTCAGTGCGATGTCCGTGAGTTTGTGTTCGAGGAACGGATTCGCGAACCGTTCCAGGGTCTGCTCGGCGAACTCGCGCGGGGAATCCACCCGCCCTTCCAGGACCGGCACCACCTCGTCGAACAATAGTCCCCGCAGCCATTGGGCGATGTCGGGATGCTCGATCGCCTGCCGCACCGTCGCGAACCCCGTCGGGAGCGCATGACACACAAGTGCCGAGTGCGCTCCGTTGAGCAGGCGAATCTTTCTCAGGCTGTACGGGCGAATGTCGGCCACCACCCGGATTGCGGGGTGGTCGAACAACGGAAACGGCTCGGTGCCGGTTTCGATCGCCCACAGGGCGTATGGTTCGGCCGCGACGAGCAGCGGATCTTCCGCCAGCAGCGGATGTGCGGCGGGCCGTCCGGTGACGATGCGGTCCACCAGCGAATTCGGCCAGTGGTTGGCGGATCGAAGCCAGGTCGCGAAGTCCTCGCCCAGCGACCATCGCCGCGCCTGTTCGAGCACCAGATCGCGCAGCTTGTCGCCGTTGGCTTCGACTAGTTCGCACGGCAGAATCACCCACCCCGGCATCCCCGCGGCACGGCGCTCGAACAAAAGTCGCGTCAGTTTCGCGGGAAATGACCGGGGCGGTGCCCCGTCGAAAGCGTCCCCCTCCACCAGGGACAAGCCCGCTTCCGTCGTGTTTGAGACCACGTGTGTTACCGCCGGGGCGAGCCCCTTGGCGAGCACACCCGGCCAGTCGGTGTTGGCGTTCAGCGCCCCGGTGACGATGTCGACCGCATGCACTTCGTCAACGACAGCGCCGCCGCGCAATCCCCGGAGAACGACGTGATACGCTCCGCGTGCCCGGGAAATTGCCTCGGCACGCGAGCTGTCGGTCGACTGGATGATCGTCACCGGGCCGATATCGGCCCCCCCCTTGCGGGCTTCGTCCATGAACAGGTCGGCGAACGCCCGCAGGAAGTTTCCCGCTCCGAACTGCAACACTTCCCCCATGCGTCCCCGCTCCTTGCCAGCAACTCGTCCGACCGACCCGCCCTCATCTCGTGGCGGTAAACGTAACCCTTCCGCCAAACTGAACCCGCACGCTGCGCCACCGCACGCGTTAAGCCCCATTACTCACTCGGATTTCGACGGAGCGGCATTCCCCACGCAGTACAGCGAACTGGCGGTTCGCAGATACACGCGCCCTCCGCAGATCGCGGGCGAACTCATGATCCCCTCCGGCAATTCGTTCACCGCCACTTCCTCGTAGGCTGGCGTACCCGCCTTGAAGACAAACGTTTTCCCGTCCTCGTTCGAGACATACAACCGTCCCGCCGCCCACACCGGTGAACCGCTGAATCCCCCCCCGAGCCGCTTCTTCCAGACCTCCTTGCCAGTCGTCGCGTCGAAGCGGAAGGCAATTCCCGAATCGTTCACACCGTACAGCGACCCGTCGCGGCAGAGCATCGACGGGACGTAGAACTTCTCGCGGTTTTGCCAGACGACATCTGCGTCCGCCAGTTTTCCTGAACCGCCTCCCTTGAGACACAGCGTCCGTTGTTCGGGGAATCCACCACTGGCGAAGACGTTGTCACCCGCCGCCACCATCGTGCCGGAGGTCACCACGGACGGTCCTCCCTCGTACGTCCACAGCGGAGAGCCATCGTCGGGCGAATACGCTTGCACCTTGTTTCCGCCGCTGATGAGCAATTGCGGTTTCCCGGCCACCTCGAAAATCGTGGGGGACGAGTACGACGCCGAGTCGCCCCGCTTGACGCTCCACACGAGGTCGCCGGTTTGCCGCTGATACGCACAGAGGAAGCTTCCGGCGTCGCTCTCCCCGGAGACGATCACCAGCGACTTCCAAATCAAAGGGGACGCCGCGTATCCGTGCTGCGAGGCGAACGGCCCCGCTTCCTTTTGATAGACCTTCTTTCCGTCGAGGTCGGTCGCCGTCAGCCAGACCCGCCCGGAATGCAGGAACGTGATGAAAACCCGCTCGCCGTCACAAGCCGGAGTGGCGGAGGCTTGCGAGTTCTTCTCATGAGCGTGATCGAACGTTCCTTGATGCACGTCGGTCGTCCACAGAACCTTCCCCGTCGACCGGTCGAGGCCGAGCAGTTTTAGCGCCGCCGGTTCCTCCACGGCCGTCGCGACAAACACCCGGTCCTTCCAGACGATCGCCGACGAGTGACCGCGACCGGGGACGGGCGTTTTCCAAACCACGTTCTCCGTCGCCGACCACATCGTCGGCGGTGCGGCGTCGGTGCTCATGCCGTCCCGCGTCGGGCCGCGCCACCACGGCCAGTCCTTCGCGTCGACCACCACGTCCGGCAAGGCCTTGTCCGCGTCGACGGTCCCCGATTTCTCGACAACCGGCGCTCCCTGGGCGACGCCGCGAGGTCGCCGCGGACGACCACACCCGGATGCCAGGCACACACTGGCCGCCAACACGACGCACCAAGCCAACTCCGTTCGACCACCCATCCGCATAGTCCCGCTCCCTCAGAATTCCGCTGGCCTCACACCAACCCTTTGCGCTTCCGCAACCACCATTCGATTGTCAGCAGCAGGACGTACACCCCCAAAAGCGGCCACGAGTCCCACAACGGAATCGTCGTGACTTGCTCGACATCCTGGCTGAACCCGCGCTCCCGCAGTTGCCGCAAATGGGCGGGAAGTTTTTCGGGGCTGACGGCCACACCCCCGGTCGTGTTGGCCATTTCCGACATCAACGCCAGGTCGGCGGCGGGATTGGCCAATTCCAAATCCAGATCGGCCACCAGAAACCGCGCTCGGGCGGGGGAGCCGATTGCCTGACCGTCCTTCATCGCCAAGACTTCGGCGCTGTACTCCCCCGGTTTTGCGGTTTCCGCGAAGCGGCCGGTGAAGTCCGTCGCCCCCTTTTGCGGCGTGACCTGAAAGGTCTCTCCCCCCGGCCCCTTGACCGTCACCTGAAACGTCGCGTCGTCAATCGGCCGTTTGTCCTTGTCTCTCGCGCCGAACGTCAGTTCCTGCGGTTGGCCGGGTCGCAATCTCCTTTGGGAAAGCTGCAACCAGGTCGCCTCGTCCCCTTGCAGTTCCTTGTGCGCCAGCCACAGGATCGCCTGTTGCCAGAAGCGCTGATGCGCGTCGCGCTGCCCCCCCAGCACCCACTGAAACGTGGTATCCGCCGCGAACGCCATCGATCTCCCGCGGCCGATGTCCTGCGCGACCAGCAGGGGCAGTCCGTTCTCCGCCTGTCCCAACACGCGGGCCAAGGCTTTCGTCTCTCGGAAGCGGTTCGCCCCCTGTAGCGGAGCGAGCGACTTCCACGCGGCAAGATTCTTGTCGGGCGACTCCAAACGCATTACGAAGTCGGACATGCCAGCGGCGGTCGGCACCATCTTCAGCGGCTCCGCGATGTGCAGAGCGGGGTCGGGCGAACCACCCGCCGCCCGCTTGTCGGCGGAATTCAATTCGATCGGCAACAGATCGGCGAGGGGCGTGTCGGCGTAACCCCCCGCTCCGAAGTTCTCGAATCCACCCAACATCATCACTCCCGCGCCAGCGTCGACCGCCTTCTTCAGCGCGGCCAGGTGCGCCGGCCCGAACACCTTCGCCGGCACATCGCCGATCAGATACACGTCGTACTTGCCGGGCAGGAACAACTGTCCGTCGATGACGTTCACGCCGGTCAAGTCCCCCGTGCGGATCGGTTGGAAGTCGACCTGGATGTCGGGGGACTCGTTGACCAACCGGATGAACTTTTGCTCGGGCCTGACCGTGTCGAAATAAGCGACGTTGACTCCCCCCTTGAGCACGTTGAAATAGGTCGTCAACTCGTTGTTGGAGACGACCGGCTCGCCGTCGAGCGGCAGCACCTTCAGCGACAGCCGGAATTCGCCGGGGTTTTGAGCGACGAACGACAATTCCACCGGCAGTACCGCCTGCGATTGTCCCGCACGGAGAGTGACCGCCGGCGCGGCGAGCTTCATCACGGGGGGTTCCCCCGGCCGCGCGGCCCCAGGTTCCTCGATGGTGAGCTGCACGATCAAATCCCGGTTGACCGCTCCGAGCGCCCGAAGCTTCGCCCCGACGACGACCGTGTTTTTGACGAAGACCGTCGGATTGACGTCCAGGTCTTCCAGCGCCAAATCGAGGGCGTTCTCCCCCAGGCCGGAGCCGCCGAACACGATCGTGTCGACCGGTATCTGCGCGTCGGCCAGTCGGGACGCGACGGCCCGTGGATCGACATCGTACGGCGGTAGCGCCCGTTGCGCTCCGTCCCCCAACAAGATCACGCGACACACGCGCGGCGTCGAAGGGAGCTTGGAAATCGTTTCCAGCACGTAGCCGTAAGCACTCTGATCCCCTTCGGGAATCCCCCCCAAGGCGGCGGCATCGGCCACGGGACGCGATTCTCGATCCATCGCCGACCAGACCAGTCCCACCTTCTCCTTGTCGAACTTTGCGAACTCCGGCCCCGCTTCGGCCAGCGTCTTGAGCATCGACGCGTGCCGCGTCATGCCCGCCGAACCGTCGGCGACTCCCATGCTGCGGCTGACGTCCGCGACGATCAGCAGTCGGACCGGTTGATCGTCCTTGCGCGTGTATTCCAAGGCCGGACGCAGCATCAGGAACACCAGCGTCAACCACGTGGCCAGCCGCAATCCCAGCAGCGTCCGCCGAACCGCAGTCGGAAGGTGCGAGATCGATTGCCGATAGCCGGTCAGCACCACGGCCAATGTTCCCAGCGCGACGACCAGGAACACCGTCCACGAGGACCACGGGGGATCGACAATCAACGACATGCGGGAGACCGGTTTCAAGCCAGCGAAGCATCCCGTTCGACCACCGGACGATGCGCCCGCGACGACCGAGACGAACTCCATGTTAGCGACCGCTACGGCCAGCGGCGAAACATCGATTCGAGGGCGATGTTTCGCTGTCGGGCCTGGCCAAACATCGCACCCCAAAACCTCCATTCATCCCACCTTCGACCAGCCAAATACCAATCGCTTCTTCGGGGAGCGTTGTGTTCCACCCCGGTATCGTGTGAGATACTTGTTTGAACAACCTTCCCCGCCCCTCGCCCCCCGGATTTTGCCCCATGAGCGACGCGCCCCCGAATTCCCTTCCGGGCAACGCCTCCTCCGGCCTGACCAGCACGCAATGGCTGATCTGCGTGATCGCCGCCATCGGCTTCGCGTTCGACATTTACGAGCTGCTGGTGTTTCCGCTGATCGCTCGGCCCGCCCTGGGCGAGTTGCTCGGCGTCGACCCCGACACCGACGCGGGGTTTCAGGCGATTCGCAACTGGACCGCTTACATCATGTGGGGGAGCGCGGTCTGCGGGGGTGTGTTCGGCCTGTTGGGGGGTTACCTCACCGACCTCCTCGGTCGCCGACGCGTGTTGACGTGGAGCATCCTCCTCTATTCGTTCTCGGCGGTGGCGGCCGGTTTGGCGACCACTCCGGAAATGCTGCTCGTGTTCCGGTGTACGACGTTCATCGGCGTGTGCGTCGAGTTCGTCGCCGCCGTCGCTTGGTTGGCCGAACTGTTTCCCGATCCCAAGCGTCGCGAGGCGGTGCTCGGATATACCCAGGCGTTCTCGTCGGTCGGGGGCTTGCTGGTCACCATCGCCTACGGGTTGTGCGTGAAATTCGGCGATTCGTTTCCCGCGATTTACGGGGACCACGACGCGTGGCGCTACACGTTGATTTCCGGCGTGATTCCCGCGTTGCCGCTGATCTTCATCCGACCCTTCCTGCCGGAATCCCCCGTGTGGCAGAAGAAGCGGGAAGAGGGGACTCTCGCACGCCCGAGCGTGACGGGTCTGTTCGCCCCGGCGTACCGCCAAACGACGATCGTCACGACGCTGCTGTTCGCATGCAGCTACGGTGCGGCCTTCGGTGCGATTCAGTTCACCCCGCAGATCGTCCCCGGTCTCAATAAGGCGTGGGCACCGCTGCCGAAGATGCGGAAAGAGCTCGACAAACTCGTGAAGGAAGACCCCGCGTCGCCGGCGGCGAAAGAGCTCAAGGCGAAAATCGGCGTGTTGGGTCGCGAACAGCAGGGGGTCGTCGGACAAGTGCAACTGTGGCAGGAGTTGGGGGGCCTTGTCGGGCGATTCGCCCTGGCGTTCCTCGCGCTGCGGATCGTCAGTCGCCGCAAGCTGCTGTGGCTGTTCCAGATCCCCGCCCTGATCATCATCCCGCTGGTGTACCTGTTCCCGGCGGCGGGAAAAATGCCGGGTGGAATCGACAATCTGATGGCCCTGAAGGTCGGCATCTTCCTCGCCGGATTCTTCGTGGTCGCCCAGTTCAGTTTCTGGGGGAACTACTTGCCGCGAATGTACCCCGTGTATCTGCGCGGTACGGGCGAGTCCTTCGCCGCAAACGTGGGCGGACGCATGTTCGGAACCGGCGCCAACGCCCTGACCGCGCTGGTGTTCAGCCCGCTGCTCCTGACGAGCATGCAGGGACTCACCCCCCCGGTCTCGCTCGCTTACGCCGCCGCAGCAACCGTGGCGATTGTGTTCGGCGTCGGCACGATCGCCACGGCGTTCCTGAAGGAACCTGGCCCCGAAGAAGCGCACTGAGGCCAATGTCGCGTTTCGCTCCGTCGAAACGAAGACGGGATCACGCGTGATCGAAACGGCGGGCGTCGTTTGCGGGGAGATCGTCTCGCCGCGAACGATTCCGTTCGACGGAGCGAACGGCTACCAAACATCACGCCCCGCGCAGGAACGCGTCGATCCGGTCAAAGCCGATTTTCAGTTGCTCGATCGCCGAAGCGAATGACAGCCGGGCGAACCCCGGCGCACCAAACGCGTCTCCCGTCACGAGGGCGACGTGCGCCTCTTCGAGGAGCGCTGTACAGAAAGCGGACGCGTCATGGACGACCGTTCCGTTCTTGCCCAGCGGCTTGCCGAAGTGCCCGGATACGTTGAAAAACACGTAAAACGCTCCGCCGGGGGGAGGCATTTGGATCCCCGGAAGCTGGTTCACGCGGTCGATGGCGAGTTCACGGCGCTTGGCAAACTCCAACCGCATCGCCTCGACAGTGTCTTGCGGCCCGGTGAGGGCGGCGATCGAGGCGTATTGGCTGATACTGCAAGGGTTCGACGTCTCCTGACTTTGCAGGTTGTCCATCGCGGCGGTGATGTCCGCGGGACCGAGCGTCCACCCGATCCGCCAACCGGTCATCGCATACGCCTTGCTGACGCCGCTGACCAGAATCGTGCGCTCGGCCAGTTTGCCGCCACGCAACGTGGCGAAGCTGGTGAACGGCTCGCCGGTGTAAATCAGCTTTTCGTAGATCTCGTCCGAGCAAACCCAGATGTCCTTCTCGACCGCGACATCGGCCAGAGCTTCGAGTTGTGCCTTCGAGTACAGTCCTCCCGTGGGATTGCAGGGGGAATTGAGCAGCAGCAGTTTCGTGCGGGGAGTGATGGCCTTGCGAAACGACTCCGCATCGAGGCGGAAACCGCTCGCTTCGGTCGTGTCGACGATCACCGGCGTTCCCCCGGTGAGTTCCACGAGCGCGCCGTAACTGACCCAATACGGTGCGGGGATGATGACTTCGTCGCCGGGACCAATCAGCGTCGTCAACACGTTGTGAATCGAATGCTTGGCCCCGTTGGACACCACGACCTGATTGGGTTGGTACTCGAACCCGTAATCGCGCTGGTACGCTTGGCAAATCGCCTTCTTCAGTTCGGGAATCCCCCCCGAGGGGGTGTAGTGCGTGTGTCCCGCCCGCATGGCGGCGATGGCAGCTTCCTGAATGTGCACGGGCGTGGCGAAGTCCGGCTCGCCGAGCGTGAAATCGTAGACCGTGATCCCCTTCGATTTGAGCGCCTTGGCTTTGGCGGCAGCGGCGATGGTCGCGGATGGCTTCAGGGTCTTCACGGCGGGGGACAGTTGCATGGATTCACACGGTCCTGGGCGATCGAACATTCTCGTGGCACGGCCCGGCAGAGACGGGGGGCGGGCCGGCATTCCGGCGCGTTTTTCTAAGGTTCGTGCGGCGGAAACCAACGTTGTCGGGTCCGCGCGGGGAAGATTCTAAACGTCCGGACCGGGAAACTCGACGACAGGTTCCACGGGGGACGCGAAATCGCGGAACCGTCCGGCTGCTCGGGAGTCCGCACGGCAAACTCGTTCGGTTCGACAGGCTCGTTGAGGTTGAAAATGCTCGATTACGTCATTCGGTACACATCCAACGTGCCGCGATTGGTCCGGTTCTACCGAGAAATCGCCAGGTGCGAGGTCCGGCTGGAGCGTTTTGGCGGCCGTTACGTCGAACTGGATGCCGGATTGGCGACGTTGGCAATTTGTGATCTCGACCTGCGAGGCGAACTGCTGCCGGAATTGGAGCCGGAGCAAGCCGCCGCCTCCCAATCCCCGAATGCCGTACCCCCGAACGCCGACACGCCGCGTCCAGAATCCGACGTATTCCGCCGGGATGCGATACAACTCAGTTTTCGTACAACCGACGTTCCAGCGGCATTGGACCGCGGACTGGACGCGGGGGGAACCCTCGTCACGCCGCCAAGCGTCAAACCGTGGCGGTGCGAAGTGGCGTTGATTCGGGATCCGGACGGCCTGTTGATCGAACTTTGCCGTCGAATGTCGAGCGACGAATGATCCGGCGGCAACTCCCGGCAGCATGGAAACGCCTGCCACGCCATTGACGAATTGTCGTACCTTGGCGACCGTCAACGATTTGAGGGACGTGGCCAAACGACGTGGCCAAGCGTAGTCGCCGCGCCTGTGACTGCGACCCCAGCCCCAGCCCGAAATTCGTTCGTCGTCACCGAAACCTGACGAACTCGTTCGGGTTTAGTGGCTGGATGGGTTCGCAACCCCGTCGAAATCGTCCACCTCGCCAAAACCGCAGTCCCGGAGCCGACCCGCCATGCTTCGATTTGGCCCATCTCGCTTGGTTTCGACCGTCGGTCTCGCGTCGATCCTCTTGGCCGGTACCGTCGCGTTGCAGGGGGCGGACGAGACGCCGAAGGCCGGTGGCGGAACCGCGAACAAGGGGGGGGCGGCGAAACGCCCCGCGCAGCCACGCAAAGTCGAGGCCGCCCGCAAAGCCGGGCGTGCCCTCGCGTCAAACGCCCCGTCGCGGGCCGACGACAATCCCGGGCACCGCGAGGGGGACCGCATCGAAGCGACGGAGTTCGCCAGAAGGCTCGATGAACTCATCGACGCCGAGTTGAAGTCCGCCGGCGCGAAGCCCGTGCCGTTGTGCAACGACGAGGATTACCTCCGCCGGGTGTCGATCGACATCGCGGGGCGCTCGCCGAGTGCCTCGGAAGTCACGTTGTTCGGCCTTGACCCCGATGACCGCAAGCGGGAAAAGGTTGTCGACCGATTGCTCGCCTCCAGGGACTACGCCGAGAACTGGGCGCGGTACTGGCGGGACGTGATTTCACTCCGCGCCACCGAACCCCGCTCCCGCATCGGTCAACGCGCCTTCGAGGACTGGCTGGTCGACCAACTTTCGACCGGCAAAAACTGGTCCGAGATCTGTACCGCGCTGCTGACCGCCACAGGGGACGTGCGTGAGAACGGCGCGACGCACCTGTTCTTCGCCCATGCGGCCGAGGCGGACGAAGTCGCGTCCGAGGTGTCTCGAATTTTTCTCGGCATCCAGATCCAGTGTGCGAACTGTCACGACCACCCCACCGACCAGTGGAAGCGGGACCAATTCCACACTCTGGCCGCGTTTTTCCCCCGCGTGCAGTTGCGTCCCAAACGGGCCGACGGACCGCTCGAATTTGAAATCGCATCGCTCGCGGTGCCGAACGGTCCCGGCGGACGGATGCAAGCGGGCCGCCCGCAACTCGACGAGATTCGCGAGAACCCCGAGCGGCTCATTCGTTTGTTGGACCGGGACGGGGACGAATTGATCTCTCGGGAAGAATCCCAGCGAGGGCCGGGGGGAGGGCAACTGTTCGGGCGGGTGTTGGAAATCGGTGACGCAAACAAAGACGGAAAAATGAGCGCCGAGGAGTTCAAGAATCTCCCCGCGCCGATGCAGCAAACCGGTCGCGGCTCCCCCGAGCATTACATGCCGGACCTGCAAAACCCGTCGTCCAAGGGGACGCTGATGGAGCCGTCGTTCTTTCTGGCGACCGGTGACAAGTTCGCCTCGGGAATGGACGACCTCGAACGACGCCGGGCCATCTCCCGCCTGTTGACCAGCCGCGACAACCCCTGGTTCGCCAAGTCGTTCGTGAATCGCATCTGGTTCGAGCTCAACGGCGAAGCGTTCGTGATGCCGGTTGACGACATGGGACCGGGGCGGGACGAAAAGTACCCCAAGGTGCTGGAGACCTTGGCGGCGGGGTTTGTGGCTTCCGACTACGACATTCGCTGGTTGCTCAAGACGATCGTGTCGACCACCGCCTATCAACGGAAGGTGGTGGGGCGCGATCCGAAGTCCCCTTTGCCGCTGATGGCGGCGGCGGTCCCCTCGCGATTGCGGGCCGACGAACTGTTCGACTCGCTGGTGCGGGTTCTGGGGCTTGAGAGTTCTCTGGGCCAATACGCGACCCGTCCCGTCGCCGGGGCTGGCCAGCGATTCGGCGATTTCACCCCCCGCGGGCAGTTCCACACGCTGTTCGTGACGGACCCCTCGGCCATGCCGGACGAGATCACCGGCACGGTCCCGCAAGCGCTGTTCTTCATGAACAGCGACATCGTCAACAACGCGGGCCGGGCGCAAGGCCGTACCCGACTGGCCGACCTGATCGCCAAACACAAGGACGACGACGACCTGTTCCGCGAGATGTATCTGATGGTGCTGTCGCGGGAGCCGTCCGACCGGGAATTGGAAGTTTGCCGCAAGTACGTCCGCACCGTTCCCTCGCGGAACGAAGCCCTTGAAGACATTCATTGGAGTCTCGTCAATTCGACGGAATTCCTCAGCAAGCGTTGAGCAGTCCCGGCGCGCCCCGTCGGAGTTTCGATCCGGTTCCGGTACGTCCCACCATTCGCCGAGCTTTGCTATGACACCGTTCCTGCACGATGACATCGTCTGTTCGCGAAGCGGGTGGTCCCGCCGCACATTTCTGCAATCGATCGCCGCGACAACCGTCGCTTCCGGAACGCTTGGCTTTCGCGATGTCATGGCGTTGCGGGCTGACGAACTGCGAAAGCAAGGTTTGTCGCTGATCCTGCTGTGGATGCAGGGGGGGCCAAGCCAACTGGAAACGTTCGACCCCAAGCCCGGTACGGAAAACGGCGGGCCGACGACCGCAATCGACACCGCCGTGTCGGGGATTCGTCTTGCGCAAGGTTGGACCAACCTCGCAAAAGCGATGTCCGACGTCTGCCTGATCCGGTCGATGACCAACAAAGAGGGGCAACACCAGCGAGCCAGTTTCCAGATGCACACCGGCTACCTCCCGACGGGGACGGTGCGGTATCCGAATCTCGGGTGTGCCATCGCCAAGGAAATCGCCCCCGCCGCCAGCGACCTCCCCGCGGTGGTGAGCGTCGGTCCGACCGAAGGATCCGGTTTCCTGGGCGTCGACTACGAGCCGTTTGTGGTCCAAACACCCGGCCAGATGCCGCGCAACGTCCAGGCTCCCGTTGCGAGCGCCCGATTCGGCCGTCGCCTGGGCCTGTTGGGGGAACTGGAATCCGACTTCGCCGCCAAGGGGGCGGAGGAGCAGGTGCGCGACCACAAACTGCTCTACGAGAAGACCGCGCGGCTGGTGCAAAGCACGAAGGTCAAGTCGTTCGACTTCGCCGACGAAACGGCAGAAACCCGCGCGATGTACGGTGACAGCCAGTTCGGCAAGGGATGCCTGTTGGCGCGGCGGTTGGTGGAAACCGGAGTGACCTTCGTCGAAGTTCGCCACGGCAATTGGGACACGCATCAGGACAACTTCGAGAAAACGAAAGAACTGATCGGTCCCGCCGACACGGGCTTCGGCGCATTGGTGGCCGACTTGCGCCAACGCGGCATGCTCGACAAGACGCTCGTCGTGTGCGCCGGGGAATTCGGACGGACCCCGAAGATCAATCCGCGTGGCGGTCGCGACCACTATCCTCGCGTATTCAGCGTCGCTCTGGCTGGCGGGGGCGTCAAAGGGGGGCAAGTGATCGGCGCGTCGACAGACGACGGCATGGCCATCAAGGATTCGCCCGTCGCAGTCAACGACCTGCTGACCTCGATCTGCCACTCGCTGAAGGTCGATCCGAAGACCGAGAACATTTCGCCGCTGGGCCGACCGATCAAGATCGTCGACGGCGGCGAAGTCGTGAAGGGGCTGTTCGGCTGACGCGCAACGTCCGGTCGTGTCGGCGCTCTATTGTCCGCTCTTGAGCGAAACCCTCGCGCCAAAACGATTTTTCGTCGCGAAGTTTTCCGTGGCGGTTCCCTTCGATTCCAGCGTTGCCACCCGCCCGTCCGATACAGAACGCAGAGGCTGTCTTCCGGACCGCCCCGCGCTTCCGTTTCGTCCGAGCGAGATCCCCGTCGTGAACCACCAGTCAGCACCGGAAGCGGCGTGCTCTGCCGTTTGGAACGGCCGACATTGGCTTGTGTGGAGCCTCGTGGCGGTTGCGGTCGCTCCGGCCACGTCGGGGTGCCAAGGCCTGCGTTCGGTCGCTGGTGGGGATTCGGCGAACGAACCGGCCATCGCCAAACTCTCCAGCGACACGAGGATCTCATCCGCGACACCCGAGCGAGCCGCTCTGGCGGCTGGCGTGCGTCGTGAACCTGCCCCGGTCGCCAAGATCGGCCGTTCAGTCGCTGGCAACAGCGGCGACTTTGCCGAGTCGCATCCCAGATCTCCGTCCCCCCAACAGGTGGCGACGGGTCGAAAAACCAAAGAGGCGCCGCGTTCGGTCGACAAAGCTTCGGTCGCCAAGGTCGCGTCCCGAAAGCCCAGCCGCGCGGTGCGGCAGATCGGATTCGAGAGCGAGTCCCATGTCCCGTCCACGGTCGCAGACAACGAATCGGAAGGAACGACTTCCGCTCGGCGCTGGTCCTCGCGGGCGCCGGCGATCGACGAGTCCACGACTCGCATGAGCGACGCCGACGAAACCCCCGAAGTAGGGTCGACGGAGACGGTCCTTGCGGCGCTGGAAGAAGCCGCCGACATGGGTTCGGAGACGGTTGCGGACACGGAAGCCGTTCCCGGAGACGTTGGCGAAACCACGGAATCGTCCGCTCGATCCGCCGACGGCGCCTCCAGGCGGCTTTCCGATCGCTTGAAGATTCCCGAGGAGTTGCCGGGCGCGGCGGTCCCCCCCCTCCGCTTGCCCAAGTTCAACCCAGACGATCCCGCCGACCGGCGTCGCGCGATCGACGGTCTGTTCCCCGAACTGCCGAGCGAAACCCTGGGGCTCTCCAAAGACAACCCGCAAACGCTGGCGGACTTCGAGGCGGTGGCGATTGCCAACAACCCCGTCGTCACACAGGCAATGGCGGATGTCGAAAACGCCAATGGCCGCGCCGTTCAGGCGGGGCTGTATCCCAATCCGGTGATCGGGTATCAGGGGGACACGATCGGTTCTGGGGGCACCGCGAATTATCACGGCGTGTTCATTCAGCAGCAGATCAAGACGCGCAACAAGCTCGGCCTTGCGCAATATGCGGCCCGCTACGACATCTCGAATTCGCAACTGCGTCTGCGCCGCGCCCGGGTCGAGGTGCTCACCGGTGTCCGGACAGCCTATTTCCGCGTCATGACGGCTCGCGAGAGCATGAAGATTTACGAGGCCCTGGTGCGGTTCACCGATCAGGCGTACCGCATCCAGGTCGAGCAACTGAAGGGAGGGCAAGCGGCCGCCTACGAGCCGATGCAACTCCGTTCGCTGTCCACGATTGCACGGGCCGAATTCGCCAAGGCGCGGACTCGCTACGACGGCGCTTGGCGCCAACTCGCCGCCGCCGTCAGCGTGCCGGAATTGCCGGTCGGTGACATCCCCGACAACGCGGACACGCCCATTCCGCGCGTGAAATACGACGAAGCGCTCGCCTTCATGCTGGGGACGCACCCGGACATCGCGGCGGCGTCGAACAGCGTGATGCAAGCGCACACCAATCTCGAACTCGCCTGCGTGACGCCGTTCCCCGACGTGAACTTCTACACCGCCATCCAGCGGGACTTCACCGATCCGAACGTTCGTCGTCACACCTTCAACATGCAGGTCGGACTGCCTGTGCCGATCTGGGACCGCAACCAGGGGAACATCCAATCGGCTCAAGCCACGGTCGTCCGGACCAGCCACGAGAGCACGCGTCTTCGCAACGACCTGGTCACGAAACTCGCCGACGCCTTTCAACGCTTCGACAGCGCGGACATCGTCGTGACAACCTACCGGGACCAGGTCATCCCCGACCTCTCGCGGGTTTATCGGTCGGTGTACGAGCGTCATCAGCAGGAACCGGATGTTGTTGGCTTCGGCGACATCATCGTCGCCCAGCAAACGCTGTTGCAGGCCATCACGCAATACGCCGTGGCGCTGGGTGATCGCTGGACGGCCTTCGTCGAGATTCTCTCGCTGATGCAGGTCGAAGACCTCCAACAGCTCCCGTCGACATCGTCGGGCGTGGAAACTCCGGCCCCCTGACGGCGAAGCGGGGTCGCACGTGGACGGTTGCGGACATCGTGCGATTTCCGCCGGACGTGAACCCGCACGCGCAACCAACACCCGTCGCTTTCGCCACGATCCGAGCCTCGCCAGAAAGGGGTGTGTGTTCGCGTCCCTTTGTGTCGCGAGTAACGCGCCGTTAAACTCCGCGAAGATGGATTTTCGCTTCTTTCGCGGAGTGGTTCGAGATGCGTGTCGCCCCCTCGTGGTTGCGGGTCGGCTTGTTGCCGTGCCTGGTCTGTTCGGCGATTTTGGCGTCGACGGGTTCGCCAACCTTGGCCGCCGACGAGCCGTTCGAGCCGAAGTCGATCGCCCCTCAGATCGATGCGATTCGGGCGGTGGACCAGTTCGGCAAGGGCTCGGCTGAAGCCGCCATCGCACAGAAAGCGCTCTCCGCGCTCCCGATGGCCGCGCTTCCGGCAGTGCTGGCGGCGATCGATTCCGAACGTCCTTTGGCCGCGAATCACCTCCGCAGCGCCGCCGAGTCGATCGTCGACCGGGGTCTTGCCGCTGGCGTAGCACTTCCGAAAGACGCCTTGCTGGCATTCTTGAAGAAGACGGATGGCGATCCCCGCGCCCGCCGTTTTGCCTTCGAACTCCTGAAGCGGGCCGACGCCGAGGCGGCGGACGCGTTGATCCCGACGTTCGCGAACGATCCCAGCGTCGAACTGCGCCGCGATGCGGTGAACCATTTGATTGACGTCGCGAAGAAGGTCTTGAGCGGTGGAGACAAGGAAAGCGCCAAGACCGCGTTTCGCACCGCCTTGTCCTCCGCCCGGGCGAAGGATCAGGTTGAAGCGATCGTCAAGGAGTTGGACGACCTCGGAGAGAAAGTCGACCTGCCCGCACACTTCGGATTTGTGATGTCGTGGCGACTGGCGGGCCCGTTCGACAACGCCGAGAAGAAGGGTTTTCCGGTGGCCTACGTGCCCGAGACCGAACTCCGTTTCGATGCCAAATACGACGGCAAAGAGGGCAAAACCGTCGAATGGGTTCGCCACAAGACCGAAGACAAGTACGGAGTGGTCGATCTGAACAAGGCGCTGACCAACCACAAAGGGGCCGTGACCTACGCCGCCGCCGAGTTCGACAGTCCCGAGGCACGCGAAGTCGACATTCGCCTGGGGACGCCCAATGCGTGGAAGCTGTGGGTCAACGGTCAGTTCGTGTTCGGTCGCGAGGAATACCACCGCGGAGCGGACATTGATCAATACAAGGTCCGCGCGACGCTCAAGCCAGGTCGCAACGTGTTCCTGCTCAAGGTCTGCCAGAACGAACAGACCGAGGAATGGGCCCAGCGCTGGCAGTTTCAATTGCGCGTGTGCGACCGCGCCGGGACGGCCATTCCTTCGCGCGATGCCGGTCAGGCGTCCCGCTGAACGCGTTCCCCTCGGGGTACCGCGTCCCACCGGTTGACGACCGCGTTCGTAACGACTCCCGTCTCGACGACGATTTGAATACGCGGAGAACCCAATGCGATTTTTCGAGATCACGAAGTCGATGGCCGCGGCACTGATTGCTGCATGGATCGGTTGCGGTCCCACATCGGGTTTTGCCGGCGACTGGACGCAGTTCCGCGGCACGGACACTTCGGCGGTGGCCGTTGGCGAGAAACCGCCGACGATTTGGACTAACGACACCAACATCGCCTGGCGGGCCGACTTGCCTGGTCGCGGGATTTCGACCCCCATCGTCGTCGGTGAGCGCGTATTCCTGACGGCCAGCGCGGGGGCCGACGACGACCGCCTGCACCTGCTCTGCTTCGACGCCAAAACCGGCAAGTCGAAGTGGGTTCGGCAGTTCTGGGCCACGGGGCGGACTCAGTCGCACCCCAAAATGTGCAATGCCACGCCTTCACCCGCTTCCGATGGCGAGCGTGTGTTCGCGTTCTTTTCGAGCAACGATGTCGTCTGCACCGATCTCGACGGCACGCTGTTGTGGTACCGAGGGATGACGTTCGACTACCCTAACGCCAGTAACAGCTTGGGAATGTCGTCGTCACTGGTGGTCGCGGACGAAACCCTCGTCGTGCAAGTCGAGAATGACAGCGAGTCGTTCACCGCCGGCTTGGACGTCCGTTCGGGCGTCAACCGTTGGAAGTTGGACAGGCCCCGGTTCGCCAACTGGACGAGTCCCGCGCTGGGCAAACTGGGTGACCGCACCGTCGCGTTGATCAGTTCCGGCGCGGGCGTGATCGCGTTGGAACCGCGCTCGGGGAACACCGTCTGGGATTTCAAGGACGGCGGAGCCAGTATTCCGTCGACGGGAGTCGGCCCCGAACTCGCGATCGTCCCCTCGAAGGGGGGCGTGTCGGCGTTGAAACTGGTCGCCGGGGAAAGCCAACCGACCGTCCTGTGGTCGTCAAACAAGCTATCCCCCGGCACTTCCAGCCCGATCGTGTTCGACGGTCGAGTGTACGCCGTCAACCGCGCCGGCGTGCTGAATTGCGGGTCCGCCACGTCAGGGGAGGCTGTTTGGCAACTGCGGCTCGAAGGGCCGTTCAGCGCGACGCCCATCATCGCCAACGGCCACCTCTACATTTTCAACGAGGGGGGCAAGGGGCAGGTGGTGCGGCTGGATTCCGACAAGGGGGAAATTGTCTCGTCGCACGACTTCGGCGAAACGATCCTTGGTACCCCCTCCATCGCCGGAAACGCCCTTTACGTTCGCAGCGACAAACATCTCTGGAAGATCGCCGCTCCCTGAGAACATCTCCGGGAACCCGATGGCGTGATCGCGAAACCCCATGTGCGGGGTTTCCGAACAGGCGTGAACGGGTTGTCCGATAGGCCAAAAGAAATTTCCCGGCGACACTTCGGTTCGTCGGAATCGGCTCCGTCCGCGTTCGACGTTGCGTCGGTCGCCGCACCGGTTTTTCGACGGTTGTTCCATCATGTCGTCCGCATCCGAGCCACCGGCGGAATCGCCAGCCCCCCCGGTCCCTCCCCCCCCCGAGGTGGCTGCGCCGCTCGAAGTGCCGCACAGCGACACGACGCCTCCCGCCGCCGGCGAGTTCGACGATTATGAGGAGCTGACTCCGGAACTCGTCGAAGACGAGGCGATTCGGGGCGACTTCGTGCTGAGATGGTCCGTGGTGTTGATGGCGGCCTTGTTCGGTGCGACTTGCATCGCGGAGTCGGCCACGCTCGTCCATGTCGCGTCGGGTCGGTACCTCTGGTCGCACGGTGTCTGGCCCCCCGCGAACGACTACCTCTCCCATTCCGCCGTCGACCGTCGCTGGGACAACCTCGGCTGGGGCTTCGATCTGTTGTCCGCCGCGCTCGTCGGTATCGCCGGATACGGCGGACTGACCGCTCTCAAGGCGTTGGTCGCCGGGGCGACGTTTTGGCGCGTCGCGCATATCGCGCGGGAAGACCTGCGAACGTGGTGGCACGCATGGTGCGCGGCGTTGGCGCTGGTCGTCTGCCAACCGCACCTGACCGCCTTGCAAACGCTCTGGACCTTGCCCGGGATCGCGCTGACGTTGGCTTGGCTGTACGAGCCGCGTGTGCGGTTGGGGGGAAGGGCGACATCCCCGACGGTGCTGATCCCGCTGTTCGTGGTGTGGAGCAATCTCGATCCGCGAATGTGGCTGGGTTGGCTGGCCCTGTTGTTGGCTTGGGGCGGAGCGTCGTGGTCGCGGGACACGGGGACCGACGACGCCGGCACCCCCCGTTCGTCGCGCTCGACGGGAGAGTTGGCACGGGGGCTGGGGCTGGCGGTGTTGGCTGGCTTGGCCAACCCCTTCGGATGGCGCGTGCTGCTCGCGCCGTTCCAGATGTACCAGCGGGACTACGCCGCCTATCGAGATTACCTGGCCGGGGGTTCCCACGGCGGGACCGTGTTGCAGTACTTTCCGATCACCGATCCGGGTTTCTGGAATTGGCGGGAACCGGTTTCCTATGCGGTCGTTGTGCTGTTCGCGTCGGTGGTCGTGGTCCTGTGGCTCCATCGCCGAGGGGCGAAGGCCGCGGATTGGCTTCTCGCCCTGGGATTCGCGGCGGTTGGCTGTGCCGCGTTGCGGGAAATGCCGGTGGCGGCCTTGGTTTGGGCGGTTGTGGCGGGCGTGGCGGGTCAGGAGTGGCATCGCGCGCACTGTCGACAGGACTACACCGTCGAAGCTCGCGAGTTGTTGTTTTCGCGGGGCGGCAGAGCGGCGACGGTCTTGGCGTTCGCGGCGCTGGCGTTTTTCGGAGCGACCGGGCGACTAACCGAATCGTTCCCGTCGGTGCTCGGGTTCGGGCTTGAACCGCAGCTGGCCGCCGGGGTCGAAAGTCACAAAGCGGCCCTCGCAAAGTGCCCCGACGACCACCCGTTCAACACGCGCGCGGTGCAGGGAGATATCCTCATCGCCGTCGGCGGCAAGCCGTTCCTCGACAGCCGCCTGCCACTTTATCACGGGCAAGGGCGCGACAATCTCGTGCGGCTGCACGGCATGGTCCGGGACTCCCTCCGCCCGCAAGACGCAGCGAACGGCGGCGCTGCGGACTCGACCTGGAAGACCGTGTTCGACAAATACGGGGTGAGGTCCGTCATGCCGCGTCTGGCGGGCGCGACCGGGCTGACGGCCCCGGACTATGCCCAACTGCTCGAACTGCTGGGCAGGGACGAGCAATGGGCCCTGACCCACCTCGGTCCCGTCGCGGCGGTGTTCGTCCTCAAGGGAACCGGCGACGCCGCGGTCGACAAGTTGATTTCCGAGAACAAATTCGAGCCCGAGATGCTGGCGTATCGGTCCGTCCCATCGGGGCCGCCGCAACCGCCGCGCGAAACGTGGGCCACCCCACCCGGGTTCTACGACCGCTACGTCTGGAAGCGGTACCGTCCCGTTCCCGACGAGGTTCTCGAAGCGTTGCACCTGGTCCGCCTGGCCAGCGATCCCGGACTCCCCCGCTCGTGGAGCCGTTTCCGTCACGCGCTGGTCTTGCTCGCCGTGCGCAAGTTGCACGCCGGTTTGTCGCGTGATCCTAATTTGGGGGCGGGGTGGGACTCCCTCGGAACGGCTTACCGCCTGCTGATGAACTGGGAAGGTTCCGTCGCACCGCCGAATCTCGGTCCCCCGCCAGCGGGGTTACGTTACTACCAGGCGGTCGGCGCGTTCGGGCAAGCACTGGTCGCAAACCCCGATGGTGAGGTGGCGCTCGCCAATCTGTTGCAGTTGCACCAGTTCGCGGGTCGTCAGGAGTTGGCACTCGATACGGCTGAACGGGTGGAAGCGCTGCTGCGGGGCAAGGGAGCACGTTCGGAAGCGGAGCGACAAGCACTGCGGGAACAACGGGCCGAGATGCTGGCGCTGCGTGTCCGGTTGCGGAAGCAGGTCGATGCGGCCCGCGAAGATTTGAAACAGTTCGCCGCCGAGCATCCGGAGCCGTTGGAACAAGCGCGGCGCGCGATGGGACTGGGACTGTATCGCTCAGCGCTGCGGCTGCTTGAGGACAATCGCGCTGCGTGGCAGACCGACGTTTCCATGAGGCTCGGTTACGCGGTGCTGCTGATGGAGGCGGGACGGGTCGCGGAGGCGTCCGACGAATTGCGGCTCCTGGAGATTCCCGCTCGTCAGTCCGGCCTGGGGAACTGGCGGGAACCGTCCGTGATCCCCCTGACCCTGCAAGGGGACCATGTGCGGGCGATCGCCATTTTGCGGGAGGGTCGCGACGAGGCGGTTCGCGGCATGGTCGGCGGCCTGTTGGCGACGCTCCCGCCCAAAGGGGGAGGCGAACGCGGACGGTTGTGGCCGCTCGACGCGCTGTCGACGGCATTCGGGGCGCTCGGCGCGGGTTACGACCTGGACCTCGACGGTCGCGTGCTCCTGGGAGTGGTGTTGCTGGAAGCGGGACAGTGCGCCGAGGCGGCGGAAATGTTCAAGGAAGTCGCCTACGGCAATGGCAACATGGAAAGCCGAGGCGTGTCCAACTTTTTGTTGCGGATGACGACCGGCGTCAACTCGGAGGAGGTCCCCTTGTTGTTCGAACCTGAACCTTGAGCGGCTGGCAACTCTCCGAAAAACTCTGTTCGGGACACCATCCGCCGTGCTCCCTTGCGGAATCCCGTCACCCCGATGGATCGCCCCCATGTCGTTGCCCCCCGATTTCTCCCTGACCGACCTGCAAGACCTGATTCGGGTGATGTACTCGTCCAAGGACGAAGCCCGCGGCGTCGAGGGGACGTTCATGTGGCTCATGGAAGAAGTGGGGGAGTTGGCGACCGCGCTGCGCGAGGGGACTCCGGAGGAGTTGGCCTTGGAGTTCGCGGACGTGTTGGCGTGGCTGGCGACGATCGCGAATGTCGCGGGGGTGGACTTGCAGGCGGCGGTGCTCAAAAAATATGGCGGAGGGTGCCCCGGTTGTGGACGCCTGGTGTGCGCTTGCGACGCCTCCGAGAAACCGTGAACGAGTTTCCAGCCCGCGTGTCCCGTTCCGTGCCCATTCCCGTTTCGATGTCCACGGACGAACCACCGGCGGCGCATGTTCCGTCGGACACCGCACCCCATAGGTCTTCGATGTCGCACGACCCCTCCTCGACGCCTCCCTATTACGACCCGCCGCGGGAGTCGCCCCAATCGGCGGAAAGGGACGCGGCCGGAAGAGACGCGGCGGGCGGGGACTTGGCGGCGGGCGGGGACTTGGAGGTGATCGTGCGACCGGCGCGCGGAGCCGATGTCCCGAAGATCGCCGCACTGATCGAACCGTTGATCGAACAACACGTGTTGCTGCGGCGGACCATCGGCGAACTTGCGCTGTTGTTGCCAAATTTCTTCGTGGCCATGATCGGCGACGAACTGGCCGGTTGCGCGGCGCTGGAGATCTACTCCAGCAAATTGGCCGAACTTCGCAGCCTGGTGGTCGGGCCGGTGCATCGCGGACGGGGCATCGGCAAACTGCTTGTGGCGGCGTGCGTGGAACGCGCTCGCGAGGAAGGCATCCTCGAGGTAATGGCGGTGACCGCTTCGGAGGAGTTCTTCCGCTCCTGCGGCTTCGACTTCACCCTGCCGGGCCAGAAGAAAGCCCTGTTCCTGAAGACCCGCTCCGACGGCGAGGACGGCCACCTCGAATGACACCACCCATCCGAGTGGTCTTGCGCGCCGAACGGATCAGAGATACCGGTCCCAACCCGCGGCGATGAACGCCGGGGAAACCCCCAGTGCCCGCGCCGCGGCGATGGCCGCCAACAGCGGCGTCGATTCGGATGGTGCCGGACGGACCGTTTCGGCGAACGTGTCCAGTCGCAACAGCGGCGCGAACGCCCCCCGCGCGCGGGCGATGCGAACTTCCCCTCCCGCGCACGTGATTCGAGTCGCATTCGGGCTTGCCGTCGTTCCACCGGAATGGCCGCTCCGTTCGACCACGATCACTTCTCCCGGGCGGTCGCACAGCGCGGGATCGAGTTCCCCCGCCCCCTCGACGAGGACCAGGCATCCCCTCCGCGAAACCCCCTTCAGGCACGCCAACAAGGCCTCGCGGGGAGATTCCACCCGGTCGAGGTCCGCCGGATCGACCGGGTCCGGATCGGTTTCCGGCAGTGCGACCAGCACGTCGAAGCGGTCGGTCGGCGCGCCAAATTCGCACACGCTGCGCCAGTCGAGTTCGCACACCGCGGCGTTGATGGTCACCGCGGAAAGCATCTCCCGCGCCGCGGGAGAGGTCGCGCGGTTGCGGTGCTCGGTTCTCCACCCGGAAACCCACGCCCCCGCCGCGCACGTCAATCCCGGATCGTACCCCGCGGCCGTCAGCATTCCCGCCACCAGCCGAGCGGTTTCCGTCGCGCCGCTTCCGATCACCCCCACCACGGGAATCCGCCCCGCGTCCCCCTCGGGGAACAACCGTTCGACGATCGCCTCCCCCACGGGACGCCCCTTGCCACCCCGAGGGTGGGCGTGGATGAGCAGTTGCGGGCCGGCGTTCACCTCGCACACCATCGCCCCCTGTTCGGACAGCGGACGCGACACGTCCTCGGCGACAAGGTCCACCCCCGCCACGTCGAGGCCCACGGCCAGCGCGGCCCGTACAGCCGCCGCCGCAATCTCCGGATGCACCTCGTCGGTCACGTCCGGCCCGTGCGTTCCCATCCGCTTGACGAGGACTTCCCGACCGTCGGGCGGAATCGATTCGGGCGTAAACCCCTCTTGCGCGAGTTGGGCGACGACCGTGGCATCGATCTGGATGGCATTGTTCGGCAGCGTTTCCGACACCCCGCGCGACGCGTCGCTGTTCAATTGAGTCTCGACGAGGGTCCGCACGCTGTCGCGCCCGTTGCCGGTGACGATCGCGTACTCCCCGCGCGAACAGGCCACCATGCGGTCCCCCACGACGAGCAGACGGTGCTCGACCCCCATCACGAACCGCTCGACGATCACCGCCGAACCCTCGGCCGCGGCGTGTGGGAACACCGCCTGTATCTCAGCCCGCGTCCGCAGGTTGAGAAACACTCCCCGCCCGTGGTTGCCGTCCAACGGCTTCACCACCACCGGCACGTCCGGCGCCCCGATCCGCTCCGCCACCCGCCACGCGTCGTCCACATCGGTGACGACTCCCCCGTCCGGAACCGGAACCCCCGAAGCGTGCAGGATCTGCTTGGTGAGTTGTTTGTCGCGCGAGATCGCCTCGGCGATGGCCGGTGTGCGGTCCGTCTCGGCGGTCCAGATCCGTCTTTGAAAACGTCCGTGGCCGAATTGAATCAGACTGAGGTCGCCGATCCTGCGATGCGGAATCCCCCGTTTCCGCGCGGCTCCCACAATCAGCATCGTGCTGGGGCCGATGCACACGTCGTCGGCGAAGTCGACCAGTTCCGGCAGGAGTTTTTCGACATCCACCGGGTTCCGCCGACGCAGTCCGTCCAAAATATTCGCGGCTTCGTCCACGCACCGCGCGATCAGGCGCGGGTCGGTCGCCACCATCGCCACGCGGAACAAACTCGGTTCGCACGTCGCGACGACCCGATACTCCAGCGCCGCGGGGGAACGAGCCAAGCCTTGAAGCGCGAGCGCCGTTTGGGCCAGCAACATCGGCCACAGAATCGCGGCCTCTTCTTCGGGGACCGCCGCTCCATCCGGAAAGGGCCCGAACCACTCGCGCCGCGCGGGAAGGCTCCGATCCAGTCGGGCGATCAGTTCCGGCAATTCCGACAGCCGGGCGTCGGCGTCGATTTCGACCGTCGCGTCGAGCGCCTCGCGACCGAACCACACATTGGGCGCCCACAACGCTCGGGCCTGACGGATGTGCATCGACGGTCACTTGTCAGCGGTGGTAACGACAAACCCTACGCGGAAACCCGGTGCCTCGGCGGAAGCGGAACGCGCGGTCCTCACGCCCCGGCGGCGCGGGGTTCGGAGAGTGCTCCCCTTGGCACGGCGACCTCCGCCGGCCGTGGGGCGAACAGCGACTGCGCCAACAACAGCGCGGCCCCGCACACCAGAAAGCTGTCCGCCAGATTGAAAATCGGCCAAGACCACTGCGCGACCAGCGTCGGCGCGAAGCGTCCCTCGGGAGACATGAACACGATCCACGGAATCTTGCAATCGAGGAAGTCCCGCACCCCGGTCAGCGGCATCCCCTCCAGCGTCCGACAACCATGCAACCACAACCGGTCGTACAGGTTGCCCAGCGCGCCGGCGGACACCAGCCCCAAGGCCACGGTCAGACAAAGGCTGCGGGCCTCTCCCTTTTTGAACAGCCACCACAGCACGAAGCCGACCGCCACCACGCTCAGCAGGGCGAACACCGGCGTGAATCCCTGTCCCAGTCCGAACAGCGCCCCCTGGTTGAAGCTGGTCGTCAGACGGATGTCGAACCGACCCCACAGGAGCGGCGTTCCCCACGCCCAGTCGCTCGATCGGTGCGGATAGCCCAATTGGGCGAAGACGGCGGCCTTGGACGCCAGGTCGACGACCAGGCCGAACGCCACGATCGCCCCGAACAGGACGATGCGGCTCGACGGGTACGAATCGTCCACGTCGTGACGGAGCACGGCCGGCGCCGTGGCAACAGCGGGGGAATCTTCCATGCCGACGCCCCGTTCAGCGGGTGGATCGCTTCCGTTCGCACTCGACGCAGTTGCGGGCGTACGGAATCGCCTTCAGCCGCTCTTTCCTGATGAGTGAGTGGGCGGCCGTCTTGCCTTCCTTCAGGCAGACTTCGCACAACCCGAATGTGCCGTCCTTGATCTTTTCCAGCGCGACCTTGATTTCGGAGAGGGTCTCCTGCTGGTTGACGACCAACGAAAGAGCGAAATCCTGCTCGAACGTTTCGCTCCCCAGCTCGGCCATATGCGTGGGACTTTTCGATTCGGTACCGCCATCCTCGCGGTCGGTTCCCAGCGCTTCCGTCGTCAACTGTTGCACGTCCCCGCGCAACCGGGCTTGCAGGTTCTCCAACAGAGCCTTGAACTCGGCGATCTCCGTCTTCTTCAACAACTGCGCCATCAGCGTCATCCGGGCTGGCAGCCTGCGTCGAACTCGTCCGGGCGGATGGCTTTTGTGCGAACTGAACTCGCGCCAAACCCAACGACGACCCGTGAACGACCCCGCGCAGCCTGTGAGAGGGACGGGAAAATATCGAAACCACCATTATGGATCGAGGGAACTTCGCCGTCAAGCGTCGGCGGCCTCTTAACCCCTTACATGGCAACGCCTTCCGAAACCAGTCGCAATCCTCTTGGCCGAATCCCAAGATCGTCCAGGTCCGCCAGCCATCAACGCCGATCCTGCTTTCGAGAGTGGCCCGTGGCGACCACGCCGACTCGGTCGAGTTCGCGCATCATCCACCGGCGCACTCCCCGTACTCCTCTCCTGAGTCCCCTGCCGGGCCGTTACAATCCCGCCGCATTTCTGGGGGCGGAGTCGCCAGCAGAGTCGACTTCGCAGGCTCGCTTTCTGGACTCGCGATCGCCTCCGCCCCTCGCCGCTTCCCATCGATCTGCATGTTTCGGACCGAAGGTTCCCCATGCTCGTTCCCCGCTTCTGGGCCGAATACCGCTTGGAGCGGTCGTACGCGGGTCGGTCCGTCGTCATTCGACGCTGGGGCTGGTCCGACGACAGTGACGCCGCCGCCCTGCGTCATGCCGAGTCGCGGGCGCTTGAGGCCTTTCAGCACGTCAGCCGGGGCGAGTCCGTTCCCCGTCGCGAGCGGAAAACCGCGTACAACGGTGCGGCGGGAACGCCCATCCGCGAGGAAATCGTCGACCGCGTCGGCACCGCCGTCGTGACTCGCAACGGATACGGAGCGCTCTGCCTCAACACGCCCGACGTTCTGTTCGCCGACATCGACCTCGACACCGCCCCTCCCGGCAAGCTTTCGTGTCTGCTGGTTCTCGTCTTCGTCGCGGCCGCCTTCTGGTCGACCAGCCGCTGGGGGGTGGGGTGGGTGTTGGTCGCGGCCGGGGTCGTCTGGGGATTGATCCGCGGATTGTCGTTTGCCCGCGACTTGCACCGCTCGGCGGTCGCGGTGCGCGGGGGCTTCGAACAAGTCGCCCTCGGGCGGATCCAGGCCTTCATCACCAGCCACCCGGAATGGGGTGTCCGCGTTTACCGGACCCCGGCGGGATTGCGGGTCCTCGCCACGCATGCCCCGCTCGACCCGCGCGGCGACGAGGCAACCGCGTTGTTCGAGGCCGTCCGCGCCGATCCCGTGTTCGTCGCCATGTGCCGCAACCAGAACTGCTTTCGCGCGCGATTGACCCCCAAGCCGTGGCGGATCGGGGTCGATTTTCACGGGTGGAACGGACGACGATTGGTTTGGCCGATTCCGGAAGACCGTCTCGCGGCGCGTCGCGAATGGGTCGAACGCTACAACGAAGCGTCTCAGGAATTCGCGGCCTGCGAGTTCCTGGTGACGCTGGGCAACGGCGACACGCATCCCGCCGCCCGGGAAATCGTCCACCACCACGACGCGGCCTGCCGCTCCGACAGCGGGCTCCCCTTGGCGTAGTACCGCGCCGCATCCGAAACCGAGGGGCGCCGTCCGTTAGCTTCCGCCCCCCCAGTTGGCCCCACGCGAAATCCGCGTTACGCCGCCCCACCGACTTTCCGCGCTTCGTCCAGCCACCGGCAGAGAGTCTGCAACAAGATGTCCCGGTCCACCGGTTTGGTGAGATAGTCGTCGCACCCGGCGGCGAGGCACAGGTCGCGATCGCCCGACATCGCGTGCGCGGTCAGTGCCAGAATGGGTTGGCTCACCCCCTGCGTCCGCAATTCGCGCGTCGCCCCGTACCCGTCGAGTTCGGGCATCTGCATGTCCATGAGGATCACATCGAACGGCCGGCCTCCGCGAAGCGCGGCCAGCGCCCGATCCACACCCACGCGCCCGTTTTCGGCGATTTCCACGACCGCACCGGCACGCGCCAGAATCATTTTGAGCAATCGCTGATTGTCGATGCCGTCCTCGACCACCAGCACCTTCGCTTGCAGCGTCGGCCCGTGTGTCGGAGCTTGAACACGCACTGGCGGTCGCGCTTCGTCTTCGGACTCCGGTCCCAGGTGACCCACCATCCGCACCTGGTCGAGACGCCCGGTCCCGACGGTGAACGTGAACGTGCTGCCTCGTCCCAGCTCGCTGTCGACGGTGAGGTCCCCCCCCAACAGCCGTGCCAGGTGCCACGAAACCGCCAGTCCCAACCCCGTACCCGCCGACTGCCGGGCTTCCGGAACCGAGGCGGACAGCGGCGACTCGAACAGATGCCCAAGCCATTCGCGGCTGATTCCCATCCCCGTGTCTTCGACCGCGAACTTCAATCGTGGCGACTCGTCCCACGGGGAACCGGCCATCGAGATCGTGACGACGATCTTTCCGCGATCCGTGTACTTGATCGCATTCCCCAGCAGGTTGGTCAGAACGCGTTGGAGCTTCCCGCGATCCGTGCGGATCCGCTCGGGGATCGGCCCCTGGTGGCGAATGTCCACCGGCAACCGCTTTTGGCGAGCGCGAGGTCCCAACCGGTCCACCAATTCAAACACTTCGCGGGTAGGAAACACATCTTCCGTTTCGAGTTCCGAGCGACCAGCTTCGAGCCGCGCCAACTCCACGATGTCCTCGACCACCGTCAACAACTGTTCCGCGTTCCGCTGGATGACGCGCAACCACGGCACCAACGAGGTCGTTTCGTGCGGTGCGACAGGGCCTCCCTCCACGGAGCCTGCGTCCACGGCCTTTCGCGAAACTCCCGCTTCCGCCGTGGTCGTCGGCGGAACGCCTGGTCCCGCGACGGTCACTTCGCTGGTCGCTTCCAGCAACAGGTCGGCGTAGCCCAGAATCGCGTTCAACGGGGAGCGGATTTCGTGGCTCACCCGACTGGCGAACTCCAATCGCCGGGACAACACCTCCTCCACGCGATGCGTCGCCACGGCCGCCCGCTCGCGCAGCGACTGCATCTCGGTCGCCTGCCGAAATGCCAACGCCCGCGCGTCACGCAGCTCCGCCCGGATCGCGGCCGAATAGTCGACCGGTGTCGCGGGGGTCGCGTTCGGCACGGTGGCGGAAACCCGATCCAAGATCGCTGTGATCGTGTCCACGTTGGTGTGAGCCCTCTCTGCAATCGTATTGCAGGAATTTGTTCGGCGAATTGCTCGGGCGGGCCACACGGCCCCCCCTCTCGACCAGGCGTTTTCCTGTCGCGGCTCGGCGTTTCCGCCCCCTCTTGTCGGGCGGCCCGAACGATCGAATTTCGGCACTCGCGACTGGTCCAACATGCCTCGAAATCGACACGCGGCGCAGACGGTGTACCGCTCGCGCAAAGAATTCTCAGGGATGTGGTGAAAACACTCGGGAATGCGTGATGCGACCCGCAAAGATTTGAGGCGAAACACTTCACGAGTGACGGCATTCCGCAGAGCAAGCGGTCATCCCGTGTGGCCTCGCCGGTTTCACGCCGAGAGTCCCTCTCGATACCATCCCGCCAAGCGTTCCCGTTTTGCCCGGGTCCCTTCGGTGACAGGGCTGTCCCACAGGAGCCACTATCATGCGGCCAACAGTTGATCGGAAATGGATGTCGAGAAGCCGCCGCCCATGCGGAACCGCTCTGTTCCCCAAGCGGATTTCGGCGACGACGGGGTTATGTTCGTTGCTGGCGGCCTGCACGTTGCTGGCCGCTCCGAGTTTCGCCGTCGCCCAAGTGGCCTTGAACGAGTTGGTCGCGGACGACGCGAAGGCGACCAAGGTGGTCGGTGATTGCAAGTTCACGGAAGGTCCGGCCTGGAGTCCGCGCGGCTACCTGCTGTTCAGCGACATCCCGAACGACCGCATCGTCCAGGTCCTTCCCGACGGAACGTCCAAGGACTTCCTCAACCCATCCGGCAAGGCCAACGGCCTCGCCTTCGACGCCAAAGGCAACCTCTATCTCTGCCGCGGCGGAGCGCGCAACGTGGCGATGATCGCCGATTCCGATACGAAGGAACTGAAAACGGTCGCCGGAGACTTCGGCGGAAAGGCCCTCAACAGCCCCAACGACCTCGCGCTCGACGCCCATGGCGGGCTGTACTTCACCGATCCCCGATATGGCGACGGCCCGGCGGTCGAGCAGCCGACAATGGGGGTCTATTACGTGGCCGCGAACGGCACCGTGTCGCGCGTCATCGAAGACTTGGAGCGCCCCAACGGGGTCTTGGTCTCGTCCGACGGGCGGACGCTGTACGTCGCGGAACCCAATCGCCGCGAACTGTACGCCTATCCGATCCTGTCGCCGGGCAATGTTGCCGCGGGGCGACTGATTTTCCGAGGCGACGAGAAGACCGACGGTGGCGGTCCCGACGGGATGGCCCTGGACATTCGCGGCAATCTGTACGCCACCTACACGGGAGTGGTGGTGCTCACCCCTGCCGGAGATGTCGTCGGACGCATCCCGGTCCCCGAACGTCCCGCCAACTGCAAATTCGGCGGCTCCGACCGTAAAACCCTCTACATCACCGCGCGGACCGGCCTGTATTCGATCCCCATGCTCGTCGAGGGAGCGGCCTTGCCGGCCAGCGGACCGCTCGCCGCCGCCGCGAAGAAGTCCACGCCGACCATCCAGTTGACCGGCGCCGACGAACCGGCCGCCAAGACCAAAAAGGTCACGGCCGGAGCTTTGAAGCTGGACATCCCCGAGACGTGGGAATTCAAGGAGTCGACCCGCCAATTCCGCGAGGGAGAGATCAAGGTCCCTGCCATCGAAGGGGATAAGGACGCGGGCGAGATCGTGGTGTTCTTCTTCGGACAAGGGGGCGCCGGTGGGGTCCAGGCCAATATCGACCGCTGGGTCGGCCAGTTCGAGGAGAAGGGTCGCGCCTCGAAAGTCACCGCAGGTAAGACCTCGCAAGGGGACTTCACCCTTGTGGAGCTGTCCGGGACCTACAAGAAGCCGATCGGCCCTCCCATCGCCGGTCAGTCCAAGTCGATGCCCGGCTGGCGCATGCTCGGCGCGATCGTCGCGACGGAAGCCGGCGCGTACTTCGTCAAATTCGACGGTCCCGACAAGACCGTAACCGCCTCCGGCAAGGCGTTCCGCGCCGCGCTGGGAGTTGTCCCAGACAGCGAGAAGCCGGCCGAAAAGAAGGCCGAGTAGCGTCCCGGTCGAGGGCAAAAACGAGGCGGCCCGTCGGTGTTTCCTAACGCCGACGGGCCGTTCTTTTTTTAGACACCGTTCCGCCAATTGGGTCACATCGTTCGGCCACCGTCCACCACGAGGCACTGCCCGGTCGTGAGCGTCGTACCCGTTGCCAGGTACAGAATCGCGTCCGCAATGTCCTCAGGATACGCGGGGCGCTGGAGCGGATATGCCGCCGTCCGCGTCTTGATCTGCTCCTCGTTCATCATCTTGCGGAGCCAGCGGGTGTCGACGGGGCCCGGACAGACCGCATTCACCCGGATTTCCGGAGCCAGCGCCCGCGCCAGCGACTTCGTCAGCGTGTTGACCGCCCCCTTGCTGGCCGCATAGGCGATCGACGACCCGTCGCCGCTGATCCCCGCAACGCTGCTGACGCTGACAATGTTGCCACCGGTCTTCTTGAGGAGCGGAGCGGCGGCGCGGATGCAGAAAAACGTTCCCTTCACATTCACCTGCAGGATGCGGTCCCACCGCTCCTCGGTCATCTCCTCCAGTTGCTTGTGCTCGACGATGAACGTCGTCCCCGCGTTGTTGACCAACACGTCGAGGCGCCCGAATTCCTTCTCGATCGTGGCCATCATCGCCCGGACCGACGCGTCTTCGCCGATGTCGCACGCAATGAGCAGTCCCCGCGCTCCAGCCGCTTCGACCAACCCCAGGGTTTCCTTCGCCTCGGCCTCGCTGCGCGAGTAATTCACCACCACGTCGTAACCCGCCTGGGCGAAGCGAATGGCGGCGGCGCGGCCGATTCCCGTGGCGGAGCCGGTGACAAGGGCGACTTTGCGTGCGGACAAGATGCGGTCTCCGGAATGCGTGGTACTCGTCGACAACCAGTGGGCAAGGTTTCGTCGATGACGAAGTCCTCCGTTGTAGCCCGTCGCGTCGGCAAGGGACAGCGACCCGCACGCGCGCGATAAACCAGCCGCGTCCTCCCCGATCCCGCCCCCCTCAGCCCTACAGAGGATGTGATTCCACGAAAATCGTGATGGAAACCCGAAGCGTGAGCGAGGGACCCCGTGTGGATTCCGGGGACACAGTGACCTGCGGACAGCGCCGAATCCCTCACACTCTCGTCGCGGAAAACGTACATTTTCGGCCAAGCGTGAACCCGCCTCGCCACCCGCTACAAGGGCACGCCCGGACTCACCCCCCGAGATTCGGATTCTGTCCCGCCCAGCCCAGCTTGTGAAACAGCGTCGCGTAATAGTTGTGACCTTCGACTTTGGCCATCATCAGCGACACTGCCGCCTTCCGCACCTCGATGCTGTCCTCGTGCGTCACAAGTCGCCGCGTCTGGCCGTCGATGACCAGCGTCGCACCATCGGGGGCGTTCGGCACGCGCAGGCGAAACACGCTTTCGGCGCTCTCCACGATCGGTCGATTCGTGAGCGTGTGGGGGCAAATCGGCGTGATGGCGAACGCCCGCAACGTCTGTCGCAGGATCGGCCCCCCGGCGGCCAGATTGTAGGCCGTCGACCCGACCGGCGTGCAGATCATCAGTCCATCCGCCGAGTACGTCGTCGCCAATTCGCCATTGATCTGCAGTTCGATGTCGATCATCCGCGCGGCCGCACCGCACGAGACCACGACCTCGTTCAGTCCCAGATGCCGCTCTTCACCTGCCTGGGTGGAAAGCAAGCACTCGAACATCTGGTAGCGGTGAATCTCGAATTTGCGTTCGATGATCGCATCGAGCTTGGCGACCAGATCCTTCGGCGACAGGTCGGCCAAAAAGCCCAAACGCCCGCCGTTCACCCCCAGGATCGGGAGTTGATCGTCCCGCATCCGCCGGCACGCGCGCAGGATCGCCCCGTCCCCTCCCACCACCACAAGCAGATCAATATCCGCCTTGGGGATCGTCACCTTCCGGTCGAGGCACTCCCCGACCCGCACGATGCTCTCGTGCTTGAGCGCGGCGTCCACCTCGCCCCACACCCTGGCGGTGCGGTGATGCGTGATGTCGGCCACCACGAAAATCCTCAGCGGTTCCACCGGCATATTCGGAGCCTCTCCAACATGCTCGCGGGGAGGTCGCGCGATGCGCCGCTCCCCCGGCATGCAAGAGGTTAGGTTGTCGTCGCCGCTTTGTCACCGAAGCGGAGTCGTGTTCGCGAAACGTTCACACCAGCCAAACGGCCAAGGTCCGCGCGAGGTGGGGATTCGTCCCCGGGCCGAAGATCGAAGACACGGCCCCGACTCAACTCCAGTCTTCGGCTGCGACCCTTCTCCCCCACAATCGGTGTTGAAAAACGGGACAAAACGTCACCGTGGGGGAGAAGGTGCCCGAAGGGCGGATGAGGGGGCGTCGCTCTCAGCGCCGTCAATGAATCACTGCGGAAGTGCAACATCTCTGAACCGCTCAACACCGCCAAACGGCAAGTTTTTGACAGGCCACCCCCGCTCTCCCCGCGAGCGATGCCCGCAGCTTCCCACCCGTATCCCCGGTGAGAGTGTCCCCGGTGCGAGTATCCCCCGCCTGCGAACACACCCTTCGTTCACCCGCGCTTCTCCGCCAACTCCGCCATGAACGACCGCATCCGCTCCACCGACTCGTGAGGTTCCGGTGCGACCCCCTCCAGTAGCAGCGCCTCGCTGTACAACTGCGCCGCGCACAGCCGTACGAACGCCTGCTGATCGTCGCGCGTCGCCAACCCCGCCAGCTTTGCGATGAGCGCCGCTTTCGGGTTCACCTCGAACACGCGCTTCGTCAGCTCAAAGTCCTTTTGCGTCGCCTTGAGCAGCATCTGCAATTGCGGCGTGAACGCCCCCTTGGCGTTGACCAGACAGACTGGACTGTCGGCCAACCGCGTCGACGCCCGCACTTCGGAGACCTTCTCCTTCAGCGCGTCCCGGAACAGGTCGAGCAGCTTATGGAAGCCCGGCTCGTCGGCTGCCTTCGAGTCCTCCGCGTCGGAAGCGTCGCTCCCCTTCGGCGGAGCGGCATCCGCGCTGTCGATCGCCACGATCGGCGTCTCTTCAAACGTCCGCAGTTGCGACAGCACCCACTCGTCGACCGGATCGGTGATGAGCAGCACTTCGATCCCGCGCTTCTCGTACAACTCCAGATGCGGGTTGTGCTTCAGTGCCGCCGCGTCCGGTCCGCACGCGAAGTAAATCTGCGCCTGTCCTTCGACCATCCGCGATTTGTATTCCGCCAGCGATGTCGGAGCCTCCACCGCGGCTTTCGTGGACGTGTACCGCAACAGCTTGGCGAGGCGGTCGCGCGACTCCCAATCGACCCCCACCCCCGTCCGCACCAGCGAGCCGAACTCGTCCCAGAATTCCCGGTACTTCTCCGGTGCCTCGCGCGACCAATCGTCGAGATGGTCCAGCACCTTCCGCGTCAGAATGCGGCGAAGCTTCGGCACCAGCGTGTTGTCTTGCAACGTTTCGCGCGACACGTTGAGCGGCAGGTCAGCCGCGTCGACCAAGCCCGTCAAAAACCGCAAGTACTCGGGAAGCAAATCGCGGTTGTCGTCTTGCACGAGAATCCGCTTCGCGCACAAGTGCAGCCCTTTTTCGACCTTGCCGAAGCCGAGTTTTTCGAGGTTCGTCTGCGGGCAGTACAGAATCGCGTGGAACTGGAACGGCGAATCCGCCGACAGGTGCAGGTGCCATCGGGGCTCGCCGCCGCCGTGGCTCAGGAATCCGAAGAAGTCCTTGTACTGCTCCTCGGTAACCTGGCTCTTCGGTTCGACCCAGATCGGGCGCTGTGTGTTGACCTGCTTCCCTTCGACATGGATCGGGAACGGCACGAACGTCGAGTACTTCCCGATCACCCGTTCCATCGTCCACGATTCGAGGTAGTCGTCGTACGTCCCCGCGATTCCCGGATCGTCCGCATCCTCGGTCGACGTGGAACCTTTTTTGAGGTGCAGCCGGATCTGCGCGCCGCGCGGAACATTGTCGACGGGGGTGATTGTGAACCGTCCCGTCCCGTCCGATTCCCAGCGGTATCCCTGTTCGTCGCGATAACTTCGCGTCAGCACCTCGACCTTGTCCGCCAGCATGAACGCCGAATAGAACCCCACGCCGAACTGCCCGATCAGCGACAGGTCCCCCCGACTCTCCGCCGGCAGCTTGTTCAGGAACGACAGCGACCCGCTGTGCGCGATCGTCCCCAGGTTTTCGACCAACTCGTCGCGCGTCAGTCCCACGCCGTTGTCCCGAATCGTCAACACCCGGTCGGTCTTGTCGATGTCGAGGAAAATCGAGAGGGGGGCGTCGTCCCGGTACTGCTCGTCGGCCAACTGGATATGCCGCAGTTTGTTCAGCGCGTCGGACGCGTTCGAGATCAACTCCCGCAGCGCGATCTCGCGGTGCTGATACAGCGAGTGCGACAGCAGGTGCAGCAGCTGCTTGATCTCGGTCTGAAACGTGAACTGTTCGGGAGCAGACGCTTCGGCCACGGCCCCATCTCCAACGGACATAGCGAACTCCATACGACTCGGTCGGGAAACGACTCGATCTCGGCCCCATTCCCGCCTGCAAACCTCGCACCAACGTAGCGACTCCCTGCCAGTCCTACGTAACCAACTGCCAGAAAACGGTTTACGAAGCCCACATCGCCTTCACCCGTAACTGCCATTTTGGCGGACGGCTCTCGTACGACGGACTTCCAGTCCGTCGGTCCTACAGCCTTTCGGGCGACGAACTGGAAGTCCGCCGTACAGAATGAAGACCAAACCCGCACTGTCCGTCTCGAATTTCAACGGCCCGATCCCCAGGGACTTTGCTGCATAGACCCCAAGACGGGTCATGCCTGTTTCGGGTCTCTGTTTCGGGGCCCCCGGCCACCTCGTGGCCGGGTCGCGCACCGCCAAGAAGCCGCGCCTTCCGCGTCCACACACCACGAACACGCACACCGTTCCCGTGCAGCGACTTCCACACAAGAAGTCGTTCACAGTGTAGCGTGCCATGCTTGCCCCCCGGTCGCCCCCCCATCACGATGGTCGCATCCCTCGCGATCAACTCCATCGACCATGCCGGTGCCCCATGACGGACCACGATCTTCGGACCCTGCAGGCCCCGCTCAAGGAGCGCTACCGGAACGACCCCGCCACCGCCTTCGCGACTCTCCGCGTCCGAGCCGACCTGGATCGCGAACACCTCGCCTGTCGCATCACCACGGGCCGTGGTGCCGTGACCGTTGCGGGCATGCATCCTTTGGCCGGTGGCGATGGCTCATTTGCCTGCTCCGCCGAAATGCTGCTCGAAGCGCTCGTCGGGTGTGCCGGAACAACAGCCTGCGCCGTCGCCACAGCCATGAACATCCCGTTTCGGTCCGGCACGGTCGAATCCGAGGGTGACCTCGATTTCCGCGGCACTTTGGGCATCAGTCGCGAAGTCCCCGTGGGCTTCCTCGCCATCCGCCTCGTGATTCGGTTGGACACCTCCGCCAGCGACGAGCAACTCGCCAAACTCGGCCAGCTCGTCGAACGCTATTGTGTCGTCGCGCAAAGCCTCTCCGAAGCATCACGACCGACCATTCGTTGCGAACGAACCTCCTGACAGCCCCTTTCTGGGCGTTCGCTCCGCCGAACGCAAACGATTCGCGGCGGAAACCCATCCCCATCGAATCCCCCCCTCGTCACCCCCATCCCCCGGCGAAACTCCACATGGCCGCCACTCCGCCGGACGCCTGTCCTCCCCGTTCCGAACGCTGGCGTTGGCTGGTGTGCGGCATCTTGTGCGTCGCATCGATCCTGCTGTACGCGAACCGGGTGACGCTCACGCAGAACGCGAACGAGTTCCAGAAATCGTTCGGCGTGACCCCCCAGGAATACGGCCGCGCCGACAAATGGTTCAGTTGGGGTTTCGCCGCCGGCGGCTTGGTGTTCGGCGTCACGGCGGATGTCGCCTCGGTCAGGTGGCTGTATCCGTTGATCGTGGTGGCGTGGTCGGCGGCGGGATTCTGTTCGGGACTGGTCACTTCGCTCGAAGGGTTTTACGTCTGCCGTTTCCTGTTGGGGCTGTTCGAAGCGGCCCACTGGCCGTGCGCGTTGCGCATGACGCAGCGAACGTTTCCCCCGCACGAACGCACGTGGAGCAACGGCATCCTGCAAAGTGGCGCGGCACTCGGACAGATCCTCACACCGTTGTTGGTGGTGCTGTTGGCACGTTGGGATGCGTCTGGGTGGCGGTGGTCGTGCCTCGTCGTCGGCATGTGCGGGCTGCCGTGGGCATGGGCCTGGTGGCGGTTGGTGAATGAGGCAGACGTGAACCGCCCGGTCCTCCAGACGAACGAATCCGCGACAGTCGCCCCAGACGGGGCGACCGCCCCGGCGCGCGACCAACCGTTGCAGGAAATGACACTGGTGCAGGTCTTCACCACGCGCCGGTGGTGGATCCTGCTGGTGGTGGTGCTGGCCCTCAACATGCCCTGGCATTGTCTCCGCGTGTGGATGCCCAGCTCGCTGCAGGCGGTGCACGGCTACACGAAGAACGAGACCGACTTCTATACGTCGCTGTTCTACGCCGCCTCCTGCTGCGGCAGCCTGTTGACCGGTTGGTTGACGATCCAATTGGCGCTGGGGGGCTGGTCGATCCATTCCGCCCGGCTGGCGGTGTTTCTGACCGGCTCGGCGATGGTGGCCTGCCTGGTCCCGGTTGCGCTGCTCGGGAAAGGCCCGCTCCTGTTGGGCTTGCTGCTCGTCGTCGCCACGGGGGCGTTGGGACTCAACCCGCTGTATTACTCGCTCACACAGGAACTGTCCGGACGCAACCAGGGGAAGGTGGGAGGCTCCCTCAGCTTCTGCAACTGGGTGGCCTTGGGCTTCATGCAAGACCGCATCGGCACCCTCGTCAAAGCCGACCCAACCATCCACCCCTGGGTCTTCGCCACCGTAGGACTGCTCCCCTTCGTAGCGTGGCTCGTCCTCCTCCTCTTCTGGCGCCGCGCCCCATCGCCAACTCGTCCGGCGCTTCAAGCAGGCTGATACCGTACGGGGGTCGCGCGTGACCTCGGCTTGGCCTGGTCCTGCGGAACAACCACAGGAGCGAAAAGGAACGCACGGCTTTAGCTTGCCACCGAGGATCCGTGTGACGGGCGCACCGACAAACTCTTCAGCACCTGTTTTGGCGTCGGCAACTACAGTTCGACCACGTACCCCTGCTGCCCGGTGGTGCGCTGGAGGTTGGCCAAGACATCGTCGGCGATCTGCCGTCCGACCACATCCGACAGCTCTCCCTTGACGGCAATCTGGATGCCCGGCATCTCGTCCGCGAAGTACACCGGTACCCCGGCGATGAGCAGCCGGTAGGCCTGCCCCGGGAGCCGCTCGAACGGCAGTTCGTTAGGTCGGAACACATCTGGCCATTGGTTGTAGCCAAGCTCCCAAAAGCCATCCGAGCAGGGGATGAGGTATTCCATGCCGCGATGCCCTCCACCGTTGAAGCACAAAAATCAGGTTCTTCAGCGATTTTCGTGGCTGAAAAAGAGTGAGCGTGCGAGCCGGCACTGAATGCTTTTTCCGGGTGCGCGCGGCTCAACTGTGTAGCGGCCCATTTGATCCCGTTCGTCAAGGAACCCCGTAAAAACGGCTGTTCCCCGCCCATTTTGCTGAGCTTGAACCGAGGTCCCCCGTGCTTCCCGGCCATTCACAAATGCAGCCACGGAAACCCCGGAAGAACCAGCTATTTGTCACCACGCCATGTCTCGACCTATGCCGGTCAACGCCCCTGCTTAGCGGCGGAGGGCCGAGTGCGCTACGAACTCGCCGAACCGAAGTGCGGTCAGGGTGCGTAGCAGCGTCTTATTCGGCGTCTCTTGTTGCTCAGAGCCTGAACCAGCCAACAACTTCGTTGTCAGCGTAATCCTGTGGCACTCGAAGTCCGTAGGGGCCGTAGAACTCCTCGGGACAGACTTGTTCCGGCTGCGGGGCGGCCCGCCCCGTGTGGTCGAAGTGCGTCCCGACCTTGCGACAGAACAGGTCGTGCCAGACTTCTTCCTCCTGCAGTTGCTCAGCGCTCAGGGCAATCAGCCAATACTTGTTCGACTCGTCCTTGGTCCCAAGCGAATCACGGTCGACGATCTCGAAGAGGCAGCGACCCCCTTCGACTTCCGCGATCCCTTGGAGCGGCACATCGTAGAAGTCGTTGACCCAAAGGATGTGAACATCCTCTCGGGAAAACTCACGGATTGTCTCCGTATCAGTGCTGCTCGCGCTTCCCCGCCTCATCGTATTGGCACCCAACGATCGTCACGCTCCGCAGCCCGAGATACCAAGGCGCTTCCTTCCCTCAGAGCAGCGCCTGAACGCCGTGGTTCGCAGACACGTATTCAAAATCCAGTTCTTCAACACTCGCAGTTCCATCTGCCACGGCGAGGAATCGTCGGGCCGGCGATCTTGATCCGCTCTCGATTGCAACGGATACAACCGTCCGGACGGCCTCCGAGCCGACCACACTGACCATTCCGTAAATCGGACGAGGCCCCTCACCCGCTTCCGCATGTTCAATGCTGATCTTCACCGCTCGGCGAAAACGGGGATAAAAGATGTAGGTGATTGGGTCGGGGAGCATCCAACCGCCCGCAAAACCAAGTAAGGCGGAAGTGATGACAACATCCATCCACCCCAATCCCAAACATAAAAGCAACAGTGGAATTACTACGCCGTGATATACCATCCACGCATAGGATAAGTACCGAATGGCTCGCAGCCTCTCGCAGCAGAGCATAGGTAGTTTTGCGATGAGCAGGGACACCGCAAAAACGGCCAATCCAAGGGAGATCGGCGCAATAAGTATCACCAGGGCTATTTGTCGCCACGCCATTTCTCGACCTATGCTGGCAAACGCCCCTGTTCAGCGGCGGATGGCTTCCAAACAACTTCGAGTTACCATGAGCCAATCATGTGCCACCGTCGACCGCATCGCTCAGTTCGGCGTCTCGTCCACTCCAAGCCAACCAGTAACGCCGGGCCGGACCAGTCAGATGCCGCCCCAGTATCCGGTCAGAGTCATCCCCTGCGATGTTCTCCAGGAAACAGGTTGCCGCCGCGTTAGCAAGCGAGTCATCGTCGCCAGCGGCCATGCATTTGTTTACGAAAGCCCCGAGAGTCGCAATTCGCTCCACAGGGAGCGCTGCGTGGTTATGGCGGAAGAAATCGGTGAGTTCGCAGAACACGCCGTGAAGGGTGTACGACCCGTCGTCGCCAACGAAGCA
>JBIKMW010000087.1:0-28541 GCA_044359065.1 Planctomycetales bacterium | reverse complement strand
GACATGCGCTCGCGATGGGGCCGACGGCAAGGTCGTGTCCAAACTCCGCGGTTTCATGCGAAAATTCGAGAGAGCCTTCGATTTGCTCGGCATCTTGTAAAAGGCGAAAGCCCTGCCGTCGAATCCCGCGACTGAGCCTGTGGGATCGAACGATTGTCCGGGCAGCGCGGGGCAGGGCGGCTGTCGCGCGGATCATCGAACGGGTCCGTGCATCGCTTGTGAAACACTCGACGCGACTTCGACATAGCTTCCATCGCACGCCGTTACCCTCGCGCCGTCCCTCTCACTTTCGCCCCACCCTCTGACACTTCGCACAAAAAAACGTCGACCGCTGCCCCTGCACGATCCGCGTGACCTCCCCCCGTCCGCACGTGGGGCACGTTTCCCCCTCCCGGTCGTACACCCGGTGCGCGTTCTGGTATCCACCGCTCTTGTTCAGCGCGTTGCGATACGTCCCGTCCCCCAGCGTCGATCCTTCGTACCGGATCGCCAGCTCCAGAATCTCGCGACACGCCTCCCCGATCCGCCCCCACCGCGCCGCCGAAATTCGGTCGGTCCGCGTCTCGGGATGCACCCCCGCCAAATGCAGGATCTCGCTCGCATACAAGTTGCCGATCCCCGCCACCAGCGACTGGTCCAACAGCGCCACCTTGATCGGCCGCGACGTCCGCTCTCCCAAACCCCGCCAAAGTTCCGTGGTCATCTCCAACGCGTCCGGCCCCAGTTTGCCGGTCCCGCACAGCGCACGCAGCCCCTCGGGGTCCAACAGCCGGATCGTCCCCAGCCCCCGCCGATCCCAAAACCACAGGTCACCGGTCGCCGCCGACGCCCCTGTAGCCCGACGCGTGAGCGAGGGACGCACATGGTCCCGCGCTCCCCCCGTCTCGCCTCCCTCCCCCAACCGCCAGCAAAACCGCAAGTGTTCCGGATCGGGCGGATCGGCCAGCAGCATCAGCCCCGTCATCCGCGGCTCGATGACAAACGCGTCTCCCGATTCGAGTTCCAGCACGACCCGTTTCGCGCGGCGAAACACCGTTGAAACTCGTCTCCCCGCAACCCGTTCCCGAATCTCCTCGAAGGCCGGAGCGATCGAAATCGGCCGATACGCGCACGGCGGCAGCTCGACCCCGAGCAGCCTCCGTCCCTCCACCGCGGCCCGAATGCCGCGCACCATCGTTTCGACCTCGGGAAGTTCGGGCATGAAGGCTCTCGATGGGCAGGATCAATCCCACAAAGGGCGAAGTTCGGAGACCAGCAAATCGACCTCGGTGCCTGGAACTCGTTCGCACACATCGGCGACATCCGCATGTCGCTCGCGACGAAGTCGACCGGCCCGTTCGACCGCCAGGTCCGTGCTGTCCCTCAGCACCCGGAACAGATCGTAATCCCCCCCCTTGACGTAATCCTGCAAGTGTTGCCGCAGCCGTGATTCGACACGACTCGCGTTGGCGAACGGCTCCGTGCTCCATTCAAAATGCAACAGACACCAGAACTCGAACGCGGGATTGGAGATGGCCGTGCGATACCCCAGTTGTCGCGCCCGCTCGACCGACGACCGCACCTGCCCCGAGACTTGTCGCGGACTGTCCCGCCCCTCCGTGTCGAACACAACCCAGACATCCCGATATTCGCCGTGTCGTGAACGAGCCACATGACGCTTGGCATCGTTCAGCACATTGAGCGGGCTGCTCCCCGAGGATGGCGCTATGTCGACCAGGAGTCGTCTCCGCACCGATCGCGCGATCGCTGAGAAATAATGTCGCGACGACTTCGCGTCCTCGGTGCTGATCAGGATCGCGGGCACCGGCTCCCGGCCGGGATCACGCCTCTCAAGTGGCGTGACGGACGCGGCCCGTTGGGTTTCCCCCTTTTGGCTTCGCCCCTCGCGTGGGCGCGGGAAGCTCTTCGTCGATAAACGGGATCGCGCCATACCGGCCCCTCAGATACGCACCGTCCAGCCACTCGTCCTTCCGGACCCCCTTGAAGTCGTACAGCGAATACAGGTCCGTCGCCCCCTCTTCGTCTTTTTCCGTCAACCACACCTGATCCCGACGGAACAACTCGCCGGACAATAGCGTCGCGTCGTGCGTGGTGAAGATCAACTGCGCCCCCAGCGGGTTCTTCTGTTCGTCATGGAACAGCGCAACCAGCTCGCGGACAAGGTTCGGATGGAGGTACGCACCCAGTTCGTCCACGACGGCCACTCGCCCGGTCACGAGGGCGTTGTACACCGGCCTGAGCAGCGCATACAGTTTTTGCGTCCCGTCCGATTCCTGATTCAGGCCGAACGGCGTCGACGACGCGAGCTTCCCTTTGTGGATCAATCGCACCCGCTGTTGGGGCACGCCCCCGTTAACCTCATGCCCGATGCGCCCGTTGCCTCCCGGCTCATGGGCCTCCGGCACATCCGGTGCGGCCTCGAAGTAAATCGACTTCACCCCTGTATCGGCCACTCGCAGTACCTCTTCCAGCCATCTGCGGAACGCGTCATCTTCCGCGGCCTCGGCGGTCGTCTCCCGCGACCGTCCTTCCCATCCGGCCCCCTCGTCCACCCGCCGCCAGACCTCCAGATTGTCCCGCATCCAGTCCACGATGGGCCTCAACTGCGGATGCTCGACCAGCGCCGCGAATGCCAGAAACGGCAATCCCGGTTGCGTCGACTGGCCCAACCGCGTCTTTGGGCCTTTCAGATGTGCCGAGCCGAAATCGAACTCCTGCCCCTGCCGTCGAAACCACGTCTGCACCCGCCCGTTCGGCGTGACCCGCAACCGCTCTTCACGCACCGCCCCCTGATGGAACGTGATGTCGTATTGGTGCAACACCCCGTTCAGCAGAAACGCGATCTCGAACCGCGTCGGGCGTGTCGCCCACTCGGGATCCAGCAGGAACCGCTGTCGCCGGTCGTGAAACGTGCCGGTTGGGCGTCCAAGGTCGTTGATCCCCGCCCGCAGTAGTTCCGATCGGAGATAGCCGATCGCCACCAACAGGTTGCTCTTTCCCGACCCGTTCGCCCCGTACAGCACCGCCGAGGTCAGCACCTGGAGCGGCACCCCGGCCACCGATCGTGTGTTGCCCGGCAGTTCGCTCCCCTTGGACGCGACCAGACTCAACGTCTTCGCCTCGCGATACGAGCGAAAGTTCTCCACCGTGAATGACAGCAACACAAACGCACCGTTTTACAAGACTGTTTTGCGGACTTCTCACAAAATCGCTGCCTAAAATCATACACGTCCGATTCTCGGCGGTCACGTGGATTCCCCCGCGGCAGCCGTTCGTTCCGCTGGAAGCACTTTCAGCAGTCATCCACCGAGCACCCTCCCTTTCCCCTCCTCTCACCCTTCGCCACAATGGCGAATCCTTTTCGCAGCGTCGCCCGCCCCAGCACTTTGCCTTTTGACTTTTGCCTTAACCCCTCCGTGGCCTCCATGTCCTCCTCTCTCCTCGATCTTCCCGCCGGCGAGTGGTTCGACCGCCTCTCGAGTGGCGACCTCACCTCCGAACAGGCCACCACCGCCTGTCTCGACCGCATCTCCGCCGTTGACGACCGCATCGGCGCGTTTTTGCATGTCGACGCCGAAGGTGCTTTGAAGCAAGCGCGGGACATCGACGCCCGGAGAAAAGCCGGGCAGCCGGTCGGTCCCCTCGCCGGCATCCCCGTCTCGGTCAAGGATGTCCTCGTCACGCGCGACCAACCCACCACGTGTGCCAGCAAGATGTTGCAGGGGTTCCGCCCCCCGTACGACGCCCACGTTGTCGAACGGCTCCGGGCGGCGGACGCCGTGATCGTCGGCAAGACGAACATGGACGAGTTCGCGATGGGCTCCTCCACCGAAAACTCCGCCTACAAGCTCACCCGCAATCCGTGGGATTTGGAGCGCGCACCGGGTGGTTCCAGTGGTGGTTCCGCCGCCTGCGTCTCCGCCGCCATGACCCCCCTCTCGGTCGGCACCGACACCGGCGGTTCGATCCGTCTCCCCGCCAGTTTCTGCGGGATCGTCGGCGTCAAACCGACTTACGGCCGGGTGTCGCGTTACGGTTTGGTCGCCTACGGCAGTTCGCTCGACCAGGCGGGGCCGTTCTCCACGGACGTCGCGGGGGCCGCGCGGCTCCTGGAAGCCATGTCCGGCCACGACCGCCGCGACTCCACGAGCGTCGACCGCCCCGTCCCCCCGTTTTCCGCCGAGGTGCATCAACCCCTCTCCGGCCTGCGGATCGGCGTCGCACGGGAGCACTTCGCGGCCGGCCTTTCCCCTGAGGTTGAGAGCATCGTTCGCGGGGCCTTGGATGTCTACAAGTCGATGGGCGCGACGCTGGTGGACATTTCACTTCCGCACTCCAAATACTGCGTCGCCGTCTATTATCTCGTCGCTTGTTCCGAGGCTTCGAGCAATCTCGCCCGGTATGATGGCGTCCATTACGGGCATCGGGCCGACAAGTTCGAGAGCATGATCGACATGTACATGACCAGCCGCGCCGAAGGTTTCGGCGCGGAGATCAAGCGTCGCATCATGCTGGGCACCTACGCCCTCTCCTCAGGCTATTACGACGCGTACTATCTGAAGGCCCTCAAGGTCCGTCGGCTCGTCAGCGAGGATTTCACCGCCGCCTTCGGGCAGGTCGACCTGATCGCCTCCCCCGTCGCCCCCACCCCCGCGTTCAAACTCGGCGAACTCGTCAACGACCCGCTCGCCATGTATTTGGGCGACATTTACACGATTGCCGCCAACCTCGCCGGAATCCCCGGCCTCTCGATCCCCGCCGGCCTGACCCCGTCCAACTTGCCGGTGGGCCTCCAGCTTTTGGCCCCCCCGTTCGAGGAGTCCCGCCTCCTCCGAGCCGCCCGCATGCTCGAAGCCACTCTTCCCGCCACCCCGTGCCCACTTTGAGCAAAGACTTGAAGCACCAAGGCACCAAGGAAGAAAAACAAAGGAAGACAATCAAAGAAGAAGAGAACGAAAACACATCCCTGATCTACCGGTTTTCAAGCCCCCCCCACCTCGCCCGTTATTTCATTCTTCTTTCATTGTCTTCCTTGGTGCCTTCGTGCCTTGGTGGTTTCATCCTCCCCCTCGTCGTGTCTTAGTGCCTTTGTGTTGAAACCGCTTTCGGAACTGTCGGGTTGCGCCATGAATTACACCGTCATCATCGGCCTCGAAGTCCACGTCCAGTTGCAGACCAACACGAAGATCTTCTGCGGCTGCTCGACGCGCTTCAATCCCGAGAACCCCAATGTCCAGACCTGCCCCGTCTGCCTGGCGTTGCCCGGCGCACTTCCGGTAATGAACCGCCGCGCGTTCGAATTGGCGATGAAGACCGCCCTCGCCCTCAATTGCAACATTGCCCGTTTCACCAAGTGGGATCGCAAGCAATACTATTATCCCGACCTCCCCAAGGGATATCAGATCAGCCAATACGATCTGCCGTTCAGCTACGACGGCTGGGTCGAAATCGATCTCGACCCCGAAACCGGCGAAAAACGGCGGGTGGGCATCGTTCGGGCTCACCTCGAGGAGGACGCCGGCAAGAACATGCACGACGAGTCCGGCCGCGGCACCGACAGCCAGGTCGATCTCAACCGCGCGGGGACTCCCTTGCTTGAGATCGTCTCCCAGCCCGACCTCCGCTCCGCGCGCGAGGCCGCGTTGTATCTGGAAGAACTGCGATTGCTGTTGGTGTATCTCGGCGTCTCCGATTGCAACATGCAGGAGGGAAGCCTCCGCTGCGACGCCAACATCAACCTGCACATGCACCCCGAACCGGGCCAAAAAATCCCCACACCCATCGTCGAGATCAAAAACCTCAACAGCTTCCGCAACGTCGAACTGGCCATCGAACACGAGGTGAAGCGGCAGTTGGCCGACTTCGTCGCCACCGGCCGCGCGATGGGGGATGCCCCCAAAACCACGCGCGGTTGGGACGCCGACCGCGGTTCCACTTACCCGCTGCGCAGCAAAGAAGAGGCGGCCGATTACCGTTACTTCCCCGATCCCGACCTGGTTCCCGTCACCGTGACCGACGCCGAGGTCGAGGCCGTTCGCGACTCCATCGGAGAAACCCCCAAGGCCCGCCGGTCGCGCTATGCAACGACGTGGGGCCTCTCCGATTACGACTGCCGCGTCATCGTCGACCAGGAGCGGGAGTTCGCCGATTACTTCGAAGCGGTCGCCGTCGGCTGTGGCGACGGCAAGCAAGCCGCGAACTGGGCCACGCAGGACATCCTGCGGGAAATGAAAGAGCGCAAGCTGACCATCGGCGAATTCCCCGTCCGCGCCGATGCCCTCACCGATTTGCTCAAACGCGTGTTGGCCAAGCAAATCACGATCAAAAGCGCTCGCGAGGTGTTTTTGGACCTGCTCGGGGGAGCGCTCGCCGAGACACCCGTTCCCGCGTCGGTCGATCGCGTCGCCGGGATCATTCGGGAAAAGGGACTCGAGATCGTTCAGGACACCGGCGCGCTGTTGGCGGCGATCAACGAAGTGATCGGCAAAAACGCGAAGATCGTCGCCGATTACAAGTCCGGCAAGCAGGCCGCCGCCGGCGCGCTCATCGGTCAGGTCATGAAGCTCGTCAAGGGGGCCGACGCCACGGTCGTTCGCCAACTCATCCTCAAGCAACTCGACGCGGGTTGATCGCCGGAAAGGTTGCCGCGTGAGTTTGGCCGATCGCGAGAAATGGGATCGCAAATACGCCGAGGCTCCAGCCGCGCGGCCGGCGGTCAACCCGTGGTTGGCCGCGTGCGAGGCCGAAATCCACGACGTTGCCTTCGCGCGGAGCGGGTCTGCTCCCCGGGCGCTCGATGTTGCCTGCGGCTTGGGAGTCGAATCCGCCTGGTTGGCCGAACGGGGCTGGGATGTCACGGGGGTCGACATTTCCGAGGCCGGTCTCGACCGCGCGCGGAGCTTGGCGCCGACGGTCGATTGGCGCTGCGTGGACCTCGACGAAGGGTGGCCGGGACCGGAGCGTTTTGACCTGATCGTGATTTGCCGGTTCCTCGACCGCGCGATGTTGCCCCGGTTGGTCTCCGCACGGCTGGCCCCCGGCGGTTGGCTGGTGCACACGACGTTTGTACGATCCGCGTCCGCAGACCGCAGTGGTGGTCACGGGATGAATCCGCGATTCCTTTTGGAGCCGGGCGAACACTCCCGCCTGTTTCCGGAATTGGAAATCGTGCGTGCGGTCGAGTCCCCGCACGTCGCGTTGCCGGCGGGTGAGCCGATGGCCGGACTTTTGGCGCGGAAGACGGAGCCGTGATGGACGCGGACAACCACGGATCGCTGAAAACGGTTGTCGCCTCGGCCCTGTTGTGGTTCGGGCTGCTCGTTGGTGCCGTGGCGCTGGCCGAGCAGTTGCACGCGCTCCCGGTGCGGATGCCCCGCCTGTGGTACGCCAGCCGTCCGCTCTGCCTGGGAATCGGCATTGCTTCGTTCGTGGTCGGGTTCCGCATGTTGGCGACTCGTCCGCCACGGCGGCGGCGGGTCAACGATCCGCGCGACGACGACGGGCCGACCCTGCTGCCGGGCGTCCGGTTTCACGAGGCGACGCTGTACACCAAGCCGGGTTGCAGTCCGTGCGAACAGGCGCTGGCCGTGCTCGAGGAGTTCGAGGATTTTTTGCCCGAAGTCGACATCGTCGACATCCGGCACGATTCCGTTGCGCGGGAGCTGTACGAGAAGGAGATTCCTGTGTTGGAACTCGACGGACGCCCCCGTCTGAGGCTGCGCATCACGCGGGCCGATCTGACGCGGTTGATCGCGGAGACCGAACCGCTCGATTGACTCGTTCCTCTGCGGTTTACGGTTTCGCGCGGAGCGGGCTGGTCATCCGCCGCCACCAACCGGGCCGGTTCGCCTCCGGCGCGGCGGCGGAGGTGTGTCCTTCCGGCGGAGGAGTGGCGGGGAGAGCCGCGCCGGCTTTCAGAGGATTGCGGGGGACGTACGGTTCGGGGAGTTCTTCGACGACCGGCGCGCCCAACTGCACGCGGTTGCGGTTGGGCTCGGCGTCGCCGCCGGCGGGTGTCACGCGGCGGTCGGCGGTGGATCTCGCCGTGTCGTCCGCGCGACGAACGGCTGACGGGGGTTCGTCGGGGATTGCTCGACGGGTCACGATTTCCGTTCCCGAAACACCTCCACCCGCCACGGGACCCGAGGGCGCTTCGGCGGGCTTTGGTTCAGGAGGCGGCAGCGGCGAGGATTCTGGCGGCGCAACGCGAGGTGCGGCGGGCAGCGTCTCGACCGGGGCGGCTGGTGCGGCTGGAGGCGGCGGGGGAGCTGCGGTGGCCGGAGGGGGCGGGGGCGGATCGGAAACGGGGGGTATCAGCGGCGCGGGAAGGGGTTGCGCGGGGACCGAGACCGGCGGCTGCGGGGGATAGCCGGGTTGCTCGGACCAAGCGGGGCTGGCCGGTGCGGTGGTCGGGGCGGGGTACGGCGCAGCGCCGTCGGACCAGACCCCCGGTGAACCTCCCCCGTAAACGTTGCACTGAGCGACGCGGTTCCATTCGTCCCAGCGGGTGTCGACCATCTCGACGAACACGGCCGGTTTGCGATGGGTGCGGACGTCGAGGCCGGAGCGCAACGTCCAGCCGCTGCCGGGGATATAGCATCCCGTCAGGCCGCAGGCCCAGGCGCCGATCATCGCCGCTCGCCAAGTCCGTCGCACGGGCCGCTCTCCGGGACCACCCTCGCCATGCCGGGATCGCGCGGAGAACCCGCCCCCATGGGGGGGACCGCAGGAAGGAGATCGTCGCAATTTGGCGACGAGGTGCAGGGAAACGGTCGTAGGCGACGGGCGCACGACAGGCATTGGAACGGTCCTCCCGAAAAGGCTCGCCGGGAAAAGTGGGCAAGCTGTGAGGGGGCTGTCCGCGGTGCACGACTGCCGCGCGGCGCGTCCCCTTCAACCCACGGGAGTTTGTTGCGCGGTTGCTGCAACTCGTGTGCGAGAAGCGTCGGTTTTGGTTTCCGACCCGATTGGGGGGCGAAAAACGACACCGGAAAGACAACATCGAGAGGGCAAATCGAGGAAAACGTGGGAACCAGTGGCGAAAAACGTGCGCAACCCGACATCGGTTTCCGGGGTGTTTTTGGAGACATCTCGCGCGCAGAACCCACGTTTTGAAAAACCAAATTGTGGGAAATTCGAGCGCGAAAAATTCGCGCGGGGGCCGGAACGGGGTTTCCGGGGGCGCGCGGCGCAGGACGTGCGCAGTGATGGTCCCTAGACACGCACCCTAGAACCGAGGGGCGAGGCCGAGTCGCTGGAAACACAGTGGGTGCGCCGCGAAGATAAGGTGTTCCCATGACTGTCGAGAGTGCCGTTTTGCCGGGAGCAACTTGGCGGGTGGGGAGGGGCGCTCGATCTCGGTTCGGGTTGGAAGCGGTGAAGGGGAGGTTCCGTTCGACGGAGCGAACGGGGACCATGACGAACAACAACCGGGGGAGAGATCATGGCGAACGAGCGTGAGTTGTTGTTCGGGCTGTTGGCGCTGCGGGACGAGTACGTCTCGGGGTCGCAGCTCGTCGCGGCGTTTTCCGAATGGCTGGTCGATCGGGCACGGCCACTCGTGGAGGTGCTGGCGGCGAAGGCGGGCATTTCGGCGGAGGATGTGGTCGACCTCCAGAAGCAGGTCGAGCGACGGGTGCGGCTGAACGGGGGGGACGTGGCGAAGAGCCTGAACGGGTTGCCTGTTCCGGAGAGTGTTCGCGTGGAGCTGTCCCGGCTGGGGGATGCGTCGTTGACGTTGCAGATGGTGGCGAGCGCGGGGCCGCCGATGTCGGCCGCTCAGATCGCGGCGGGCCGATTGGAATGGGTGGAGCGAAACAAGCTGCGTGGCGGTTTGGGAACGGTTTCGTTGGTGCGGGACACGCGTCTGCGGCGCGTGGTCGCCTTCAAGGAGATTCGGGAGGACCGGCTGCATGTGACATCGATCCAGGCTCGATTCGTGTTCGAGGCGGAGGTGACGGGCGCATTGGAACATCCGGGGATACCGCCGGTCTACGATCTTGGACATCATGCGGATGGCAAACCGTTTTATGCGATGCGATTTGTCGAAGGGACGAACCTGTCCGCCTGGATAAAAACGTTTCATGAGCGAAGCGATCCAAAATGGAGCGGTGAGGGATTGTTGGAGATGCGTCGCTTGTTGCGGAGGTTTTTAGCGGTTTGCGACACGATGCAATACTCGCATGACCGGGGTGTGATCCATCGGGACCTGAAGCCGCAGAACATCCTGCTGGGTAATTATGGGGAGACAATGGTCATTGATTGGGGGATGGCGAGGGTCGTGGGGCCGGTCGGAACCTCGAAAGAACTGGGGCAAGAGGCGGAAACGTTGATCGGCCTGAGCTTCGACAGCGCGCCGATCCCGAGTGCGCGGCTGGATGAAGGAGAGTTCATGGTTGTGGAAACGCGACCGCACCGGGACGCGGCGTTTTTGCCAGAGGATTTCTCGGACCGGGGTCAGGACACATCGCCCGGAAAGTTCGTGGGGACGCCGGAGTATGCCAGTCCGGAGCAGGCGTCAATGGGAGCCAAACCGGTGGGCAGGCCGAGTGACATTTACAGCCTGTGTGCCGTGCTGTTTCACGTGGTGACGGGACAGCCCGTGGTGCGGGGGACGAACGTTGACAAGGTACTGGCCGTGAGGAAAGGGGGATTGCCCGGACCGCGCGATGTGGAGGCGGAGGTTCCGGAGGGGCTGGACCGGATCGTACGGAGGGGGATGTCGTTTGAGCCGGGAGACCGGTATGGAGAAGTGCGCGAATTGCGGGGGAGTTTGGCGACATGGCTGGCGGAACAGGATGCGGCGGAACGGGACGTGGTGCTGAGGCAGGTGGCGGAGCAGCGGTATGACGTGGCGATGCGGGCGTTCGGGAAGCTGGTGTTCGAGGTGCAGGATGAATTGGAAAAGCTTCCGGCGGCAGGCCCGGTGAGAAAACGGGTGCTGACGGATGTGGTGTCGGCCATACGGGAGCTTTCGGAAACTGGTGGACCAAACAGGGGGACGCACCTTGAAGCGACGGGCTTACTGAGGCTGGGGGACCTGCTGCTGACGTTCGATGGGCAGGCGTTGAAAGCACGCGACCTGTATCGGCGTGCGCATGAGACATTCGAGCGGTTGGCGCGGGAGTCACCGGGGGACGCGCTGGCGCAGCGGGACGTGTCGGTTTCGTACAACTATCTGGGGAACGTGACGCTGCGACTGGGGCAGGCGGAGCAGGCGCTGGGGTATTACAGGAAGAGCTTGGAGATCGCCGAGCGGTTGGTGCAGGAGTCACCGGGGGACGCGCAAACGCAGCGGGACGTATCGATTTCGTATGACAGGTTGGGGAACGTGACGCTGCAACTGGGGGAGGCGGAGCAGGCGCTGGGGTATTACCGGAAGTACATGGAGATCGCCGAGCGGTTGGCGAAGGAGTCACCGGGGGACGCGCAAGCGCAGCGGGACGTGTCGGTTTCGTACAACAGGCTGGGGGACGTGACGCTGCAACTGGGGCAGGCGGAGCAGGCGCTGGGGTATTACCGGAAGTACATGGAGATCGCCGAGCGGTTAGCGAAGGAGTCACCGGGGGACGCGCAATCGCAGCGGGACGTGTCGATTTCGTACGACAGGTTGGGGAACGTGACGCTGCAACTGGGGCAGGCGGAGCAGGCGCTAGGGTACTACCGGCAAGGGCTGGAAATCAGCGAGCGGTTGGCGCGGGAGTCACCTGGGGACGCGCAAGCGCAGCGGGACGTGTCGGTTTCGTACGACAGGTTGGGGAACGTGACGCTGCAACTGAGGGAGGCGGAGCAGGCGCTGGCGTATTTCCGGAAGGCGCTGGAAATCAGCGAGCGGTTGGCGAAGGAGTCACCGGGGGACGCGCAGGCGCAGCGGGGCGTGTCGATTTCGTACGAGCGGTTGGGGGACGTGACGCTGCAAATGGGGGAGGCGGAGCAGACGCTGGCGTATTACCGGAAGGGGCTGGAAATCAGCGAGGGGTTGGCGCGGGAGTCACCGGGGGACGCGCAGGCGCAGCGGGACGTGATGGTGAGCCGGTATAAGCTGGGAGGGGTGTTGCAAGCGATGGGGAAGTACGGGGAGGCGATTGTTGAGTATCGGGCGGGGATGGTGGTGCTGGACACTCTGATCGAGCGGAAGCAGAACGTGGAGTCGGCGGGGAAGGAGAAGGCTTATGGGGAAGCGAAAATTGCGGAGTGCGAGAGGTTGATGAAGGAGTGAGCGAAGGAGGAGTGATCGGGCCGGGTTTGGTCGGGGACGCGTGAAGTTCCGTTCGGCGGAGCGAACGGCGACCAAGGGCGAGGGCACGCGGGTTCACGTTCGTCCCTCGCTCACGCGTCGGGCTACAGTGGCGGGCGCGTGGCGGACGCGCTGGAGGCGGCGGAGCGGTTGGCGAAGCTGGAACCGGTGACGGCGGAGTTGCGCTACAATACGGCGTGCGCGTTCTCGTTGGTGTACGGGGCGAAACGGAAAGGGGTGCCTCAGGGCGGGCCGGTGGAGCCGGAGGTCGAGGGGTTGGCTGTGCGAGCGATCGACGCACTTCGCGAGGCGGTGAAGCTGGGGTTCGACAAGGTTGAACTGCTCGAACAGGCCCCGGACTTCGCGGCGATCCGGGAACGGGAGGAGTTTCGGGAGGTGGTGAAGGGGTTGAAGGAGGGGAAGACGAAGGAGTGAGCCATCGTGGCGTTTCGCTCCTGCGAAACGTCGGCTTGGGGATGGGGCATCGGGAGACGCGGAGGACGAGCACCCTGGCTGCGCTGCGGGGTTTTCGTTCGGCGGAGCGAACGGCTACTTTGAGCGAACCGGGGGCGGGTTCATGTTCGTCCCTCGCTGACGCGTCGGGTTGCCGAAAACTTGCAGCCTCGGGGCGAACGGCGACCGAGGGCGGAGGGACGCGGGTTCACGATCGTCCCTTGCTGACGCGTCGGGCTATAGGGGGGACGGCAGACGCGTGAAGGGTTTGTTCGGCTGAGCGAACGGGTGGGTGAACCTTGTTGGGGTGGTGGGTCTCCGGGATGTGGCGGTTGGGTGGCGAGAGCGGGTGAGACGTTCGCCGGATCGCTCGTCGCCGCGACGTTTTTCGGCGACCGTTTGCGGATGCGGGTGATCCGTCCGCCAAGATTCAGCGTTGTACCGGCCATGAAGACCAACACTCAGATTCGACCCCGAAGCACTTCGCTGGAACAGACCGCGCTGCGTGGGATGGTCCGGGCGGGGATGGCGTTCGCGATGGCGGGACCGGGGGCGGCCTTGGCGGGGGGTTCGTTCGCGGGAGTCGTGGGGGCGGCGCGGTGGCAGGACGCAGCACAACCGGCGGGGTTCACCCTGGCCGGGGTGGCGCTGGTGATACTGGCGGTGGCGGTGTCGCTGCCGGGAGCGCCGTACGAGGGATTGGCGCGGCTGTCGGCGTGGTGCTGGGCGGTGTCGCTGGTGGCGGTGGTGGTGCTGTCGCTGCGGGCGATCGGTCCGTCGACGACGACGGCCATCACCGTGCTGGGTGGCCTGAGCCTGGCGGGAGCGGGACGGTGGCTGGCGGAGGAATTGACGGAGGACTGACCGCGACCGTTTGAAAGCGGGCGCGGGGGTGTGCGAGCGACTGGAAGCCAAAGGCGCGGCTTCCTGTCGCTACGCGACCCGGCCACGAGTTGGCCGGGCCACCCGTTGATTCCCACCGCGGGCTATTTGCCCTTCTTGGCTTTGCCGCCGGGGGTGGACATTCCGGGCATGGCCATTCCAGGCATGGACATTCCCGGCATCGCCATGCCGGGCATCATGCCCATTTCGGAAGAGCCCATCGCCCCCATGCGGGCGGGGTTGTAGGCCTTGCCCTTCTTCTTTTTCTTGTCTTTGGGGTCGCCGCCACCGTGCATGCCGGCGCCGTGGCCAGCACCCGCGACGGCCTCCATGTAGGCATCCAGGCCGGTGGCACCGGGTGCGCCGGCGGCGGGAGCGTTTTCGAGGTCCTTCCAGGGTTCGCGTTCGAGCTTGACCTCGGCTTCCATCCGCTTCATTTCTGAGGCCAACATGGCGTTGTCGTTGATGACCAACTCGCCCGCCGGGTTGACGGTGACGGAGAGGTCGAGCGAGCCGCTATCGAGAAGTTTGACCCACTGGTTCTTGTCGATGCGGAGGTCGTCGAAGGCCGCCTTGAGCGTGGGGCTGGCTCCGGTCGTGGATGCGACGCTGGTGAGGCCGGCGACGCCGAGGCTGTCGACGAGGATGTCAGAGCCGCGAATGGCGATCTCTTCATCGGAGAGGGAGGGCTTGGCGACATCGAGGACCTTCGTCTTCTTCTTACCGCCAACAAGCTGACCGTAAACGCTCTTGATGGTGTCGGTGACGAGCGTGCCGCGTTCGCTGTTCCACTGGAAAATGGTGAGGTCGGCGGCGGACTCGGGCCGCCCCGATTTGCGGGGGACCTTGGCCGTGGCGTAGACGGTGTCGGCGGGGACGATGACGGGGTTGCTGGGCTCGCTCCAATCGGTCCAACGGAACTCCCCTTCGACGACGGAGGGGTTGGCCACCTGATCGAGCGAGAGGCCGAAGTTGGGGTTCAGGGCCTTGAGACGGACGCGATAGCGGTAGGCGGCACCGGGTTCGACAACGGTGTCGAAGTAGCGGAAGAGGACGACCATGGGGGTGCGGATATCGGCACCAGCCATGCCGAAGCCACCGGCACCGGGCATCGCCATCGCGCTACCGTGCATGCCGGGCATGGCCATACCGGGGGGGGCCATGCCAGGTTGTGCCATGCCGGGTTGCGCCATACCCGGGCGAGCCATGCCGGGGCGGGGCATGCCGCTGGACGAACCGCCACCGTGCATGCCCGATCCGTGCATGCCGGGCATCGCCATTCCGGGAGGAGTCATGCCGGGCATGGCCATGCCTGGCATCATGCCGTCCATGGGCATCGACCCGCGGAGGGTGTTGATGTCGGGTTGAATGCCCTTGAAGCCGCCGCTTCCCTTGCCGCGCCCGCCGATCCCTTTTTCGCTGGCGGATTCCAGCAGCTTGGCGTTCTTCTCGGCTTCCTTGATCTTCTCCTCTTCCTTGAGCCGCCAGGCTTCGAGGCGGGGGTGGGAGACTTCGTCGGCGGTCCAGAAACCGACCAGACGGGCCGGGAGGGGCATGGTGAAGGTGGCGTCGGTGACTTCGGTTTGAACGACTTCGAGGTCCCAGTTGGCGGCCTCTTTGGTGAGGAGATCGACGGCGACTTGCTGGTCGACCTTCTCCCAGGCGTCGTCCCCTTCCGCCCAGGGAGCGGGACCGCGGACGGCGCGTTGACGTTCGATTTCAAAGTCGTCGTATTGCAGGTACTGCATCGCCTCGGCAGTGGTGTTGAGATTGAGGGAGCGGGCGAGCTTCTCCAATTGGGTACGGAAAGGAATGACGCCCCGGACGACGACGTAGCGGACCCCCTTGCCGGACCGGCCGGAGGCGCCGCCGGTCATACCGGCCATCATCATTTCGGCCCCGCCGTGCATGCCGGCGGGAGGCATCGCGGCGGCGGGTCCGGACGAGGAGGACATCGAGCCATGCATGGCAGCCGCGGCCGCGCCGCCCGGAGCGGCGGGTGCACCGGCGAGCGCGCCGCCAGCGGCTCCCGCGCCCGCAGCGCCGTCACGGCGTTGTCGGGCGGGATCAACGGCGGGGGCGGCGGGATCTTTGGCCTCGGCATCACCTTCGGGCGTCGCCTCGGTCCCTTCCAGTTCCGGGGGGAAGGTCTCCATGACGAAGGTCCCGGAGTCGGCGAGCAGCGATTCGACGGGGAGGAAGGGAGGTTCTTCGAGGGCCTTGGTCTTGGGGTAAATCTTGGGGGACATGGGGGTGCTGTAGTCGAACCACGAGACTTCGAGCGGTTTGACCACGGCGTCGTTGGTGAGCTTCGTGAGGCTGACGATCGGGTAGGCTTGCGTTTCGGTTTCGGGCCAAGCGGACCCGACGAGCGCGGATTGGGCTTTGGTGGCCCCGTCGGTCAACTGGGAGGGGGATTTGTCGAAGCCGGACCAGTCGGTCATTCCACCGACGGCGACGAGCGCGATCACCCCGGCGAGGCCCAGTCCGACCCGCTCTCCCTTGTCGATGAAGAACTGTGCGATCGCCTTGCCGTTCATCTTGGCCATGATGGTGTCTCCCGTGCGGATCGCGGCGAGTGGCCGCGTGCGTCGGAAATCGAGGGGTTGGAAAGGGCGAGTCGAAACGTGGAAACGGTTGGTGAAGGACGCGCTGCGAGTGGAGCGTGATCCTGGGGGTGTCAGGCACAGCCTGACCTACTCAGTTGGGTGGAGGCTCTGCGGGTTTTGGTTCGGCGGCTTTGGGTTCCGCGGGTGTGGCCGGTGCTGGTGTGGCCGGTGCGTCCGCAGGAGGGGTTTCGGTCGCGGGAGCGGGAGTGGCAGGCGCTGGAGCCGCAGGATCGGGAGTCGCGGGGGGAGCGGCCGGGGTTTCGGGAGTTGCGGGGGTGGCCGGAGCCGCAGGATTCGCTTCGGCCGCAGGGGCCGCATCGGCTGCGGGAGCGGCTGGCGGCGCACCGGATTCGATGGCGGCGGGGGCTGCTGCGGGTGCCGCGGGATCGGCGGCGGGCGCCTCGGCGGGAGGTGCGGCGTTGGGGTCGACGGCGGGGGGGAGGTACATCACGATCCAACCGTCGACGGCGACGATCGCCAAATCGGGATCGGCCATGGCTGCGGTGTTGGAGGCGGGATTGATCCCACCTGCTTCCGCACCGACGCCGCCCATACCCGGAGCAGCCAGACCGGGTGCGGCCAAGCCGGGCGCGGCCCCCGCGCCAGGGAAGCCGGAGCTGGTTCCCGAACCGGGGAAGGACGAACTCGCACCCGCGCCGGGGAAGCCGGCGCCGCCGTGGCCGGCGGCCAGCGGAGACGAGGCGCCGGGGAACCCGGTCGCGGAACCAGCAGGCATGCCGGCGGCGAAACCGCCGGTGGCGTTGCCGGCAGCCTCGACGAGGTCGTCTGGCTGCATGTCCATTTGATGGACGCGGGTGATGCGGATGCCCCACGGCGCGTTGGTCAGACCGGCGAGGAAGTCGGGGAGGCGGCGATGGTCGATGGCGACCTTCATGTAGAAGCCGCGGGTTTTGTACTGCGGGGTTTCGTGGATGTAGCGTTTGATCGGGGCGGCTTCGGTCTGTCCGCCCGCGGCACCGGCCATTGCGGGATCGGCTGCCATCATGGCGGGCTGGTTCATCCCTTGTGCGGCGTTGCCGGCGCCGTCGGGGCCGAACTCGTCGTCGGGGTTGAAGTCGACCTTGCCGGTGTTGTACTTCGAGTTGGAGGTTTGCCCCATCATTTGAGGGTCGGCGCCCGGCATGGCGCCGTGCGCACCCGCGTCAGCGGCACCGCTGGAATCGCCCATCGACGAGGTGGCCGGGGCGGACGTGGTCCCGATGTTGGCGGGATCGCCGCCACGAATGCGGAGTTCGTAGACTTCGCGAACGGAGGCGTCGAATTGACCGGAAGCGCTTTCGTTGATTTTCGCGATGGCGGTGAAGAGGTTGGCGTAAAGCCAGAGATCCTCCTGAGCTTCATACACCTGGGGGGGCGTGGGGGCGACGTTCTGCCAGATGGCGGCCTTTTGCACGACCGTCATCCGCTCGAGCGGGAAGGCGACCTTGCCGACGATTTCCCCCTCTTCGGTTTCTTCGACCGGTTGAATCATCTGGCGAACCTGGTCGACGTGCTCGACGTACTTCGCTCGGTAAATTTCAACGTCGGTCTGGGTGGCCTTGGTGATGTCGGCGCGGGCGGCTTCGCTGATCCCCTCGGGCCAGAACTTCATCGCCTGCTGACGGAGATAGAGCTGCTCGTAGGAGAGCTTGAGTTCCTTCTCCTGAAGGACATTCCGCTGCGCGACCTGTTGGGTCCATTTTTCGTTGGGGTTCGCACCGGAACCGGCCACCGAATCGAAGGCGGCCTTGAGTTTGTCGCGGCGCGTTTGAATCGCGGCTGCGAGCGACGATTTGCCCATCGACCAGCCGACGAAGGTCAGGATGATGGCCAGCCCGGACAGGATCCAGAATCGCTGTTCGAGAATCGGTTTCAGCTTGTCCATGGCCCGTGCTCCTCGAAAAATCGTGCGTCCCGTGCGGAAATCGAATTCGTCCGGGAATCGTGTGTGCGAGTCGTGAGTCGGCGGCGATCAAACATTCGGTGACGGTCAAACAGTTTCGTCAGAAGCGGCGTTCACCCCGGAGGAGGAGTGGCTGGCCCGGCCGGAGGTGTGGCGGGTCCCGCTGGTGGTGTGGCAGGTCCCGCAGGAGGAACCGCCGGTCCGGCAGGGGCACCGGCGGCCGGAGGAACGGCCGGTCCGGCCGGGGGCGTACCGGGAGCGGCCGCAGACGGGTTGGCGGCGGGGTCGGCACCCGGTGCGACGGCACCGGCGGCACCGGTCGGATCGGGGACCGGTGCGTTCGGATCGACCCACTTACGATCCTTGGCGGGGGTTTCCTTCCAGAAGAACTGCACGACGAAGTCGGTTTGCAGGACCTTCACCAAGCCGTTTTCGTCGGCCTCGCCGGGGTTGGTCGGCGTGGCTCCGGGTTTGGGGGTTTTGCGTCGTGCCGGGGGACGTCCGCCCGGCATGGCGGCAGTGGGATCGGCCCCCAGCGGAGCGGCCAAACCGGGGACGGCACCCGGCCCGGCAGCGGCGGCTGCCTTTTGCAATCCTCGTTTCCCCTGCGGCGAGTAGAGGACGTATTTCTGATTGGACACGGGCAGGACGGCGTGCGAGATGCCGATCTGCCGGACGCCGACACCCGGGGGCGGCACCTGGAAGGCGACCGTCCCGGCGGTCTTCGCGGCGTCTTCGATTTGCTGCAATTGCAGCAGGTCTTCGGGACGCATTGGTTGGCCGGTGGTGACCCGCCATGACTGCAAACACTTGAGGAACGTGTTCGAGACGTAGAGCGGGCCGCGCATAAGGAAGTTGCCCTCTTCCTCGTGGAAGTGGCGACCTACCAGAGTGAAGACATAACCGGCTCCGGACGGGGCGGCGTCGGCATCCGCCTTGAGCATCGTCTGCTTGGCTCGTTCGTCGATGGTGCCGAACCAGGTCGAAGCGTCGGAAACGCGCTCCGCGGTGATGCTGTAGATGCGCATCCGGTGCTTTTTGCGGAGGTCTTCCTCGTCGATGGCGTCGCCGATGTCGCGGGGCAGGCTCTCGTTGATGGCGCGGTAGATTTCGAGCCAATGCTCGCGACCGGCCAGCGGCTCGACGAGTTTGTTCCCCTCTTCGAGGATCGATTTGTACTTGGCCGTCGCGCCGTCGTAGTCGGACTTCAAACGCCCCTTGGTGGAGACGTATTGCGAGGCTTCCTCTTCGGCGGATTTGAACTTCTCTTCGCTGACGGTCGAGAGGACGTAGCCGTAACCCATGACGGACGTGGACAGACCGAAGAGCAAGGTGGCCGCCGTCGCGAGCATCCAGGGCTTTTTCTTGCGAATGACGCGTGCGCGGGTGATTTCCGGCGGCAACAGCGAGGTGTGCAGGCGAGTGAGCTTGAGGCCTTGCAGCGCCAGGCCGTAAGGCACGACGAAGCTGGGCAGGTTCTCCTGAAAGAGCGGGGCGTTGAGGACGGCATCCCCCACGAGGCCGGGGAAGTTCTCAACCCGTTCGACTTCCATTTGCAGGTTTTGCTGCAGGAACTTTTGCAGACCGGCGAGTTTGAAGCCGTTGCCCGCGCCGACGATCTTCTTGATTTTGGCGTTGCGGTTGACGCTGGAGAAGTAGCCGATGGAACGCTGGATTTCGGCGACGTAGTCGTTGAAGACGGGGCGGAGCGCCTGAAAAATCGCCTTGGGATCGGGGGCTTTGGTGGCGTTGCACTTCATGTGCTCGGCCTTGGCGAAGGTCTGCTTCATTTCCTTCGTGAGGGCGCGGGTGAACTGGTTTCCGCCAATGGTGATGTTGCGAACCCAGAGCTTCTTGCCGTTGGTGGCGAGCAGGGAGGTGTTGTCGGCCCCCATGTCGAGAATGATCGTGAATTCTTCCTCTTCGATGGGGTCGGTCGAACCGGGGGTGGCCCCCATGCGGTCGTGGCAGAGGAAGTTGTAGAGGGCGAGGGTGGCGACCTGGATTTGGTCGATCTCGACCTTTTGCGCCAGATAGGGGCGCAACGTGGCTTGCACCTGCTCGCGCTTCATCGCAAACAGTCCGACTTCGGCGTCGAGGATCAGGTCGCCCGCGGATTCGCCGCTGCCGAGGACCTGGTAGTCCCAGATCACGTCTTCGAGCGCGAACGGGATTTGCTGCTTGGCTTCGTACTTCACGATCTCGTGGATCTTGGTTTGATCCACGGGGGGGAGCGAGATGAAGCGGGCGAGGGCGGTTTGGCCGGGGACGCTGACGACAATCGCGTCTCCCTTGACCTGGTTGCGGGACAGGAAGGTCTGGAGCGCCTGGGCGATGAGTTCGTCGGGCTTGGCGTCCGGTTGACTCAGGATTTTGGCGTGAGGGACGTAGTCGAAAGCGACCGCCATGACTTGTCCGGCGGCCTCGGCATATTTGAGCCGGACGGCCTTGAGGCCGGCTTGGCCGATGTCAATTCCCCATGCCGCTTGTCTGTCCGCCATGGCCCGCCTCGATGTCAACGTCAGGGGGTGAAACTCTGAAAGTGGTTACGACGTGAGCACGTCGTCGAATCTTCCAACGATAGGCGATCCCGCGACCGATTCCCATCGAGACCCGGGCACAACACACGGGGAGTCGGTCGGGAAGAGCGCGAGGTCGAGGTTCAACGGGAAAAGGTGTTGTAGGGGTTGGGGGAGGTGGACCTCACAAGACCAACGATGATGGAACGCGGGACGGATAAACCGAGAGCCCGCAGCCACAACAGTGCGCGCCATCACAGGGCCTATCGACGAAGGACGGGACGCGTGTTCACATGCGGCGGAAATCTTGCGATTTCCGCGACCGAGTTTGGGCCACGGGTCGAGCGACCGGCGATTGAACGTGGCGCAGGATGCCGTGACTTGAGACGGTTCCACGGTTCCCGAAAGTTCCCGGGATTCCTGAAAAATTCCAAAATTGTCGAAAACGGGGGTGGAGGGGGGAGTCCGTTCGGCGGAATCGTGTCGTTCGCTGGCAACAAATCCGCTCCACAGGTAGAAACAGCGGAATGAGTTACGACGAAATATTGGTGCTCATTCCGAGCCACAGCCTGGAAGATTTTCCCTCGGAGCTTTCGGAATCGGACGCGGAGTCGATTCTGAACGCGTTCGCGCTCGCGTGGGATCCTCGGCTGTTGTTGGCCGCCCGGTCGCTCCCGAAATGGCACCGGGCCGACGATCCGCCGGCACACGGGGCGGGACGGATCGTGTTCGTCCCGACGAATTGCGAAAGCTGGCTCCCCGGTGGCTGGTGCGAACAGGCGATTTCGGACGGCGCGCATGTGGTTCGCGGGTTGTCGGAACGGGGGGCCATGCTCAAGGAGGCACTGCGCGGGTTGAAGGGAGCCGCCGACGGCGCGGGCGATTCCGCCCTGGAAGACCCCGCCCTCGAAGACCGGGCGGCGGATTTCCACTCGCTGGGCTTCCATTATCTGCAGTTGGAATTGCTGACGCGGAAGATGCGGCATTTCAGCAATCTCGACGAGGTGTATCTGAAACGGGAGTCGCTCGCGGCCGCCGAGGCGGCGATGTCGGGGGACACGGAAACGACGTTCGCCCGGCTGCGACAGTGTTTCGACACGCTGCTGGAGGCGCGGCACCGGTTTTATGCCGTGGAAAGCTGGGTGCTGGACCTGTGCCTGTTGTCGGGGCCGTCCGAGCCGGGGCCGTTGACGGCGGCGCTGAAACAGGCGCAAGGGCTGAGTTTGTTGGTGAACGCGTCGGATTTGGGGGCGTGGGCCAGGGAGCAACCGGAGGTGCTGGCGGCAATCCGGGAGGGATGCGAGCGGGATACGGTCGAGGTGGTGTGCGGGGGGGTGACCGACGCGCCGCTGACGCTGTTACCGGTGACGTCGAACTTGTGGCACCTGCGCGAGGCGCGGCGTGCGACCGAGCGGCTGTTGGGCAAGGCGGGATCGACGTGGGGCTTGCGGCGGTTCGCGGTTTCTCCGCTGGTGCCGCAGTATTTGAGGAGGCTGGGGTACGGGGGTGCGTTGCACTTCGTGCTCGATGACGGGATCTATCCCGACTACGAACACGCGAAATTCCGTTGGGAAGGGTTGGCGGGAAGTCCGGTGGACGCGATTTCACGCATCCCGCTGGCCGCCGATTCCGCCACGAGTTACCTGAGATTGCCGGACCGGATTTCGGAGTCGATGGACAACGATCAGTGCGCGGCGGTGATCCTGGCGCGCTGGCCCGGGGCGAAGAGTCCGTTTCTCTCGGATTTGCACCGCGCGGGGCGGTACGCGCACGTGTTGGGGAAAGTTGCGACGTTCCGGGAGTTCTTCGAGCGGACCGATTTCGCGACGCGGAGCGGAAACTATCGCCCGCGCGAGTATCTGTCGCCGTTTTTCGTGCAAGCGGTCGCGCGGGAAGAGGGGGATCCGGTCAGCCGGTTTTGGCGGCATCGGGAGGCACGCGGGGACCTCGACCTGGCCAAATGGTGCGACCAACTGCGGCAGAGCCTGTTGGCCCGATCCTCGGGCGAGAGTTTCGCGGAGGAGGAAAGGGAACTGGAGAACGTGGGGGAACCGCGGACCGGGAGCGACGCGCTGGCGGTCGTGGACCGGATGCGGAACCTGCGGGACGAGGCGTGCGAGAAATTGGCGGCGCTGATCGGACATCAGGGGGGAAGCGAACCGGGATATCTGGTGCTCAATCCGCGGTCGAACGGGCGGCGGGTGGTGTGGCGCGGCACGGGATGGGGGCCGGTGGTTGGTGAGGGGGGATTCGTACAAGGGGACGCGGGTGGGTTCGCGGCGTCGGTGACGGTGCCGGGGAGCGGATTCGCGTGGTTTCCGGAGTCGCGGGTTGCGCCGCCAACCCCTTGGCCGACGGGTGCGGATCGGCGGGGACTGCCACGCGGTGTGGTACCGATGGCGGACGAATGGACGCTGCGCAATGAGTTTTTCGAGGTGCGGATCCATCCCGAGCGGGGGGGGATCCAGGAGATTCGGCCGTACGGGCGGGCACCGGCGCTGTTGAGTCAGCAACTCAACCACCGCTTCGCGGCGGAGCGGACGTTTGTGTCGAGCGACGGCGAGCGGTCGACGGAAACGAAGACGCATTACGGGGAGATGCGGGCGGACGAATTGCGGGTGGTGTCGAGCGGTCCCGCGATGGGGGAGATCGTTGCGACCGGGCGGATTGTCGACCAAAAGAACGAGCAGGTGTTGGCGCGGTTCACGCAGACGGTGCGGTTGTGGCGGGGTCGGCCGATCGTAGAGATCGATGTCGAGCTGGAGGTGGTCCGACAGCCGGAGGGGGAGGCGTGGCACAGCTATTACGCGTCGCGCTGGGCGTGGCCGGACGAGACGGCGGCGACGGCGCGGAGCGTCGGGTGGTGCGCGGTCGAGGCGACCGAAGAGCGGTGGGAATCGGCGGAGTTTTTGGAGATCGCCACGGAGTCGCATCGGGTGGCGATCGTGCCGCATGGCTTGCCGTTCCACCGGAAGAGCGGGGGGCGGATGCTGGACACGATTCTGGTTTCGGCGGGGGAGTCGACGCGAAAGTTCCGGTTGAGCGTGGTCGTGGACGAGCCGTTTCCGTTGGCGGCGGCGCTGGACGCCGAGACGCCCTCCTTGGTGGTCGAGCTGAATGGTCCGCCACGATCGGGGAGGGAAGGTTGGCTGGTGCACGTGGAATCGCGAGCCGTGCAGATCGTGTCGCTGGAACCGGTGCTGCGGGAACCTGCGGAGACGTACGGGAGTTGGCACAAACCGGAGCCGGTGGCGGACGGGGGGGAGCCGGGGTTGGCGATTCGCCTCGTGGAGGGGGAAGGGCGTCCGATTCGGACGAAGGTGAGGGCGTTTCGGACGCCGCGTCGGGCGCGGCAGCGGGACTTCGTAGGGAAGACGATCATGGAGTTGCCGGTGGAGGGGGACGCGGTCATTGTCGACCTCGGTCCGTACGAGATGGTGGAGGTGGAGCTGTTGTGGTGAGGGGGAGATGGGCTAGCGGACAGGTCGGGCCGGGGATTTCCTTGCCGGTGTTTCGTGACGGGCCAGAAAGAGCTTTTTAGCCACGGATGGAACACGGATAAGAAACAAATGGGTCGGGATATTGTTCGGGGCACGGATTGTTTGATGCTCTTGTTTGATTCTCCGGGACTTCGAGGCTGTGAATGTTTCGGACGACTGGTGGAGTCGCGATGAAAAACGGAAGCGTGAGCGACGGACACTGCGTGGATTTCGCGGAGATTGGGACCTGCGGGGGGAGCGGGGTCCCTCGCTCACGCTTCGGGTTTTCAGAAGATCACAGACTCTCACTGAAGAACATGGTGGCGCATGATCGTCACGATTGATGGGCCGGCGGGGGCGGGGAAGAGCACGGCGGCGCGGGAGTTGGCGCGGCGGTTGGGGTTCGAGTACCTCGACACGGGGGCGATGTACCGGGCGGTGACGCTGACGTGCTTGCGCGCGGGGGTGGACCTGTCGGATCAGGAGGTCGTTGCGGAACTGGCGCGGCGGACCAGGATCGATTTCCGCGGGGGGCGGCTGTTCGCGGACGGCGAGGATGTGTCCGACGAGATTCGGACGTTGCGCGTCACCGAGGAATGCCGGTTCGTGGCGGCGAACAATGCGGTGCGGGCGTTGCTCGTCGAGTTGCAACGGGAAATCGCGGGGCGGCGGGATATCGTGACGGAAGGGCGGGACCAGGGAACGGTCGCGTTTCCGGCTGCCGAGTGCAAATTCTTTCTGACGGCGGACCCGCTGAAGCGGGCGGAGCGTCGTCAGAAGGAATTGGAGGAAGCGGGGGAGACGGTCGACCTCGAACAACTCGTGGCGTCGATCCGGGAACGGGACGAGCGGGACCGAACGCGGGAAGTGGGAGCGCTGCGGGCGGCGGATGACGCGGAAGTGATGGACACGTCCGGGGTGGACGCGGCGACGCTGGTGGAGCAATTGGCGGCGCGGGTGATGGAAAAGCGCGGGTGAGGGGGCGGGGAGGGCCTGTGTTGGGCGGAGCGAACGTGAGCAACGGGGGGCGGCGGGAAGAAAGTTTGGCGAATTCGCGAACCGAAACGGGGCGGTGGGTGTCGTAATTCGTCGCGATGCGAGCGCCAAATCGTGGCCGGGCAAGGGCTAACGCCGATTGGTCGGACCGTCGACGCGAGTTTTGACGGATTTGGAATGTGGGAGGGTTCGGCCTTTCGGCGAAATCCCCCAAATCGTAAACTATCGAACATGCTCTCGGGGAAGTCCCGCCGAAATGACGGGGCCTTGTCGAGGCGTTGCGAGGGAGCCGCGTGGCTCGGGACTGTTTGAAGAATTCTGGAAGGGTGGACGGACGATGCCGCAGGGGACGATTAAGAAGGTGACGGATCGCGGTTTTGGTTTCATCGACACGGGGAAGGGGGATTTGTTCTTCCACGTGTCCACGCTGCAAGGGATGGCCTTCGAATCCCTGAAGCCGGGGATGAAGGTCGAGTACGAAGAAGGCGACGGCCCGAAGGGCAAGAACGCGACGGTTGTCCGCCCCGCCTGACGCGAGCCGAACACGCCTGTCAAACATGACGAAGGGCCGGGATTGGTTTCCACCAATCCCGGCCCTTCGTGCTTCTTTGGGTTGGGTGATGTCGGCGCGAGGGGCTGCACGTTCGGTGGAAATCTTGCGATTTCCGCCATGACTCCCTCGCCTGCGGCGTTGAAGAACCTCAGTGCAAGCCGCTGATAACGAGATGGATGTCGATCGGGGGAGGCTTTCTTCCCCGCGACCGACTGCGTTCGGCGGAGCGAACGCGTACCGAGGTCAACTCACTTCGAGCTATGGTCCGTGCGGAAGGGGCTGGCGGGGAGGCCGGCGCCGTTGCACAGGTTCGGTTCGGCGAGTTCGTCCCACCCGAAGCGGACGGCGACGGGCTTGGCGACCTCGGGGGACGAGACGACGACGGTTTCCCCTTCGATCTTTGCTTCCGCCGGGACGAACTTCTTGTCTTCGCCCGCAATCGTGAACCAGGAGAGGGGCTTGTCGTCACGGGACTTCAGGCCGGCGGCGTGCTTGAACGAGAGCGTGGCCTTGCCGCCGTCGAACGCGGCTTTGTCGAGGACGGGGCCGCTGAATTCCAGGTCCGTCTTGCCGTAGGTGTGTCGGAGCGCCCACAGGGAGAGGCGACGACTGACTTCCTGCTTATTGTTGGGATGGATGTCGTTGACGTTGCCGATGTCGGTCGTCACGGCCATGCCGGTGCTGGGGATGGCGAGCGACGCTTGTTGAGCTTCCCAGATTTCGGGCAACCACGTGGGGTTGTTGCCGTAACGGAAAGGGGCCAACTGCACGAACAGGAAGGGGAACTCACCCTGACCCCAAACGGTTCGCCAACCGGAGATCAGGCCTTTCATCATCTCGGCATAGTGCATGCCGGCACCGCGGTTGGATTCGCCCTGGTACCAGAGCGCCCCTTGCATGGCGAACGGGACGACGGGATGGATCATGCCGTTGTAGAGGCCGGTGGGAGAGCCGCTGCTGTTGATGGGGTGGCCGGGAAGAGCGGGAGCGGGAGGAACTTCGGCCCCTTCGGGAGAGGCGGCGACATCGGCGGCCCATTTGGCGAGTTGCGGAGCGATCTCGGCCACCTGCTTTCGGTAGTTGGCCTTGAGGGCCTTGTAATGGGCCAATTCGTTCTTCAGTTCGGGCAGGGTCTCGAACGACACCGGCGGAATCCACGGTTCGATGCGCGTGCCACCCCACGAGGTGGCGATCAGGCCGACGGGGAGGTCGAGCTTCTGGTGGATCTCACGTCCGAAGAAGTAGAGCACGGCGGAGAAGCCGGGAACGGTTTTGGGGTCGCATTCCACCCACTGGGCGACGACATCCTTCGCGGGAGTTCCCGACGGGACGAGCGGAACGAGGAACAGGCGGATTTTGGGGAACTTCGCCGCGGCGATCTCTTGCGGGGCGTTGAGCGACGCGGAGACCGACCATTGCATGTTCGACTGGCCCGAGCCGAGCCAGACTTCTCCGACGAGGATGTTCGTCAGTTTGAGCGAGTTCTTGCCCGTAACGGTCATCTCGACCGACTTGCCGGCTTCGGTCAACGGTTCGAATTTGACCGACCAGTTTCCGGCGGCGTCCCCTTTGGTGGATTGCTTTTTGCCGTCGAGTTCGACGGTGACCGCCTCGTCAGGATCGGACCAGCCCCAGAAGGTGAGGGGCTTGCCCTGTTGCAGCACCATGTTGGAGCCGATGACGGCCGGAAGCCTGACATTGGCCGTCGCGATGGCGGGGAAGCCGGTGACGAGAAGCGCGAGGAGGCCTAGAGAGAGCGAGCGAGTCCACCGCATGTTTGGGGCCTTGGGGATGGGGGAAGAGGGTGATGACGAAAGGTGTCGATTATCCGCCAAAGCGCTTTCCCGCGATTGGCCTGCGTTCGGCGAAAGGGACCCTGCATACATGCCGGGGAAATCGTGAACTGCGGGGAGAGCGGGGTCCCTCGCTCACGCTTCGGGTTTCCAGAAGATCACAGCCTCGCAGCGAACGCGGACCATAAGCGGTTCAGTCCGCCTTGGCTGGCGGGCTATCGGCGACGAGTTCGTTGCGGACGTAGCGGTGGCACTCGACGCAGGACATGGTGAGCTTGACGAAGCCGAGCGAGGCGGCGTCGAGATTGGAGTCCTTCGCCCCCTTGGTCAATTGCTTGGTGGCGCGGAGGAATTCGGCGCTGTGCTGCTTGTAGAGGGCGTCGTTGGAGATGCGCCACTGCTCGGCCTGGCTGAGGGCGGAGAGCGATTCGGCGGCCTTGCCGATCTTGTCGAAGTCCTCGAGGACGAGGCCTTCGAGGAGAGACTGCGACAGGCCGAGCTTGGCCTGCATGAACCGTTTGAGGGCGGGTTCGAGGCGCTGCTTTTCCTTGGCGTCACCCTTCGCGGAATCGGCTTTGGCCGGTTCGTCGGCGGCGTTGAGAGGAGGGGCGTCGGCCCGACCGAGCCAGAGGCCCAACAGGGTTCCCGCTGCCATGAGAATCATCGCCCGCATCGCACACCTCCGATTGTGACCCAACGGCGGCAACCGTGCCGCGCTGGGTGAACCGTATGTTCGGGGGCGTGGTGGCGTCAACGCGCCGAATGGTCGCGGGAGGGACGGGGCGGTTACGCGGCGGGCTAAGCGGGGGTGGCTTCGGAGGCGCGGTCGCGGAGGTACTTTCGGAGGGCCGCGTTGACGGCGGCTTCGTCCTCAAACGCGGCTGCCACATCTTCAGCCAGCCGGACGACGCGCAACCGCTCGCGATACCGGGTCGCGTATTTCCCGCGCTCCACCCCTCGGAGGGACCGGAAGCTGTACTCGGGCCGGAGATCGTCGCCCGGGTTGGTTGGGCTAGGCCGTGTGGACATTGGGGTTGGCGGAAGGGCCGGGAATCGGCATGATTCCGGCTTTCGTCAACCGGACCGGTCAAGGACGACCCGCGATGTCGAAACGGCATG
>JBIKMW010000168.1:0-8866 GCA_044359065.1 Planctomycetales bacterium | reverse complement strand
CGACTCCGAAGCGGCGAGTCGTTGCCAGTCCCGCATGGAACTGCTGCTGAGTGGCGGTGCCCGGATGCGTTCGTCCGGCTGGACGATTTTTGCCGACGACGAAAACTGGGAATGGGCTGCGAGCCTGTCCCCCTCGACGACCTCCGGACTGTCGCTGCTGACCGTCGCCGTCCGCCGGGTGGAGAGTGATTCGCCCGACGGCGATTGCCGATTGCGACGCCTGGTTCGCGACTCGGTCTTCACCGGGAAGAACTCGGGAGGCGGACGATGATTGCTCGCCCCCAACGTCGTCGGTCCACCGGCTTCACCCTGATCGAGATGCTGGCGGCACTCTCCATCGCGGGGGTGCTCGTCTATTGCGTGTATGGTGCGATCACCGCGCAGGCCGATTGGCGAGAGAAGGGAGACGAGATCGTCGAGCGAGGATTGCGGTTGTCGAGTTTCGAACACGACCTCGCCGCCGACCTGCGTGGCTTGCTTGCCCCCTTTCGCCCGGAACCGGTGTCCGCCGAACTGCTCCCCGCGAGCCGACTGAGTTTCGATCAACCGGTGTTCACGGAGCGGTTTCTCGACGTGCGGGGGAACGAACATCCTCGCCCCGTGCGGTTTCTGGGAACTCCCGCGACGATGACGCTCGAACTGTTCCGGGGTAATTCACGTTTCGACGAACAAGCCACTCCGAGGATCGTGGTTTGGCGGTGTGCGGTCGATCGCGCCGAACCGGTGACGCTCTTTCACATCGGGAGACGCCCCGCAAGGTTCGACGTGTCCAACACCGGCCAATTGGGCATCGTGCGGTGGTCGATGTCGGTGGAACACCTGGGCTCCGCTCAACGTAGTCGCGGACTCACTGATCTTCCGGCGGACTCATCGAGTGTCTGCCCGACGGTGAGGGACTGGCGTCTGTCCTACTTTGACGGACATCGCTGGCGGGATCGTTGGGACTCCGCAGAACTCGAATCCCTCCCCCAAGCCGTCGAAGCTCGCTGCTTCGGTGCCGACGGGCGTCCTCTGCCCCCGCTGGTGATCCGCATCCCGACGGCAACCGGGGGTGCATCATGACGGGTCGCCTTCGACGCCGATCCACCCGACCTCCGGAGCGCCACGGAGCGGTGCTCCCATTGGCCTTGCTGGTGATCGCCCTCATGGCGCTGGCGGCACGCGCGTTCGTCGACCTGATGAGCGTGGAGGTCATTGCCACCACGCGCGGGGTCGAGCGCCGTCGGCTGCGACTCGCGGCGGAGTCGGGGGTGGAGTACGTCGCCGCAATGCTGGACGCCCGAAAGACTACCTGGAAGTCCGGGGAGTCCAACGACCCATCTGCAGTCTCCCTCGGCGAGTCGGGTTCCGACATCCGGTTCGAGTTGGGACGGCACTCTCGTGAACGTACACATCGGGAAGACACCTTCCCGGTGGTGGATGAGTCCTCGAAGCTGAACCTGCTGTCACTCTCGCTCAAGACCGATCAACGCCGCGCGTCTCGCACCAGACTGATGGCATTGCCCGGCATGGACGAGTCGATCGCCGAAGCGATCCTCGACTGGATGGATGCCGACGACACTCCGTCGTCGCGCGGCGCGGAGTCGGCGTGGTATGCCTCTCAGAAGAACCGTGTGCTTCCCAAGCAACGGCCGTTGGAGTCGCTCGACGAACTGCTCCTCGTGCGCGGGGTCACTCCCGAGTTGCTGTACGGTCCGGTCGCCGATTCGACAAATGACGGGATTACCGCACCCGAGAGCGACAACTCCTCTCCGCGCGGTTGGGCCGATCTGCTCACGCTCTGGTCCGGTGAAAGCAATCTGCGCGTTGGTGGCGGTACCAAGGTTCATCTCAACCAGACCGACCTCGTACAACTCTTCGATCAGTTGGAGACCACCTTCGGCGTGGAGGCCGCTCGCTTCGTCGTCGCCTATCGTCTGAACGGCGACATGGAAGGGAGCGATCCGCTCCGCACGTCCGAAGCTTCCTCCTCGGCTTCCAAGCCCGCAGCCGATGTGCTCGACGACAGGCTCGAAGCCGCGCGCCAACGTGCCGCATCGCAGCAGGCCGAACCGGGTGCGGAATCCACCGAGGACTCTCGTCCCCCGGACAAGGAGATGCGCCGCGGGGGGCTCGATCTCTCGCGACGCGCGGCTTATTCGATTCGTTCCGTCTGGGACCTGATCGGCTCCCAGGTCCGAATCGATGTCGACGGTCGCGACAGCGTCCTCGAAAGCCCCTGGAAGGCGGACCTCGACCTCGTCGAACAAACCGCGTCGATGCTGGAAGAAGCACTCTCGCCGGTCGCGAGCGATCGACTCGTCGGACGCGTGCGACTCGACACCGCCGCACCGCCGGTTCTGCGTTCGATTCCCGGCATGTCGCCGGAATTGGTCGAAAGGATTGTCCTTGCGCGGACCCGCAGACCGGATCGCGGCGACGGACTCTCTCCGGCGTGGTTGTTGAGGGAAGGTCTGTGTGATCTGCCACGACTTCGCGAAGTCGCTCCCAACCTCACACGACGGGGACAGGTGTGGAGCGGCGTCGTGCGGGGAGTGACCTCGGAATCGACCGCTCGTGTGGTCGCCCTCGAGTTCATTCTGGATGGCACGCGAGTGCCCGCGCGGCTCGTCGAACTGCGGGACGTGAATCTGTTCGAGGTGCCCCGTCGCAAAAGTGCAGCGGCCCGACGTGGCTTCACAGACGATGAGAAAATGACTGATTTCGCGGGGGAGAATTGGCGATGAGCTATTCCGAGAACGGACCGTGGCTGGTCATCGACTGGACGCGACACGGTCTGACCGTACTCGAGGCGGACATCACCGGCGACAGCATCGACACTCATGGGGAGTCGAGCTGGACATGGCCCGAGAACGGGGGACCGGACGCACCGGACCGGCTCGTCGAATGGTTCCGCCATCAGGTCCAGGAGCGCGGCTGGTGCGGCCGGCGCGCGATCGTCGTACTCCCTCGTTCCGTCGCCACCTTGAAGGTCCTCGACCTGCCGCCGGTGTCCGATGCGGAACTCCCCGAACTGGTGATGCTGCAAGCCGAATCGCGAGTATCCACCGATCTGTCCGAGATCGTTGTGGACTTCGCAGCGGGTCCGCGGACGCCCGGCGATCGCAGGCTCGTGTTGGTGGCGAGTTGCCCGCGTGGGCTGGTCGATCTGGTGGAGCGCGCCGTGGCGAGTGCCGGTCTGGTGCGAAAAGGACTGGTGCTCAGCGAACTCTGCCGCCCGCCCGCATCGCTCCCCCCTGCGGAAGGGATCGTCGCCTCGCTGCGGACCGCCGCGGACCGTATCGAGTTGACGCTCTCCTGGCGGGGACTTCCGATTGTCTCCTCGACTCTCGGACTGGAAGCGTCCGACACGATTCGCACCGAGGAAGTTCTCGGCACGCTGGATCGTCTGTGGTCCGGCCTGCCGGAATCGGCACGACTCCCGGCCATCGACACACTCCTCGTCGAGGGGCGGAACGCCGAGTCGTTGGCGACGGCACTGGCCGCGGCCCGTCCCTTTTCGGTGTTTCATCTTCCAGCCCCGCCCGGCGTCTCCGATGTCGGGGGACGGTTGGTCTCCGTTCTCGCCGAAGCGCACGGCGGCGGATGCGTGGTCGATTGGTCCCGCCCCAAGCGGCCTCGCAATCGTGGGCGTGACCGCGCTCGTCGGGCCGTGGTCATCGCGTTCGCGGCTGCGACAGCCTTGTTCTGGGGATGGTCGCGCATCGCGGAGGATGCACGGGCGATGGACGCACGGGTGACGGCCATGCGAAGCGAGGTACGTTCGTTGTCCGAACTCGTCGAGCGCGGAGCCGCCATCCTCGAAGCGAACGAACGGATGGACGAATGGGAGCGACACAACTCGGACTGGGGAGGGCTCCTGACCAGGATTCGCGGGCTTCTGCCGGAGCGAGATGACCTTTTGCTCACCGGCATCTCCGCCGACATCCGCGGGGACCTCCCCATCCTCCGCCTCAAGGGGCGGGCGCGGAACGCCGAGGTGGTCACCGGCGTCCACAAGGCGTTGCTCGACATGCATGACGACATGCGCTTCCGCCCCGGTCCGGTCGAATCCCGGAGCGACGACTCGGACTATCCCGTGCCGTTCGACCTCGAGATCTATCGCGCCGCGGACAGCGACGAGGTGCAGGACGCGACAAGTGGTTCCCGTTCCGTCGACCGGTGATCCCCCTCACAACGCAGCCATCTCATCCATCGCCGCATTCCCGAACGATGTTTTCCGGACTGGTGACCCACATGATCTCTACGACACGAGTCCGCTGGCTGGTCGTCACGCTGGCTGCGGCGATCATCGGCGGAATCATCGTCGATGGCGGGATGCCGTCGCTCGCGGGTCGCGACGTGCGTCCTTCGAACGAGCACGCGCGGCTGGCCGCCCGCCTGCGGTCGCTCCGTCTGGATTGGGAGCGGATCGAAGTCGCGCAAGCCCGTCTGGCCGCCGCAGGATCGATCGGTCTCCCTCCCGATCCCGAAGTCGCCACCTCCGTGTGGCAGTCGGCGATACTGGTCGAAGCCGGAGAGGCTGGCTTGAACGAAGTGACCGTCACCCCGGTTACCCCCCGACGCGAAGGGGAGTTGGTGCATCGCGTGGCCCTGGAAATTCGCACCACGGGCACGTCGGCGCAATTAGGTGCGTTCGTGGATCGCGTCCTCGCACTCCCCCCGCAAACACGCATCGATTCCCTGTCGCTCACTCCCGCAACGTCGCTGGCCGACTCGCCCGGAGATCGATTGCGCCTCGATCTGTCCGTCGCGGCCTTGTCGCTGTCGGTGGCTGAACCACGGCACGCACTTGTGGCCGGTGCCTCAAGCCCCCACTCCGTGTCACCCACGAAGAACGAGTTCGGGTCCCTGCTCCCTGCGGTGGACCTGTTCCCCCGCACACCGCGGGCAACTCCGGAGGTGGCGGACGAGGAATCGCCGAAAGAGGCAGGACACACTCCCGCTCCACCCGCGCTCGCCGAGTTGTTGGCCGGAACCCGGATGCTCGCGGCATGGCATGGCGGCCGGGTCTCCGAGGTGTGGTTTCACGAAGCTCCGGGGAACGTCCGCCACACACTGCGGCCGGGGCAGTCGTTCAAACTCGGAGAGTCCGAAGTGCGGCTCGTGTCCATCGGCCAGGGTGTCTGCTCCGTCGAGATCGATGGGGCGGTGCATTCCATTCGGCTTGGCCAATCGTTGGGCGACGGACGGATGCAGTAGCGAGGGACGCGAATGAGCGCGCGACAGAAATCGGTCGCCGTCCGCCAACAGGTCTCGCACCAAGCCCATCCCGAGGATCGCGCCGAAGAGTTAGGCCGTGTGCACATTCATAATACGTCCGTCCAAGCAACGGGCTGCCTGGCGACGGGACTCCTGACTGACTGACGAGACTCTCGGCGAGTACGATCGTACTGCGGCCGGTTCGGACTGGAGACGCGCTCCCCCAGGATGTGTGTCTCCAGTCCCGGCCACCCACCCGGACGACCTTTAAATCAGCCGTCTGCATGGGGTTGGACGCGGGAGATCTCGGTTGCGTGTGGTTGTCGATTGTGTACAATCGTGTCTTGGCGTTACGAAATGTCGGGCAGCGTGGTGGTTCGGCGCGGGTGCCATTTCGGGTCCACATGGACTGGAAACTCCTTCGTCCGGGCCGAGACGGGTTTGATCTGGGAGGCCGCTCCCTTGGTCATGTTTCTTCCGAAAAGCATGTTTTTGAAGCCCCATTCGGGCCAATAGTCCCCCAGCGAGAGGTCAACACCAGATGTCACGCGGTTCAACGGTCGTTTCGATTCACGAGCAGATTGCCTCGCGGATTCGGGCCGATGTCCGTGAAGGGGTGTTTTCTCCGGGGGATTCGCTGCGGGAGGAGTATCTCGCCACGCGGTTCGGGGTGAGTCGCAGTCCCATCCGTCAAGTATTGCAACAGCTCACCTATGAAGGGTTGCTGCATTCGCGTCCGAATTGTGGAACGGTGGTGGCCGAGCCACCTTCCGGCGAAGTCGCCAAGGTGTTGTACGAATGTCGGGCCAAGCTGGAGTGCATTGCCCTGCGCCAATGCTTCGCCGACTTGAGCGAGGATGATTTTGCACGTTGGCGCGAGATTCTGTCGGCGCTTTACGAGTGCTGTGATCGGGAGGACCATGCCGGGGCATTCCAGCAAGACCGTCTGTTCCATCAACTCGTCATCGTGAAAGCGTCCCCGGCTGGCTCGATGGGGGTGTACTTCGCCATCGCCGGGGCGACGAGCGACTTCCTGCGAGTCGACGCAAACCGTCCCTTTCATGCCGATTTCCGCGAGCTGTACGGGATGCATGCGGCCTTGTACGCGATGTATCGCATGGGGGATGTCGACCTCGCGTGCGAGGCTTTGTCGCAACACATTCTGAAACAGGAATTCGTCGCGGAGTCGTGTCGCTGCTGGACCGAAGCTGGCAAACCTCGCGAGTGGGACGGGATCTACGACAAGCTGGCACAAGGCTTGCGACGCGCCCTTAGGAACAAATCGAAAGCCGTCTGAAATCGGTCCCGGATGGCCCGATGGCTGTAGGCGCTCGTGCGGCCCTTGTGGGACCGCGTTGTTGCGCATGCGGGGTCAGGGCGAGGAGAATCGGCTCGCGAAGTCGGAGCGCCCGGCATTGCCATCGAATGAGGCAACCCATGCTGCATTTATTCCCATCGCGGAAGACCGACTCGTCACGACTCTCGCGGCGGCAATGGCTCAGCCTTGCGTCGATCGCGGGAGCCGGTGGATCGACCTTTCCGGGGCGGACGATCTGTGCAGAGGCTGAGAGTCGGGGTTCTCGACGTGCTCGTTCCTGTATCTCCATCTTCCTGTGTGGGGGTCCTTCGCAGCCGGATCTGTGGGACCTCAAACCTGAAGCCCCCAGCGGCATCCGGTCGGAATTCGCGCCGATTGCCACCAGCGTGCCTGGCCTTCAGTTCAGCGAGTTGATCCCGCAAGTGGCGCGGCACGCCGACAAGCTGGCGTTGATCCGGTCGATGACGCATACCGACAACGCGCATGGGACGGCGATTGCCCGGTCGATCCTGGGACAAAAACCGGCCGACCCCGCAGCCGAGCATGTCGCGCGGCAGGACCCTCCGGGCCTGGGGGCGATCGTGAATCGCTGCCTGGGGGTGAAGGGGCCGCTCCCGTCATGGGTCATCCTGCCCCGGTACTTCGGGACCAATTCGCCCCCCTACAAAGGGCAATCGGGGGGATTTCTCGGACGGGCGTGGGACCCCGTGATGCTGGATAAGGAACGCAAGGGCTCGCTCACCGACGCCCCGCTCACGCTGGGGGAGCTGGAACTCGCCGAGGGAATAAACACCGCCCGGCTGGCCGCCCGCCGACACCTGTCGGGGTCACTCGGGAAGACGCTGCAGGCCGAGTCGGTCGCCTCGACCAATGAACTGTTCGAAGCGGCCCATGGACTGTTGGGCTCTCCCTCCGTTCGCCGGGCGTTCGAGATTTCGCGCGAACCACAGGCGCTGCGCGAGCGTTATGGTCGCAACGAATATGGACAAAGCTTGCTGCTGTCCCGTCGGCTGGTCGAGTCGGGCGTCCGGTTCGTGAATGTGTTCTGGACCTTCTTCGACACCAAGGGCTGCCAGTTCAATCTGTGGGACAACCACGGCGTGGCGAATGACGTCTGCGGGATCGATGGGCAGCTCACCGGACGGCAGCAGCTCACTCACCAGTATTGCACGCCGTCGTTCGATCGATCGTTCTCGGCATTGCTCGAAGATCTGGAGGAGCGGGGGCTGCTCGATGAGACCCTGGTCACCGTCGCGGGGGAATTCGGTCGCACCCCGAAGATCAACGCAACCGGTGGGCGCGATCACTGGGCGCACTGTTACACACAGTTAATGGCCGGGGGTGGAGTGCAAGGGGGAGCCGTGTGGGGAGCCAGCGACCGGCAGGGAGCGTACGTGGCCCGTGACCCGGTGAGTCCCGACGACTTCGCCGCCACGACACTGCATGCGTTTGGCCTCGCTCCGGAGACAACCATCACCGACCCGCTGGGCCGCCCGATCCCCATCACAACCGGTCGTCCGGTCGAAGCCTTGTTTTAGTATGGCGATTGGTCCACCAGTCCCATCGAGGGGAGCCCCACCGATGCACCTGAAGATCCTCTATGCGGGCGTCATTCTCGCGCAGCTTGCGGTGGTGGGCACGGCTGAGGAAGTCGATTATGCCCGTGATGTTCGAGCGATCTTTAAAGAGCGGTGCTGGGCCTGTCACGGTGCGCTGAAGCAAAAGAGCGATCTCCGCCTCGATTCCGTATCGCTGATGATGCGAGGGGGCGTCAGCGGCCCGGCTGTTGTTCCGGCGCAACCGGACGACTCGCCGCTGTGGCAGAGAATCACGTCGGAAGATCCCGCCGAACGGATGCCTCCGGAGGGGAAGGCTCTGCCCCCGGAACAACTGGCGCGCATCAAGGCCTGGATCACCCAGGGGGCGATTGGTCCTGCGGACGAAGTCCCCGAACCCGACCCGCGGTCTCACTGGTCCTTTCAGCCCCCGGTCCGTCCGTCGCTTCCGCCGGGTGTCTCGGCGCATCCGATCGATGCCTTGCTGGAGGCGTCTTTGGCGCGGGAAGGCTTGACCCCCGCCGGTCCAGCCGACAACGCGACTCTGCTGCGGCGGGTTTATCTGGATCTGATCGGGCTCCCCCCTCGCCCCGAGGAACTCCGCGAATTTCTGGCCGACGACCCGGCCATCGCTTACGAAAAGGTCGTGGATCGGCTCCTCAGCGATCCGCGGCATGGCGAGCGGTGGGGCCGGCATTGGCTCGATATCTGGCGATACAGCGATTGGTATGGCCGTCGCCATGTTCCGGATTGCTGGAACAGCGCCCCGCAAATCTGGAGGTGGCGGGAT
>JBIKMW010000086.1:0-28718 GCA_044359065.1 Planctomycetales bacterium | reverse complement strand
GGAACTCGTCTCCATGGAACACGGCGACCGCCGCGTCTCCGTCCTCACCAAAGAAGGGGGCAAGCGCACGCTCGTCGACAACTACCAGGGCAAGCGCCTGAACAGCCCCAACGACGGCACGTTCAAATCGAACGGCGACCTGTACTTCACCGATCCCCCCTACGGCCTCCCCAAGCGGATGGAAGACCACCGCAAGGAACTCGATTTCCAGGGGGTCTACCGCCTTTCAGCGACCGGTGAATTGACGCTGCTCACGAAGGAGATCAAGTACCCCAACGGCATCGCGTTCTCGCCCGACGAAAAGACGCTCTACGTCGCCCAGTCCGACCCGCAAAACGCGACGTGGACCGCGTTCCCGGTCAAGGAAGACGGCACGCTGGGGGCTGGCAAGCTGTTTTTCGACTCCACGAAAATGGTCGGCCAGCGCAAGGGGCTGCCGGACGGGATGAAGGTCGACACCGCTGGCAATGTCTTCGCGACGGGGCCGGGGGGGGTGTTGATCTTCGCCGCGGACGGCACGCATCTGGGTTCGATCGTCACCAACGAAGCGACCGCCAACTGCGGGTGGGGTGAAGACGGAATGTCGCTGTTCCTGGCGGCGGATTCGCACCTTTGCCGAATTCGACTGACGACCAAGGGACTGGGGTTCTGAACGCGAACCCCATCGGGATCGTGCTTGTCTGGCATCGCATCAAACCCGGAGCGCCGCGGCGCTCCGGGTTGTTCCATTTTTCCTCCCGCCGCGAGTCGCCACGTGCCCGCCACCCAACCGATTGTCGTCTCCCGCGTCCCCGAATTGCGGGAGATTCTCGCCGCACAACGCCGACGTGGCGCGACGATCGGCTTTGTCCCCACGATGGGGGCACTGCATGCCGGACACGGCGCGCTCGTCGAACAAGCTCACCGCGAAACCGACTGCGTCGTCGTGTCGGTGTTCGTCAATCCGACGCAGTTCGCGCCGCACGAAGACTTTTCCCGCTATCCGAGGACGTTCGACGCCGACCTCGACCTGTGTGGCCGGAACGGCGCGTCGGTGCTGTGGAATCCGGGCGTTGAAGACATGTATCCCGTCGGCTGCTCGACATTCGTCGAGGTTCCGGATGTCTCGCGGGAGTGGGAAGGGGCGTTTCGACCCACGCATTTTCGCGGGGTCGCCACCGTCGTGATGAAACTGTTCGCCGCTGTCCAACCGGAGGTCGCGTACTTCGGCCAGAAGGATTTCCAACAGCAGGCGGTCATCCGGGCTATGGCACGCGACCTGTTGCTACACGTCGACATCCGCGTCTGCCCGACCGTCCGGGACGCCGACGGCCTCGCGCTGAGCAGCCGTAACCGGTATTTGTCGGCGGACGAGCGCGCCGCGGCCTTGGCGCTGTCGCGCGGCCTGTTCGCGGTTCGGGACGACATCGCCGACGGCCTGCGCGACTTCGCCGCTGCGCGAAGCACACTCCGCGCGGTCCTCGACGCCGCGCCGCTCTTGGAAACGCAGTACGCCACGCTCGCCGACCCCGAGACGTTGCGCGAAGTGAATTCCCCCGCCGATGTCACCACCCCCGGCGGGCGAGTGGTCGCGATGGTGGCCGCGAAGGTCGGCGCAACGCGGCTGATCGACAACGAGTTGATTGCGTTCGAGTAGCCTCTGCGTGAGGCCGCAAACTCACCCGCTGTTCGAGTTCTCGGCGACTCTCCGCCCCTTCGTGGGCCACGTTTGCCCGGGCTTGCTAACGGTCGGTCGCGGGTTCCGGTGCGGCGGGGGGAAGCACCAGATCGGTCGCTTGACCGGGGTCGAGGAACATCACTCGCCCCAGTTTGGGGAACGTCGTCTCGACGAACTCCACGAACATCCGCCGCATCAGCCGTTGCCGACGGGCGGCCAGCTCGGCGGGGGGCAACCGAGTGGCGGCTGCGGTGCCGGAAGGGGCGGGTTCGGACGGTGCGGAGACGGCTTGCAGTTCGTCGAGCAGCACTCGCAATCGGGATTCGTCCGCGCGGGCCATCTCGACGCGCGACTGCCGCTCGCTGGCGGCGCGATCGAGCAGCCCGGAGGCGTTCGAGCGGGCTTGTGCGACTTGCGACTCACCCCGCGCCCGCTCCTTTGAGATCGTCTGGTCCCGCTCGGCCCGCGCGTTGCTGACATCGAGAAACGCCGCCTTCACTTCGACGGGGGGAGTGGCGTGGCCGATGGCGGCGTCTTCGATGGAGACGCCCCAGTCTCGCGACGTGGCGGCGCGGCGCAGACGCTCGAGCGCGGTCTGCTGAAACTCGGCCAGACCCGACAGTTGCACGAAGTCGACGCCGCACTCCGCCGCCAGGGAAGTCAGCTCGGCCTCGGCGAGCCGTTTCAGCGCCACCTCCGGAGCGATCGCGTCGAACAACCAGCGGTCCGGGGCTTCCACAACGTACTGCACCGTGAGTTGCAGGTTGAGGATGTTCTTGTCGCCGGTGAGGTACTCGGCTTGCCGGTCGATCCCGAACACCAGGGGATCGGCACCCGGCGAGTCACTGGCACCGAAGCCGGGTCGAGCGGCCATCGCATCGGCGGGCAATCCCAAGGTCAGCGTGCGAATCGATTGCCGCGGCACGCGGTCGACCCGTGCAAACGGCCAAGGGAGGTCGTAGTGCAACCCGCCCTGGCGCAAGGGGGGGACGTGTCGCCCGAAGCGGCGCAGCACCGCCGATTCGTCACCCCGGACCAGGTACAGGCCCGAAGCGGCGTAGAGCAGGGCGGCGATGGTCAGAACGATGCGCATGCTGCGGCGGGGTACGGGCGGTGTGTTTCCGCGGTGGTTTGTTGATCGAGCGCGGAGGGTGTTGCTTCTTGTCGCTCGGCGCGTTCGATCACACCGGTTGCAGGATCTGGAGGCCGACGTGCTTCACGAAGTCCTTCACCTTGGGCCGGTAGGCGACCATGTGCGGGGCTGTGAGGTGGGCTTCGAGCGCGGCCAGACTCTCCCACTTCTCGACGACGACGACGGTGTCCGCTGCGGCGGGGGGGGTGGGGAGGCCGGTGTCGATTTCGATGGTCGGACCGTACTCGATGCAGCCGACTTCCGCCCGCACCGGTTCAACGATCTTGTGGAATTCGGCGAGGAAGGCGTCGCGCGTGCCGGGTTGCAGGGCGATGGTGGCGATGACGTGGATCATGGAGTGGCCGAAGGAGTGATGAACGTGCGTCGGTCGCCAGGTCCCGGCGGCTCGCAAGTCGAGGCGCCGCGGAGCGACCTCCCCAGTGTGCGGCAGGCGACGGGGCGCGGGCAAGCGAAAGCGTGGCTCAGGCTTCCCGTTCCATGACGACCAGGTAGGCCTCGCGGCGCCAGAACAGCAGCATGCGACGGATGTCCTTTTCCATGGTGACGACGCGCCAACCCTCCCGGGCGTAGTCGTTGAGCGCTGCGGTGAATCGCTCCGGATTCACTTTCGACGCGCCGAAGAACAACGATCCCAGGAAGCCTTCCTGGTACAGAACAATCTGATAGGTCCGCATGACGGGACTCCGAGCGATGGGAAAAAGGTGTCCGTGTGACCCAAGGGGGCGGGCGACCGTACGGGAAACGCCACCCGCCGTGTCGCCCCCGGATTCGGAAAACCCGGTGCCGCCTTGAGCAAAAACTGATGCCGAAGGTCGATTTCCGCCGACTTAAGGTGATGGGACGGATTGTGTCCCGAACATCGGGAAATCCGGTGTTTCGACCGGGATCGCGTTTCCCCGAATCGGCAGGTGAACAGCATGGTGCGCCAACAACGGGCCTGGAAGGCCGCCGCATGGATTGCGGGCGGGGCCGTGCTTTGCGGGGCCGTGAAGTTCGGGGTGGTGACCTTTGAACCCCCCGGTTTCGAAGCGGTGGCGCTGGGACAGCACACTCCGCCGGGAGCGGGACCGCGCCTCACGAACGCCCCGCGCGACACGACGCGGGTGGGTGCGGGCACGAACCGTGGTTCGACCGTCTTTCCGGGGGCCGACGGCTCCCGGATCGAGGTCGAGGACATCCAGATTCCCGGTGGTGGCGGACCGGCCGAGGGCCCGCGCGGCGGTTCGTCCGTCAAGAAGCCGTCGCAACGGCCCGCCGCCTCGGCGGGGCTGACGGTGGGGGTCGTGGGCAAAGTCCATCAACCGGGCATCTACCGGTTCGAGAGCGCGCGGGGGGACCTGGTGACGCTTGTCAAAGCCGCCGGGGGATTAACGTCCGAAGCGTCGGGCGGTTTGCGCGTGATTCGCGAAGGACGATACATCAACGTCGAAGTCCCGTACCGCATCAACGATTCGGTCACCTATCACCCCCGCATGCGCTTCGACCTGTTCCCGGGGGACATGGTGGTCGTCCGCGGTCGCGCCGACGGTGCCAAGGACAACGGGGGATTGCCCCCCACGCTGGATTCGGCGGGGCGACCGATCTATGCGCCGCTGTCGGCCAAGGATTTCACGTTCGAGCAGGAAAAGGCACCGCCGCCCCGCGAACAACCGGTGGCGAACATCGGCGTGTTGGGGGTCGGCCCGCGCCCCGTCCTGCTGCGACTCCCCGCCGGGGGGAGCACGCTGGAAGACATCCTGACGCGGCTGAATCAGCCGACAACGGGGAACGGCCTGGTGACGGTCGTCAAACCCGGGGAGGGTCCGCTCTCGGTGCGGTGGACGGACGCCAAGAACATCGGAATGGTCGGCGACACGGTGTGCGTGTTCGATGCCAAAACGCTCGACACGTCGTCGTTGCCGGAATTCGCCGAACCTGTGGTGATTCCGGGAGAGGCCGCGGAGCGGATCGCTCGGGGAGCGGACGCTGCCCCCGATCGCGCCCGCCCGATCGTGCTGCACAGCCCCTACGGCAAGGGGAGCACGCGGTCGCGATCCGTCGAGCCGCGCGGCGGAGTGGCGGTCGGAACGAACGACATTCCCGCGCCGAGTCATTCTGCGCTGGGCCAACCCGCGCTGGGCCAACTCGCGCCGAGTCAACCGGAAGCGTCTCCGCCGAACCTCGCGTCGGACGTGGCCATGCAACCCGGCGTGGAGGGAGCGGCTTCCGTCCCCGCTCCCGCATTGCCGCCGCTCGCTGATCCCGAGGAAAACGTCCCCGGCAGTGACGCCGCCTCCTCGGTGGTCTCCGCACCCGTGGTGTCGGGGGAGACGATCGCTGACATGGCCGCCATGCCCACGTTGCGGGATCCCGGCGAAGGGGCGATCCGCGTCATCCCCGAGGCACCCATCCGCATCCCCGGACAAAGCCGTCGCCTCACCGACGAGTCGCATCTCGACCGACAACCACTGCCCGCCGAATTGGCGCGTGCCGACTCGGCAGGGGACAACCTCGTCCCCGCGCCGATGGCCGACATCGACCTCCTCTCAGCCAACACGGGGGCAGAACGCTTCGGGATGCTGGCCGCCGGCATCGCGCTGTTTTCGACGTTGTGCGGCCTGGCGGCGGTGGCGCTCAACGAACGGCGGCGCGGAGTGGCCGTCGCGGCGGCGGCGCGACCGCTGTCGCGATTGGACGCCCTCATCGAGAACCAACTGGAAGTCTTCGAGGAACCGGTCCGCGTTCCCGAGAATCTGGTGCTGTACGGTTCACCCCTGCCGCAAGGGGACCGCTACTACATCGACCAGGCCCAGGAAGTACCGGCTCCGCACTTCCCGCAAACCGCGGACAGCCGCGCCGTAGGCGTCGAAGCGGGGGGAGTCGCGGGGGTCGCCCCGCTCGCTCCGCCGGTGTCCGTGCCGGAGAACTCCGCGGCGGGCCACTCGATGTCGACCGAACAAGCCGCCGGCGGGGACCCCGCCGCCAAAGTCATCCGTCTCGACGGATCGCACCCCGCGACCGACAAGGGGGCGGGAGGCCGCTCCGACATGGGACTGCTTGACCGGGTGTTGCTCAACAAACGAGGTACGCGCTGATGAGTGTCGCACTCGATCCCGGTGCCTGGAACATTCGTTCGCTCCGCCGCCAGGGGGATGCCTTGGTCGGGCGTCGCCAGCGTTCCGCGTGGTTGTCGATCCCCGACACGCGCGCCGAGCGGTCGCGCCTGGATGAAGCGTCCATCCCCTTCGCCGCATGTCAGGGGAGCCTCGTGCTGATGGGGGACGCGGCGCGGGATTGGTCGCACTCGCGGCGCATGCCTGTCAACGACCTGCTTCCGGGTGGGATGATCCCCTCCCGCGACCCGGTACCCCGTCAGATCGTGCAATCGCTGGTGGACGCCGTTGTCCCACCCGCGACGTACGACCGCGAAACGTGCGCGATCGTGCAACCCGCGCAGGCGATTCACGCGGGGGACGAGCGTGCGGACGGCGTCGAATTCTTCCGACGGTTGTTGCGGGTGCGCGGATACGAGACGTTGTCCGTCTCGGCGGGATTGGCACTCGCGCACGCGGAACTGGTCCGCGAGGAATTCACCGGCCTCGCGCTGGTGTGGGGAGCGTCCGGCTGCGAAGTCTGCGTGGCGCGGCACGGCGTCGCGCTGGTCGACAGTTCGGTGCCGCGGGGGGGACGCTGGCTCGACGACCGCCTCGCCCAGGCGTGCGAGATGATCCATCACGACCCGACCGGATGGGTCGGTTTCGACCTCGACCAGGCAGCGCGGCTGCGCGAATCGGCCACCGGCGCGATCGTGTCGCCGTCGATCCGCGCGGAGGAATGGATTCAACGGTTTGCCCACGAGCTGGTGCAACACACCGTCGCCGAAATCGCGCGGATCCTGGAACGCACGACCGGATTGGCCGAAATCCGGCAACCGCTGGCGGTGATCTGCGGCGGCGGTTTGTTCGAGATGCCAGGTCTCTTGGCCGTGCTGTCGGACCGCTTCCAGCAGACGAAGTGGCCGATCCGGCTGCGCGTGCCGCGTCGGGCTCGGCACACGCCGTTTGCGATCGCGCGGGGCGCGCTGATCGTGGCGGAGCTGGAGGAAAACGCGCGACGCTTCCGCGCGGCGGCGTGAACGTTCTTCGTTCCGCAGCGAGCCCGTGGAGCGCGGGGTTCGCTTTCTCCAGCGTTGATCGCGAAAGGTGGGGCGTCTTGTCGCTTTGCGACCCGGCCACGGGATGGCCGGGGCCACCCACATTCTCCGTTTCGTACACGTTTTTCTATTTCGTATCGGGCGTCACCGAACAAAGCGAACGCCTTGGGGCGGGGTGTGATGGCGGAAGTCGTGCCTTGAGTTGGCTGTCCGCCGCGTTTCGCCTGCGATTGCGGAGCAATCGCGAACAGTGGGCGGACTTGCCGATGGGCGCCGCGCGACGAAAGAATCGCCGTGTCGGCCTCTGGGTTGCGGGACCCGTTTCCGCGCGGGCCGCGCTGCGTTGTCCGCCCGAAACGAGTGTCCTTCCATGCCGTTGGTTCTCCGCGCCCGCACCGGTGCGCTGGTGCTGTGCGTTCCGCTGGTCGTCGCGTTGTGGCAGGGTGGCGGCGATGTTTGCGCCCAAGGGACCCGGGCCGACTATGACCGAGCGGACCGCTTGCTCGAACGGTCGCGTGACAAAGTCACCCGAGTAGGCGTCCGCACGCGCTGGATCGGAGAGGGGCCCGACTTCTGGTACTCGGTGATCGCCGGTCCGGGTCGGCTTGAGCACTTCCTCGTCGATGCCGAGGCGGGGGCCAAACGTTCCCTGTTCGACGCCGAGAAACTCGGGGGGGCGCTCGCCCGGTTGGCCGGACGGGAGGTCGTTCCCGCCACGCTGTCACCCGACGCGATCTCGGTGTCGGCGGACGGGTTGCGGTTGATTGTGCGATTCGCCGACAAGTCGTACACGTGCGCGATCGGCGAGGAAGAGTCCCTGGCGGTCAACGACGCGCCGGGGCTGGAAACACCGAGCGACGAACGTCGACCCGCCCGCCGTCGACGGCGCGACGCGCGGCACCAGGGGGACGCCCCGCGCGGCGGCGAGTCCCCCGACGGCGCGTGGACCACGACCATCGAGGGGCGTCGAATCGTCTTCCGCGCCAGATCGGGGGACGAATCGCACACAGTCGACATCGACGGCCCCGCCGAGTCGTTCGTCGAACCGGGGTTGGTCTGGTCCCCTGACGGTCGCTTCGCCGTGGCGCTCCGCACCACTCCCGGGGAAGTCCACAAAGTGCACGCGGTGGAAAGCTCTCCCCGCGACCAGCTGCAACCAAAACTCCACACGTGGGACTACCTCAAGCCGGGGGACCGCATTCCGCAAACCTTTCCGGTGTTGGTCGACCTGCGGGAGTGGAGGGCGATACCCGTCGACAGCCGCGACTTCGCCAATCCCTGGAGCCTCGACGACATCCGCTGGTCCGAAGACTCGTCGCGATTCGTGTTCTCGTACAACCAGCGCGGCCATCAGGTGTTGCGGGTGATCTCGGTCGAGGCGGCCACGGGAACCCCTTCGGTGATCGTCAACGAAACGTCTCCCACGTTTTTGGACTATGCCCACAAGCGGTTTCTGTGGTGGAGCCGTGACGGGAGCGAACTGTTGTGGATGTCGGAGCGCGACGGCTGGAATCACCTGTATCGCGTGGACGGACGCACGGGAGCAGTGCTCAATCCGGTCACGCGCGGCGAATGGGTCGTCCGCGCGGTCGAACGGGTCGACCCGCGCCGGCGTCGGCTGTGGGTCCGTGTCGGCGGCGTACGGCCGGGTGAAGACCCGTACCACGTCCATCTGGCGACGGTGGAGTTCGACGGGTCGGGGTTCACGCTGTTGACCGAAGGGGACGGTACGCACGAGTGCGAGTTGTCGCCTGACGGAACGGTGTTCGTCGACACGTGGTCGCGCGTCGACCATCCCCCGGTGACGGAGTTGCGCGACGCCCTCACCGGGCGGAAGATCGCGACGCTGGAAACCGCCGACTGGACTCCCCTGTTGGAAACCGGCTGGAAGCCGCCGCAACGGTTTTCCGCCAAAGGACGCGACGGGAAAACCGACATTTTCGGTGTGGTGTATCGACCGTCAAACTTCGCGTCGGACCGCAAGTATCCGGTCGTCGAGCACATCTACGCGGGTCCGCACAGCGCGTTCGTCCCCAAGCGCTTCTCGTACCATCATCCGCCGCAAACGCTCGCCGAGTTGGGATTCGTCGTGGTCCAGATCGACGGCATGGGGACCAGCCACCGCTCCAAGGCGTTTCACGACGTGGCGTCCAGGAACATCGGCGACTCGGGCTTTCCCGATCGCATCAAGTGGATCAAATCGCTGGCTGCGGTCGAACGGGCGATCGACCTGTCCCCCGGAGTCGGGATTTACGGCGGATCGGCGGGAGGACAAAGCGCATTGCGGGCGCTCCTGGCACACGGGGACTTTTACTCGACCGCCGTCGCCGATTGCGGTTGCCACGACAACCGCATGGACAAGATCTGGTGGAACGAACTGTGGATGGGCCACCCCGTCGGACCGCATTACGCGGAGCAGTCGAACGTCACCCAGGCCCACCGCTTGACGGGGCATCTGCTGCTCATGGTGGGGGAACTCGACCGCAACGTCGATCCGGCCAGCACGATGCAGGTGGTGGATGCCCTCATCCGCGCGAACAAGGATTTCGACCTGCTTGTGTTTCCCGGAGGTGGCCACGGCAGCGGGTCGCCTTACGCCGAGCGCCGCCGCCGCGACTTCTTCGTGAGGCATTTGCTGAAACGCGAACCCCGCGCGGAGTGAATCGCGAAGGGCGACCGCCGGTTCGCTTCGCGCGGACGACATGCGACATGTCCGCGCGTACCTGGACCTGCGCCGACTCCGTCGCCAGCGGAATTTGCGTTCCGGCAAACTGTCCCCGAAGGCTCGCGTCATCCAAGTGCGAATTGCCGATCAAGTCCACTCGAATGCCCTGATCGATTGCGGCAATCCGACTCCGGACACCCTTGCCACCGTGTCCACTTGCCGCCTCAACCCGCCGCCCTCGTTGCACTCCGCCACCTCACAAGTCGGCGTACTCCCTGCGGCAAGGCTTGCGGTTGAGAAAGAGATCGAGATGTTCCCGAAATTCACCCGAATCTTCGCCCGTTGCCGTCACGATTTTCTGTTGAAGCTGCACGGCCTCGTCCCAGCGACCAGCGTCGGCGAGAGCTGCGGCCAGCGTATTCAGAAAGCCCCAGTTTTTGTTGCCGGTCAAGCGACAGGCGATCTGAGCGTAATGGACAGCTTCCGCCGGGTTGCGAACAGCAGGATCGGGCAGCACGGCGCGCATCCAGGCGATCTGATTGGCCCACTGAGCGTTTTCGGGACTTAGCTGGAAGGCCTGCTTCAAGTCGCTGAAGCCCTCTTCGTAATGCCCCGCGATCAATTTGACATGGCCGCGAGCTCGCAGTCCCTCCGGTCGAGTCAACTCAATTTCCCGCTCCGCCGCTTCGAGTGCTTCCTGTTCACGACCAAGACACGCCAGGCACCACGACTGCCCGTCATAGGCCGGTCCACTATCGGGGGCGATCTCCGCCCACCGTTCGAAATCGGCCAACCCCTGCTCGAACCGTTTGGCCAAGGCGTACAACCAGCCCCGACCGTACAGCGCGTATGTGTTCTCCGGGTCGAGTTCCAGGGCCTTCTTATAGTCGGCCAGTGCTTCCTTCTTCTGACCGGAATCGTCGAGGCACGCCCCACGGTTGGCATGGAACTCGGCGTTGTCCGGTGCCAGGCGAATCGCCTTCGTGTAGGCAGCGATGGCCCGCTTGGGATCGCCCTTCGAGCGATAGACGCCGCCCCGCTTGTTCCACGCTTCCGAACATTGAGGGTTGGCCTCCAGCCACTCCGCCAGCGATTTGAGTGCCTCGTCGTACCGACCTTCCTGTTCCAGGACGTGCGCTCGATTTCGATGGGCATTTTCATTGCTCGGGTCGAGTTCCAGCGCCTTCGTATAGTCGGCCAAGGCCTTGTCGATTTCGCCCATGGCCTGGTAACTGACGCCGCGAGCGTTACGGAACCGGGTATTCTCCGGCTGTAGCTTGATCGCTCGTGCGTAGTCCTTCACCGCAGCCGCAGAGTTGTCTTCGCTCTGAAAACAGACTCCACGACGGTAATAGGGGTCGGCGTCATCCGGCGTCAGCTCGATCGCGCGACTGAAATCGGCCCTGGCGAGTTCCCACTTTTTCGCCTGGAGATAGGCGAGGCCGCGATTGTAGACCAGGACGGCATTGTCAGGGGCACACTTGATCGCCGTAGAGAAGTGCTCCACCGCCTCATCCAGATCACCGCGTTGCAAGGCTTCCTGTCCACGAGCGTTGGCTTCGGCAGCCTGTGGCTTCATCAGGACACTGACCGCCTTCCAGATTCTTGTGAACATTTCAGCCTCATTGTTCGAGAGTCGCATCGATGGATAGGCCGTGTCATGGCAATCCGCTCAATCGATGTCGAAACTTTTGGTCAGTGCCATCCTTGGCCCACAAATCCAGAATCATCCGCCGCCAACGGAATTTGCCAGACCTGACATCTCGTGTGCCGCCGTGAGCGATCAGGCGTCGATCTTCGTCCGTCCCCCCGTCACACCCGCTCCGTCTCCAGCCAATTCTCACCGGCTTCCACGTCCACGCGGAGTGGGACGCGCAGTTCCATCGCCCCCTCCATCTCCTCCCGGACGATGCTCGCCAGCGATGTCACCTCGTCCTTCGGCGTTTCAAACACCAGTTCGTCGTGGATTTGCAGCAGCATCCGACCCGGATGTCCGTCACGGTGCAAGCGGGCTTCGACGTTCAGCATCGCCCGTTTGATCAAGTCCGCCGCCGAACCCTGGATCACCGTGTTGATGGCTGTCCGTTCCGGCAGGTTGCGCTGGCGACCGGTCGTGTTCACAATCCCCTCGATGGCGCGGCGGCGACCGAGGATCGTCCGCGCGTAACCGGTCCGCACGCACTCTTCGAGGATCGAGGTCAGATACGCGTCGATCCCGGCGTACTTCGCGAAGTATCCGTCGATGAACGCGGCGGCTTCCGATCGGGGTATTCCGAGCGTAGCAGCCAACCCGAACGGGCTTTGGCCGTACACCACGCCGAAGTTGACCGCCTTCGCGATCCGCCGTTGTTCGGAGGTCACGTCGGTCTGCGCGACGCCGAACACCTCCGCCGCCACAGCCGCGTGAATATCGGCCCCGTCCGCGAACGCCCGCACCAGCGCGGGGTCGCCACAGAAGTGGGCCAGCATCCGCAATTCCACCTGCGAATAATCGGCGCACACCAAACTCCACTCGGGCCGTCCCGCGCGGAACGCCCGCCGTACCTGTCGCCCCAGGTCGGTCCGAATGGGGATGTTTTGCAGGTTCGGTTCGCTCGAACTCAAGCGGCCGGTCGATGCCACGACTTGATTGAAGGACGTGTGAATCCGTTCCGTCGCGGGATTGATCAACTCGGGCAGCGCGTCGAGGTATGTGTTGCGCAGCTTCGTCAGCGCGCGATGTTCGAGAATCTTCGCCGGCAGCGGATGCAGCGATGCCAACTCTTCGAGCACGTCCTGATCGGTGCTCGGTCCCGTCTTCGTGCGCCGCTTGACCGGCAGTCCCAACTCCTTGAACAGGATGTCCCGGAGCTGGAGCGGCGAATCGATGTTGAACTCGCGACCCGCCAGTGTGTGGATCTCGCCGTGGATTTCGTCGAGTCGCTTCGCCGCCTCCGCGCTTTGACCGCGTAGCGCGTCGGGATCAACGCGGATGCCGCGCGTTTGCAGGTCGGCCAACAACCGCACGAGAGGCCGTTCCAATGATTCGTACAACTCGGTCAAGCCTTCGCGAGCGAGTTCCTCCTCGATCTGTCGCGACAATTCCCACGCCAGGCAGGCGTCTTCGACGGCGTACTCGGCGATGCGCGACACGTCGATGTCGGCCATCGACTTCTGGTCCTTCCCTTTGCCGATCAATTCCGAAATGGGAATCGTCTCGCGCCCCAGTCGCCGCCGCGCCAGCTCCTCGAGGTTGTGGCTGCGCGCGCCCGCCTCGAGCAGATAACTGCCGATCATCGGATCGAAGCCAATCCGTTCGATCCGGATCCCCGCCCGTTCCAGCACGATCAGGTCGTACTTGATGTTCTGGTTGTCGAGCGTTGTCTCCGGCGATTCGAGGATCGGCTTCAGCGCGGCGACCACCGTCCCCGCGTCCAGCCGCGCTTGTCCCTCCGGACAGCGAATCGGCAGGTAGTACCCTTCGTCGGCGCTCCAAGCGAACGCCCAGCCGACGATGTCTGCCCGCACCGCGTCCAGGCTGGTCGTCTCCAGGTCGAGACAGAACCGAGGCTGCCCTCGCAGCGCCTCGATGAACGTGTCGAACTTTTCGGGTGTGTCGACAACATGGAAGCGGATTGCCTTCCGGTTGGAGGCGGGCACGGACGGTGCGTCGCCGCTGGAAACCGCCTCGGCTTCCCAAGGGGGGGCCTCGTCCCCGCCCGCACTCGCACCCGCTCCGAACGGCGGTTCGTCTTGTCCGACCGCTTCATGGGGGACGGGGACTGGCGAGCCGGGCGTCGCCGTATCCGGCGTGTCGTCGCCGAATAAATTCCCCTGTCGCGACTTGGAGCTCGGTTTTTTCGCCGCTCGGGGAGGTGCCGCGGAACCGGTCGCCGCGTCCCACGGCGTCGCAACCTTCGCGCTCTCACTGGGGGATTCGGGGACCGTCGCCTCCGTCACCGGGAGCGATTTCAAATCCGAGACCATTCGGCGGAAGCCGAACTCATGGCACAACTCAGCCAAGCGCGATGGCCGCTGTTGGCCGACCCGCGCCTGTGCCCAATCCAACTCGAGCGGCAACTCGCGATTGAGCGTCACCAAGCGCAGACTCAATCGCGCCAAGTCCGCGAACTCCTTGAGATTCTGCTTGAGCTTTGCGCCAGGCGCGGCATCAGCATTGGCGAGCACCCCCTCAAGATCGCCGAATTGCGCCAACAGCGCCGACGCCTTCTTCGGTCCGACGAGCGGCACTCCCGGCACGTTGTCGACGCTGTCCCCCACGAGGGCCTGGAAATCGACCACCTTGTCGGGTGTCACTCCCCAATCGGCCAGCAATTCGTCGGGGCCGAAGTAGAGGTCTTTGCGCACGTTGTACAACCGCACTCCGGGCCGGAGCAGTTGCCGGGCGTCTTTGTCGTTGGTGACGATCGTCACCTCGAACCCCTCGTTCGCCGCCCGGTGCGACAGCGTGGCGATCACGTCGTCCGCTTCCCAACCGGGGCACGACACCAACGGCACGCCGAACGCCGCGATCGTCTCGAGGATCATCGGAATCTGCGGTACCAGTTCCAGCGGCGTTTCGCTGCGGTTGGCCTTGTACTCGGGATACCACGCCGATCGTTCGCCCGGCCCGTCCCCCTCCCCCGCCACCACCAGGTGCGTGGGCTTTTTGTCGCGCAGGATCATGAGCAAGTCGCGCATGATCCCGAACGTGGCGTTGACCGGTTGCCCGTTGGGGGCGGTCATCTCGGGGATCGCGTGAAACACCTGAAACACCAGCGAGAACAGGTCGATCAGGTGGAGGTGGGGAGGCATGTACGGACTCGTTGTGAAAAGTGCATCGCGCGACACGGATGCGCCGCTCCGCGATTGTCACCAACCCCGACGAAACGGCAATGCCGCGGAGAGGAACGGCGGGCTTTCGCCTGGTTGAACCTGCGGTGTGTGGCGGAGGGGTGTTGTTTTGGAAGGAGTCTTGTCGGAGGCCGTAGGAGCCGGGGGCTTCCGCTTTCGCGGTGCGCCCCCGCGACACAGTCTCTTCTGATTCGGAGGCTTGACCCGTGGAACGCTCGCCTCGTGGTTACTCTCGGGAGTTGTGGTCTCGCACGTTGGTGGACGTCGAACGCATGCTTGTCCCGCAAAGCCGGGCCAAGCATGGCACACAGAAATTCAGGAGGCCCTGTCACCTTGAGGCCCCGTCGCCGGGTGCTTGGTCGAGGCCTTGAGGCTCGGGTATCATGTTGACAAGGCGATGGCGAAGACCTCTCCCGCCGCCCCTTCCCGTTCCCTCCTTCCATTCCCCCTTTCCACTGACGAGGCCGCGATGCTCCGTGGTTGCCTTCCGGTACGTCCGTCGACCGCCGTTCGTCGTGGGCTTGCCATGTTGGTGGTGTTGCTCGGACTGGTTGCGACGGGGGGGACCGCCCATGCCGCCGACCGCGTCGACTTCAATCGCGATGTCCGCCCGATCCTGTCCAACCACTGTTGGAGTTGTCACGGCTTCGACGAGCATGGCCGCAAGGCCGGTTTGAGGCTGGACCTGAAGGACTCGGCCACCGCCAAACTCGAATCGGGCCAAGCGGCCATCGTCCCCGGCCAACCGGGTGACAGCGAGTTGATCGCCCGGATCGACGAAACCGATCCGATGGCCCTCATGCCTCCCCCGTCGTTCAAGCGGCCCCTCACTGCCGCGCAGAAGGATGTGCTGCGGCGTTGGGTCGCCCAGGGGGCCGAGTTCGCGGGGCATTGGGCATACGCGCCCCCCGTCCGCGCGGCGGCCCCTGCGGTGAAGAACTCGAGCTGGCCGCGCGGCCCGCTCGATCGGTTTGTGTTGGCCAAACTCGAACGGGAAGGGGTCGCCCCCTCCCCCGAAGCCGACAAGGGGACCTGGCTCCGCCGTGTCACGCTCGATCTCGCGGGGTTGCCTCCCTCTCCCGCCGAATTGGACGCGTTCCTCGCCGATGACTCGCCGACCGCCTACGAGAAGGTTGTCTATCGCTTGCTACGGTCTCCCGCGCACGCCGAAAAGATGGCCCAACAGTGGTTGGACCTGGCCCGCTACGCCGACACCAACGGCTACAACAACGACGAGATGCGGACGATGTGGCCGTGGCGCGATTGGGTGCTGCGGGCGTTCGCCGAAGGGATGCCGTACGACCGATTCCTGACGGAACAGCTCGCGGGGGACCTGCTTCCCGATGCCACGCTGTCCCAGAAAGTGGCGACGGGCTTCGTGCGGAACCACGTCCTCACCACCGAAGGGGGGATCATCGAGGAGGAATACCACATCGAGTACGTGGCCGACCGCGTGCACACGGTGGCCACGGTGTTTCTGGCGATGTCGCTGCAATGCGCGCGATGTCATGACCACAAATACGACCCGCTGACCCAGAAGGATTTCTATCGGTTCTCGGCGTTCTTCAACAACGTGCCGGACAAGGTCGTCGGCTACAACACGGGGCCGTACATGTCGGAACCCCTGGTGAAGGTCCCCAGCGCCGAGCAATCCGCCGAGCTGGCGGCGCTCGCGGCCCAGCGAGCGGAGGTCGAGACGCGATTGGCCGTCCGTCCGGCGGAGTGCGACGGGGATTTGGCCGCGTGGGTCGCGTCCCTTTCCAGGGAACAGATCGACGCCTTCGGGTCCCCCGCACGGACTGCGCGGTTCGCGTGCGACGAAGCGGATGGGAACGAGACGGCCAACGTCGACGACGCGGCCAAGGGAAAGCTCGTGGGGGACGTGAAGCGTGCGGAAAGCCGCGCGGGGCGGGCGCTGGTGCTGAACGGAGTCGGTCACGTCGATTGCGGACAGATCGGCGCGTTCGAGGCGGACCAGTCGTTCACGCTGGCCGCGTGGGTGAATCCCGCATCGACCGAGCCGTCGACGGTGCTCTCGAAGATGGACGAGGGGGACGCGCATCGCGGCTACGACCTGATCCTCGAGGGGGGCAAGGTCGCCTGTCATGTGGTCCATCACTGGCCCGACAAGGGGTTCAAGGTGATCACCAAGCAGGCGCTCCCGCTTCATGAATGGAAACATGTGGCGGTCGTGTACTCGGGCACGCGCGACGCCAAGGGGCTGACCGTGTACGTCGACGGGAAGCCGTGGCCGGTGGATGTCACGACCGACAACAAGGTGGATGGGACCCTCAAGACCGACAAGCCGTTCCATATCGGCCGGCGGCACCAAGCGGCGCCGTTCCGGGGGATGTTGGACGACATCCAGGTGTTCGCCTCCGCGCTGTCGGCGGAGGAACTCTCGCTCGTGATGGCCGGGAAGGACCTGCCCGGCCTGGCGACTTTGTTGGCGGTCCCTGCCGCCGAGCGGACCCCGGCGCAAGCCGCTTCGCTCAAGGAGTTTTTCCTGCGGCGGGCCGATCCGGTGGCCAAGGGGCTGCGCGACGAATTGGCGTCGCTCCCCGCGAAGGTCAAGGCGATCGAAGAGGCGATCCCCGTCGTGATGGTCATGGGGGAAACGAACCCGCGGCGACCGACGTACGTCCTCAAACGCGGTCAATACGACCAGCGCGGTGACGAAGTTTCCGCGGGAACACCGGCCGCGTTGCCCTCGCTGCCCGAGGGAACGGTCGACAGCCGCCTCGCCCTGGCCAAGTGGCTGACGCGTCCCGACCATCCGCTGACGGCTCGTGTGGCGGTCAACCGTTGGTGGGAGATGCTGTTCGGCACGGGATTGGTCGAAACGTCGGAGGATTTCGGTATTCAGGGGGCGTACCCCAGCCATCCCGAACTGCTCGATTGGTTGGCGACCGAACTGGTCGCGCGGAATTGGAGTACGCGGGCGATCCTCAAGGAGATCGTCCTGTCCGCCACGTATCGGCAATCGTCGAAAGCGCGTCCGGACCTGGCCGACCTCGATCCGGCCAATCGTTGGTTGGCGCGCGGACCGCGGTTCCGCTTGCCGGCGGAAACGGTTCGCGACGCCGCGCTGTTCCATGCGGGTCTGCTCAGTCCGAAGTTCGGCGGACCGAGCGTCAAACCGTATCAACCGGACGGTTTGTGGGAGGATGTCTCCGTCGAGCGCCGGGAGAAGTATCAGCCGGACGCGGGGGACGGCATCTATCGCCGCAGCCTGTACACGTTCTGGAAGCGGACGTGTCCCCCGCCGACGATGAGCACCTTCGACGCTCCAGAGCGGGAGTTTTGCCTGGTGCGGCGCGCGCGGACCAATACACCCCTGCAGGCCCTCGCGCTGTTGAACGACCCGACCTACGTCGAAGCGGCCCGCAAGTTGGCGGAGCGCGCGTGGTCTGCCGCCCCGGACGACGCCGGTCGGATTCGCGAACTGCTGCGAATCGTGCTGGCACGCGAACCGTCCACCGTCGAACGGGAGGTGCTCGGGACGACCCTCGCCCGTGCCCGCGAACGGTACGCGACGCGAACCGAAGCGGCGGGGCAACTGTTGGGCGTTGGCCGTGCACCCGCCGCGACGACGATCCCGGCGTCCGAACTGGCCGCTTGGAGCGTGGTCTCGGGCGTGGTGCTCAACCTGTCGGAAGCGGTCACGAAGCCGTGAGAGGTTCGGCGAGCCAACGGTAGACCCTCGCCACGTCCGGCTTTCTCCGCCAAAGCCAAGCCGCTCCGAGTCGATTTCGCCCGCCGCGACGCCGGACTAAACTGCAATGCTCCGCTGTTCGCGGTGGCCGTGGCCGTGTTGGCTCCGTTCGCTTGCGACATGACCGGCGCCGCGGCGGACGACACTCTCCGCGCGTTCCCTTTCGCTTCCACCCACGACACGTCGAGTTTCACGCATGCCGAAGGACTTCCTCAAGGACGCCCGCGACTTCTACGACGTGATCGTCATCGGCAGCGGGCTGGCCGGGCTGACCAGCGCGAACATCCTCGCGCGGGCCGGGCATTCCGTCCTGCTGCTGGAGCATCACTACCAGCTCGGCGGCATGGCCACGTGGTTCAAGCGCAAAGGGGGGCACATCTTCGACATCTCCCTGCACGGCTTCCCGCATGGGATGGTGAAGAGCTGTCGCAAGTACTGGACGAAGGAAATTGCCGACAGCATCGTGCAACTGAAGGGGGTCCGCTTCGAGAACCCGCAGTTCTCGCTCCGCACGACGTTCGACCGCGAGGACTTCACCCGCCAGTTGCACGAGAAGTTCGGCATCCCCCACGAAACCATCGTGCGGTTCTTCGACACCGCGCGGGGGATGAACTTCTACGACGACCAGGGGAAGACCACGCGGCAACTGTTCGAGGAGTTCTTCCCCGGCCGTTCCGACGTGGTGCGGCTGCTGATGGAGCCGATCACCTACGCGAACGGGTCCACGCTGGACGACCCGGCCATCACCTACGGGATCGTGTTCTCGAACTTCATGAGCAAGGGGGTGTTCACGTTCCAGGGGGGGACGGATGCGCTCGTCAACAAGATGAAGGCCGAGATGCTCGTCAACGGCGTCGACCTGCGCATCCGCTGCCTCGTCGAGAAGATCGAAGTCACTCCCGACCGCCGCGTCTCGGGTGTCGTGGTGAACGGTCGCCGGATTGGCTGTCGGGCGATTGTCTCGAACTCGAACATCAAGTCGACGATCTTCAAGCTCGTCGGCGAAGAGCATTTCGACAAGGATTTCGTCGAGGAGGCCCGCGCGGTCCGGCTGAACAACAGCAGTTGCCAGGTCTACATCGGCCTGAAGCCGGGCGAAGGGTTCGAGAACCTGGGGGACCTGCTGTTCCACTCGGAGCACGAGGGGTTCGACGTGGGGGCGATGCTCAGCCGCAAGGTCAGCAGCCGCACGTTCTCGTTCTATTACCCCGAGACGCGTCCCGGCAGCGACCGCTGGCTGATCGTCAGTTCGACGAACGCGAACTTCCGCGACTGGGCCGATCTGCCCGAAGAGGAGTATCAGGTCGCCAAGCAGGAACTGATCGACGGCACGCTCGACTGCCTCGAGAAGTACATCCCCGACGTGCGGGCCAAGCTCGATTACATCGAGGCGTCGACCCCCCGCACGTTCCAGCACTACACGCTGCATCAGCAGGGGGCGTCGTTCGGTACGAAGTTCGAGGGGCTGAAGGTCAGCAAGGAACTGCCGCAGCACATTCGGGGCCTGTACCACGCCGGTTCGGTGGGGATCATCATGTCCGGATGGCTGGGCGCGGTGAACTACGGGGTGATTGTGTCGAACGATGTGGATAAGGAACTGCACGCGACGGCGGGGGCCTCGGCGTGATCGCCCAAGTGGGCCGGGTTGAGCGGGAAGAGCTCTTCTCACGCCGGAGTCAGCGACAAGCCTCAGAAGAATTTTGGGCGGGTGTCTGCTTCTCGCCAGCGTCCGCAGGCGATTCGCTGTTGGATGTCCGGTGACGCAGGTCGGTTTTGGGTTTCATGCGTGGCCAATTTGGGCCTTTTGAACCCGTCGAATGACCTGACATCCCCATGCGATGGCCGCGATGACGTTCGAGGCCTAACGGTCAAGCGGAGTTCCCGTTGCGCTCCCGCGCCGGCGCTTCGTCATTTTTTACGAGCGCCCTTCCTCGCCCGTGGTCGCTTGGCCGCTTTCTTTGCCACCAATGCCCCGTGGCGTTCCCGAATCTCCCGCACTCGTTCGTCCAGCGTCGCCACCTTCGACTCGTCGAGCACCGCATCGGCATAGGCCCGAATCACCTCCAACACCTCGGGTTCGATCTTGTCCTTCCACGCCTCAAAGACCGGCTCGAACGTCCATTCGCCCCGCTCGAAGCCCGTATCCAAAAGCTTCCGCAACCCCGCCAACGCCGCTTCGCACGACCGCCCCTGAATCACGTCGATCACCGTTTGGTAGACATGCAGCTCTCCTGCCAATGGGTTGGCTTCGCCCCGATTGAGCTCGAACGCCCGTTTGACGAGCGGTGTGGCGGCGTCCGTTCGCCCGCGTGCCAGCAAGAACCCTGCGAAGTTGCCGGAGTGGTTGGCGTCGTTTGGATCGAGTTCCAACGCGTGGCGGTACAGCCGCTCCGCCTCGTCGTGACCCTTCCGCACGAACGTGAGGAAATTGGCGTAGTTGCCGGTGTTGGTGGCGTTGTTTGGATCGAGTTCCATCGCCCGGCGGTACAGACGCTCCGCCTCGTCGTGATTCTTCCGCACGTCTGTCTGGAAGAGGGCATAGTTGCCTGTGTTGAGAGCGTTGTTTGGGTCGAGTTCCAACGCGTGTTTGTATAGCCGCTCCGCCTCGTCGTGATTCTTCCGCACGTTTTTCAGAAAATTGGCGAAGTTGCCCGCCAACTCCGCACTCCGCGGACATGCCTCGATCGCTTCGCGATACCTCTCCTCCCTCTTCTCGGGTTCGGCCTCCTCATCGACACGCAATTGCCACCACCACCAACCGGCCCGCTGATACGTCTTCTTCAACGCCACCTTCAGGCTCGGCAAGTCGTCCGTTCTGAGTCCCAACACCGCATCGCGATACCGCTTGGTCCGCGCGTTCTGACGTTCCTCCAAAGCTTGATCGAGGACCTCGATCTTCAGGCGTGCTCCGAGCAGAATCATCAGCCGGTCAAAATCCGGCACTGGCACCAGTACTCCATTTAACTCTTCCACCAGTTTGCAAATCCGCTCCGAAGGTTGCGACTGCTTGTCACGACCCTCGAAGTAGCACCACACCAATCGCCCTTTGATCTCCGACCGCTCCAGCGAACCCAGCAGTTCCATCAAGCTGTCGTCGTTCCCCCCGTATCCGATCACGATCGGCGTGTAGTGGCCGAGCAAAGTCCGTAGCGTCCCCTGCCACGACTCATGCAACATTCGCAGGCGGCGCGGATCATTGAGCGGGGCGAGGAACAGATCCCGGTGAATCTTGCAGATCACCGGCCGCCGCATCGCGACCGTCACGAACGACGCCAGTGTCTCATGCCCACACACCATCGGTTGCTTGTCCGTGTACACCTGCAGCGCGTCCGCCACAAGGTTGTCGAAATTCGTAGTGATCACTACGCGGTGAAGTGTCTTCTCCAGAATCTTCGCCAGAATCGAGTACCCCGGCCCCGGCTCGATTACCTTCTCCGGACGCGATATCTCCAGCCCTTGCTCCCCCCGTCGTTTCGCCTTGCCCGTCATCACATGCTCAAGATACGCGAATCCTTCCTCAGGGAACCCCTGAAACCGGCGCTCGTATATTCTCGGATAGAACTCCGCCTGCTTCTCGAAGTCGAACCCCTTGATTCTCAACGTCGCCTCGGTCGCCCACTCCTCCAGGGACTTCCCGTCCGTGCATTCTCGCAGGTGAATTTCGCGCAGCCACCAGTCGACCAGTTCCCCCCCCGTTGGAATCCCCGCCGATTTTGACGCCCCTGCACCGAGGATCCACCCGAACGAGTGGTCGGGCATCGTTTCGTCGACCCGTTGAAAATGGTCCAGAAACCCATCCAGTGTCCACGTTTCGGGTTTGTTGCCCATCATCTGCCCGCGTCCCGCAAGTTTCGGATCAAGAAGGGCGATTCCCTCCTCTCCCGACCAGTATGCCTCCCCACCCCGCTCGGCACCCTCATTTTCCGTTTTCCGGTTTCCATTTTTCCACTCTCCCCCCGCCGCATGGGTGTGACTTGGTGTCTCGCTGGCAAACGCCTTTCCGCTCCGAAATACACTTGGGTACGTAACCGCGCCGCAAACCATCGCGAAATGCCGCCCGGATCGCGTCATGTTGACTGCCTCGAACGGGTTGCGCGGCGTCCGGCGTCGCCGGGGGGAGGTTTCGCGATTCTCGTGAATTCGATTAAGACAGGCGTCACCCTGTGCGTGTGACCTGTTGTCTGACCCATTTCCGACGAGCCGCGGCATGACTCTCGACCGGCAGACCGCCATCACACCCCACGCCCGCAATGCGTGGGTTTCCGACCTGCTCGCACTGCACGAGGGGCCGCTGTTGCGTTACGCACAGCGGTTCCTGGGCGACCTCGAGCAGGCGCGGGACGTGGTCCAGGAAACGTTCCTGAAGCTGTGTCGACAGTCGCCGGCGGAACTGGACGGACATGCCGTGGAATGGCTGTACACCGTGTGCCGCAACGCGGCCATCGACGCTCGCCGAAAGGATCGCCGCATGTCGACGTTGACCGACGAAACGGAGGCCGCGACCGCCGGTCGCGAACGCGCTCCGGAGAGTCCCGCCGAAACCCAGGATTCGGCCCACCGGATTTTGTCCCTGATGCCCAAATTGACGGCCAGCCAACAGGAAGTGATCCGGCTGCGGTTTCAATCGGGGCTGTCCTATAAAGAAATCAGCGGCGTCACGGGGATGACCGTGAACCACGTGGGGGTGGTGCTGCACAACGCCCTCAAGACGCTGCGTGAAGAACTGCAAACCGCAGTCGCCTGACGACCATCGCTTCCCGCCTCCCTTCCGGACTTCGGAAGGCCCAAATCCCGTCGCTCATTCCGGTCGGATTCGACCGGCTTCGATTTTGAATTGTTGGATGTCGAGCGTATTGCCGTCGGGCGACGCCGACCACACCGCCACAACACACCTTCATGGGGGAGCTGCCCATGTCCTCTCGCATCTCGACCGACGTTTCCGAAGCGGGGCAACCCGTGTCGGACTTCGACACTCAGGACCCGCGCTGGACGGCCTATGTCCTCGGGGAACTCGAACCCGCCGACCGCCAGGCGTGCGACACGATTCTTGGTCGCTCGGCCGAAGCGCGGCGGTTCGTGGATGAACTCCGCGAATTGAGCCTCGGTTTGGAGGCCGAACTGCGGGCCGAACCGCTGCCGGCGTTGACTGGCGCTCAACGGGAAGTGGTCACGCTGTCCGCCCTCGAGAACCGACCGTCGGTGCCGTCCAAGGCCGGCAACGGGGTTCGCTGGAAGCGGTGGGGGGCGAGTCTGGCCCTGACGCTGGCGGTGGCGGGTGGGGTGGCGCTGTTGCCGACGGGCCGCGATGGGTCGGATCGGGGTCCGCAAGGGACGTTCGTGGCCGACAATTCTCGACCGCAATCGTTGGAATTGGCGGCGATGGACGCCCCCACCGACGGAGTTGCGCCCGCCGACCGTTGGGAAGTGGAGCGATTCGGGAAAGCGCCGGTTCGGGACGAATTGGCAACCACATCGATGGGACGCGAACCGGTGACGCGCGGGTTGAATCGCGAAGCGGCCGCAGGTGGGGCTGTGACGTCGCAGCCCATGCCGGGTCAAGCGTGGGCGATTAAATCCGGATCCGGAGGTGTTCCCGGCGCGTCTCCCGAACCGTTGGGATACCGGGCACCCGCGAGCGGGCCGGCCACGGAAAGCTACGCGTTGTCGCCGATCGCGGCTGGCACCAAGCCTCAGGCGCAAGCTCCGCATCCCGTGGCGTTGTCGGCACCGACGGTTGCACGCAGCAAGACGGACGCGTTGGCGGCGTTGCCTGCGGCTCCGGCGGCGGCGGTGCTTTCTCGCGGTTATGCGGTGGCTCGGGGGGCGCAAGCCCTGACGAGCGTGGATCGGAGCGGTCCGGCCCCGGGCACGACCGAGGGGCAGGAAGAGTTGCTCCGGCAGCAGGTGGCGAAGCGCGAGGCGTCGCCGCGACCGACGTTGGTCCTTTCCGAACGCAGTCGCAGGATGCTCGGAACGGAGTTGGAAGCGCGGCACAAGGTGTTGGCCTTGGGAGTCGCTCCGCAGGCCGGCGCGCCGGCGGGCAAGGACGGGAAGCCCGGTTCCACGTCACAACTCTTCCGCCGCGGTAGCAATCGCGGCGGCGAAGCCGATGTGGCGAAGGGAAAAGAGTCCGGCGTTGAACGGAAACTCGCGGAGAATTCGCCCGCGCGTCTGGACGACCTTGCGGAAGACTTCAAGTCCGGAGTCCGCAAATCGGGCGAGGCGGAGGTGGCCGGTCGGAAGTCGCTCGCCAGAAAGGGAGAAGCCGCCGAAAGCAAAATCAAGGCGGGTGACAAAGTCGCAGACCTCGCCAAGAAACAGAGCGGGGATGTCAAAGAGTTGGAAAAGCTGCAGGCCGAACAGCCCCTCAATGAAGCGGTTGCGCTCGAAACGCTGGCCGAAAGCGAGGCCGATATGCCGGCGCTGCTCCCCGGCGAGCCGGCGCTTGCGGCGGCCGACGGCGAGGTTCCAGCGGTCGATCCCGCGCAAGTCCGCTACGTCATGGCGAAGGTCGAGGCCGAACACCGTGAACGGCTGCGGCAGTTGCAGGGGCAGGAGCGGGTCCTCGAACTGCAACAAAACGCGGTCGATTACGATTCACTGCAACAGTTGTCGACCGGACATAACACGGAATCGTACGACTACGTGGCGGACAACACGTTCAACGTCGCACTGGGTGAGACGGCCCTGAGCACGTTCTCGATCGATGTCGACACGGCCTCCTATGCCAACGTGCGGCGGTTCCTCACGAACGGGCAGATTCCGCCGCGTGGTGCGGTCCGGATCGAAGAACTGGTCAACTACTTCCCGTACAACGACGCTCCTCCCACCGAGGACCAACCGTTCACGGCGCGGGTCGAGATCGCCGATTGCCCGTGGCAACCCGATCACCGCTTGGCGCGGATCGCGCTAAAGGGAAAGACGATCGCGAAGGAAGCGCGACCCGTCAGCAACCTTGTGTTCCTGATCGACGTGTCGGGGAGCATGCAGGATCAGAACAAGTTGCCGCTGGTCCGTGAGGGACTGCGGATGCTGGTGAACCAGCTCGCCGAGAACGACCGGGTGGCGATGGTCGTGTACGCCGGGGCTTCCGGATTGGTGCTGCCACCCACGAACGCGACCGAAAAACAGGTGATCCTGTCGGCGATCGATAACTTGCAGGCGGGGGGTTCGACGAACGGTGGGGCCGGTATTGAACTGGCGTATAAAACGGCGAAAGAGAACTTCATCAAGGGGGGGACGAACCGCGTCATCCTCTGCACGGACGGGGACTTCAATGTGGGGGTCTCCGACCGCGATTCGTTGGTGCGGATGGTCGAAGAGAACGCGAAGTCGAACGTGTTCCTGACGATCCTGGGTTACGGGATGGGGAACATCAAGGACGCCACGCTCGAGCAACTGGCGGACAAGGGGAACGGACAATACGGGTACATCGACTCGCTGGCGGAAGCCCGCAAGTGGATGGTGGACCAGATGCAGGGAACGCTGATCACCATCGCCAAGGACGTGAAGATCCAGGTCGAGTTCAACCCGGCCAAGGTCGCGGGGTATCGGCTGATCGGGTACGAGAACCGGGTGATGGCCAATCAGGACTTCCGCAACGACGCCAAGGACGCGGGGGAGATCGGGGCGGGTCACTCGGTGACGGCGCTGTATGAACTGGTCCCGGCGGGAAAGACCGTACCGACAGCGGCGGCGACGAACGAGTTCAAGTACCAGTTCGCGACGACCGTCAAGCCGGATGCCCAGACGAGTGACGAGTTCCTGACGATCCGGTTGCGTCACAAACAACCGGAAGGGGACAAGGCGAGCGAGCAGGAGTTCGTCGCAAAGGACACCGGCCTCAAGTATGGCCAGGCGAGCGAGGACTTCCGGTTCTCGGCGGCGGTGGCGGCCTTCGGGATGATCCTGCGGGACAGTCCCTACAAAGCCCAGGCGACGCTGCCGGCCGTGAAGGAACTGGCGGAAGCGGCGAAGGGGAGCGACCCGGCGGGGTATCGGGCGGAGTTCGTGGAACTGGTGAAGCGGGCCGAACAGATGCTGCCGCCGCCGGTGGTGGTCGAGGCGGCGGCGGTTCCCGCCGATCCAGCGCCGGCTGCCGCTCCGGAGTCGCCCAAGCCGTGAGGCTTTTCGGATGAGGAACCGATCAACGTGTCGCACCCGCCGTGGGACGGTTTCGTCCCTCGGCGGGTGTTTGTGTTGATCGGCATTCGATGGAGAACGAGGATGTATTCAGCCCCTCACATTCCAACGCACAGGCCAAGTCGCGCGAGTTCGTCGAATGGCTCATTTTCTGTTCCCCGCCGACGGCATCCACACGCGCGATGTTGACCGCCTTTTCGCCGAACAAGCGAGTTGCTTGGCGTCTGCCGGACATGGGGTTTCCGTCTTGCCGGACGAAGTCCTGCGAGAGGGTGCCAAGCTCCGAGGGATTCCCCAAGGAGCCGCCGTGGTGTACCGGGGTTGGATGTTGAAGCCGTCGGAGTATTCCGCATTGACGGAGGCCATTCGGCGGGCAGGTGCCCAACCATTCATCGAGCCGAAGTCGTACGAATTGACGCATTATCTCCCCAGTTGGTACCCACTGCTCGCGGAATACACGCCCGAAACCGTCGTCGTGTCGGATGTCGGAGGAGTCGCGGTGGCCATGGCGTCATTGGGTTGGGGCGAGTACTTTCTGAAGGACTATGTGAAATCGCTAAAAGTCGATGGTGGTTCGATAGTGCGCACGCTCGCCGATGTGGAACGCTGGGCGGCGGCGATGTTGCGTTACCGCGACGAATTGGAGGGAGGAATCTGCATCAGGCGTGTCGAAAGTTTCCTTCCAGAAACAGAGTGTCGATGGTTCATTCGGGATGGCCTCCCCTTTGCTCCACAAGATCGCGACGTGCCGGCCGCCGTGCGAGAGGCCGCCGAGAGAATTGACTCACTGTTTTTCACAGTGGACATTGCCCGGACGGTCGGAGGCGAGGAACGAATCGTCGAACTTGGCGATGGGCAGGTGTCCGACCTTGTTGGTTGGAGCGCCGAGCGCTTTTCGGAAATCTGGCCCATTCCGGCAGCGACAACTCGTTGATTCGCTGTGGTAGTGCGGATTCACTTCCGTACCGAGGGCTTGTCTCAATTGGACATCTGACGAGGGTCCCCCACGGGAACGCCATCCCTCAACCTTCCGCACGAGCGTGTCCCACCAGTCGACGAAACGTGGCTCGCACCGATTTGTGCAGTCGTCCCGCAAACGCTTTGTTCAAGTGGTTGGCGGCGATCAGTTCCACGACATCGGCCAAGTCCTTGTGGAAGCGACGGACGTCCCCTTCGCCCGCCGCGATCTTCATCTCGATCAGTTTCGACAGGGCGATCACGGGGAGCCCTTCCCGAAGGACGCAAACACCTTCGGCGGCGGGGTCCGGCAGGCTAAAGGCCGCGCCCCGGCCCGCTCGTTCTCCCTCCAGCAAGAACTGAACATCCACGCCCGCGTCGGTCCGAAACTCCGCAGTCTCGGCGATCCAGGTCAGTCCGGCCCCCTCCAGAACCTCTCGCACACGAGACTGGTCCTCGCGACGGACCAACCAGTCGACATCGACCGTGGTCCGCAGATAACCGTGCGTGGCGACGGCGACACCGCCGACGAGCGCGTGCGCGATCCCCGCGTCGCGCAACAATTCGTGGCACCGCGTGGCGGCGTGCCACACGGTTTCCTTGTCCACCATCGCGAACATCCCGGCGGCGGTTTTCATGGGACGGATCAACGCCTGTCCTTGAGCTTCGAGGGGCCGTTCGCGCCGAGCCGTCCCGTGATTTGGCGCATCGTACACGGCTTTGCGTGGCACCCAATCCGGTCCTGGGCCTGTACCTCTTGAGCAAGGTGAAAGCCCCGCGCTCCGACCTTTCGATCCTACCACACGGTGTGCGACCGGCGTCAGGCCGCTCGGCGCGCGCCGCAGGTGCACGGGCAAGAGCACTCGGCCGGAGCCTGAGAAGCGGTCGCCAGCGGGATCGCTTCGGTCCCCGGTGCCAACCTCGGGCCGGCGGGAGCGTTGCTCGAGGCGGCTGGGCGGGCGTGTTTCTCGCGGGCCAACAGCACCACGTTGCGGATGTAGACGGGCAGCGGCAGCGACTGGCCAAAAATGAACACGGGGTCCATCCGCCAAATCGCGTACGACAGCATCATCAGCGAGCCCCCGAGGCTGATGTGCCAGAACACCGGCGGGACCACGCTGCGCCCCTCGCGCTCCGAGGCGTACAACTGGACCAGCATGCGGAGCCCGAAGCACGCTTGCCCGCCCGCCCCGACGGCGATCCAGATTCCTTCGGTGACGGTCATGCAACAGTGCTCGAAAACGGTGACCGGAAACCCGGTACGGGGGCGGCGCGGCGGGACGGTATTCCGAACGGCCCGGCATGGTCAAGACCTTCGACGGGCCGAATGGTTCGGGGGGTGCGAACCCCGGATTGCAATTGGCATGGAACGTGTGGGATGGTTGTGGGCGTGGAAAGCTCTGGTGGAGTTCACATTGGGCATTTTGAGGGAGGCTGGGTCATGGACGACCACCTTCGGCGGAA
>JBIKMW010000167.1:0-9132 GCA_044359065.1 Planctomycetales bacterium | reverse complement strand
AGGTTCGTCGCGGAAGAGACGGTCTCGGGGCAAATTGCATGCGGCGACCTTGATGGGTTGTGATCCCCAGTCAGGCGAACGAGAATCGGTTTCCTAACGAGGCGAACGACGAGGTCTCAAGACCGCTGAATGCGGCGGTTCGATCAGTCTTTGTCAGTCCCGCCGCTTCGACAACGTCGAACTTCCAGGAGTCTCCATTCATGCCCCAACGTCGCGAATTCTTGACCATCTCCGCCGGTCTGATGGCTGGGGCGTCTGGTTTGGGTCAGGCGAGGGGGGCTCTGACGGCACAAGGTCGCGACTCGACCATCGCAGGTTCTCCGCCCCCTTGCCCACGAGGGTTGATCGTCGTCGAACTTTGCGGTGGAAACGACGGACTGAACACCGTGGTTCCGTGGGCCAGTCGCCTCTACCAAGAGGCACGATCGACCTTGGCTCTGCCCAGGACCGAGATGGTCGCGCTCGATTCCCAGACGGGGATGCATGCGGCGCTGGCTCCGCTGTTGCCGCTGTGGAACGCGGGAGAGTTGGCGTTCGAGCGGTCCGTCGGGCCGGTTTCCGGTCGGCCCTCGCACGCGACCGCCGTCGAGGCATGGAAGCGGGCCATGGCACAGGTGGGGCGCAGGACCGAACCACACTGCGTCAACGCCAGCCGTTTGGCCGAGGCGCTGGTGGACGGCGTGGACGAAATCGCCCGAAGCAAAGCCCCGGTCACCGTCGGCGTATCCCTCGCCGGCTTCGATACCCACTCGCGACAGGCCGAGTCGCACGGCCCCTTGCTCGCGACGTTGGCCGAGGGGCTGGTCGCCTGTCGCGCGGCTTGTGAGAAAGCGGGCATGCCGGACGAAGTGCGCATGGTTGTGGTTTCGGAGTTCGGCCGTACGCTCGCGGAGAACTCGTTCGGTGGGACCGATCACGCGGCGGCGGGACTGGCGATCATCGTGGGACGCGGCGTGAACCCGGCGCGAGTGGTGGCAAATCTCGACGAGGATGGTCTGGCAAGCGGGGAACTGCGAGCGGCCTGCTCCGTGGATACGTTCGCCGGGCGATGGTGCGGTCGACCGAACGATTGACCGCCGCTTAGGATTCGCGAAGATAATTCGTTGTGTGGACTCTGGAAGTCACTCGCGGCTCCGCATGGTTGGAGTCGCATCGGGCGGACTTCCGCCAGTGTCCTCCAACGGAGTCGCCGCTTTTTTCGTCCACGTCGGATCCGGGAAGGGGCTGCCGGTCGACGAACGGGACGAGGCGGTGGCGGGAGACCGATTGATGGCGACGACCGAATTCACCGCGGACGAACTGCACGATCTCGAGGAAACGAGCACGCTGTCTCGGTTTCTGTGTCTCCCTTTGGCGGCGATCGGGTTGGTGGCGCTGGCGTATCGCTGGCCGGGGCCTGAGTGGTACTGGCAGGCCGCCTGGACGGTGTTCACGTCCTACTGGTTGTTCTGTTGGACCAGTTGCTTCCACGAAACGGCGCACCAGACGCTGTGCAGTTCAAAGGCCTTCAGCATCGCGCTGGGGCGCGTGCTGGGGACCGCGATGGGGGTCCCCTACACGGTCTACCGGGAAAGCCATATCCGTCACCACGCCTACTTGAACAAACCACGCGACTGGGAGTTGTGGCCCTACTCCGATCCTCGGACATCGACGGCGTTTCGGCGGGTGTTCGTGTGGATCGATCTGATCCTGGGATTCGTGGTCTCTCCCTACATCTACGGACGAATTTTCTTCGACAAGGAATCGCCGCTGACGAAACCCGAGGTGCGCCGCACGGTCCGTCTCGAGTACGCGGTGATCTTTCTGTTTTGGGGCGGGTTGTTCGCGGCGGCGGGGGTGTACGGGTTCGTCGACGATGTCGTCCGCGTGTGGGTGTTGCCGCACTGGTTGGCGGGCATTCAACAAACCGGCCGGAAGCTGACGGAACACCTGGGGATGTCGAGCTACGATCCGATGCTGGGGACGCGGACCGTTTTGGGGACGGGTTGGTTCACGAAGTTCTGCACTTGGGCGAATTTCGGCATCTTTGTTCACGGCCCGCACCACCGTCATCCCCGGCTGTCGCACGATCTGCTGGAAGTGAAAATGAACGCCTACATCGGCGAGCACCCGGAAGTTCCCTTCCCGCTGTACCGGACGTACACCGGGGCGACGCTCGCGATGGTGCCGCACCTGTTCCGGAATCCCGGGGTGGGGATCAATGCCGGGGCGGAGCCTCCGAAGGAGGAGCGTGTGCGGGATGTGCAAAACTTCGTTGCCGACGTGACCTCCGAAGTTCTGGCCGAAACGGATGCGCGCGTCGCGGAAGCGGCCAACGTGAACTGACATTCGAGTGCGATGTTACGTGCGCGTGGAATGGAATTAGGTCGAGGGGCGGCGTGTCGCAAGCGAATTCGACGGATGGTGCCGCGAACAATTCCGGCACTCCGGGAGATGTGTTGGTCGAGCGTGCCGCCGCGCATGTGCGTGCCCTGTTTGCCAACGAGGGGAGCGGGCACGACTGGTGGCATATCGAGCGGGTGTGGTCGCTCGCTCGCCGCTTGGCGGAGGAAGAAGGGGCGGACCGCGTCGTCGTCGAGTTGTCGGCCCTCTTGCATGACATCGCGGATTGGAAGTTCCACGGCGGCGATCTTGAAGTCGGCCCCGCGCGCGCCGGAGCATGGTTGCGTTCCGAGGGGGCCGCGCCCGAATTGGTTGAACGGGTTGTCGATATCGTTTCCCGCGTCAGTTTCAAAGGGGCCGGTGTGCCCGACAACATGCCCTCGCTCGAAGGGCGGATCGTTCAGGACGCGGACCGTCTGGACGCCATCGGGGCGATCGGGATCGGTCGGGCGTTCGCGTACGGCGGACACGCCGGACGACTCATGTACGACCCCGAACATCCGCCCGAGCGGCACGACACGCCCGAGGCGTACCACCGCTCCGGCGGACCGACGCTCAATCACTTTTACGAGAAGCTGTTCTTGCTGCGAGATCGTCTGCACACCGCCAGCGCCCGACGATTGGCTGACGAACGGCACCGGTTCATGGAGGAGTTTGTACGCCGGTTTTTGGCCGAGTGGTCGGGCAAGGAGTAGCAACCCGTTGTGCTTCGTAGGACGTGGTGGCGGGAATCCCCGAACTTCCGCCGGATCTCCACCTGCGTCATCGAGAACGCGACCCATTTGCCTCGGATCGAACTGGTCTCACGCACCGATTCCGTGTTCCAATACGGAACGGTTTGCTTCGACGCTTCGGCAGTGATGAGTGCCGCCGATGTTGAGCATGGGAAACCGCGCACGAGTGCCGTCAGGAGTCGCCATGACGTTGTTTTGCGGTCGCACCACGCCGCTACCCGCTTCGCGCCGGGACTTCCTCGCGGGAGCGGGGGCCGGTTTCGGCATGCTCGGGCTGGAATCCCTTTTGGCGCGGGACGGATTCGTGTCGGCCAGCGGCGTAGCGATGGCGGACGATGTCCCGTCGGCTCAGTCGTCGACCCGCGAACCGGCTGCTGGACGACTGGTTCCGCATCATCGGCCGCGCGCGAAGGCGGTCATTCAACTGTTTATGCTCGGTGGTGCCAGCCAACTCGACACGTTCGACCACAAGCCGGAAGTCATCAAGCGGCACGGCGAGACGGTGAACTTCGTCGTCACCGGCGGGACGGCGGCGAGTCCCGGTCCGTTGCTGAAGAGTCCCTGGAATTGGTCGCAACACGGCGAAAGCGGGCGATGGGTGACCGACGCGCTGCCGAACATGGCCCGGCATGTCGACGACATGGCGTTCCTGTACGGGATGTTCTCCCCCACCAGCGAGCATTCGGCGGGCCAGACGATCCAGGTCAGCGGATTCCCGGTGCCGGGGTTTCCCACGGTGGGGGCGTGGGTCTCGTACGCTCTTGGAGCGGAAAGCGAGAACTTGCCCGAATATGTCGCCTTGCCCGATCCACGTGGGTTGCCGTGGACGGGGAAGGCGTCCTGGACGAACGGGTTTCTCCCCGCCGCGCATCAAGGAACGATGCTGACGCCCGGCGCGGCTCAACCTGCCCCCGACCTGTTTCCCGCGGCTTCGTCCCCCTTCGCCACTGCCGAGGCCGGGCGCGAGGGGTTGGACCTGTTGGCCAAACTCAACCGCCGCCACAGGGAGACGGACCGGTCGGATTCGCGGCTTGAAGCGCGGATTGCGTCGTACGAACTGGCTGCGCGGATGCAGTTGTCGATCCCGGCGCTGTTGGACCTGTCACAGGAAACCGCCGAGACATTGGCCCTGTACGGGCTCGACCAACCCGAGACCGAGCCGATTGGCCGCAACTGTCTGGTGGCGCGGCGGTTGGTCGAACGCGGCGTGCGATTCGTGCAGTTGTGGGTCGGTTCGGGGCTGACCGGTGCTTCCGGCAACTGGGACAACCACGGCGACGTGCGACCGGGAAGCGACTTCGAGCGGATGTGCAAGCGGGGAGACAAGCCGATCGCCGGACTGCTCGCGGACTTGAAGCGGTGCGGCCTGCTGGACGAAACCCTCGTGCTGTGGACGACGGAGTTCGGTCGTACCCCGTACAGCCAGGGGACCAATGGCCGCGACCACAACGGCAACGCGTTCACGAACTGGCTGGCAGGGGGCGGCATCAAAGGGGGGGCGACGTATGGCGAGAGCGACGAGTTCTCGTACGCGGCCGCGCACAATCGCACGCGCTGCTACGACGTGCACGCGACGATCCTGCACCAGTTGGGGTTCGATCACACGCGGGTGACGATCCGCCACAGTGGCGCGGACCGCAGATTGACCGACGTGCATGGGCGGGTGATCGACGAGATCTTGGCGTGAGTTGAGGAGTGCCTTTCGCCTCAAGGGCCACGATTGCCCTGTTGCGGCATGAATCCGCCATCGGCTCGCATCCCGGCGACGACCTACACCAGGATTCCCCGCAGCACACTTCCTTCGCACAGAGGCATCGGGCGCCCCAGTTTGTCGACGATCATCGAGTGCGGGTCGATCCCCAATTGGTGATAGATCGTCGCGGTCAGGTCCGCCGGGGAGGTGGGCAGGTCGGCCGGTTCGGCGGCGTAACGATCGCTCGCGCCGCGAACGAGACCCCCTTTGACCCCGCCCCCCGCCAGAACGCTCGTGAACACGCGCGGCCAGTGATCCCTTCCGTCCGCCGCCGCACCAGCGCCGCCGACGACCGATTGACCCAGTCGCGGCGTGCGGCCCATTTCGCCGGTCCAGACCACCAACGTTTCGTCGAGCATCCCTCGATCCGCCAGGTCGTCGAGCAAAGCCGAAGTCGCCCGGTCGGTGACGGGACACAGGCGTGTCGAAAGATCGATGAAGTTGCGGGCGTGCGTGTCCCAATAGACGCTGACGTTGGTGATGCCGTCGTTCGGCCAGAAGACCGTCACCACCGGAACCCCAGCCTCAACCAGTCGCCGCGCTTGCAGGACCGACTGTCCGTGGATGTTCATGCCGTAGCGTTCGCGCGTGGCGGGTGTCTCGCGCGTCAGGTCGAACGCGCGGGCCACATTCGGCGAGGCCGAGAGTTCGAACGCGCGGCGGTAGTGACCGTCGAGGACTCGAGATTCGCTCGATCGCTCTGCCTCAAGCACGCCCAGGCTGTCCCCTAGGGCCATGCGGCGGCGCAGTCGGTCGTTGGGCACATCCGCCGGTGGATCGAAGTCGCCGACGTGGTACGTGGGGAGACTGGCGTCGGAATCGATGCGCAGCGGGTTGTGAACCGCTCCCAGCCAACCGGCCCCCTGACCGTGCGTCTCTTCGACAAATCGCGGCGCGCCGTTGGGGACGACGGGCATCATCGAGACGAACGGGGGCAACGGTCCGCGACCGTAACCCCGCTTCGAGAGCACCGCCCCAAACGCGGGCCAATCCTCCGCGAGTGGTGTTCCCGCACTCTTGCGACCGCTGAGCAGCCAGTGCGGGGCAGTCGTGTGATTGACATCGTCGTGCGTCATTGAGCGGATCAGGCACAGCTTGTCGGCCCGTTCGGCCAACAGCGGCAGATGCTCGCAGATCTGCACACCCGGAACGGCGGTAGAGATCGGTTGAAATTGACCCCGGAACTCGGCGGGGGCACCGGGCTTCATGTCCCAAGTGTCTTGCTGAGCCGGGCCACCCCACATGAACAGGACGATCACCGCCTTGGCACGACCACCGGTCGCAGCCCGCGCTGACGGCGCGGTCAACCCCGGCCAGCCGAGAGCGACCGAACCGGCAGCGGCGCGGATCAGGTCTCGGCGGGTGGTTGGGTGGGTCACGAGGTCTTCCAGAGAATCGAAATGGGGCGTGCGAGAAACGGGGGTTTCCACTTCGTGGTACGTCCCCCGCCACACAACGATTTTTACCCGTTCATACTCTGCCCTGCAAGACGTTTCTCAGTGGGCGACCCATGTTCGGACCAGCCCTTCCGGCATCGTCCAACTGAAGTAGTACATCTCGCGCGGCACGGTCGATTCCATCACCGCACGCACTCGCGTCTGCGGATCATTCGCTTGCGCCTGGGCGAGCAGCACATCGAGAACCGTCTGCGGGAACGAGTATTCGACGCCTCGTGCGTCCTTCAATCCCAGCGACTCTTGCAGGGCTTTGAAGGCGTCTTCCTCGAGGCCGATCTTGTCGACGAGGCCGTTCTTGATGCCGTCGTCCGCCGTGTAGATGCGACCGGTGGCGAGGGCCTGGATTTGCTCGCGGTTCAGATTCGCACGGTTCTCGTCGATGATCGTGAGGAAGCGGTCGAACGATTGGCCGAGGATGTCGTCCCAGATTTTGCGTTCGTTGTCCGGCAGCGGTTGGAACGGATTGAGGGCGTCCTTGAACTCGCCGGTCTTGATCGAGTCGGACTTCACGCCGACCTTGCTCGCCAGTTCGCTGGCGTCGTAGCGCGGCAGGATCACGCCGATGGATCCGGTCCAGGTGATCGGCTCGGCGAAGATCGTCCCCTTCGGACCAGCCCCCATCGCGATGTAGTAACCCCCCGACGCCGCCATGCTGCCGAACGAGACGAACACCGGCTTCTTCGCGGAGAGTTCCTTGAGGCGGTGGTAGATCTGGTGGCTGTCCGACACGAGGCCGCCAGGGCTATCGATCCGCAGCACAACCCCTTTGACCGCGTCGTCATCGCGGGCCTTCTCGACCGCCTTGATGACCCGCGCGCTGAAGGGGGGCATGATCGTGCCGGTCACCTTGATGATGGCAATCTTGTCGGCGGCGGTCTGCGAGCCTCGGCTGTATTTCTCCTGCGGGCCGTCGGTGGATGGGGAGAAGTAGTCAGCCACCGCCCCCAGCAGCACCATGTTGAACAGCACGGAGAGGCTCAGCGCCGAACCGAGCAGCCACCACTTCGCACGGCTCCAGAAGGTGGGCTGCGGGGCGGACTGGATCACGATCGTCGCGGGACCGGAGACGGTGGCCGCGGGAATCGGAGGAGTGGTCATGGGGATGGCGAACGGAAGTGGGAACGCGGGATCAAAGAGCGACGGCGACTCAAAACGTCATCGTAGCGTCTGCGGGTGGGGCAAGTCGCCTGCGAATCCGTGTGCAGTTTGGGCAAGAGATCTTCGCGAGGAATTGTCCACGCATTGGGCAACCAAAGCGAAGCCCGCACATTTCGGGTCGGACCAAGCAAAAACGCCCGACTCTCGCGAAGGAGAATCGGGCGTCTGTGACTTCAATCGCAAACTTCGCAACGACTAGTACAGGTCGTCGTGGCCGCCGGACTTCTTCTTCTCGTCCTTCGGCATTTCGGCGATCAGCGCGTCGCTGGTCAGGAGCAGCGTCGCCACCGAGGCGGCGTTTTGCAGGGCGGAACGGGTGACCTTCGTCGGGTCGATGATCCCACCCTTGACCATGTCTTCGTACTTCTCGGTCGCCGCGTTGTAGCCCATGTTTCCTTCGAGCGAGCCGACCTTCTCGCACACCACACCGCCATCGATGCCGGCGTTGTTCGCGATCTGTGTGATCGGAGCGCGGCAAGCGCGGAGGATGATGTTGAAGCCGGTGACGTAGTCCTGCGAAACCCCCTTCTCGGGCTTCACGCTCGTCGACGCACGCAGGAGAGCCACGCCACCACCCGGCAGGATCCCTTCCGCCACGGCGGCGCGGGTCGCGTGCAGGGCGTCTTCAACGCGGGCCTTCTTCTCTTTCATTTCGCTTTCCGTCGCGGCCCCGACGTTGATTTGTGCCACGCCGCCGGAGAGCTTGGCGATCCGCTCGTCGAGCTTTTCGCGGTCGTAATCGCTGGTGCTCGCTTCGCGTTCCTTGCGGATTTGCTCGATACGGGCCTTGATGTCGGCGCTCTTGCCGGAACCTTCGATGATCGTCGTGTTGTCCTTGTCGACAACGATCTTCTTGGCCCGACCCAGTTCGGCCAGCTGGACGTTTTCGAGTTGGATGCCGAGGTCTTCGAAGATCGCCTGGCCGCCGACCATGATGGCCACGTCTTGCAACATCGCCTTGCGGCGGTCGCCGTAGCCCGGGGCCTTCACCGCGCACACCTTGAAGGTGCCGCGGAGACGGTTGATGACGAGGGTCGCGAGGGCTTCCCCTTCGACTTCTTCCGCGATGATCAACAGCGGCTTGCCGCTGTTGACAACCTTTTCCAGGACCGGAACGAGCGACTTGATGTTGCCGATCTTCTTTTCGTGGACGAGGACGTAGGCGTCTTCAAGGACGCATTCCATCGATGTCGCGTCGGACACGAAGTACGGCGACAGGTAGCCACGGTCGAACTGCATCCCCTCGACGACGGTGAAGTCGGTCTTGAGGCTCTTCCCTTCCTCGACCGTGATCACGCCATCCTTGCCGACTTGCTCCATCGCGTCGGCGAGGATCGAGCCGATTTCCGAATCGCCGTTGGCGGCGACGGTGGCGACTTGCGAGATCGACTTCTTCTGACGGCACTCGACGCTCATGTCCTTGAGCTTGGCGACGATCTGCTCGACCGCGGTGTCCATCCCACGCTTCATTTCGACCGGGTTCACACCCGAGACGACGGCCCGCAAGCCTTCGACGTAAATCGCTTCCGCCATGATCGTGGCGGTGGTGGTGCCGTCCCCGGCGATGTCGGAAGTCTTGCTGGCGACTTCCTTCACCATGCGAGCGCCCATGTCTTCGAACTTGTCCGACAACTCGATCTCGCGGGCG
>JBIKMW010000010.1:0-101418 GCA_044359065.1 Planctomycetales bacterium | reverse complement strand
TTAAGCCGGGAAGGGAGCTTGAGGTCAATCGCAAACCGGACGGGTCGGCGCGAAATCTCCGCGCGACCGCGTCCATGCACGCCGTGCGCGCGGAGACCCGCGCAAAACGCGTGACAGTGCCATTCGGGGCAGGTCCATTTGTTTGGCGGGGCCTGGGCACCCGGCACCCGGGCGGTGACAGTGCCATTCGACCCGTCCCCTTTTCTTCTCCGTCAGAACCTCAGGCCGGCCCCTACGTTCGAGAAGAACGCGGCCGAGGTGCTGTTCAGCCCCCATCCCACACGGACCCCGATCTCCAGGTCGGGGGTGATGAGGTAGTGCAGGCCGGGACTGACGTACTGGGTGCTCTCGTCGGCTTCCTTCTGGTCCGACCAGATGCCGAAGTATTCCAGGTGCGCGTTCCACTGTTCGTGAACCGGCACCTTCAGTACGACGGAGGGAGCCCATTGGTTGAAGTGATCGCCCAGTTCCGAATCCGCCCCGTAACGCAACGCGGTGTCGAAGACCCAGGCATTGGGGAGTTTCCACCCAAACACGTACCCCAGGTTGAACTGGGTGGCGGTCTCTTCACCCGTGGTGGGGGTACTGGCCTGGACGATCAAGGCGCTGCGTGGCCGCCAACGATCCTGACCTGTGAGGGCCACCTTGAATCCGTACAACAGGTTCGCCTCGTGGGAGAGCTCATCGATGAGCGGTTCCTCGTCGAAGGGGGATCCGGCACCGCTGACCGAGCCCCCGCCGCCGACTTCGTAGTTCCCACCCAGGCGTAGCTCGATCCGCTCGTGGATTCCGATGCGAGTCAGCAGTTCGGGAAAGCTGTGTGTTTCGTGACCGCCGCGGCTATCAAGAAACGAGTACGACGACTCGACAACGACGCGTCGGCCCACGACCGAGGTGGCCGGGGTGAAGGAATCCCGATCGGTCTCGATCTCGTCGTCCGCTTCGTCGGAGAACACTTCGGCAGGCTCGGTGAACGGTTCAGCCGCTGTTTCGAGAATGTCGTCCGCGATCGCGACGGTTCCACTCCCGCCGACAATGCCCAGGACCAAGAGCCATGAGCACAACGTCTGGCCGTGTTTTTTCCGTCCGCGTCGACAATTGCTCGTTCGAGATTCGGACGTTGGCGGGCCATCGCTGGTCGGCCGTGTGGTCGCCTCACCGTCTGCGAGATTCATCGAGCGAGACATGACCTTCGCACCGCTTTCGGGTTGGCTCCCCATCGCCGCCGATTGCCCCCTCAAGTTCATGCCAGAGCACTTTCAGCGTGACACGCGGGACGGACGGGCTTTTCCGGCAGTCCGCTCCTGGTCGCCTGGGCAAGTCGATTTTGGTACTTCATCGGCCAGATGCCCGCTTTCGAGACGCTCATTTTCTGGTCGGCAACCCGCGTGGTTGTTCCGCGTTGCCGCGAGATGCCAATCGTGCAGGTTGCATAAAATGAGATGGCCTTAAGACCTGCTGTCGAGACCCCGGCAGGTGGCACTGTCCGAAGCTCTTCTCAATAGCGTCTCAATAGCGTCGCCAACGTGAGCCACGCGGACTCAGCCAAGTCCCGAAGGCCACGCAGCGTTCTCCGTTTGGCGCATCGTATATGCAATCCCCGCTTTTGCGGCGTGCCACTGGCTATGCCGTGCCAGGCGACCCTCCTCCACCCAACGTGTGTCGAACGGCAGCCGAGAGAACGGCCCCCAAGGTCGGTTCACCAGCGATGTGGACGATCCCGTGAAGCCTCGTCGTCGGGCCACAACGGGGTCACCGCGTTCGCCGCTGCGATTTTTCGGGTGCCATGCTTGCTCCGTTTTGGGGGCAAGCATGCCGATCACTCACCCGCGTCGCCCCACAGACGCCAGCGTCCCATTGGACGCGCACCAACCCCCCAGGAATCCCTCCTCGTTGCGCGGACCGTGACCACTTCGCGCGCGACACGCGTTCCCGCGAGCAGCCGCGATATATGACCGCGTCGCGAGCCATTCAAAACCCCGGTTTCACCCCCGCGCGAAAAAAGCGCGCTCGAATTTCCCACGTTTCGATTTTTCAAAACGTGGATTCTGCGCACATCACCCCCTCAAAAACGACGCGCACACCGACCTCGGGTTGCGCATCATTTCTGCGCGTGTTTCCCGCAAAATCTGAGAGTGTCACCCCGGCCGTCACGTTTCCCGGACCGTTTTCCGCCCCCAAAACAGGTCGAAAACCAAAACCGACGCGTCTCGCAATCCGCTTGCAACAACCGCGCAACAAACCTGCGTCTGTTGAGACGCCCATGCGGCCACAACCCACCAGGATGGCCCCAGCTCAGCCGTGAGCGACAGGGCACTGCGCCGCCCCAACCATCCGGAACTGGCACATCGTCCGATGCTTTCCCACGCACCCCGGTCGCCCATTCGTTCACGTTTCCACGGTCCGTGGAGAAGCTCCCAGCGAAACCCCGGAGAATCGCGTGCGACCGACACTCCGGGGCGTCCCTTCGGTCCAGACCCGGCCACCGCTCGAACAACTCCGTTTGAACGACTCGACAGCTCTCGCTCCATATTGGTTTGTGCGTGTTTCGCACCTACCCCCGGAGCGCTTCCCGCAGATGTCGCAGTTCGTCGTCGATGTCCGCCTCGCCGTCCAGTGTGCGGCCCACCTCTTCGCGTAACAGCGACGCAAACCGCGATCGCAGGCGATGCACGGCCACGCGGACCGCTCCTTCACTGAGACCCAGTCGCGCAGCCACGGACGGAACCGCGGCGGATTCGTCTCCTGCGACGAACGGCCTTAAGGCTTCGAAGCGGGCGGCCTTGCCACCGTCCCGCCATTCGTCCCCCAGCCGCTCCATCGCCCGGTCCACAACCGCCAGCGCCCAGGCCCGGTCGAACTGCCGCTCGATCGACGAGTCGGTCGACGGTTCCGACGCGTAGCGCCGCTCCGCTGTGTCGACCGACAGGGAGAACATGGGCCGGTCGGGGCGGCGCTTCGCGGCGGACTCGTATTCGTGGCGGCGAATCAGGAACTGATCCATCGCGGTGAGCAGGAACGTCCGGAACCGGCCCCGCGCCTGGTCCGCGCGAGCGATGATGTTCGCTTCCAGCAGCCACGCGAAGAACGACTGCGTGGCGTCTTCGGCATCTTCGGACCGCAGTCCCCGCCGCCGGACATGGGCGTACACCGGATACCAATACAGTTCGCACAGGCTCGACCAGGCGACGCGCGATTCTTCGCCACCCACCCCCGCCTGTCGGACTTGCGTCCACGAGGTCGTCAGGAAGCGCCGGGACGCTTCGGGTAGGACCAGTGCATTCACAACCGTGCTCGGTGCGGTACGGAAGGGTGGGACATCGAAATCCGCCACCGCGTGTTGAGCAGGTGGGGGGTGTGCGGAAACGCCACAGTACCCGCAGTCGCAACGAGTCGGAAGCAGATTCCGCGCCAAACCGCTCTCCGATCGCCTGCAGTCTTGCGTTTTTGCAATCTTCGCGCGTTTTTCGAGTCCGCGTAATCGATCCAATTGATCTATTTTGATGTCGGAATGTCCGGAATTGAGAAATTTTGCGCAATTCGACACACCAAACCCTGTAACGCAGGGCCTCCCTCTCCATTATCCACTCGCGGTGGGTCGGCTCGAGGCCCGATTTCAGTCCGCCAACGGGGCTTGGCGGTTGGTTTCAATTGCGATTTGCGAAAGGTCTGGGACGGCACCATGGTGATGACCGGTTGGCTGGCGGGAGTGATGGGGCGGGTTCGAGCTGCGGGGATGCACAAACGCCGTCGGCAGTACATTTCCAGCGCGGTCCCCGCGTTGATCGAAACGCTGGAAGTGCGGCAAGTGCTCGCGGCGGGAGCTTTGGTCAAGGACATCAAGCCCGGGACCGACGGGTCGTTTGAACCGGTTGTCAACACGTTGGGGGTGGGGGCGACCGGTATCTTCTTTGGCGCCAACGGCGACACAACCAAGGGGCGCGAACTCTACAAGAGCGACGGTACCAGCGCCGGCACGGTGTTGGTCAAGGACATCAATCCCGGCGCCGCATCAAGCAGTCGGCCCGATGGTTCCACGCAGACCAAATCCGGCCTGGGCGAATTCTTGACTGTCGGGACAACCACCTACTTCGCCGCCAACGACGGCACGGCCGGCTTGGAGCTCTGGAAGACCGACGGCACCGAAGCAGGGACCGTACTGGTCAAGGACATTGAAGCCGGGGCCGGGCACAGCGAGCCGTCCAAGTTCGTGGCGTTCGGCGCGAACAAGTTCCTGTTCTACGCCAAGACGGCGGCTTCGGGCTACGAGCTGTGGATCTCCGACGGGACCGACGCCGGGACGACGATGGTGAAGGAAATCCGGGCGGCGGCCGCGAATGGCGTCGATCCCGACGAATCGCCGCTCCCCGTGGTGATTGGATCCACCGCATTCTTCACCGCGGACAACGGCACGACCGGTTTCGAGCTCTGGAAGACCGACGGCACCAGCGGCGGGACCGTGCTCGTGAAGGACGTGAACCCGGGCGCGCCAAGCCTGTCCGCAACGAGTTTCGCCCCGTCATTTGCGGTGGTCGGCACGCGGCTGTACTTCGATGCCACAACCGCGACGCAGGGCTCCGAATTGTGGACCAGCGACGGGACCGAGGCCGGTACGACGCTCGTCAAGGACCTGTTCACCGGCAACGATCCGATGAACGCAGCGTCGCCCAATTCGAGTTCCCCCGGCAACCTCACGCCCTTCGGGACCAAGCTGATCTTCACCGCCACCACGGCGGCGGACGGGACCGAGTTGTTCATCACCGACGGCACCGACGCCGGAACGACGATCATCAAGGACATCTTCCCCGGTCAAGCCAACAACATGGTCAACAGTAGCGGCAGCCAGCCCATCGGCGTGCTCGGTTCGACCCTCTACTTCAGCGCCAACGACGGCACCAACGGCGTCGAGTTGTGGAAGACCGACGGGACCAGCGCGGGAACGTCGCTCGTCAAGGACATCTACACCGGGGGGACCGACGGCGTCAGTCAGAACGATCGGGGCCTCGTCTTCGACGGGCGTCTGTACTTCGTCGGTGAAACGCTGGCGAACGGTCGCGAACTGTTCACTTCGGACGGCACCGCGGACGGGACGGTGCTCGACACCGACGTGAATCCGGGAGCGACCGGGAACTCGAACATCGCCTCGCTGACCGTGGCGGCGGGCAAGTTGTACTTCATCGCCAAGACGGACGCGACCGGGCTGGAACTGTGGGCACGCGGTCCGGGAGCGCCGGGCGTGGCGACGAACACCGCTCCAGTGATCGACAACTCGGGCGACCCGTACTACATCGCGGGTGTCGGCGCGCGGCTGAATGCGTCGCTGACGAATGGCATCCTCGTGACCGACCTGCTCGCCCGCGGCGCGGGGGGAACGATCACCGACGCCGACGCCGGTGCCCAGAAGGGGATCGCCGTCACCGCCATCGACAAGACCTTCGGCAAGTGGCAGTACACCACCGCGGCGAATCCCGCGGACGCCGACTGGACCGACATCGACGCCGGGGGAGCCGTTTCGGACGCCAGCGCGCTGCTGCTCGCCGCCGATGGCACCACCCGCATCCGCATGACTTCGACCTTGAGGCCGCACCACGACGGGACGGTCGCCCAAGGCTTCATCCCCATCGAATCCAAGCTCGACACGGGCATCACCTTCCGCGCTTGGGACCGCTCCACCGGAACCGCCGGTCAACGGGCCGACACCTCGACCAACGGCGGCACGACCGCCTTCAGCACCGCCAAGGAATCCGCCAAGACGTTCTTCGAGGCCCGCCTGTTCCGGTCGTTCAACGAGAATGCCGGTCTGAACATCTACACGCTCCAGGCCGAGTTCGACGTCCTCACGGCCAATCCCGCCATCAAGGATCGGTCGGACAACAATTACACCGGGTTCACGATCTACCTCAGCCCGCTGACAGCGGCTGTGCCGACGGCGGGACTGCTCCGGATGTACTTCGGCGTGCAGTTCAACGACGACGGGACCGAAACCGACATGGGTTATCGGTACCTGACGACCAGCGCGGCCGAAGCGGGAATCCTCGAAGGACTCGGTCGCGCCGACAAGCGTGCTGCGCGGCAGGGGGCCTACTTCCGCGAACTCGGCGTGAACAACGGCACGGCCATCACCGGTTACATCGCGACCTCCGCTCAACCGGGGACCACCGAGATGTTCCAGGTCTACCGCACCGACAATGTTGGCAAGCCGACTCGTCCGGGTGGAACGGCTGAAGGCTCGACGCCGACCACCACCAAGCAACAGGAAATCGGCGACCACGTCTACACGACCAACGCCACCTACGAGATGTCGGAAGAAGGCAAGTGGCGGAAGGAAGCCTCGCGCGGCTTCGTCCGCGAGTTGTCCACCAACACGCTGATCCTCGATAGCACGACGTTCACGTCGTCCGGCAATCTGGCGGACAAGAACTCGTTGACGGGGGGCAACAAGTCGCCCGATCTGACGTGGACGGCCCCGCCAGCCGGCACGCAATCGTTCGCCATCATCATGGAAGACGCGGACGCCCCTGGGGCAGCGGCGGCCCATTGGGTGGTGTGGAACATCCCGGTGGCCAGCCGCGGCCTGGCCGAAGCGATCGCGAAGCTCGCGACACTGCCCGATGGCACGAAGCAGGGGACCAACACGTTCGGCAACCTGGGCTACGACGGCCCCGATTCCGCAGCGCCGGCCCACCGTTACTTCTTCTCGATCTTCGCTGTGAGCGAAACGCTGAACCTCCCTGAAACCACGACAGCGGCCGGTCTGAAGACCGCTCTCGGCGGGAAGGTACTCGCCAGTGGCCGGACCGTCGGGTTCTACGCGAAGCCGTGAGGAAGATGGAAATCGTCCTGACGCCCCCGCCATGCCGAGTCGCATGGCGGGGGCGTTTTTCATTGAGGCTGTGAGTTTTTGGAAACCCGCAGCGTCAGCGAGGGCCCCCGCTCTCTCCGCAGGTCACGACTCCCCAGGATCCTCGCTGCGTCCCGCGCTCACGCTTCCGGTGTCCATCGCGAATTCACCGGTCGACCGAATCGATCACAGCAAAGCCGCGAAAGCCCCCGGCCCCGATCGGACTGCGAAGCGAATCGCCCCGGCAGGCCGAGAAGGCCGGATCGCATCGACCCGGCAGACGAACGATCCCGTGAAGCCTCCTCGTCGGGCCACAACGGGGTGGCCGCGTACCAACCCCCGTTGATTCCTCTTCGGTGCGCGGTCCGCGACACGCACTCGCGACACGCGATCCCACGCGCGGCGGCGATCTATGACCGCGTTGCGCGCCATGCAAAGCTCCGGCTTCACCTCCGCGCAAATTGAAATTGCGCTCGAATGACCCATGTTTCGATTTTTTCAAAACGTGGATTCGGCGTACGTCATCCCCGGAAAGACGACGCGCTAACCGATGTCGGGTTGCACATTGTTTCTGCGCGTGTTTTTGGCGTCTTTGGCGGTGTGCACCTCCGGCGTCGTGTTTTCGCGACCGACTTCCGACCCCTATATCGGGTCGAAAACCATATCCGACGCGTCTCGCAATCCGCCTGCAACAACCTCGCAGCACAGTGGCGTCTCTTGAAAGGCCCGTGCGGCAACAACTGACCCGGGCGGCCGAGGTGGGTGGCCGAGGTGGGGGCCGCTTCTGGCGAGACCCCGGAAGGTCGCCAGCAACCGACACTCCGGGGCTTCCCTTCGGTCCGGCCCCCGTCACGTGTTGAGCAACTCTGATTGAGCAAAGCAAAAGCCCTTGAACATCGCGGGGAACGCGGCAGGGGGGTCAAGTGACTTGGCGACGCTGGGCCAGGCGGGGCGGAAAACGCGCAGGTTCCGCTACAAAGCGAGATCGCGGGGAAACTCGGGCACACAAACAGAAATGGCCGCCAATGGCATCGCTTTCCCCCGCCAATCCACCCCGATAGACTCGCCATTCGCGCGCCGCACGACTGATCGACCATCCCGTGCCCGCGCCCCTCATCGACCGTCTCCACTCACCAGGCGCAGCTCCCATGGCCGAGTTCTTTCCGGGCATCCCCAACATCCCCTACGAAGGTCCGACCAGCCGCAATCCGCTGGCGTTCAAGCATTACAACGCAACGGAACTCATCGAGGGACGGTCCATGAAGGACCTGTTCCGCTTTGGCGTCGCCTACTGGCACACCTTCCGAGGGACGGGGTCCGACCCGTTCGGCCCCGGCACGATGGTCCGCCCGTGGGACGACGGAAGCGATTCCGTCGAGAACGCGCAGAAGCGCGTGCGCGCCGCGTTCGAGTTCATCTCGAAGCTGGGTGCCCCCTTCTACTGCTTCCACGACCGGGACGTGGCCCCCGAAGGGAAGACGCTCGCCGACTCGAACAAGAACCTCGACGCCGTGGTCAAGGTCCTTAAGGAGGAGCAGCAGCGGACGGGGATCAAGCTGCTGTGGGGGACGGCCAACCTGTTCTCGAACCCCCGCTTCATGCACGGGGCGGCGACGAGTTGCAATGCCGACGTGTTCGCCTACGCAGCCGCGCAGGTGAAGAAGGCGGTCGAAGTGACGATGGAACTGGGGGGCGAGAACTACGTCTTCTGGGGTGGCCGCGAAGGGTACATGTGTCAGTACAACACCGACATGAAGCGCGAGCTCGCCCACCTGGCGAAGTTCATGCACCTGGCGGTCGAGCATGCGAAGAACATCGGCTTCACGGGGCAGTACCTGTTCGAGCCGAAGCCCAAAGAGCCGACCAAGCACCAGTACGACTTCGACGCAGCGGCCTGCCTCAACTTCCTCCGCGCGAACGGCCTCAAGGACCACGTGAAGCTGAACATCGAGACCAACCACGCCACGCTGGCTGGTCACACGATGCACCACGAACTGCAATACGCGTCCGACCAGGGAGCGCTCGGCAGTATCGACGCCAACACGGGCGACCTGATGCTGGGCTGGGACACCGACCAGTTCCCCACCGACCTGTACCTGACGACCCAGTGCATGCTGGTCATCCTCGGCCAGGGTGGCCTGCAACCGGGTGGGGTCAACTTCGACGCCAAGGTTCGCCGCGAGAGCTTCGAGCCGGTCGACCTGTTCCATGCTCATATCGGCGGGATGGACGCGTTCGCCCGCGGTGCGAAGATCGCCGCCGCGATCCGCAAGGACGGCGTGCTGACCGACCTCGTCAAGCAGCGCTACCGTTCGTGGGACACGGGGATCGGCGCAAAGATCGAAGCCGGAACGGTCTCGTTCGCCGACCTCGAGAAGTACATGCTCGAGAAGGGGAACGCCGACGCGAACGAATCGGGTCGGCAGGAGATGATCGAGAATTTGATCAACACGTATCTGTGAGACGGGTTGATTCGGTTCCCGCGGCTTGAGGGGGGACGGTGTTCGCATGGGCTCGAACCGGGCGACGCGTCGACGATTCGTGGGAGCGGCGGCCTCGGCGGCCGTCGCTTCTTCGGCCGTCGGCTCCACGGCCATGCCGCTCATCGCCAACTCCGGATCCGGTCGAAACGACAAGACACTTTCCGCTGATGTGCTGGTCTGCGGAGGGGGTTGTGCGGGGACTGCCGCCGCGCTGTCCGCGGCTCGCGCCGGAGCGAAGGTGCTGTTGGTCGAAAAAGCCCCTTTCGCCGGCGGGATCGTCACCAGTGTTGGTCTGCCATACTTCGACGGTATCGCCAACATTCGCGACAACCGTGTCGTCGTGCGGGGGATCGCGCTGGAGTTGCTCTCCAAGTCGGGGGTCTGCGCGCCCGATGCGAAGACTGTCAACAAGCACAATCCGACGATCCCGAACACGTTCGAGTTCAAGCTGCTCCTGGATCGTTTGATCCGCGAGCAGGGACAAGGCCTGAGCGTGTTGTTCAACTCGTTTGTTTGCGGTGTCGAGACCAACGGCGACCGCATCGCCGGTGTACGGATCGCGAACAAGGACGGATTGGTGACGGTCCGACCCCGTGTTGTGATCGACTGCACGGGGGACGCCGACGTGGCCGCATGGGGGGGGGCCCCCTTTGAGCAGAATGCCGAAGTCCAGCCGCTCACGCTGCATTTCCGGATTGGAAATGTCGCCAAGCGGCCCGACTTGTCGAAGGACTGCCGAGCCGCGCTGCAAGCGGCACAGCAGCGGGGCGAACTGCCGCATTTTTACGGCCCGGGCGTGATGTTCCTGTTCGCCGACGACGAAGTGTACGTCCACGGAGTGCGGGTTCCGGCCAATCCGACCGACGCCGCCGACCTCAGTCGGGCCGAGATGCAGGGACGCCGCGACGCGCACGCGATGTTCACCGCGTGGAAGCAGGATGTGGCCGGTTTCGAGAAGTCGTACTTCATCGAGGCCTATCCCTGGATCGGCGTTCGGGAGTCGCGGCGAATCGTCGGCGAGTACGTGCTGACGGAAAAGGACCTGATGCAGTCGAGCCGGTTCGACGACGCGATCGCCACCGGTTGCTGGTATCTCGACCTGCACCCCAACAAGACGACTTTGGGGTCCGCGAACGATTTCCAGCCGGAGAAGGTCCAACCCAATCCCTACGACATTCCCTATCGGTCGTTGCTGCCGAAGGGGGTTTCCAACCTGCTGGTGGCGGGACGTTGTCATTCGGCGACGCGCGGCGCTCACGCTTCGACCCGCGTCACGGTGACCGCCATGGCGACCGGAGAAGCCGCAGGACTCGCGGCGGCGCTGGCCGTGTCGCAGAAGCAAAGTCCCCACGAAGTCGCCGGAACCCGCGTCCGCGAATTGTTGGCGAAACGGGGGGCGGGTCCGTTCACGGATGCCTAATTCGACATCCCGCGTGTCTTTGACAGAGGCAGTTTCCCCCGATGCATCATCGCACCGTCCCTCCCCTCTTTGGTCCCGCTGAGGACGATGCCGCCAGGCGGTTGCTCGCTTGGGGGCTCGAAGAGGATCTCGGCGCCGTGCGGGTGACCGACGCCATTCGTTATGCCGGTCCGGCGACGGCTCCGGGGGGCGGGCTGTCGTCGTACGGGTTTGCGTTTTCGGGGGACATCACGACCGACTTGCTGGTCGCCCCCGAGGATCGTGGGGGCATCGCGATCGTCGCGCGCAAGGCGGGGGTGGTCGCGGGGCTGCCGATCGTGCCGCTGGTGTTCGCGGTGGTCGATCCCGACATCGTGTGGTCCCCCTCCGTCGAGGACGGCACGCGGGTCGATCCCGGCACCGTGTTGGGACGGGCGGAAGGGCCCCTCGCCGGGTTGTTGACCGCCGAGCGAACGGCGTTGAATTTCCTGACGCACCTGTCGGGCGTTGCCAGCCTGGCCCGCAAGTTTGTCGACGCCGTCGCCGGTTCGAGGGGAGCGATTCACGACACGCGGAAAACCCATCCGGGATACCGCATCCTCGAAAAGTACGCCGTTCGCTGTGGCGGAGCACGGAACCATCGCATCGGACTGTTCGACCAGGTGTTGGTCAAGGACAACCATGTTTCCGGATGGCTGGCCGCCCGTCCCGGACGCACGCTGCGCGACCTGGTCGAGCATGTCGCCGGGCAACTGGACATGCGGCCGTCAACCTCATCCCCCCGTCCCGCTGTTCAGGTCGAAGTCGACACGTTCGCGCAGTTCGAGGAGATCCTGTCCGCTCCCCTCGACATGATCCTGCTGGACAACATGTCGCCGGCCGAGATGGCGCGGGCGGTCGCGCTGCGGGACCGTCTCGCGCCGCGCGTGCTGCTGGAGGCCTCGGGGGGCGTGTCGCTCGAGACCGTGGCCGCGATCGCCGCCAGCGGTGTCGATCGGATCAGCGTCGGCGCGCTCACGCACTCCGCCCCCGCACTGGACATCGCCTTCGATTGGAGCGTGGCGTGACGAAGAGCGACCTCCGTTCGCCACGGAGAGTTGCTCACCCTTCCGCCGCCGCCATCCGTTCCCGCGCGCCGACTCGAATCTGTTCGGCGATGTCGAGGCCCACCCGATTCGACCACGCGTCGAGCAAGCGACCGGCCACCGGTCCGACGACTCCTTCGCCGATCGCGCGGCTGTTCAAGCGTGTGACGGGGACCACGCACGCGGGGGTGCTCGTGCAGAACGCCTCGTCGGCGTTCCACACGTCGTAGGGGGTCAGGTCTCCTTGCGCGAACTCGCAGCCGGTCTCGGCTGCCAATTCGGCGACGGTGTCGAGGCTGATACCCCGTAACACGCCCCCTTCGCGCGGAGTCACGATCCTGCGTCCGAAGACCGCACAGAAATTCGACGATGAGGTTTCGGTCAGGAATCCGTCTGCGTCGGCCAGAATCGCCTGCGCCTGCCGGTCGACCAGCCGCGCCTGTTCGTCCGCCAGATACCAATGCATGCGGCTGCGACACTTGATTCGCGGGTCGACGCAGTCCGCCGGCAAGGCCCGGACGGAGGTCGTCACCAAATGCAATCCCGCCTCCAACCGGGGGGCGTACAACTCGAACGCCAGCGGAAACGTGTGGACGCACACCGTCGGCTTGCGGTGCGAGATTCCCGAAACGAGGCCGGTGTGTGTGGCGCTCGTTCCCGCCGTGACGAACAGCGACACACCCAGATCGTGGCCGGGAGGAATCAGCCGTCCGTTGAGTTCGACCAACTCGCTTGCCAGATCGACGAGTGTTTCCGGCGCGTGATCCATCGCGATCCCCGTCGCGCGGATCGATCGCCACAGCCGATCGACATGCTCGCGCAGGCGATATGGGCGCAGCGCGAACGTCCTGGCCATTTCGGTGACGGTCGCCCCCATGACCAGGCCCAGGTCGAACACCGGGAGCGTCGCCTGCGAGATCGGCAGGATGCGACCGTTCAAATACGCCAATGGTTCCGCCATGTCTTCGTCCCCGCGCGATTCGACCTCCGCCGAACCACGTTGCTCCCGCGACTCAACCCTCGTCCAAACCGTCCCACAGCGCGCTGCCGATCCGCACTTGGGTGCAGCCCTCTTCGACCGCGACCTCGAAATCCCCGGACATCCCCATCGAGAGTTCCGGCAACGGACGACCCCACCGGTCTTGCAACCGATCCCGCAGGTGGCGCAACTCCAGGAACACCGGCCGCGCGGACTCCTGATCGTCGACCAGCGGCGCCATCGTCATCAATCCCCGGATCGGCAGTCGCCCGAACGCCTCCTCGCCGAATACAGCCCCGCCCAACCCCGCCGCATCGGTCACTCCGGATTCGAGTTCATCCGGACGAAAGCCCCCTTTCTGGGTCTCGCCCGAAACGTTGACCTCGAGCAACAGCGCCGGCATTGCGGACCATCGCTCTTCGACGAACACGATGCGATGCAGCGTCTCCAGCAGCTTGACCGAGTCGACGGAATGAATCCACACCGCTTTGGGGAGCAGTTTGCGGGCCTTGTTGCGCTGGAGCGGACCGATCAAGTGCCAACGGGGCGCGTCGCCGGGTGCCGCGAGCGCATCCGGTTCCGGCGGCATGGACTGGTCGATACCGGGCGGCGGCGCGCTCCCGTACAACTCGGCCCGTTCGATCAGTTGTTGCGGACGATTCTCCCCCAGGTCCCGCAGACCCAGGTCGAGCGCCGCGCGGACCCACTCCGGTTTCGCGTACTTCGTCACCGCGACGAGTCGCACGCCCGACGGATCTCGGCCCGCCCGTTCGCACGCCCGCGCGATGCGAGCGCGGACGGTGGCGAGATTCGTGGCCACACACTCCCGAGTGCGCGGGTCTCCCGCGACGAGTTCGGTGGCTGGGTCGGGGGGTGTGGGGCGGTCGGTCACAAGCGGTCTCGAATTCCGATGCGGAAAGGGTGCGGTCGCGGAAAGCGGGTTGGACGCCGGATGGCTCGCGGATCGTCCTCACCGAACCTCCGCTGGTTCAATCGGCGGGGGACGTTGGGAGCGAAGCCGACGGCACCCGCAAGAGCCGATCGCGCACGCGATCCGCGCGGCGTTCGAGTTCCCGCAGGCACGCGTCCTCGTTCGCTCCACCGGCCAGAACCGTACAGACCGGGTCCCCCCGGTGAAACTCGGTCCCCGGATGCGGGATGTCGGCCAGTTCGCCTCGATCCATGTCGTACGCGAGTTCGCGATCGTCCCGCAGGTCCGCCGCTACGCACCGCTCCCTCGCATACACCGTCCACTTTCCCAGACAGCCCCACGAAACGGAACCCAACACCGACGTACCCCGCTCCCGGTCCACTTCACCGCCGACTCCCGTCGCCACGAGATGGTCCCGCACGAAGGAACGCCCCCGTCGCCGTTCGTAGAGTTCGAGCGAAGCGGTCCACCGCGGATTGACTTCGATCAGCCACGGCGAACCGTGATCGTCCACGACGAAATCGATCCCGAAGAGCCCGACCAGCCCCGCATCCCGCGCGATCTTCCGCGCCCCGTCGCACACCGCTCGTTGGACGAACTCGGGCGCGTCCCGCCATTCGGTGTTCCCGACGTAGCCGAAATCGGTCGCGGCGCCATGCTCGGGGCCAAGCCACTGCCGACTGGCTCCGAGCCACTCAACCTCGCCGTTTCGCGAGAGAAACGCTGCCGACGCGGCGATCCCCCGTACCCGTTGTTGGAGGACGCGACCGACCGCAGGCCGCGCGGGATTCGCGCTCGAATCACAAACACGGATGTCCATCCCTCCACCGCTCGCCAAGGACTTGTCGAGCCATGCACCACCGTCGCCGTTGCGACGTTCCGGACGGACCTCGCTCCCGACCGCATAAACGACTCCATCCGGCCCAATTCCCCGCGTCCGTGGATAGCTCAACTCCAAGTCCGCCAGGCATGCGGCCAGCCACGCCGGGTCTCGTACGCAACGGATGGCGTTCACGGACGACGCGGCGCAATGGTGGTCCCGATGCCACGCCGAAAGCACGTCGAGGTGGTTCTCGATCCCCCCCGTCGGCAACACGACCGCGTTCACGAACTTCGCGGCCATCTCGGAGGCCAGACTCCCGATCCGTTCCCAATCCGGAGTTGGTGCGGACGTTTCCCGCAGGAACGGCACTCCCTCGCGCTCGCACGACCGGGCGACAACAGCGCGGGTATCAAGGTCTTGAAACCAATCGACCGCGCGCACGCGAAACCCGCCCGCCTCGGCGGAGCTCACGGCGGCTCGGGCCGACAATCCAGCCACGACCACCAAGGGAAGGCCCGGTCCGCGACCGGACACGGCAGACGAAGCGCTGCTCACGACTGCTTGAGGAACGCATCCAGCGCGGCCCCAAATTCGGGGTCGACATTGGCCTTCGCCGGGCGTTGCCCCGCCGCCACGAAGGGGTCGAACGGCGCCTCCGGAGCGTCTTCGCGGAACAACTCGGGATCGCTCACGGTGCCGGTTCCCGCCCGCAACACGGAATCGTTCTCGACCGCGTCGACCTCTTGCGAAGGTGGAGATGCGGAATCGGTCCTCGGGGCCGGGGGAGGGGCTTGGTCGCCTGCTTTTGACTTTCCGCCCCACCAACCCCACCCCTTCTTTTCCGAAGGCTTGGTCGCCGCGCCGGGCGCAACGGGGGGGAAGGACTCAAGTTCCTTTTGGTTCAAGTCGAACAACGTCCCTTCGCTCGGTCCGTCCGGCGAGTCGCCCTTGCGGGACGATTCCTCCGAATTGACCACGGGCGAGGGGGTCACCGCCGGCAGGTTGTAGGACGAGGCGGTGACAAACGCCGAGGCGAGATTGGTCACCGACGAACCGAACGACTCGGGAATGCCGGGATTGGGGGGGGCGTCCACCCACGTTCCCATGCCCTCTTCGATTTCACCTTCCGGAGAGGCGGGGGGCGGGGCGGGCGCCTCGAATACCAACTCGAATTTGAGGGGGCCCAATGACAACACGCTGCCGGGAATTGCCAGCACTTCGTTGTTGGGTTGCAGGGGATGCCCGTCGAGCATCGTGCCGTTCGAGCTGCCGAGGTCGGTCACGCGGACCTGATCCCCCCGGACACGCACGCGGCAGTGTTTGCGGCTCACGTCGGAAGAGGCGATTTTCAGGTTGCAGTCCGCGCCGCGACCGATGACGGTGTCCGCGCCGAGGACGATCTCCCGGACGTTCGCCTTCCCGTCGACGACTCGCAACACAACCTGCATAACCTTCGCCGCCTCGTCGCTCGCGCCACACGCGCGGCTCCGCATGGAGCCGGAACCCAGAGATGTCACTCAGCAGACATCCCGAGGAACTTCGATCATACCCCCACGGGAAACCCAATTTCAATCCGTTGTGTTTCGCCGCCAGGGCCATCAGAGCCGCCACAGGCCGGCAATACGGTCAGTTCAGGCGGTCGGCCATTTCCTTGGCGATTTTCTTGCGCTCTTCCTTCGAGTTGCTGGTGTTGAGACGCTGAAAGTCGGCCTGGAGCAGTTTTCCCTTCTCGGGGTCGTCTTTCGTCAGGGCATCGATGCTTTCGGGGATGCCCCCCAGCGAACTGCCTCCGTCGCCGTATTGCGAAACCTCCAGCAGCCGGGATTTCAATTCCGCGTGCGATTTGTAGCCGATGGGTTGGTCGATCGGGGCGGGGCCTCGCGAGCACCCGGCCAGCATCAGTCCAACAACCAACAGGCATGCCCCGCGACATCGGAGCGAACGCAAGACTTCGAGCGCAAACATGCGGTGAAAACCTCCCTATGAAATGGTGGCGCGAGCGAGTCGCCAAACTGGAGAACAGGGTGCGCGGCGGAAGCCGCGTCCCGAGCCCGAAACGCGAGCGCGTCCCGTATCGTAGGGGACCACCACTCGCAGTGGACCCCCGCCGCGATCAGAACTCGCCGATCGCGTTGCCGTCGGCGATCGCGCCCAGACGTTGCCACATCGTGATGTCGATGTTGTTGCTGGTGAACTTGACCGCACCGTCGGCCAACAGCACATGCACACCTCCCGTGTGACGACTGCGGGCGGTGATCACGCTCCGCGCGTCGTACCACGCGCAGCCGCCGCACTCCATGCAATCGACGTTGGGCGAATTGGGCGGGTTGAGCGTGCAAAAGAAGGTTTGGCCCGGCATGCCGTTGATCCAGTTCTTGCCGGTGATTCCGTAGTGCACCGAGGGGTTGCAACTCGTGCTGAAGGCCGCGAGTTGCGTCGCGTCGGCGAACGTGTTGGGAAAGCCCGAGGGGAACGTCGCGCCGCGGATCACGTCCCCGATCGTGAATGTGCTGCTGTTGCCGTCGCCGATGATCTGCTCCGACGCGGCGATCGTGTTCGACGTGCCGTCGGAGAGGTCGGCCACCTTGATGTTGCGGAACAGATTGCACACTCCGATTTGGTCGCTGAACGCGATGGGAGTGCCCGGCGACCCTCCCACGCTCCCGCCGGTCACCCCTAGCATCAGCAACGAAGGCCCGCCGCTCACGCAATAATTGTTGCCCCCGCCTCCGGTGGTACCGGGGTCGTTGCCGTACGTGCCGTGCTGCCAGCCACGGTCGGAAGGGCACAGGAACCCGGGCAACACCGTCGCCTTGAGGGTCGCGTTGGCCCCACCCCAGAACGATTGGGTGAAGTCGATGCGGTTGTAGAGCGGAGACTGATCAAAATAGGGGAGCAGCATCACGTGCCCGGAGAACCCCTGCCACCCCGTGGTGGAGGTGACGACCGACGAATAATTCGCCCGCTGAAAACAACGGAACGAGTTCTCGTAGTTGTGCATCGCCAGGCCGAACTGCTTCAGATTGTTGCGGCACTGCGTCCGCCGCGCGGCCTCACGTGCTTGTTGCACGGCGGGCAACAGCAGGGCGATCAGAATCGCGATGATCGCGATCACGACCAGCAGTTCGATGAGCGTGAAGCCCCGAGCGGAGCGCGGACGGCGAAGCATGATGGAACCCTCGAGGCGCTGAGGAAAAATGAAGGCGTGCCGGAATCGAGCCCCGACCTTCGGCCGAGCAGCCCCGAAAAAAGTCGCGGGGCACCCTATTCAGCGCGGGCGACAAACTAAGCGAGGCCGCGCCGACCTTGGAACAATACAGTTCGATAGGTTAACGCAAGCGGGTTGGCAAGAAAATGTCACCGTGGACAAGACGTGGCGACACTATCCCGACGGCGATAGGACCATTGGCCAGGGAACGCTTGATTGCGACGCGTCACGGACGCGACCCAGGCGGAACTTTCGCGCGCCCCATCAGCGCGGCGAATCCGGATGCCACAGTCCCCTGCCGGCGTCTTTTGCTTCCTGTTCCGCCTCGCGCAGGCGACGGAGGTATTCCGACCGCAGCGGAAACCGTGCGTCGGCACGCGACCAACCGGCACGCACCAACTCCTCGTTGAGAAACGCGCCCGTCGCGCTGTTTGCAGTCGCGGTCGTCGTCGATGCATGCGTGGCGTCGAAGACATAGGCCAGCCACCGGCCGTGACGGTCGCGTCGTTCGCGGTCGAACTCCAATCGCACGGGCCGCCGCTCGATCCGGGTTTTGGTCCAGGCCGCCGCCTCGGGCCCCCCGCGCTCGACCGGCTTGTCGGGGTGTTTCGTCTCCGGCGTGTCGACACCCAGCAATCGCACGCGCCGCCCGTCCTCAAGTTCCAGTGTGTCCCCGTCCACAACACGCCGCACGATCCCCGTCGACGACGATGCAACGTCGTCCGGCACACGGATTTCGTCTGTCCCGCTCCGCCAGTACGAGACCACCACGACCAGCAGCGCCACCAGGATCAAGCGCCGCACGAGCGCCCTGCGAGCACGGCGCAAGCGGGGTGGGCGGGGAGGCGCGGGGATCATCACGAAACACCCCGTCGAAGGGGACTCCCCGCGCCCGGGAATGCGTCAAGGTCGCGCGAATTCCCGCCAGGCCGCCAAGGCCAGTGCGGCGGTTTCGACCCTGAGGATACTCCGCCCGAGTGACACGGGGCAGCCCCTCGCCGCCACAAGACTCGCGACTTCCTCGTCGTCCAAGCCCCCTTCGGGGCCGATGACGACCACCATTCCCCCAGGGCCATCATTCGGGACAAGCGTGGACAGCGGCGAACCTCCGGGGTGCGCGATCAGCAGGCGTGGACGGGAGAGGGCCGGGACTTCCGCGTGGTCGCGTGCGAACTCCGACAACGTTTGGGGATCGTCGATGCGCATGAGCCATGACCGGCCGCACTGTTTGCACGCCTCGACGACCGATGCGCGGAGTTTGTCGAGCTTTCCGGCGCCAGGATCGACGACGCTCCGTCGGGTCACCAGTGGTACCAACCGCGACACTCCTAATTCGGTTGCCTTCTCGACGAGCCAGGCGAAACGGTCCCCTTTGGGAACCGCGGTGGCCAGTACGAACTCGGGGTCCGCAGGCTCGGTGGTGGTCGATTCGATGCGGACCACGGCCCGCTTGCCGTCCCGCCCCGCCAGCACCCCGATGCCACGCCCCCCGCGACCGTCGAACACCTCGACGGCGAAACCGGGTTCGGCACGCAGCACATGCAGCAGATGATGCGACTCCCCGTCTTCGAGTCGTGCCTCCCCCTCATCCCAGCCTGCGGGGGCGTAAAATCGTCTCGTCATCCGGGCTCTCCGCGACTGTGATTCCCCGGCAACCCGACGCGTGAGCGAGGGCGGGCGTCGGACACCTTCATGAAAAACCAGTCGATGCGGCTGTCTTGAAAAGTCACAGGCACTCGGCTGTAACGGAATCGATTCCCGCTCGAACCGCTCCCGTCGAGGATTTGGTCACTGTTCCAGAAACCGGCGTCACCCGACGGAGTCTCGTGGGGGCCCCGATGAATAGCTTCTCTCTTCGGCAGTCCACCGCGTCGCCCCCTTCCTTCGCCATGTGTGCGGTGGAGTCCGAGAGGGATCCCGTCCCTCGCGGTGCGATTCGACCGACCAAAAGAGGGGGGGTGACATCCTTCGTCCAAAACCACCATCGATTGTTGAGGTTTTTCCCTCCCAATCGTACTGTTCGGGACAGCCTCTCCGTTGGACGCCGAGAAGGGAATCGGACGTGGACGGCGTTCGATCGCACTCCGACTGCACTCATTCTGGCCGATATAGTCGGGGAATGGGTCGATTTTTCGTTCCGACGGCATGGTTGGGCCGGTTCCCGTGAGCATTTCTGTCGCCGAGACCTCGCCTTTGGCCGCCGGTATGCCGCACTCATTGCCCCTTTTGGAGTCTTCGACTCCCTGTCGGAACTGTCATGCCGGATGCTGCCGGTCGTTTGTCGTGCCCCTCGCCGGTCACGATATTCGCCGACTGACGGAGACCTGCGGTCGACCGTTGTGGGAATTCGCCTGTCGGTGGGAGGACGAAGATTCCGCCATTCCGGAGGAGTTTGCTCCCCGGTTGAGGTTTCCCGACGCGCCGGGCCGCAGGTTTGTCATCGGCCTCAAGCATGTGCCGAGTGAGGTTTTCCCGGGCTCCGACCGGTGCGAATTCCTGATCGAAACCGCGACTGGCGTAACCGCGGGTCCGATCGGCGAGGGGGTGCCCGGTTGCGTCGCCCGGTGCGCGATCCACACGGGGCGTCCCGGGGTGTGCCGCCTGTTTCCCCTGAAACTGGGCATGGGTTCGAATCACGAGCAGCGGGAACTCCCCCGGCACGGTCGGGAGTCCTCGGAGCCGGCGTACAGGCTCTGTCCGCGCGACTGGACGACCGACGAGTTGCAGGCCGCCCACACGGCGGATCTGCATGACGAGGTCCGTGGCGAACTCCTGGTGTGGCGCGAAGTCGCCGACTTGTGGAACGAGTCGAGCCTGCCCGCCGAGCACCTCGAAGAATTCGTCGACGCGATTTACAGCGGGTTGTCGCGCGGTTGATCCGCAACGGTTTGGGCTCCACCCGGACGGCTCGGAGCCGTTCCTTTCCGCCGTGAATATCGCACGACGGAGCACGGGTTCACACTCGTCCCCCGAGAGCGCGTCGCATGACACGGGACGGTGGCCATCGGAGGTCCGTCCCACCCTCGGATCGCCGTGCGGAATCAGACTGGCTGGTCCCACACATGGGGTAGTTCGCGGAACGCGTTGTCGAGGACTTCGAGGTCCGTGGCGAGCGTGGGTGGCGGCGCGGATATGGCAGCCGTCGCGGCTCGCGAGTTGGCCCTCGACGGGAGCGCGGTGCCGGAATCGGTCACGGGATTGATCGTCGCGGGATCGCTGTCGGTGGGGCGGATGTGGGCGACGGGGCCGATGCGGGTGTCGGTCAGCGCCTGCGCATCGTCCCCTTCGAGCGCCGCCGTCACCGTGGCGGACGCGCTCCCGGGTGGCGTGCTCGCCGTTGCGGCCATTGAGACCGCTCCGGATGATGCCGCCACCAAAAAAGAAGCTGCGGAGGAGGCTGTAGCTGGGGCGAAGCCGAGGCTGGTGTGGAGTTCCCAAATGCCCGGGAACGCGGCGAGGATCGCGTCACGTTCCCCCGTGCTGGAGGTGAACAGGTGCGTTCCCGAATCGCGGTTGTAGAGCCGGAACACCTCGACCGTTCCCGGCCGCGCCGTCGCGTACAGGAAGCCTTCGTCCCGCTCGTAGGTCAGTCCGCGTCCCACGAGGAAGTCCCGCTCGGCGGAGTTCAACGTCAGATAGTGCGTGCCGAGCACGGGGTTGTACAGGCGATGGACGGCGGTCGCGCCGATATCGACTCGTTCCAACACCGAAAAGGCGGGGGCCGAGGCTTCGTCTCGGTACCCGCGTGCCACCACGGCCTGGAACTCGGCCTGGGCGGAGGTGAAGAAGTGGAAGTTCGCGTTGGGGTTGAACGTGCGGAACATCGGGCGGGACGAGACCGGACCGGTCACCCGAAACAGATTCCCCTTGCCCAGATCGAAGAAGTAGAGGTTTCCAGCGAGGTCTTCCCCGAAGCTGGCGATCTGTCGCACCGCTTCCCCAGGCGGGTTGAAGGGGGTGGTCCAATCGATGAAGTCCGTGAAATTGGTGGCGTTGTGCGCGGCGGGATTCGCGGCATTGGCGATGTTGATCGACCAGAGGCGTGCGTTGATGAAGTCCCCGAAGAAATAGCGGCCATCCAGGCCGGCCACCGGTCCCCGATAAACATAGCCGCCGGTGACGGAGCGACCCTCGTTGGTGCCGGCCCCATGCAGGTATTCGTAAACGGGGTCGATCGCACCGGCGGGTTTGGGGCCGCCGAGGGGACTGTTGGGTGTGGCCAGCGTCCCCTCCCGAGCTGCCCAGCCGAAGTTCAGTCCCGATGCCCCCGCCGGCACAAAGTCGATCTCCTCGCGCGCTCCCTGGCCGACGTCGCCGATGACCAGATCGCCGGTTGCGCGGTCGAATCCGTTGCGGAACGGGTTGCGCAGCCCGTACGCCCAGATCTCGTCGTCCCCGTCGACACCGACGAACGGGTTGGACGCGGGAATCGCGTAGTTGCGGTCGGGATCGGCGGGGAATGCGTCCGACCGGACATCCAGCCGCAGAATCTTTCCCAACAGATTGTCGGTGATGTCCTGTGCGTTCCCGATCTCCGGGTTGTGGCCCGTCCCGACATCGTTGGAGCTTCCACCATCGCCGATGCCCACGTACAGCAAGCCGTCCGGACCGAAGCCGATCCAGCCGCCGAAGTGATTGGTTTGAACGCCCGTCGTTTTGAGGATGGTGGTCCGGGAGGCGGGGTCGGCCACGGTCGGATTGGAGGCGTCCCGCCGAAACCGGTCGATCTGAACGACGCTTTCGGCATTGGTGTAGTTCACGTAGAACAGGCCCGACGTTTGGTAATCGGGCGCAAACGCCAAGCCCAACAGCCCGCGTTCTCCACCGGTTGAGATTCCCGTGACGGTGGCGAAGGGAGTGGGGCGGACGGTGTTCGTCAGGAGATCGACCACGCGGATTTGGCCCGTGGTGAGTTCCAACACGTAGAGATTGTCGCGTTCGCCCGGAGCGAACGTGGCGAAGACGGGGAGATTGAAGCCGTTGGCCACCTTGATGGCCGTCACATCGGCGAGCGCCGCGCGGGGAACGGCGGGAAGTTCGTTGCGACGGAACGATTCCGGATCGCTCTCTTCCGCCGAGAGCAGCGCTCGCGATTCGAGGATCTCGACCTGCGCCGCCGGCGCGGCGACGCCCGCGTGCCGTCGCGAACGAGGTGTGTACAACCGACCGAACAGCATGGTGGAGTCCTCTCGCGGGCTTGGAACACGGTTTAGCGGCACTCCCACGGAGGAAGTATGTCCGGGGTCCGGAACACCGGGATAGAGCAATTCCGGGATAGACCAATTCCGGCGGGGACCGGGCGGGGCCGTCGTGGAACGGGATCGCCGGTACCGATCGACACCGAATTTCCCGCGCAGAGGCTGTGATTCGTTCGGACAACGGGTGAAGTCTCGATGGAAACCCGAAGCGTGAGTTTTGAAGTTGCGCGATTCCCGGCGGAGCCGCAGAGAACATCAGGATTTCAAAGGCATTTATTCTCACGCAGAGGCGCAGAGACGCAGGGAAAGACAAATTCTTTGCGTCTCTGCGCCTCTGCGTTAGACCACAAAAACCGATGTTTTGCGATTTCTCGGCGATGTCCCGAGAGAAACAGCGCAACCTTAAAGAGCGTGAGCGAGGGACCCCGCGTGGATTCCGGAGAATTCGTGACCTGCGGGGAGAGCGCGGTCCCTCGCTCACGCTTCGGGTTTCCAAAAACTCACAACATCGCAGGCGAATATTCCGATTCCGAAACCGCGGTGGTCGAAACGCTCGCTTCCGTGGTGCTGCGGGGGTGGTGGCTCCGGGTCTTGCGATCCCCCTCCCTGTCCGTTTCTTCAAACTCGTCTTGTTCCCTCCCGGCGGTTCGGGTATTTCTCCCCGGCCTCTCGCGTCGGAATCTTCCTCCACCTTCCCCCGGAGGATGTCCGCGTTCACGCCATTGGACCGAAAAACCCGGCTTTTCCGGGCGGAATCGACTTGTCCCGTCCGCTACGCCGGTTCTCTCCGCGCGACGGGCGAACTTGTCCAATCCACGTCCACCCGCCTCGACTTCACCACGTTTCCATCCCGATCTTCCCGGAACCGTTTCATGGACGGTGTCTCTACCGGCACCCCGAATGCGCGCTCCCCGCGTGGCGATTGCTTCGCCGCCGCGGAGGTCGCGTCGCGCCGCGTCGACCCGACACGGAGGGGGAATCGGTCCGCGCGTCGCCGACGGATCGGTGGCCGTTGGTGGTTCCCCTTCGGCCTGATGTTGGCACTCCCGGTCGTCGCGTGGCACGGCGCCCCGCTGTTCGGCCAATCGGGCGTCCCCCGGACGGGTGCGGGCCAATCGGGTGCGGGTCGGTCCGGTGGGGTCGTCCCCGCCCAAGCCGACGCTGTGGAGGACGAACCGGCCTTCGAGGAACTCGAAAACCGGCTCGAACCGCTGATCGACGTGCTCATCGAGGGGAACAAGACGATCCCCGAGGACGAAGTCTCCCGGAAGATCAAAAGCCGTCCCGGTCGCCCCCCGAACGCCAAGCTCATCAAGGAAGACGTCCGCGCCCTTTATGGCACGAAGTGGTTCTTCAGCGTCGAACCCCGCTACCGCCAGACCGACGAGGGGCTGATCCTCGTCTTCAAGGTCATCGAACGCCCCATCCTGAAGGCGGTCGAATACAAGGGGAACAAGAAGCTCAAGTCGAAGGACCTGGCGAATCTGACGGGCATGCGGTCCGGCGGCGCGTACGATGTGTCGCTCAACCGCGAGGCGGCCCGCCGCATCCAGAGCTATTACCAGGAAAAAGGCTTCATGTTCGCCGAAGTCACCCTCGAGAAGGGGGATGACAAGGAAGATCGCGAAGTCGTGTTCCTCATCAAGGAGGGGCCGAAGGTTCACGTCGCGAGCGTGTCGTTCGAGGGGAACAAGGACTTCTCCGACGCCAAGCTGCGCACCAAACTGAAAACCAGCACCCGCAAGCTGTGGCTGTTCGGCGGCAAGTACGACCCGGCGACGATCCCGGAAGACATCAACGCCATCAAAGAATATTACACGAGCCTCGGCTACTTCGACGTGCAGATCAAGCACCGCGAGAAGCTCTCTGCCGACAAGGCCAATGTCTCCATCGAGTATTATGTCGAGGAAGGGACCCGCTACAAGGTTCGCGATATTTACTTTGAAGGCAACGAGGTGATCGACTCCGAGGCCCTCGCCAAGGACATGCAGCTCGAGAAGAACAAGTTCTTCACCGAGCGAAAACTCAACGCCGACATTGAAAAGGTCACCAACCAATACGGCGAGTTGGGACGCATCTTCGCCGTCATCGATCCCCAGCCCGTGTTCCTCGAGGAAGCCGGCTGGGTCGACATGAAGTACAGCATTGGCGAGGACCAGCCGATGCGCGTGCGCCGCATCAACGTTCGCATCGAGGGGGAGCATCCCCACACCAAGGAAGCGGTCGTTCACAACCGTTTGCTCGTCAAACCGGGCGACCTCGCCAATCAGTCCAAGATCAAACGCAGCCAGCAGCGCCTGGCCGGTTCGCAAATCTTCGCGGGCAACGGCAACCCTAACGCCCCCGACGCCCCGCGGATCAACGTCGTCCGGGGGGAATTGCAGGACGAGCGCCAACACATCGTCCGCGCCCAGGGCATGGAGGGGGGTTATCCCGCCCCGGGACAAGGCCCGACCAATCCGTTCGACGAGGCGCTGGCCGCCCCGCCGGGGAACTTCGTCGACCAGCCGGGCCCCGGCGAGGTCGACCTCGATGTCAACGTCGCCGAATCGCAAACAGGCCGCCTCATGTTCGGCGTGGGGGTCAACAGCGACGCCGGCGTCATCGGCTCGATCGTCCTCGACGAGAACAATTTCGACATCCTGCGTCCACCCACCAGCCTGCGCGACATCGTCGACGGCACCGGCTGGCGCGGCGCGGGACAACAGTTCCGTATCGAAGCGGTCCCCGGCAACCAGGTCAGCCGCTACTCCATCAGTTGGCGGGATCCGTTCTTCCTCGACCAGGACATCAGCCTCGGCGTCAACGGCTTCTACTTCAACCGGTTCTATCCCGACTGGGACGAAACCCGGACGGGGGGCCGCGTCTCCGTGGGCAAGGCGTGGACGGCCGACTTCTCGACTTCGGTTGCGCTGCGGCTGGAAGATGTCGAAATCGATAATCCCCGCTTGCCGACCGCGGACCTCATCTCGAAGGTGCTGGGACACAACACGCTCACGTCCGTTCGCGCTTCGGCATCGCACGACACGCGGGACAGCCCGTTCCTCGCCGGCAAGGGGCATTACCTCGAAGCGTCGATCGAACAGGCCTTCGGCGACTTCAGCTACCCGCAACTCAGCCTCGACGCCCGTCAGTACTTCACGCTGTACGAGCGTCCCGACGGCACGGGACGCAACATTCTCACCGTCGCCGGCCAACTCGGCTGGACGGGGGACGACACGCCGGTCTTCGAGCGATTTTATGCGGGGGGCTTCTCCAGCTTCCGCGGGTTCGCGTTCCGCGGCATCTCGCCGCGCGAGCAGGGTTCGCGCGTCGGCGGTACGTGGCAAGCTCTGGGGACCACCGAGTATTACTTCCCCGTCACGGCGGACGACACGCTCGGTTTCGTGGCGTTCACCGACTTCGGGACCGTCGAAAACGATGTCGGCTTCCAGGACTTCCGCGTGTCGGTTGGTGCGGGGGTCCGCATCACTGTCCCGGCGCTTGGTCCGGTGCCGATCGCGCTCGACTGGGCCGTCCCCCTCACCAAGGAACCGGAAGACACCACCCGGCTGTTCAGCTTCTACGTCGGCGTGAACCGCTGACGGAACCGGCTCTCCGTTCGCCGTCGGGCTTGCCCGACGTGCGCCCTTCCCGGTTGGTGCTGAGGCAGGCAGGTCTCGTCCCGCTTACGCAGGCTTCCTGGTGCTTTGTCACGACGGGATTTGGGGGTTGTGCTCGTCGCAAGGCGTTCGCACTGCTGGACAAGCCAGCAGTGGCACCCCCGAATCAGGCTGTGACGACGCACTACTCCTTCGTTTCCCGCCATTTCCCCAGTTCGGGCCACACCCGCGCCACGAGCAGCACCGTCGCGATCGTCCCCATTCCGCCGGTCACGACGGCCATCGTCGGACCGAACGCCCGGTTGTCCGCCCGCGCGAACAACTTCGCCACCAATCCCGATTCAAACGCCCCGAGTTCGTTCGACGCGTTGATAAAGATGCCGTTGATGGCCGACACGCGGCCTCGCATTTCGTCCGGGGTCAGCGTCTGCACCAGTGTGTGGCGGATCACGACGCTCACCATGTCGAGCGCCCCCATCGCGAACAGCGTCGCCAACGACAGCCAATAATTCCTCGACGCGCCGAACACGATCGTCGCCACGCCGAACCCCGCCACGCACCACAACAGGTTGCGGCCTCCATTGGCCAACGGGGATCGCAGCGCCAACACGACCGACATGGCCAACGCACCGGCCGCCGACACCCCCCGCATCACGCCCAGGCCTTCCGAGCCGACGTGCAGGATGTCCTCGGCAAACACCGGGAACAGCGCCGTCGCCCCCCCCAGCAGCACCGCCAACATGTCCAGGGTGATCGCCGCGAGAATCACCTTACGGCTTCTCACGAACCGCCAGCCGGTCTGGATCGATTCCACGAGCGGTTCGGCCGTCGTCCGCTTCTGCGCGGCGTGCACTTTCACGAACAACAGGCACACGATGAACACGCCGATCAACACCGCGTCGATCGCGTAGATCCAGCCCACCCGCGGCAGTCGCGCGATCATCACGCCCGCCAGCACCGGCCCCCCCACGCTCGCCAACTGGAACACCCCCATGTTCCACGCCACCGCGCTCGGAAACACCGCCGGTGGGACGATCAGCGGCAGGAACGACGACTTCGAAGGCTGCACGAACGCACGCGCTACCCCCGACAGCACCAGCCACGCGTAGAACTCCCACAGAGGCGCGTTCCGCAGCGACGTGTACGCCAGCCCGCACGACGCCACCGCCAATCCCGCCAACCCCGCCAGCAACACAGCGCGGCGGTTGAATATATCCGACGCCCGCCCGCCGATCAGCGAAAACACCAGGATCGGCGCGAACTGTGCGAGCCCCACCATCCCCAGGTACCACGGGTCCTCCGTGCGGCGGTACACCTCCCAGCCGACGGTCGTCGACTGAATTTGCGTCCCGAGGATGACGCAAAAATTGCCCGCCAGAAACAGCGGAAACGAGACCGTCCGAAACACCGTCCAGCGAGACTCCGGCGACTCCGTGGAATCGGTCGCGGTCCGCGAAGCATCCCCTTCGTCCGCCGACATTCCCCCGTGATCCGACCTGCGTGGCGAATCTGAGGAATCGTCGGAACTCATGCGGCACACGGTGGGGACATGGAAGCTTGGAGCGGCAACATGGTCTTGCGCTGCGGGAATTGTCTCGCCCGCGACCGAAAGCAGTGTAACGCCAACGCTCCGCGCGCGACGAGACTCAGGCATGATTCGTCGTTGCGCGTGCCGCGGGCTCGCGTCGTGGCGTCCTTCCGCTTTGCCAGCCATGATGGGGCCTCGTGCCCGCGCGGACCGACTCGCTTCGAGAGTCCGCGCGACACGTCCCAACGCGTCTTGTCCTTTGTCACGACTCCCATTGGAGGTTGTGGTCGTCGCAAGACGTTCGCACTGCTGGACAAGCCAGCAGTGGCACACCCGAATCAGGCTGTGACGAAGCACTCCCGACGGAACACCATCCATGCGTTTTTCCGCCTCTTCCCTGTGCGCTCTCGCGTTCCTCGCGAACTTCGCCATCCCGACGTTTCGAGAGACTCCCGCCCGCGCCGCCGAGCCGGCCGCCGGCACCGTCCTGCCCCGCTCGCTGGACCCCCGGCTCAAAATCGAACTGGTCGCCGAGCAGCCCGCCCTCGTCACCCCCACGGGGATCGATGTCGACGAGCGGGGACGCGTGTTCGTCCTGGAGAGCAACACGCACTTCCCCCCCGAGGGATACAAGGGTCACCCCACCGACCGTCTGCTGATCTTCCCGGAAGCGGCCGCGCCGGGAATCGCCGGTGCGAAACTCATCGCCCCCGCCGACGTGAAGCCGATCGTGTTCGCCGATGGCTTCACACACGCGATGAGCGTTGTGGTCCGCCCGGCGTGGTTTCCCGCTCCCCCGGCGAGCGACCCCCGAGACCCCAAGGCGAACGAGACCCGCAAACCGGCGACCACGGTCTACGTCGCCACGCGACGCGATATCTTCGTGCTGCACGACTTCGACGGAGACGGAAAGGCGGACTCGCGTTACGTCCTGATCCACCTCGAAACGGAAGGCAACTATCCGCACAACGCACTGGCGGGGTTCGCGCTGCATCCCGTCGGGTGGTTGTACTTCGGCTTCGGAGAGAACCTGGGGGCCGCATACACGCTGAGCGGTCCCGACGGCACGAAGCTGTCCGGTGGTGGCGAGGGGGGGAACGTCTATCGCTGTCGGCCGGACGGCACGAGCCTCGAACAGTGGTGTACCGGTTTCTGGAATCCGCATGCCAGCACGTGTGACGCCTTCGGACGACTGTTCACGGTCGACAACGACCCCGACAGCCGTCCCCCGTGCCGCCTGATGCAGCTCGTCCCCGGCGGCGACTACGGTTATCGCTTCCGGAACGGGCGGCGCGGCCTGCATCCATTCTCATCGTGGGATGGCGAGATCCCCGGCACACTGCCGATGGTGGCAGGGACGGGGGAGGCTCCGTCGGGGATCGCCGCGATCGAATCCGCCACGTTCCCCAAGGAGTACCAGGGGGACCTGCTCGTCGGCAGTTGGGGTGACCACCGGATCGACCGGTTCCGGCTGGTGCCGCACGGGGCGGGGTTCCGCTCGAAACACGAACCGCTGATCACGGGGTCGCCCGAGTTCCGTCCGGTGGGATTGGCCTTCGCGCCCAGCGGTACGTTGTATCTCACCGACTGGGTCCGGCGCGACTACAACGTGCACGGTCACGGTCGCCTATGGCGCGTCGTGTCCTCCGATCCCGCACCGGCACGGACGCCCGCGCCACTGGTTGCGCGCGAACGTTTGGCGTCCCCCACGCTGTCGGTCCGCCGCGCCGCCGCAAACGAAATGACCCGCACCGCCGACGGACGCAATGTGTTGCTGGAAATGGTGGCGCTCCACCAAACGACCGTTCCCGCTCGCGAACGCTGCGAAGCCATGTGGGCCTTGCTCCGGCACACGCGCACCAGCGAAGGCATGAGCGAAGTGCTGACGGCTGCGGCGAAGCTCCCGCTGGTCAAGCGCGAACCGTTCACGGCTGACGAAGCCCAGCTCGCGGCGCTCGATCTTCTGACCCAGTTTAGGCCCGAAACGACGTTGTCCGCACAGACGCGGAAGCAACTCGAAAACCTCGTGGTCCGTTTGTCGCTTGGTGACCTCGTCGCCCCTTGGTTGGTGGGTGACTACTCCAAACGTCCCGAGGCCGGGCCATTGGTGCTGGCCGCACGGTGGGGAGGCGATCTCGCACGGGCCGCGACAGGAATCGCCCTGCCGCCCAACGGCATCCCGAACGACCCCAAGTGGTTCCAGGACCCGTACCTGTTTTCCGCGTTGATTGCACGAGGCACGCCGGAAGGGGCCGAGCTGCTCGCCGCTTGGAAACAATCGGACGATCCCACTCAGCGGCTGTGGCTCCTGCTGACACGACGCCGCGCCGCTCCACGGAGCGAGAAAGTGACCACGCAACTTCTGGACGATGTGCTGTCCGCCAAGCGTCCACCCGACTCTCTCACCCGCGCCGCCCTGCAGTGGATCGGTGAAGCGAGATTGGAAACGCTCCGCCCCAAGGTGGCGGCGGTGCTTCGTCAACCGGGGTTGTCGTACGACCTGCTCCTGGCGACGCTCGCGTCGCTCGATTTGCTGGACGGTGTCCCTCCGGCCGAGTTCGAGAAGACGCTCGGCGCGAAGCACGCTCTACCGATTCTCTCCGACGCCTCGGCTCCCGATGAGACACGGGCGCTCGCGCTCCGCGTGATCTCCGTGAAGGATCCGGTCCTCACCGCCGACGCCGCACGCGGTTGGCTGTCGGGGAACACCCCCGCGCTGCGGGCCGAAACACTGCGGCTGTTGCCGCTGTTGGAATCGGCGTGGGCGGGGGAACTCCTGCGGCAGGCGGTCTCGAACGCGCGGAATCCCGTCGACGCCCGTGTCGAGGCGGCGGCGGGTTTAGCTCGCTTCGTTGGTCGTCCGTTCGAGGAATCAACGGTCGCCCATGCCGGAAACGTCCGTGCCGCACTCATGGACCTCGCGGGTTCCGATGATGCTCGTCTGCGCGAAGAAGGCCTGCGCGGATTGCGGGGTGTCGATCTCCCCGCGGGGGGCGATGTGCTCCTGGCCGCACGTTTGCGTGCCGTGCTGAATCGACTCGATGTGCAAGCTCGGGATCGCAAAGACCTCGCCGAGCAGATCGTGTTGAGCGTCCCCGGATTGATCCCGTCGATTCAACCCGCCGCACCTTTGGGAGTCCAACCGCGCGATCCCGCCGCCGCGCCGGTCCCTGCCGCCGAGATCACCGCCCGGTTGGGTGACCGCCCCGGGGACCCCCTCGCCGGACGCCGACTGTTCCATCATGCCAAAGGCCCGCAATGCGGGGCCTGTCACACCGTGCAGAACCGGGGTGGCGGTGTTGGCCCTGATCTCTCGACCATCGCCCGTTCGCGCACGCGTGAGCAATTGCTCACCGCCATCCTCGACCCGCATCGCGATGTCGCCCCGCAGTACACGTCCTGGGCCATCGAAACGGAGTCCGGCATTGTTCACACCGGACTTGTCCTGCGCGACTCGACGAACAGCGTCGAACTGGGTCTCCCGGACGGTAAGACGCTGTCGATCAAGACTTCAGAAATCGCCTCGCGCACCCCGCTGACGAAGAGCGTCATGCCCGAACGACTCGCCGAACGCATGACGACCTCGGAACTCGCCGACCTGCTGGCGTATCTGGACTCGCTGAAGTGAAAACGAAGGGATCTCCTCAGTCCTCCCGACTCTCCCCGGCCTCCTCCGCCGCACCGGCGACCGCGCGCCGCGCACGCCATTCCGCCACGCCCGCTTTCCAGTTCCGCAGCGTGTTCCGCGCCTCGCGCGCTTGTCGCAGCACCCCCATCTTGGTCGTGAGTCGTTCAAAACGCACCCAGCGCATCACTCCCTGGTCGGTCGACAATTGCGCCTTGTAGCGGTGGTTCCCGGCCAGGAAGTCGTACGTGGACAGTCCCGCCTCCATGCAATGCTTCACCGCCAACGTGTGACACACGAGGCCCGGCTTGAGTTTGTTCCGTTCGCTGAAGGCGAAGCCCGACTGGTACGAACTCACACGGCCGCGCCACACGAAGTTGTACAGCACGCCCAGGATGTGATCGCCGGCGGAAATCCGCAGCAGTTGCACGTCTCCCCCGACGATCGCCCGCGGCACCATCCGCAGGTGGAAGTCGAGAATCTCCTGAAAGGCAAATGCGCCCTCTTTGCCGCGCGCCTGCCACGCGATGTTGTGAAGTTCGAGCAATTCCGCGAAGAACGCCCGCGCCTCTTCGGGCGTGCGCGCCGGGCGCACCACCAGCGGTCCGCATTCCGCCTCGTACGCCTTGATCGCCCTCTTGATCTGCGACCGCGTGCTGCTCCCCAGGTACGTCAAATACTCCTTGCCCTCGCTCCGCAAGCGGTCGAGGTCGACGGTGAAGTAGGGCCGTTCTTTCTCCACCCGCGGCGCGTTCCAGCCCGCCTTTCGGCATTTCTCGACGGCGCGTGCCAGCGGCGTCCCTTCCGTCACGCCGCTCACAAACAGCGTGTCCGCCGAGGGCAACTCGGCCAGGCAATAATCAAGGAACCGCTCGTGTACTTCGTCGGCGTACGCGCGGTCCGCCAACACGCCGTTGTGTTCGACCGTCAGATCGTCGATGTCCGAGTGTCCTGTTTCGTGCAGGAACCATCCGTTGACCGGCACGACCCGCCCCTGGATGTGCCGCCGGAAACAGACGATCGCCAGGCCCACCCTCTCCCCGTTACGCAGAATCTCCACCAGTTCCGGTCGGCGACGCGGTCCGATCAGGCCCAGCCAGGTCGAGATCCACGGCCAGCTTGTGAAGTACGAATGGTCGGCTCGGTCCGACATCGCACGCCACACCGGTTCCAGCGTGGCGCGATCCGTCACCGACGAGCGTCGCACGGTCCACACAGCACCGTCCGCTACGCCGCGACCTTCCGGTTCCATCGACAACACTCCATCCGTGGCGGGGCGTTCGAGCGCGGAGGTCTCTTGCGCCGGAGCTTCCGAAAACGAATCCGAGGACATCGAAGCGATCACGAGCGGCTCTCCACAAGCAGGGGGGTTTCGTCGGGGTCGCCGTTCGTGGCGTTTCCGAGTTTCGTTACGTCGCGACCTTCAACATCCGTCCGTTCGGTTCGGGTCCACGTTCCGCCGCGGATGCCGCGGGCGAAACGGACGAACCCGACAGCCAGCGCCAGATTCATTTGCACAAACATTTCGGGCAGGCGCAGCACCTTCCACACGCCCGGCAAGCGGTCGAAGCGCGGGGTCGCCAGAGCCAGCAGGTAAAGTCCCCCTTGCGCGGCCATCATTCCCACGTACAAGGGCGAACTCCGCACCAGCAGCGCGTTGCACACCAGCGCCGACGCCAACGCGACGGGGCACGCCCAGCGCAACACCTTGTGCGACCAGAACGCGAATGCCAGCCAGCCGCGGGGCGGCCACAACAACCCCGACAATTGACCGAGCGACTGATAGCCCCCGGCCCCGATCCGCGAACGTCGTTTGAACTCCGCCCCTACCGTCGTCGGAGTTTCCTCGAACGCCAATGCTTGTTTGTCGTACAACAGTCGGCGACCGGTTTCGTGGATTCGCATCCCGATCAGGAAGTCGTCGAGAATTGTGTTCGCCGGAATCGGTCGGAACAGCTCGCGACGAATCGCGTAGATCCCGCCGTTCGCGCCGAGCACCGCCCCCAGCTTCCCTTCGCACCCCTTCAGGAAGTTTTCGAACTTCCAATACATCCCGTCCGCGTTCGATCCCGATTCCGGATCGACCAGCACCAACCGACCGACGACCCCGCCGACAGTCGCGTCGTCGAAGTGTCGCGCCAAATTCTTGATTGCCGACCGTTCAAACAGCGTGTTGGCGTCCGTGAATACGAGCACCTCGCCCGTGGCCATCGGGACCAGGTCGTTGAGTACGCTCGCTTTGCCGCGTCGCGCGGGAAACACCACCACACGCACGCGATCATCGTGGAACGCCTCAGCGAGGTCTCCCGTCAGGTCCTCGTGGCCGTCGCACCCGACCAGAATCTCCAACCCGTCCCTTGGGTAGTCCTGCTCGATTGCGTTCTGCAGTCGCTTCAGAATCCACGCCTCCTCCTTGTACGCGGCGATCACCAACGACACTTTCGGCCGGTCGCGAGTCGTTCGATGTGGATGGACCGTCGACGATCGCGCCGCCGGATCGGGACGCCGCACCGACGCCAACCACACCACCACCGCATAACCGACGTACGCGTACGCGACCATCCCCAGCGACAGCCAGAACGCGATCTCCAGCGGTTCCGCGTGTTGGAAGTTCATCGTCCCACCTCCGCCAGCTCGTGGCGTTCACCGACGCCAGCCTCCGCCGTGTCGAGCGCGTCGATGTCGCGCAGCCGCACGACCCGCGCGGGAATCCCCACGACCGTCGCGCCATCCGGCACGTCGTGTACCACCACCGCGTTCGCACCCACGCGGGATCGCGAACCGATCCGCACACCACCAAGCACTTTCGCTCCGGCCCCGAGGAACACGTCGTCCCCCAGCACCGGCGAATTGCCCCGCTCGGCCCCGATCGTCACCTGATGTTCGACGTACACGCCCGTTCCGCCCCGCACGCTCCCGTTGATCACCACCCCTTGGGAATGGATCAACACAAAGCCAGGGCCGAAGTCGGCCCCTCGGCCGATGATGCACTGACAGAACACTCCGTTCGCCTTGTTGCACAGCATCGCCAACGGCGCCAACCGATATCGCTGGCACCACTGCATCGCGCGGTACCACGCCATCGCCGCCGTCCCGTCGGTCAGGCACGCCTTCAGGAAGGCCTTCCAACCCTTTTGGCCGTACAGCCATTCCGCCTTGCGTCGGATGTCGCCGATCAACATGGCCGCCCCTCCCGAACCGACTCGCGCCGGTCCACCAGTTCGTCGAGCAGCGTCCCCAGTTGTCCCGCCAATCCGCGACGGCTGAACCGTTCCGCGCCGACCCGTTCGACCGGCCCAAGTGGTGCCAACATCCCGCTTCCGGGCGTCTCGCGACCCACCGTTCGCGCGTCGACGGCTCTCGCCAGCCAGTCCGCGATCGCGTCCACGCGGGACGGTACGAACCATCCCTCCGGCCAGAACTCGCTCACCAGCGACGCCGTCTCACCGTCGGGCAGCACAGACAGGATCGGTTTCCCGACGGCCAGGTACTCGAACAGTTTCGCGGGGGCGACCCGATCCGCTCCCGGACCGTCCGTCAATAGCAACAGCAACGCGTCCGCCGACCGCATCCATTCCACCGCTTCGGCGTGCGGGCAGTAGTCCCGGACAACCAACGCGACCGGTCCCCCGTTCAGCCGATCAAGATGGGCCTGCTGTTCGGGTGTCTTGCGACCGACGCACACCAGTTCGATTCGCCGCGACGCGTCGGGGCGGATTTGCATCAACCGCTCCAACCCGCGCACCACCGGATCGATCGACGTGAGGTTCCACAGCGTGCCGGTGTAGACGAGGCGCAGCGTTCCCGGCGCCGGCGGCGGCACCGTCGACGCATTCGCGATGTCGGGACGACCGGCACTCTCCGCGGGGAAGTCCGCTTCGTCGTAGCCGTTGTAGATGCACGCCGCCTCGCACCGACCTCCCGCCGACCGCGCTCGCGCCAACACCCGTGCGGTGCTGGCCCGCGTCGTCGCGACAATCGCGTCGGCCCGCCGCAGGATCCAACGTTGCATCCGCTCCTGGACGAATCGCGTCCACGGATCCTTGCGGCTGTTCTCCAAATACTCGCCGCTCAGGTCCCATTCGTCCCGGTAGTCGAGGACGAGCGGCAGGTTGAACTCGCGGGCCAGAAGTCCTCCCAGCAGCAGGTTCGAGTAGGGGGGGGCCGTCGCGAACACCGCGTCGTGCGGTTCTTCTCGCAGCACTTTTCGCGCGGCGCGCCAGGCCGCCGGCCACCACAGAATCTGCGGGTCCGGTTGAATCGCCGCACGAGCCGCGAGACGCAACGGCGCCGTCACCATCGCGCGCAGCGGCGCGGTCAGCCGCCGCTTCCACGATGCGCTCGTCGATCCGCCGCCGGCTTTCGCCAGCGCCTGTTTCTTGTCGTAAGCCGGTTCGAGCGTCCGCGCGGCGATCTGCCGCAACCCCTCGGGAAGATCGCGACACAAGCTCTCGTCGAACACCGGCACCGAAGGGTTCGATGCCCGCAGCACGGTCGGTTCCCAACCGAACTCGCGCAAGTACTTCACGAACTTCACCGGGCGCTGCACTCCCGCTCCTCCCACTGGCGGAAAGTGATAGCTCACGAACAACACGCGCCGCCGCGCTGCGGTTGGCGATCCCCGCTCGCCAGCGCTCGGCACGGACACCGATTCCAGTTCCAGCACCGCTTCGCTCATGCCGTCACCTCCACTCGCGAAGCACCGATCGGCGTCGTCCACTCCCCCAGCGTGGTGAAGCACAGCCCGCCATCCCGCGCTCGAGACACGATCTCGGGGACCATCAGCTCCCCCCACGGGTGGTTGTCGTGCATGAGCACAATGTCCCCGGCGTCGGGGCGATAAGAAGCGGCCCACCGCTCGGCTTGTTCCGGAACCGTCATCGCGAAGTCTTTCGGGTCGACGTTCCACAGGGCGATCGTCTGTCGCGACCGCCACAGCAAACGGAGCTTCTCCAGCGTGAACTCCCCCTTGGGTGGACGAAACAGCGTCACGTCTCCGCCGGTCAGCGTCCGCAACAGCGCTCCCGTTTCGCGAACCTCCGTCATGAGTGCCGCGGCCGAAACGTTCGACGGCTCGCCGTGCGTCCACGTGTGGTTCGCCACCTGGTGTCCCTCCGACACCATGCGCTCGATCAACTTCGGATGCGCGGCCGCCTCCCGTCCCACCACAAAGAACGTCGCCGGCACACCCGTCTCGCCGAGGGTGTCCAGGAGACGCGGCGTGTGTAGCGGATGCGGTCCGTCGTCGAACGTGAGCGCGACCGCCCCGCAGTCGGTCGGACCGCGTGCGATCCACCTTCCGCGCGGCATCGTCCACGCCAGTACCGTGCGTGTCACCCGTGCCCAGGCGCCCATCAGTCGGCCCCCCGCACAAACGTGCTCGTGCCGCGGCCAATCCGGCTGGAATCCCCGATCGGATCGGCGGTTCGGCTCGACGGGCGACCGAACAGCGACACCACCCGTGCCGCCGCCGCCGCCCAGTCCTCGGAACGGAACTCCAATTCGCGGGGGTCGACCCCCGGGTTGGACAATCGCTTCTCCAGCGCGTCGGCGCAGGCGATCGGATCTCGATCGGCAAGCAATGCGTGATGCCGCGGATCCAGCACCTCCTTGACGCCGCCCACATCGGTCGACACCACCGTCGCGCCGCACGCCATCGCTTCCAACAACACGTTGGGAACACCTTCCGACAAACTCGTCAGGGCGACCACGTTCGCCGCCCGGTACCAGTCCGCCAGTTCGGCTTGAGGTCGCGAGCCATGCAGGTGTACGACCTGGTCCAATCCCAGCGAACGGATCGACCGCCGCAGCGCCCCGTCCAGCGAGCCTCCACCGACGATGTGACACTGGAACCGCCGTCCCCGCTCGTGCAGTTCGGCGCACGCGCCGATCAACAACTCCCAGCCCTTCACCGGCACGAGTCGCCCCGCTCCGACGATCGTCGGCTGGTCCTCCACGATCCCCAGCCGTCGACGGGCCTCGCGGCGGTCGCCCGGACGAAACGTCGTGTCGTCGATACCGCGCCGCACCACGTGGATCTCGCGATCGGTGATGCCGTCCGTTCTCAGCTGCCGACGCAGATGGTCGCTGACGGTCACCACATGGTCCGCTTCGCGGAGCACTCGCAAAATGCGATCCCGTCGCGCTCCGCGCCGCGCCAGCAACAGCACGTCCGAGCCACCCGTCATCACGACCGACGGAATCCCCAGCTTTCGCGCCCATTTCACGGCCACTTCGCCGTCCGGATGCACCCAGTACGAGACGATTCCCTCGGGCTTGAAGAACTCCGCGATATCGCGGAACTCGTGTCGGAGCGACCAGTCCATCAACCCGCCCCAGCGGTCGCGCCCCAGTTTGGGGGGGTAATAAAACACCGGGTACGTGACCGCCAAATCGGAAGTCCCCGGCGGATTCTTGGGGCGCCGTCCCGGCCACCCCCAGCCGGACTCCAACCACCCGACCGGGCACACCACGCGCACGGCGTGCTGCTCCGCCATCGCCCGCACGAGCGAGCGATTGAACGTCCCCTTCGACGGGGACCACGGGTTCGGGAACACATTGGTCAGGAACAACAGTCGCATGGCTCAGCCTTCCTCCCGGCGGCTTTCGGTTCCGCCCTTCGAAACCACCTCGGTCCGGCCCCCCGTTCTTCGTGCGGCCCATTCTTTCGCCATCCGCCGGCCCCAGGCGCGGATTTTCACCCCCCCGCCCAGCGCCCCCAACGTCACCCGGCGCGACCATCCCGGCGCGATCAGCCACACCGTCCCGCCGACCGATTCGTGGTTGGCGAGCGTTCGCTTGTAGGGCGCATCCCCCCCGCCGAAATCGAACTCCGCCGGAGTTCGTTCGGCGTACAGGTCGTCCAGGATGTGGCAGAGGAGAACCATCCCCGGCGACCATTCGGCGTGGATCGGGTCGTAGCCGATCTCCTCCAGCGAGAACCGTCCCCCGTATTGCAAGCCGATGGCGAAGCTCGCCGGTTTGTCGTCCTTCATCAGCACGTACGACCGCAGCGACCCTGTCCGCGCCGCCAGTTCGTGACACCGCCGTTCAAATTCGTCGCCGCTGACTCGTTGTCCCAGCACGCGCGTCTGCCAGGTCGTCTTCGAGACCTCGGCCGCCTTTTCGAGGAACCAATCGACCTGTTCGACCGTTTCGACTCGCACCACCGTCCCGCCGAATTGCCGCTGCTGGCGACGAAGGTTCCCCCGCCGCTTCGAGTTGAATTTTGCCCAGTACTCGTCGGCGGTTTCCGGAAACCGGATGCGCCACCGGGGCTGCCAACCCGTCGTGCTGTGCGCCCGCCACCCTTCCCGCAGCAGCCCATACGCCGCGTCCTTCAGCGGCGTATCGAGTTCCAGGTCTTCGATCAGGAGAAAATCCCCCCCCTGCCGTCGCACGGCCCGGCCACATTCCGCGAGCAATTCCCCAAGGTCGTCGCCGGTACTTGGTCCTGCACCCGCTCCCGCCACCGCGCCGTTCCCCGCCATCCAGTACCCGCGCAGTTCGCGCCGTACCCACGACAACGGCTTCGGCAGATTCAAGCGCTTTGGCAACAGGACCGCCCTCCGGCCGCAAGCTTCGTTCGGGCTGATCCACAGCCCCGGCAGCCGAGGCACATCCGGACGCGCCAAATGCATCGCGGCGTACTCCGGTGTTTGCCGCAAGTCCGCCCCGTCTCGAGCCGCGGCGCTCCACGCCTCGCGGTCCGCCTCCGACAGGCCCGCCAATTCCCGCTCGAATGGGCGGACACGCGGACTTGCGGCGTACTCCGCGCGCACCGTTTCGACCGCACTTTGAGCGGTCGATTCCGGAGGGGGCGTGGTTGGGGACAAGGTGGCGGACATGTTGGTTTCAACGCATGGGCGACCGCTTTCGCGGTCCGGAGAGAACAAAGGCAGGTCCGAACGACTCACGTGACTTGCGACAACCTCCGCGCGTCCGCCGCCACCGGCCACGGTTCGGCTTCCGGCGGCGGAGACAGTTCGTTGACCACGATGCGATGCTTCCCCTGCGATGTCAGCGGGATCTCGTCGACCTGCTCCAATCGCAGTCGCACGACCGCGCCGGTCACCGCGCCGATTGCGTCGAGCAAAACCGCGCGGTCCGGCTCCGACAGACCCGGCGCGACGACGCGCACCACGATTTCCGCCGGGTCCCGCTGCACCACCTGGAATCGCCGAATCGCCGCGAAGTCCTTGAGCAGATGCGGGAAGAACTCGCCGGGAACCTTGCGTCCATCCGGCGTGACGAGCGTGTCCAGTCGTCGCCCGGCGACCCCCTTCAGCAACGGCAGGCCCCGCCCGCACTCGCAGGTCGACCAACCGGCGATCGCCCGGTCGCCGTTCACGTAACGCACGAACGGCATGCCGAAATTGAACAGGTCGGTAACGACGACATTCCCCTCATCCCCGTCCGCGACCGGTTGGCCGTCGTCGTCAAGCACCTCGACGAACAGGTTCTCCTGGCTCAGATGCAGGCCGCGATGCCGTTCGCACTCCGCGCCGATCATCATGAATTCGCGCGAGCCGTAGGTCTCGAACACGGGCGCTCCGCACACGCGCTCGATCAACTCTCGCTGGTGCGGATGCAGCTTCTCCGCCCCAACGACGATCGCGCCGGGGGGCGTCAGCTTCAGCCCCTGTTCCTCGCAATGCCGGGCGAACTCGTACAACGGATTCACATACGCGACGACCGCCTCGGGGCGACAGCGATTCCAGGTCCGCACGTGCTCGGCCATGCGATCCGGAGTGAACGCGAAGCAGTCGACCAGCGTCTTCCGATCAAACGTGTTGTGCAGATTCTGTTTGAGCCGCTTCCAACCGGGCACGGTCTTGAGCGCTCCCCCCCAGATGTACAACTGCCGCGTACCGGGTTGGGCACCCGCCCAACCGTAGCCCCGCCACATCAGCGCGGTGCGCCGCTCGTGGCTGTCGTGGCTCACGTCGAACTGCAACGGCACACCGCTCGAGCCGCCAGTCCCCTTAGCCACCATCGGGATTGGCCGCGTGGTGCGCAGCCGCGCTCGATCCGCACGAATTCTTTCGCGCGTCAAAAGCGGCCACCGCGCGAAGTCCGCCGGTGTTTGCAGCGAGGTCGGCGACAGCCCGCACTCCGACCACCACTCGCGATAGCCGGGACACGAATCCCAGGCGTGCGCGATCAACGCGGCGAGCGACTCGAACTGGTTCGCCGCATGCCGTTCGGCAGGCCACCATTGGCTTTCCTCGAACGCCCGCCAATAGTCGACGGTGCGCCGTCCCTTGAGGACGCGGTCGAACATCGGCAGAAACACGTGTCGGTACAGGGTTCCGTACATCACGCCCCTCCCGCAGCGACCAGCGCCGCCTGATCCGATCGACCCGCGCGAACACGCGCTCCACCCGTTTCCGCGAGGACCTCGTCGTAGAGGTTCTCGTAGTTCCCGAGCATCGTCCGCACGTCGAAGTGGGCGAGCACCCGCTTCCGTGCCGCTTCCGCCATCGTCGACCACTCACCGCGCGAGGCCAGCATCCGCTCGATCCCCGCCGCCAATAGTTCCGGACTCGCGGACGGAACCAACATCCCCGTCACTCCGTCGTCGACGACTTCGGGATTCCCGCCGACCGCCGTCGCCAGAATCGGCAGCCCCACAGCCATTGCCTCCAGCAGCGTCAGCGACACCCCTTCGGTCAACGACGACGTGACGAAGAAGCCCGCTTGCGCCAGCAACTCGGGCACATCGCTTCGCTCGCCCGTCAGCTCGACGATGTCTTCCAGGCCCAACTCGCGCCGGAGCGCCAACAGACCTTCCATCTCCGGCCCATTGCCGACGATCCGCAGACGGAAGTCGGGATGGCGTCCTCGCATCAATCCGACCGCGCGGAGCAGCGTCGGAAAGTCCTTCTCGCGCGATAGCCGCGCCACGCTGATCGCCACCGGAGCGGAAGCCGGTCCGCGAAACGCAAACCGATCGCAATCGATCCCGTTCCAGATGCGAACCACTTTGCGCCGCGGCAGACCGTCCTCGGCGACGCACAGTCGCGCCGCGTCGTCGCTGACCGCCACGATCCGCCGCGCCCCCCAACTGGCCAACTTGAACGACCACCGCGACTTCCATCCGTGACCGAACCGTTGGCCGTGACGCGTATGTACGACCGCGCGAATCCCCGCGATGCGCGCCGCCGCCGTCCCGACCAGGTGCGGATACGCGTTGTGCGTGTGCACCACGTCGACCCCCAATTCGCGGAACAGGCCGGACAATCGACGCACCACGGCCAACCGGCCGCGTCCCTGCATGCGCAGGGCGTGTACCTGTCCGCCGCACGCGACGATGTCCTCGGCGGGACGCCCCGTGTCGTGCAGCGCGACGAACGCGGTTCGATATCGAGAGACGTCGCCGAACTTCGCGAAGTCCACGAGCAGTCGCTCCAACCCGCCGGTCGACAGACCCAGGCTCACGTGACAAATCAGTGGAACGTCGCTCGTCGCGCCACGGCTGGCTGGCCCGCTAGCGAGTGAAGCCGACAACAACGATCCCGAATCCGAGTCGCGACCAGGCACGATCGTCATGTCGCACTCCCTTCGAGTTCCATCGGCCCGGCGACCGGTCCGGCCGGGACTCGCGCGGGGCGAATGGCCAGCCATTGCAGGCCCCCGACGATCGCCAGCACCGCTCCTCCCCCCGCGGCCACCGCGAACAGCCGAGGCCAACCCTCGACGGCGACCAGCGCGTCGTTCACGAAGTGCGAGTACCCCCACAGCGCCGCCAGGGGAACAACCAGGGGCAACACGGTGGCCCGCACCATGTGCAACGGGTCAAGCTTCAACGTGCGGATCACGTATGGCAGCAACACGCAAAGTTCGAACACCGCCAGCGGAATCGCCGTTCCCCACGCCACGCCGTACAGTTCGTACGGACCGATCAGCGCCAAACTCAGCCCCACGACGCAAACCGCTTCGCACAGGTACAACAGCGAAGGCAAGCGGACTTTCCCCATTCCAAACAGAATCGACCGCACTACTCCCAACGGCAGCGCGATCACTTGCGCACCGAACAGAATCAGCAGCAGGTTGTGGCTGTCGGCGTAACCCGCCCCCACCCAGTTGCGAATCAGGTCGTCACCGAAGTAGATCGTGCCGACGTAAAGACCCAGACACAGCGCGAAGGCCGCGAGCAATCCCCGTTCGATTAGCCGCTGTTGCGCTTTGCGGTCCGACAGCGCTTGCAGTTGGCCTGCTTTCGGCATCAGGACTTCGCCGATCTGCAGGATCGGCTTCCGGAGGAAGTCGGTCAGCCGCAGTGCCACGTAGAACGGGACGATCGCCTCCGCTCCACGCAGGCAGCCAATGAGGATCGAGCTTGACGCGTAGATCAGTTGCGACGCGAGGTTCCCCACGAAGGCGTAAATGCTGAAGCCCAGGCACTCGTTGAGAATCCCGAACCGCAGATACTTCGGACCGAACCGCAGTTCGGGACAGCTCTTCAGCGCCAAGTACAGCGCCAACGAGTTCTCAAAGATTGTGATCGCCAGGAAGATGGCAGCCAGCGTTACCAGTCCGTAGTCCGAGTTGAGCAGGCCGATCGTCAGGAAGATGCGCACGAAATCGCTCGTGATGGCGATGCCACGCTCGAGATCGAACCGCTGGATGCCGTGCAACACCCCTCCGCACACACTCCCGGCCATTCCCAACGCGACGTTCAGCCCCAAAATCAGGAACACCGCCCGCACCTGCCAAAGCGGAATCCCCTTCCATTCGTTCAGCCACGGCGCGGCTGCGGCCAGGCCCGCCGCGATCGACAGCGCCAAGAGCCCCATCCCGCCGTAGATGGTCAGCGTGACGGTGAACAACTCCCGCAGTTTCTGCGTGTTCTTCTCGGCGTGATAGGTCGCCACGAAGCGGCTGATCGTCGACCCGAAGCCGACGTACATGAGCCCCGCGTAACTGGCGAACGAACTGATGAAAATCCAGGTGCCGTACGAGCGGTCGCCGAGCGTGCGCAGCACGTACGGCATGAGGAAGAACCCCACGACCAGACCGACGCCGTGGGCCAGCCAACTGACCAACAGATTCAGGCTCAGCGATCGGCGTTTCATGGACGACAACTTTCGGTGGACGCGTGGCTTGGGCACTTTCGACTTTTCAACCGCGAGCTTGGACTTGTCCCGCTATCCCCACCGCGCGAACAACTTCACGAACACGAAGAAACCCGCCAGACAGCAGACGCTCGCCCCCGCCCAGCGAACGATGTGTCGCGTGTCGAGAAACGCGAACACCCGCGGAGGAACCAGCACGGCCCCCGCCTGGTTCTGGAACGCCGCCACCAACCCGATCACCAGGTAGGTCGGCACCACATAACAGCGCGACAGCGACATCAGCCCCATCGTCCAGCCCGTCAACATCGCGAACAGGAACGGGTGGAACCGCCGCAACGTCCGTGCGGGGACCTCGCGCGACACGTACCGGAAGCGGTACAGCTCGAGGAACGCGAAGTAGAACATCCCGAAAAACAGCGTCCCGCCGACGATTCCCAACTCGGTGTAGGCGTGCACGAACGAGTTGTGCGCGACCAGCCCCGCCATGTCGCCGTACTCGCCCATGCCGATCCCGAAGAAGAAGTCGGCCGATTTCAGTGCGTCGAGTCCGTCGCTCCAAAGTTGAATGCGGTCCTGCGCCGTCCCCTCTTCGAGGTCGATCGACGTCTGCCGCGTTCCCATCACCAGCATGCCCGGCACCCCGACCAGCACGGCCGCGATCGCGATCCGGCTGCCGTACCGGAACGTCATCAGCACCAACATCGCCGCGACCAGCGACAGCAGTCCCCCGCGCGAATGCGTGCAGAGCATCCCCGTCATCAACACGCCCAACGGGGCCAACCACAACACCTTCCACCAACCGGGGCAGTGGTTCAGCGCGAAGTACGCGCAAAGCACCGTGCACGAGGTGATCACCAGGCAGATATCGTTGGGATCCTCGAAGATCCCCGTCCCGCGCATCCGCCACACCATCACTTCTTCGTTGGTCTCGCTCACCGATCCTTCGCGGTCGGTGATGTGCGTCACGAACTCGAAGTCGACGATCCCGAAGTAGTCGATGACGCAAAGCCCGACCATCGCCGTGCCGCACAGGCACACCGTGAACAGGAGCGCCAACAGTCGCGACGGAGTCGTGACGCAGCCAACCAGCATCAGGTAGTACAGGGCGGTCTTGTAATAGATCTCCAGCCCCCACTTCGCCCCGTACAAATAGACGTGCTGCAAGTGCGACACCGCGATCGCCGCCGCCATCAGCACCACGCACAGCGTGATCGGTTGGGCGCGAATGGCGGAGGGCCTGAGCGCCTCGAAGATCTCCTTGCGCAGCAGGATCAGCGACCCGATCATCAGGACTTCGTAAATACGAAAGCCCTGGAGATCGGGAACGATCTCGGACGGCCGCAGAAAGAGCGTGGCCGTGACCAGCAGGAAGAAGACGAAACCCATCGACGAACCTCTCGTCCCTTGCGGAACGACGCGGACCTCCCGGGCGTTGAATACCGATTGCAACGATTAAACGGCTTGACCGAGTCACCGCGATTGTGCGACTTGGCGCGAGCATCTGTTTGTAGCGGTCGTGCGGCTTGTTGTTCCCTCGAAACGTCCGTGTTGTTTCGTGTCCTCATTCCCCAACGTGCCGTCGGGGTTTTCCCGCAAAACACCCCGTGTTTACCGGGTCTCCCGGCGTACACCGCAATTGGCGCACCGGTTGCTCCCGGAAGGTTGAGGATCGCGTGCTTCCATCGGCCTTGTCCGAACCGGTCGCGCAATATCCACGCCCGGCCTGTCCAAGGCCGTGGAAATCTAGGTCACGAACGAGTCGCGGGCCGACCGCGTAGCCAAGTCGCTCGGAGAAATTCCTCATGCCGAATTCGGTCGCGACACCCCGGAACCCGGCCTCCGACGCGGACTTCACCCTGCGCTCGCCACGCACGACCGGCGGCGAGGCGCGGCCCATGCGGCGAGCGCAAGTCCCGCTGTCGCGGGAACGGGGTGTGCCACTGCGCGACCGCTTCGCGGCGGCCTTGTTGCTGCTCCCCGCCGCTCCGGTCATGGCGGTTGTGTGGTGTCTGGTGCGGCTGACTTCGTCCGGTCCGGGTGTCTACTCGCAATCCCGTTCCGGGCACCGCGGGCGGCCGTTCCGCATCCACAAGTTTCGCAGCATGACCCACAACTGCGAGAAGCACACCGGCGCGGTGTGGGCCAAGAAGAACGACCCTCGCGTCACCTGGCTGGGGGCCATTCTTCGCAAAACGCACCTCGACGAACTTCCGCAACTGTTCAATGTGTTGCGCGGCGAGATGGCCTTGGTCGGCCCCCGCCCCGAGCGTCCCGAGATCGTCGACATGCTCGTTCGCGAGATCCCCGACTACGCCCGCCGGATGGAAGTGCCGCCGGGTGTCACGGGCCTCGCGCAGATCCACGCCGAGCCGGACCAGACGCTCGACGATGTGCGCCGCAAGCTCCGATACGACCTGCAATACGTTGCCGCCGCAACCGTGTGGCTCGACACCAAGATCGTGGCCATCACCGCCTTGAAAATGGTCGGTCTCAATCGGCCTTGGCTGCGCGGCTGGCTGTTCGGGCGCATTGTCTCCCGCGGCCCGCGGACCGACGCGGGGAGCCCGGACGTTCCCGGCCAACCGTGGATCACGGTTTGACGCCAGGTTTTGGTTGACCTCGCCCCGAAGCGGTCACTGGTCCTTGGCGACGTCGCGGCCCGTGATCGCCAATCCCCGTTTGGGGATGGTGAAGATGAACGCCGTCACGCACGAAGCGGTCATGCGGGCGTCCGAGCCATAGCCGGCGTTGTCGCGATTGGGTTGGTAATAAAACGTGCCGTCGCCGCACTGCGCCAGCGCGAACCACCACCGGTTGGCGTCCATCAGCTTGCGGAATGCTTGCGGGTCGATGTGCGCCGCCAGCGCGGTGTAAGCCATCCCCATCGCCGGTGATCCGTGTGTGTCGGGGAAGCTTTGAGGATGCTCGCCAATCACGCGGGCATGGGCCAACGCGCGCTCGCGGTACACGGGTTCGGTGTAGGGGCTGAGGAAATTGGCGACGGCCGAAGCGCCGGTTCGTCCCATGTCGGCCCAACCGTCCGCGGGGCCGCCAATTTGGTCGGCGTACCAGAGGTACCCGTTCGGCCCCGAGCCTCTTTTCAGGAAGTCGTACGCGGCGTCGTGCCGCGCGCGATCCACCTTGATCCCGCAGCGGACCATCAGCGCATACGACAACGCCCCCTGTCCGGTGAGCATGGCGATCGGACCGTATCCCTCGAAGCCGGGGTTGTGACCCCACCCACCGTGTGCGTCCTTCGGCCCCTTGGGAAACGAGTCCGGGTGCGATTTTTTCGCTTTTGGATTGATCTGCGACATGTGCAGATACTGGCCCTTCGCCAACCGGTCGTGGAGCTCCTGAAGTTCCGGCCGCACCCAGTCCTCGCCCGTCGCCAGGTGGTACTCGGCGAGCACGATCGCGGCCGCGGTGTAGGTCCAGTTGGGCAAGCTTCCGCTTCCGGGTCGCTGCGCGCGGGCCTCGCGGGAGTGAAAGCGGGCACAACGCTCGACGGCCGGAAGATGCTTCGCTTCGCCGTTCGCCAACAGAGCCAGCGGCGCGAAGGCATTGTGCACCGGATCGCCGAACGATCCGTCTTCGCGCTGGTTCTTGACGAGGAAATCCAGCAGTTCGGCCAACACCTTGTCGGATTTGGGACAATCGACCGGGTAGGTCGGCGAGTACGCGCCGTACTTCTGGCCGATGTCCAACACAACCTCTTTCGTCGCCCCGCCGCGTCGCAACGTGAGCGCCAGCCGGCCCTTCCCTTGCGCGCTCTGACATTCCTCCAACGCGTCCGCGAACTCCGAAACGGGACCCTCCGCTCCGAAGACACTCATCCCGTAGCCGTTCTGGTGTTCGTTCCGGAACAGCTTGCCCCCCGCTCCGATTACAAGATCCCCCGCCTCGACAACGTCGGCCCCCGGCGAGTCGGGAAACACGTACTTAATGGCCAACGCCTTGGGTTCGTCCGCGACCAACCGTGCCCGCAAGCCGGTGATTCCCAGGTTGTAGAACCAGCCGGGGACCTGAGCGTCGGGTCCGGAATCCGCCCGCTGGCTCCAGGGATTGCCATCGTCGTGATAGTGCACCTGGGCTTGCAGCGTCGCCGTCGGGGCGACGGTGACAAGACAAACGAGTCCAAACGTCGAGAACCGGGAAATCATGAACGCATCCTTGGGGACGGCGAGCGGCATGCGTCGAGTGGCATCCGTCGAGTGGCATCCGTCGAGTGGTGGACGGCGATTCACGCGGGACGCCGTTGCGCGGGACGACATCGCAGAAGAGTCACCCGTACGATGACGGATCATCCCTCACGGGTCGTCGTTTCGCGACCCTGCCGTCCCGATGCGCTCGGTCTGCGGGTGCGGGCTCAGTCCGCTTCGCCCGCCGCAAGCTGTTCGGCCAACAGCCAACGGCGGAACTGCTCGTCGATTTCGGCGTTGGTCTCGGTCGCCAACAGACGACGCAACGTCGCCAGGCCCGTCGGATCCGTCCCCGCCGCCCCCCGCAACTTCCGATAGAAGTGCGGCAACAATCCCCGATCCTGCAAGAACCGGCAGAACGAGCGCGCGTAGGCGTAATTCAATCCCTCGTGCCGCCCCCGGATCGTCGCCGCGCCGGCGATCTCCTCGATGCGCGGCAGCTCGCCCGCGGCAAATGCATCCGACAGGATGCGGCAGCGCCAGTTGCTCAGCCCCACGATCAACAGCCGATCGTCGCTGAAGCGTGTTTCCTCGTGCAGCGCGGCCAAGCCTTCGTCCACCCATTCGGGCAATGTCGGACAATCACGCTGCGTGTAGGCGTGGCACAGCTCGTGCGACAGCGTCCCCAACCCGGTCCCCAGGTGCACTACCAGTCGCTTGTCGGACCTCTGGTAATAGCCGTCGTAATTGAGCGGATCGTAGCCGTCGAGACTTCGCGCGACGCTCCTGTAGCTGGCCTCGTCCTTGAGCAGCACCATGGTCACCGGCTCGGTGGCGGGCGCGTCGAAGTAAGCCCGTTCGAGCGCCGCCGCCAACGGCGCCAGTGCCTCCCGGTGCAACCGCTCCAGTTCGGTCACCGAGGTATTGGCAACCAGCACAAAGGGGGGCCGTACCAGTGTGGCCAAGCCCGACAGTCCTTCGCGACGCGTCAAATCGCGCGCGGCGGCCTCGCAGGCGGCCCGCAGTTCGGATTCCGAACGGGCGACATCGGACGAACGCGCCGCCTCGATCCGCGCCAGGTTTTCGACGTACGCTCCCTCGGCGGACCGGGGACGCCACCACGTCGCCGCGTAGCTGAGCGCGACCAGCAAGACCGGACCGACGGTCAACAGCCAATACCGCATGGCGCGCTACGCAGAGAGTGAAGGTCACGAAGAAGGGGTGGGTTTCGAGCCGTCAACTCTATGCTCCACGGCGCGTCCCCCGCAGGGAAGCCGCAGGATTTCTTCTGCAATGGACAGATTTTTGACACATCGGCTGTCACGGATGACAAATTCGGCACACCTTTTGTATCGCCAAGCCTCGTGGACCGTTGGGGCCTGTTTTGCTAGCATCCACAAGGGTTTGAGCGAGTGACGTTGATGGCGTAAAATCTTTGTGGAAAATTGGTTGTGACGACGGAGACGGGACGCAGCCAGTCCCCCTCCCCACGAGTCCTCCGCCCGCGCTCGGGGTGACTTTGGCCGCTTGGGTAATTGACTCCGAGTGGGGCGTCTCCACGATGTGGGCGGATTCCGAGGTGCGGCGGCACCCGGAAAACGCCGTGATTGGGTTGTGACTGTGTCATGGAATTGACGCCCGGCTGAAAGGCCCGTTGAAATGAGTTCAAAGCCGACACCGACTTCGCGCGCGTCCCGCCTCGAAGTCGTCCCCCCAGGTTTGTCCCGGCCCGTCGCCGGTCGCCCCGATCCCGCCCGCCCGCAGGGGCCTCACTTTTCCGTGCCCTCCATGCCCATGTCCAGCCCCGTTCCCGTCTTCACGGAATCCGACTTGAGCAACCTGCGCGGCGGAAAGCACTGCCTCCTCTACACCTGTCTGGGTGCTCACCCGGACATCGTCGATGGCCAGACCGGCACGCGCTTCGGGGTCTGGGCACCCAACGCCCAGGAGGTCTCGATCGTTTGCGACGCCAACGCCTGGACGCACGGCGTCCACATGCTGTCGCGGGTCGAAGATGGCCATTGGGGCGGCTTCGTGGCCGGTTTGGCTCCGGGAGCCTGCTACAAGTTCAGCATCAAAAACGCCTGGGGGCAGATCGAGCAAAAGTCCGACCCCTTCGCGTTCGCGTCGGAGCTGCGCCCGAAATCGGCCTCCATCGTGTGCGACCTGCAGGGGTATTCGTGGCAGGACCGCGGTTGGATCGAACGTCGCAGCCAGACCAACTGGCTTGAAAAGCCGATCACCACGTTCGAGGTCCATCTGGGCTCGTGGAAGCGGCCGAAGGACGGGCGCGAGTACTTCTCTTACAAGGAACTCGCCCACATGCTGGTCGAGTACTGTCAGGAGATGGGCTACACCCACCTGCAGTTGCTGCCGATCACCGAGCATCCGTTCGACGGTTCCTGGGGCTATCAGACCACCGGCTACTTCGCGCCGACCAGCCGCTTCGGCACGCCCCGCGACTTCATGTACTTCGTCGATTACTGCCATCAGCACGACATCGCCGTGCTGGTCGACTGGGTCCCCGCCCACTTTCCCTCCGACGGGCACGGGTTGGGCCGCTTCGACGGCACGTGCCTCTACGAACACTCCGACCCGCGCCAGGGCGCGCACCCCGATTGGGGCACGCTGGTCTTCAATTACGGCCGCAACGAGGTCCGCAGCTTCCTGCTGTCGAGCGCGCGGTTCTGGTTGGATGTCTATCACGTCGACGGTCTGCGGGTCGACGCCGTCGCATCGATGCTGTACCTCGACTATTCCCGCAAGCCGGGCGAATGGATCCCCAACCAGTATGGCGGGCGTGAGAACCTCGAGGCGGTGCAATTCCTCAAGGACATGAACACGATTTTGCACGGCGAGTTTCCGGGCATCCTCACGGTCGCCGAGGAATCGACCGCGTGGGGAGGCGTGTCGCGTCCCGTCTACACCGGCGGCCTGGGCTTCAGCTTCAAGTGGGACATGGGGTGGATGAACGACACCCTGCGGTACCAGCACCGCGACCCCGTCCACCGCAAGTTCCACCAGAACGAACTCTCGTTCCGAATGGTGTACGCCTTCACCGAGAATTTCATCCTGCCGCTGTCGCACGACGAAGTCGTGCACGGCAAGCAGTCGCTGATCTCGCAAATGCCGGGGGATTACTGGCAGCGGTTCGCCAATCTGCGGCTGTTGTTCGGGTACCAGTACACGATGCCCGGCAAGAAGCTCCTCTTCATGGGGGGGGAGATCGGCCAATGGCACGAGTGGAACCACGACGGCGAGATCGACTGGGCACTGCTCGGCTTCCCCGCGCACGACGGCCTCAAACGCCTGGTGCGCGACCTGAACACGCTGTACCGCGGCTCGCGGGCGCTGCACGAGCAGGACGTCGAGGGGGCGGGCTTCGCGTGGATTCAGTGCGACGACTGGGAAAACAGCACCTACGCGTATCTGCGGTACTCGCGCGACAAGGCGGAACATGTCGTGTGCGCCCTGAACTTCACGCCGGTACCGCGTGACTCCTATCGCCTGGGAGTGCCGAAGCCGGGCTTTTACGGAGAAGTGCTCAACACCGACGCGTCGCTGTACGGCGGCGGCAACGTCGGCAACCTCGGCGGCGTGTACACCGAGCCGATCCCGATGCACGGGCACGCGCAGAGCATCTCGATCCGGATGCCGCCGTTGGGCATGGTGGTGATGAAGCCGCAGGGGTGAGTGGCGGGTCGGCTCTTTGAACCACGAAGGGCACGAAGAAAGACACGACATGCACAAACGACGAGGGAGCGGGGATCGTGTGATTTCCGCCCAGCTTGAACGTCGATTGCGTCAGCCTCGCGACCTTGTGAGTGTCTCCGCGCGTTGAGGCGACGCATTCTTGACGCATCGGGTCGGTCAGCGGCGATCCTTTTCGTTTGTTTCGCCTATTGCGTGTGCTGCGACTGCCCCTCTAACATGCCTGAAGTCAATCCACATCGAGGCGGGCCAGTGGGGAGTCCACCATGTCCGGAGTCAACGTCGGTCGGGTAAAACCCGTGAAGCGGATCTCGGCGAAGCGGTCGCGAAAGACGCCCGTCGCACCAATGAAGTTGCGATTCCCGAGGGCGAACGGGAAAACCGACAGCCCCGCCCGACGAGAGTTCCTGCGCGAGTTCAACAAACTCGCTTTGCCTGACCGCATCGAAGTGCGCATCGGCAAGCTGGTGGTGGAGCTGCCGGTGAGCGAGCTTCCCGCGCTCAGTGCGGTCATCGCCGATCGTGTCTCCGTGGTTGCGGTGTCGAAGTCGGGCGCGGTTGCAGCGGCCAAGGTCGTAGCGGGCGATTCCGGAAAGGACCTCACGACGCAACAGGCGGCGACGATTCTCAACGTTTCCCGACCGTTTGTGGCTGCGTTGGCCGACAAGGGGTTGTTGCCGGTGAAGATGGTCGGCCGGAATCGGCGGTTCCGCCTCGCGGATGTTTTGGGCTACGAGAAGAAGATGCGGAAAGCCCAGAACGCGGCCCTCCAGGAACTGGCCGATCAGGCACAGGAACTCGAGTTGGGTTACTGAGATGATCGGCGCGGTCGCGATCCTTGACGCGTGTGTGCTTTACCCGGCCGCGTTGCGGGATTTTCTGATGACGCTGGCCGTGTCGAAGTTGTTTCGAGCCCGCTGGACCGAGGACATTCATGACGAATGGACCCGTCATTTACTGGCCAACCATCCACAGGTGACCCCCGGGAATCTTCAAAGAACCCGGGACGTGATGAATGTGGCGATACCGGATTGTCTGGTGACTGGCCACGAGAAACTGATCGACTCACTCTCGCTTCCCGACCCGGACGACCGGCATGTGCTCGCCGCCGCGATCAAGGGCGGGGCGAAGTTCATCGTGACCAACAATCTCAAGGACTTTCCAGCAAAGGTGCTCGTGTCCCATGGAATCGCGGCCATTGCACCCGACGAATTCGTGATGCGAATGGTGGAAGCTCGACCGCTCGCAGTGATCGAAGCGGCTCGAACCCAACGTGCGAGGCTTCGCAAACCGCCGATGAATGTGACCGACTTCCTGCGCAGCCTCGAAAAACAGGGACTCCGGAAAACGGTCGTGTTCCTGCGGACGCATTTCGACCAAATCTGACGGGCCAACTGTTCACAAACGGATTGGCCTAACATCGTCGGCATTCTTCTTTGCGATATCCTTGGTACCCTAAGGGGAGTGCCCTCCCTTGCGATCCCGATTATGTCCGCTTTTCCCCAAGCCATTTCGCTTTCCCCCCCACTGGCCGCCAAGCGCGACCGGTTGTTGGAGATATTGACCGCACTGGGCCGGGTGGGTGTGGCGTTCTCGGCCGGCGTGGACAGCACGCTTGTCGCGACGGCGGCGCACAGGGCGTGTGGCGACCGCGCGGTTGCCCTCACAGCGCGGAGCGCCAGTTTGGCCGAGGGAGAGCTGGACGAGGCCCGCGCCTTGGCCGCGCAAATCGGCATTCGACACGAGGTCGTCGAAACCGACGAGTTCCGCGATCCGAACTACCTCGCGAACCCCGTCAACCGCTGCTACTTCTGCAAGTCCGAGTTGTACACGCGGCTGGAAACGCTCGCCCCGGCGCTCGGGTTCGATGTGATCGTGAACGGCGCGAACCTCGACGACCTGGGGGACTACCGTCCTGGCATGACGGCTGCCCGCGAGCATGCGGTCCGCAGCCCGCTCGTCGAAGCGGGCTTCACCAAACAGGATGTGCGGGACCTCGCCCGTGCGTGGGGGCTGCCGGTGTGGGACAAGCCGGCGGGGCCGTGCTTGTCGAGCCGGTTGGCCACCGGCGTGGCGGTCACCCCGGAACGGGTGTCGCGCGTCGACCGGGCGGAGCGTTTCTTGCGAGAGCGGTTCGGTTTGACAGAACTGCGGGTCCGGCTGGAAGCGAACGAACTCGCGCGGATCGAAGTGCCGGTCGAGGCGTTGGGTCGATTGGTCGCGGCGGAGGCGAGGGACGAAGTGGCTCGGTTTTTTCTCGACGCCGGATTCTCGGAAGTGACGCTCGACCTGCGCGGCTTCCGATCGGGGGGGCTGGGTCGTCGTGGACTGGACGGGGCGAAACTCCCCGCAGGCGAGTTGGTTGCACTCAACCCGGCGCCACCGTCACGGCCGTGACTCGTCTTACGGCGAGACTGACATTTTCCGCGCGTGGCGGATGAGTCTGGTGTTGTGTGCCATGCTTGACCCGGCCAACAGGCGAGCGATTCCCTCCGCCAAAAAGCGTCGTGACACGCCGTATGGCGGGTGTTGCATCTTGCGGTTGCGGCAGCGACGTGACCGCTTCAAGAACCGCCGCTGGAGTCGGCCTGTCCCAAGCCGAACAATCGCCGAGCGTTCGCAGTCGTTTGCTCGGCCAAGCGGGCGGGATCGACGCCGCGCAGTTCGGCCAGGCATTCGAGCGTTTTGCGGGTCCACGCTGGTTCGTTCCGCTTGCCCCGATGCGGCGCGGGAGCGAGGTAGGGAGCGTCGGTCTCGACAAGCAAGCGGTCTTCCGGAATCGAGGCCGCCACGTCTCGCAGCGGCCCCGATTTCTTGAACGTCACCATCCCCGCGAATGAGATGTGCAGCCCGAGGTCGAGACAAAACCTCGCCTGGGCTTCGTCCCCCGTGAACGAGTGCAGCACGCCCCGCAACGGTCCGTCGGTGGCAGCGCGGGTCAGTTCCTCGATCACCTCGGGCCACGCCTCGCGGCAATGGACGACGAACGGCAGTCCGGTTTCGCGCGACAGCGCCAGGTGCCGCCGGAAGAATTCGCGTTGCAGGTCCAGGGGAGAGTGGTCCCAATACTTGTCGAGCCCCGTCTCCCCCAGCGCGACGACGCGCGGCGCGCCGGCCAGGCGAACGATGGTATCCCAGTCGTACGGTCCCGCCGTGGACACGTAGTTGGGATGGAGGCCGACGGCCGCCCACACCATCGGCGCGAACCGCGCGGCGAGTTCGACGGCCGCTTCGCTCGACTTCAACGTCGTGCCGATCGAGACGATCGCCACCATGCCGTCGCGCCGTGCCCGTTCGACCGCGTCATCCCGATCGATGTCGAAACTTTCCTCGTCGAGGTGGCAGTGGGTGTCGACCAGCGGAGGGCGGGACATGGGGCTGCGGAACTCCTGGGGCCAATATCAAAAGTCGAAAACTCGCGGCGGTGGGCCGATACGGTCGACCGGGAGATTACCGCACCACTCCGATCGCCACGCGGTGCAGGATTTCCAGCAGCGGATCGACAACCAATCCCAACAGCACCACCGGGGCTGTCACCAACGCGGCGAAGCGGATCAGCGGGGCGATCCCCGCGCGGGCGGCCGACTCTTTGGCGGGCGTTTCGTAGTCGGTCAACAATCGCCCGGCCAGCGGCGCGAAGTACACGATCCGCAACACGCGCAGGTAGTAGACGAGGCTGATCACGGTGTTGAGCGCACCGACCGCCATCACCCCCCAAAGCACAGGATGAAACCGCCCCGCCTCGTACAGCGCGAACAGGATGCGAACCTTGGCAACGAAGCCCCCCAACGGGGGCAGCCCTGTCAGGCTGAACAGGCACAGGGACAGGCAAATCGCCAAGCCCGCGTGACGACGGGCGAGCCCTCCCCAATCGGCCAGTTCTTCGCTGAAAATGCGGTTGCGAACGGTCACCACGACCGCGAACGCCCCCAACTTCATGAAGCAGTACACGACCAGGTACAGCAGCACCGCCTCGAGTGCGTCCGCGGAGGCGATCAGCCGCAGGCTCGGAAGCGAACCCGCGGGGAGCGGCGCCAGGTCGATCACCATCACGGCGGCCACACCCATCAGGAGGTAGCCCGCCTGCGCGATCGTCGAATACGCGAGCAACCGCTTGAGATTCGTCTGCGGGAACGCAGCCAGGTTGCCGAACGTTGTCGTCACCCCCGCGATCACCGCCAATCCCACCCCCAACGACACCCCCAGCGACGCCGCGCCCGGTATCGCCTGGAACGCCCCCACCAGCGCCAAGGCGATCCGGATCAGCACCGCGACCGCCCCCGCCTTCGACGCCACCGACAGCGCCAGCGCCACTTCCGCCGACGCCCCCTGGAACACGTCCGGACACCAAAACTGGAACGGCACCGCGGCCAGCTTGAACGCCAATCCGCAAAACACCAGCACCAGCGCGAACATCAACGTCCGCGACAGCGCCGCCCCCGACATTCCGGGCTGTTCCCACAGGCGCGGCAGGGCGAATTCCATCCCCGACAGCGAGCCGGTCCCCAGCAAACCCATGAGCAGGCTGATGCCGTACAACATCACACCCGCCGCCCCCGCACCGTACACCATGTACTTCAGCGACGCTTCGCCCGCCGCGCGCCGGCCCTTCAGGAAGCCCGCCAGCGCGTAGCTCGGCAGGCTCGCCATCTCGACGCCCAGAAACACCATCAGCCAATGATTGGCGGACGCCAGCACCAGCAGCCCCAACACCGATCCTGACAGCAGGGTGTAAAAATCGGGTGCGTCGTCCCGGTCCGGAATGCCTGACAGCGTCGTCAACCACACCACCAACAGCGCAAACAGCAGCAGGTACACCCGCAGGAACGCGGTGAGACCGTCGAACACCAGCAGCCCGCCGAACAACGGAACCGACCTGGGGCCCCCCGGCGCCGACAGCCACTCGGCCAATTGCGACACCGCCAGCCCCAGCGACAGCAGCGTCCCCAAAAACGCCAGCCGGTGCCCCCCCAGCCGCGCACCGGGCGCGACAATCCGCGTCGCCAGCAACAGGACGATCGTCGCCACGACGCCCAGTTCGGGCGTGAACAAGGGAATCGAAACGCGGAACGTTTCGTGAAAGGACTCGCGCAGCAGTTCCGCCAACGACATCGCGTCTCGACCCGCCAAACGCCGCACACGTCAAACCCAATGTCGAAGGGCGGCTTCTCGAAAGATGGAGGCTACCGGAACGGGGGCGCACGCTTCAACAAGAGGCCGAAAATCGACACCTCACGCGTCCGTCCCGGCCGAACGCGCAAGACGGCATTCGCCCCGCCCGCCACTTCGCCTGCCGTCGCCGAAGTGCCGATTCCCGTTGGTTGCCACGCCGAATGTTGCTATAGCACTCGCTTGCGTTGTCCGGCCCCGCTTTGAGGGGACCGGACCGCGTTTCAACCCTCGCGCGGGTGCGAACATGTTGACGAGCGGATCCGAAACTCCCCACCGACCCGCGTCGGACTTGGACGCCCCCGTGATCCGGCCCGAGTCGGGTCCCGGCCGCGGCGTCCCCCGCGCGAGTGATCGCAAGACGTGGGACGCCGACGAACTGAAGCTGCTCGAAGGCCCCCGTTCCCGGACCGGGGAGTTCTTCCGCTTGATCCGCATTATGCGGGAATTCGTCCGAGGGTTCCGCAAGCTGCACTTCATCGGGCCATGCGTGAGCGTGTTCGGCTCGGCCCGTTTCCCCGAAGGGCACCCGTATTACGAACTGGGCCGCCGCGTCGGCGCGGCCGTCACGCGGATGGAGTTCTGCGTCCTCACCGGAGGTGGTCCCGGAGTCATGGAAGCGGCCAATCGCGGCTGCAAGGAGGCGGGGGGTTACTCGGTCGGCTGCAACATCGTCCTGCCGCGCGAGCAACAGCCGAATCCGTACCTCGACCGCTATGTCAACTTCCGGTACTTCTTCGTCCGCAAGGTGATGCTGGTGAAGTACTCGGAGGCGTTTGTGATCCTCCCGGGCGGATTCGGGACGATGGACGAGGCCTTCGAGGCGGCCACGCTGATCCAGACCGGGAAGATTTACGACTTCCCGCTGGTGTTCATGGGAGTCGAATATTGGACGCCCCTGTTCGAGTTCCTTCGCGCGATGCGGGACCAGGGGACGATCGACGCGTTCGACTATGACAGCCTCGTCCTGACCGATTCCATCGACGATCTGTCTCGCGCGCTGGAACGCTGCCCGTCACGCGTCTCTTCCGCCGCGAAGTCCAGGCGGCCAACCCGCTCCTGGTGGCTGCGGGAGTAGAAACCCGCCGCGTCGGAAAGGGGCATGCGAATCCGCGGGGATGTCTCGAGGTCGGGGCGACGAAACGACGAGCAGCGCCCCGGCACGCGACAACTGCTCTTATGGCTGATCGTTTCGTGGCGTCTTCTCGAGGGCCTGCCGCAGCGGGCACTCCTCCCCGTTCGTTTCGCCGAGACGATATCGCGCCAGCAACTCCTTGGATCGCCGAGCCAGCATGCGGCGCACTTCTCGGCGCATGCCCTTCGCGCGTGGAATCAACATCGTGTCGTAGGCGGTCGTTTGGTGCCGCATCCAGGCGATGACCGCCGCCTCCGCCCGTCGCTCGACCGGAATCCGCTTCGTCCGGGCCACAGTGCCGCTCCCCACCGGCGTGGCATGATCGGCGACGGCGTTTGCAAGCCGCCGGGCAAGGTCGGCATGGACGGCGTGAAATGCGAGAAAGCGAACCACGGCTGCGGTGAAGTCTTCCACGTATTCCGCTTGAGCCTTGACCCGCCGCCTGGCGTCGGACTCTTTGCGTTTGGCGAAGCTCACGGTGGAGCGCTCGGCTTCGAGCTCGCACCGAATCCGTTGGACGGTCGTTTCCGGTGCGAACACACCCCGTGAAAAGGACTTCCGGCCCCTCTGCTCCCGCACGATCCAATGATCGCCAGCGGCTTTCACTCGGCGCGTCAACGCGGCGTCGCCGGGCGCAACAAGAATCCACTTGGCAGGCACGGTCAGGATTTGGCCCTGAGCGTTGCGAACGGTGTTCGGCGCGGGACCCAGGGTGAAGGTGTTCTCGCTCATTCCAAGGCGTGATGGCGAAGTCGCGGGGGGATGAAAAACGGGCATTCCCCATTACGTAGGGGATCGCATGGAAAAGTGGAAGTCCCGCTTCTCATCCATCCCTCGCGACGCCGATCCCAGGGTGCGAACCCCGGATCGTGATCGTCGGAATGGACTATGCCTCGTGAAGGCTGAATCGAGGTCTTGGAAGGACGCGATGTTTCGGGGATGAACCCGGCGTGTGGCGGGAGGGGCGGTGAGTGTGGGCAAGCGGGGTCAAGGATGACTCGACCGGTGTTCTCCGAGGAGGATCGGCGGGAGTTGCGGCGCGAGCGATTCGAGCATCCGTACCCGCGCGTCCAACTCCGGATGGATGTGTTGTGGCGAATCGTATTCGTCCGCCGCGCGACTGATCTACGACCGCGCGCCGGACAGCGATATTCATCGCGAGCGACTGCGGGAGCGCGGGATCGAACTGGTCTGCCCGCAACGAAAGAATCGAACTCGTGCAAGGAAGCAGGACGGCCGAGCCCTCCGACGCTTCGCGCGACGCTCGAAGATCGAACGGACCAGAAGCCGTTCCAAAACTCGGTTGGCCACCTGGACCGGCCCGCAATTTCCGGAAGAGTGTCCACTGTCCAGAGGGTTTTGAAACCACTCAAAACAGTCGGCTGCATAACTTCCGCCGTATCGTCGTCCGGCACGAACGTTCGCTCCTCATGTTCACCGGATTCGCTCAACTCGCGTGCCTCTTGATCGTTTCAAGACGCTTTTGAAACCGCTTCTACCAAAATCCAGGTGGCTGCACCCCATTCTGTCTTCGGCTCAGGCAACACATCCCAAGCGACCCAGTAGCTCGCAAGCGCGTCTGAACAGGCCTGCCGCTCTGCGTGGCCGTCTCCAGCTGCGCAAAGGCGCTTGATCTCGTCGTGAACAGGATCGGATACCTCGGCCAGGTGATGAGGCCTAATACGACAGCGCAGGTGCGCGAGACCGTTTGGCTTTCGGTCGGGAGGTTTTCGGGGCGAGGTTACGCCGCTGGTGATAGGCCACGCAGTGGGCGGAGTGCCTCAACTCGGTCGCCCTCCGAAAACGCGAACTTTCTCGTTTTCGGAGGGCGACGCCAACGACGCGGGGATGTGTTGCGCAGGAAAATTGCCTGTGCTTCCGCCCCCTTCACGCGACACAAATCGTCCCCAGGCTCGTCCATTACGCCAAGCCACAGGTCGCCTGGTCTAGAATGCCCTCGCCCGGGACTGTCTCAAGGACCGCCCCTCGCTCAAGACCTTCCGCGACCTGCTCGCCACACTTCCCGACGGTGCCTCGCTTGAGTCGCTTCGTCATGCTCGCGGCAAGGGACGCAACGACTATCCGTCTTCGTCCCGTGGCCCGTCTCCATCCTGTGGGGGGTGGTCGTGTTGACGGTCGTACGGCGACATGTGTCGACCGAAGCGTGCCACTCTGAACTGCGTCGCAACGAACCGCCGCGGCGCTTGAACCGCATCGAGTCCGAGGCGGGCGTCCCCTCGAAGTGGAACGTCCTGCGGTTCGAGGAAACACTCGGCGAAGAACCGCATCGCAATCCCGAATCCTTTCGGGCGGAAGCTCCGGACCATTGACGGGCGCGATAACCCAGAGAATGACCGCAAACTCACGTCGCATCGAAACCTTATTCGCCCCACCAAAAAGGGTTAACGCTGGAACATGGCACCAAGAGCCGCCGCGCCCGGTCGGGCATCCACATGGCAAAAGCCCTCGATCAATCCACGACCCCACCCAAGGCGACCCCGCCGCCCCCGTCGTTCGAGTCCTGACGTTTCCCCAACCGACCGCCCTCGTTCGCGTCTGGCGACGGTGGGTTGGGTACCTGCCGACCCTCGAATCCGCCGCGCACAGCGCGCACCGCCCGGATCGTTTCCTGGCGCATCCGCTCCAACCAGCGTTGCGCCCACACGTACTCCGTCGCCAGGATCGCCAGGCCCGCCGGAATCACCACCAGCGCCGGCCCCGGCGTGACGAACATCACCACCCCCACCAGCACCACCGACCCCCCGACCACCGAGACCACCACTTTCCGCGCCAGCCGATAGACCAACCACGGCGAGCGCTCCATGCCCGGAGCTGGAAACACCGGCGCGGGAAACACCGTCGGGGGCAATCCCGCGGGCGACGCTTCCTGCGCGGCTGGGTGGTCGGTGTTCGAGGAACGGGTCATGGCGATTTGTCGATCTCCCGGCGCGCGGCTTCCGTCAAGTACTCCGCCAGCGCTTCGATATTCTTGCAAAAGACGCCGCTCGACAGATACTCCGTTCCCGCCGCGAATTTCGCCTGGCCCATGAGCGATTCCCCCGCGTACTTCGACACCCAACACCCTTCGCCCGTCGGTAGCCGACGGAACTCCTTCAGCAACTTGCTCATCCGCTCCAATGAGGCCCGTGTTGGCCCTCCTCGCGGCGCTTTCGTCTCCGCCACGAACGCTTCATTCGGCTTCGTACCAACTCGCCGTGCCAGGTCGCGCCGAGTCTCGACCAACTCCGCCCGCAGTGCGGACAAATGGGCATCACGCTTCCAACCGTAATGGGAGGGGGCGGACGAGTCGTCGTACGCGAGGCGGTACTCGGCGTCCATGTACAGTGGACGATTCGTGCGCAACTCGCGGTAACGTGCGTATCGCCCGTCCGGCAGCAGGCACGTCCCCAGGTATTCGAGCGAGCGTTCCAAACCTTGAAGGTACGTCGCATCTCCCGTGTGACGGGCGATGCGTATCAACGTTCGAGCCACGTCTTCGGATTCCGAACAGGCGATCGCCGGGGGCTCGAACTTCCGCGCCCACACGGGAATCATGTCGAGGTGGTACTGCTGACACCACGCCGGCTGTGGTTCGGGCATCCGCGCCGCCAACAGGAACTTCCCCAACCGCTCGATCGCCCGCCGTGCGACGAGTCGCTCCGTGGCGACATTCGACGTGCGCTCCCAGGCTTCCGCTTCGACGAACGTTTCCAGCACCGCCCCAGCCAGGTCGTCGTTCAGCGTGTAGCAATCCCAATAGTTCTTGACGCGCGGCGCGTCGATGGCCGTTTGCTCGGGATACCGAGCTCGCATTTCCCGCAGTGCGGGATCGTCCAACCGCAAATCGGCCCAAGGCCCTTTGAGCACCGGTCCCGTAAAGACCTGCGGGAACGCGCCATTCGGAAACTGGGCGTCGCACAGTGACTTCAGCCCGTACTCCGCCGCCTCGTGAATCGCGGGGTCGCTCGCTTTCAGTTCCCGGTCGAGCCGCAGCAGGAACCGCAATGCCGTTGTCGACTGACCGTCGTCCAGCGACGATGAGTTCCAATCCCCCGCCGGTTTCCGTCGGTAGCGTCCCAGGCGTTTCGCACCCGCAGCATACGGCGGAAAGTCGATCGTCTGAGTCCATCCGCCCGATTCGAGCTGCCCGGCCACCAGCGCCCGCGCGGCATCCAGTGCCGCCGCGCGATGCACATCGTCGCCGGTCGCACGCCAGGCGACCAAATAAGCCAGCCCCACCGCCGGAGTGCCCGGGGGTTGGACGACGATCGTGTCGGCTCCGACCCGACCTTCCCCCCACCGAACGCGACCGTCGACCGACACGTGATAGACGTATCCGCCGTGGCGCGACACGCGTTGGTGGAAGTATCGCGTCGCTTGTTCGAGTGTTTCCCGCACGACGGGGGGCGACACCACCGTGGAGGACGCGGCCTCTTCCGCACCCTGCGCGGCCCGTGTGGCGAACACGATCGCGATGCACGCCAGCCAACGTCCAGCGGGTGACATGTTTCGGCTCGCACGGTTGAAAATGGGTCGGAGTAAACCACCGATCCCGGCATCGGGTCGCGCGTCAACCGCGTCAACCGCGTCAACGCTCAACCCAAGCCCAGCGCGGCCCGTTTTTCCGCGATGAAGCGGATGTGGTGCGGAATATGCCCTGCGATGCGCTTCAATAGGGTCTCGAGCGTGAGTGGTCCGTCGACGCTGTGCACTCCCGTGCGCTGTGCATCGGCGTCCGACGCGGTCTTCAGGATTCTCGCCATTTGCTTGCGCACCACTTCGATCAGGTCGAGTTCTTCGGCCAGATCGCGTTGGTCGTAGGCCAATCGCTTCTGGAACAGGTCGGGGTCCCCCGAGAGGATCCGCGGCTGTTCTTCTGCCAACACTCGCTTCATGCGGTCCGCGTAAATCGGCTCGAAGTCGGCGATGTGGCACACGACTTCCAGCGTGCTCATCTTCCCGGCGACGGGACGGGCGCGGGCCTGTTCGGCGGTCATCCCCGCAACGGCGCTGCGCAACAGCGCGGCACCTTGTTCGTACTCGGCAAGATATGTGGCGAAGGACATGGCTCGACGCTCGGCAAGACCGGGACTGGAAGGAACGGACGCACGCTCATCGCGGGTTGCGATGAACGAAGTTTACCAATCCGCCCGAACTCGCGGCACTCGCGTCGAGGTCGTTCGCGATACGAGAGCCGCGCCTCACGCGAACCACGTCTCGCCCGGCTTCGCGTACCGCCGCGCGACCTCTTCGTCGAGTTCACCGCCAAGTCCCGGCACGTCGTGCAGCACGATGCGTCCCCCCTGGATCAGGTGACCGGGGATCGTCCGGCCGGCGGCGTCCTTACGCACGACCAGGTCACTCCAAAACGGCACGTCCGACCCGTGGAACTCCAGCGCTGCGAAGTTCGGCAGCGTCGCGCACACGTGCGCGCTCGCCAGCGTTCCCAAGGGAGAGGCGATGTTGTGCGGCGCGACGCGAATCCCCTGCAGCTCGGCAAGTTCGCCGATCCGTTTCGCCTCCAGCATCCCGCCACACTTCTGCACGTCGGGCGCGACGAGGTCCACAGCGCGGCCGTTGATGAGGTCGAGGAACCCGTGCCGACGGTTGAGGTTCTCCCCCGTCAGTACGGGGCACGCGCCGGTTCCGCGCACATCGGCGAAGTCCCGCAGGTTCTCCGGCGGACAGGGGTCCTCCAGCCAAAACAGGTTGTGCTCGCCGAGCCGCCGCGCGATGCGGATCGCCTCGCTGGGCGCGAACCGCCAATGGCAATCGACCGCCACGTCCACGTTCGGCCCCGCCCCCTCGCGCGCGGCGGCAACGCACGCCTCCATCAGGTCCATTTCGGCCGTCGTGATCGGGCGAACCAATTCTTCGCCGGTGAAGCACACGAGCGAATCGATGTCGAACTTCAGCGCGTCGAAGCCGGCGGCCGCCATCGCACGCGCGCGGTCGCGATACATCTCGGGGGTGTACCGCTCATCGTGACCCGCCTTCCCCGCCGCCGCCGCCCGCAGCCATTCCGGCTCGCGCTCGACGAGCATCGGCCCCCAGCTCTCGATGTTGTCTCCCGCGTGGCAATCGCAATACACGCGGACCGACTCCCGCACACGTCCCCCGAGAAGTTGATACGCGGGACAGCGATAATGCTTCGACACCAGGTCGACCAGCGCCGTCTCGATGCCGCTCACCGCGTTGTAGAGATACCCGGCCACAGCCCCGGCTCCGGAACCCTTGCGCCAAAGAAGTCGGGCCAAGCGGTCGAACTCGCGGGGATCGCGGCCGACCAACAGCGGCACCATCTCCCGAATGGCGGCGGTCAGCCCCGGTGCGAAGAAGCATTCGCCCGTGCCGTACTCTTCGGTGCCCCCATTGTTCTTTTTGGCCCAAATGCGGACGTAGGTGTAGTCGTAGTTCGCCTCGACGACGGCGGTGGACACACGGGTGATTTTCATGGCATTGGCAACGGGGAAAGGGGGCTGGACGATCAGCACGCAATCCTCTCCGAACCGCCGCGAATTGGCGAGGCAGGCGATTGGCCCGCGCCGTCGCGGGTCCGTATCATCGCAAACTCGGGTGGCCGTCCCGACCATCTTTTGAACACCGTCGACGCCCACCATGCCCGCCCCTTCCCGCGACCGCCGCCCCCCGCGTTACGATCCGTCCCGCGACGCCTCGCGATTGCGCCGCGGGGTGTGGGTGGTCGCCGGACTGATCGTGATCTGGGGCGTGGTCGGCCGTTCGACCGTCAAAAAATGGTTCGCCGAACCCGACCGCGACGTTCCACCCGGGAAATCCGCCCCGCTTGTGGAGTCCGCACCCGTCGAGACCCCGTTGCCCGAAGGGGTGGTACGCATTCCGCCCGCTGCGGTGGAGCCTCTGAGGGAACCGCCACCTCCCGCTGCCGGCGAGCGGTCGCTCAAGAAGGTCGGTGGGTACGTCGTCGAGATTCCCCGCACGTCGCTCGACCTCATTCGCCACGACTTCCACGGACTCCGCGCCTCCGAAGCCGCCACGCTCGACCTGTTCCTCGACCGGGTCCGCGCGACTCCCCTCAACGTGCTGGAGCAGGTCGCGGCGGCCGAGTTCTCGTACGCCGAATTGCACAACGATCCGGAACGCTACTCCGGTCGGATCGCCACCTTTCGGGGACGCGTGCGTCAATGCGAGCCGTTGACGATCCGGAGATCGGACGGTTACGAACAACGGGTGTACGAGGCGTGGTTGTTCACGGAAAGCGGGGGCCGGAAGAACCCCTATCGCATTCTGTGCGACACTCTGCCAAAGGGCTTTCCCGTCGGTTCCAAAATCGATGTCGACGCGGGCATCACGGGGTATTTCTTCAAGCGTTACGGCTACGCGACCTTGCACGGACCGCATGCGGCGCCGATGTTCGTCGCCAAGCGGTTCCGCTGGTCGCCTCGGGACGACGGGGAATTGACCAGGGGAGTGACGTGGGCCGGACGCGCCGCGGCGTCGTTCTTCGCCCTGCTCGCGGTGGCGTTCTCGTTGGCCTCCTGGTGGTGGACGGGTCGCCGCCGACCGCGAACGGTGTTCCGCCGCGCGCATCGAAGCCCCGCTGCGGAGCGCGTCGACTTCGATCCCCGGGAATCGTCGGCGGAACCATCCGTCGAAGAGTTCCTGCGGAGCCTGTCCGCGTCCGCGGAAGGACCACAGCCCAGTCCCGAGGAACCCGCTCCCGAGGAACCCGCTCCCGAGGAACCAGGTCCCGAGGAACCAGGCGACGGCGGAGTCACCGCCCCTCCGCCGCCCACGCCTTGTTGAGTGCGATGTTCCGCCGCAGGATCTCGGCGTCCTTGAGGGGCAGACCGGATTGACCTTTGAGGTACTCGGCCATGTCCGAGTCGTACATCTCCATCGATTCGGGGACGCGGCCGCGATCGGCGGTGTGCGTCTCCCAATCGGCCAAACGGCGGCGCAAGCCCGCCAGCGTTTCCGCATGGGCCGGATCGGCGGCAAGGTTCCGAATCTCGAACGGGTCCGATTGCAGGTCGTACAACTCCTCGGCGGGGCGCGTTTCGGCGAAGAGCAGTTTCTCCGAGAGTTCGGGAAGCGTCCCCGCCGCGTGCAACTCCCGCAGGGTTTGCACGATGGACTTCGCGTCCTTGTAGGCGCACGGTTGCAGGTGCGGGCGGGACGGGTGCGAATTGCGGATGTACTTGAAGCGGGTGGTGCGAACGGAGCGGATCCGCTCCATCGTTTCGTCGCAACGGTCGCGCGCCGCGAACACCGCATCGCGCGCCACGTACCCCGATGCGAACACGTCCCGTCCCTGCATCCACGCGGGGACGCCAATGCCCGCCGCGACCAGGGAGATCGCCGCCATGTCGATCAGTTCCACCGGATCATCGCGGACAATCCCCGTCCCGACGCCCGGCCCGCGCACGATCAGCGGCACATGGATCCCCTCGTCGTACAGGAACTGCTTGCCCCGCGCGTGACTGATGCCGTGATCCGTCGTGAACAACACCAGCGTTTCCTCGAGAAGGCCCTCGGCCTCCAGGCGGTTCAGCACCGCGCCGACCTCTTTGTCGGTGAAGCGGCAACAATCGAGGTAGTCGGCCCAGTCGCGAAGCAGCACGGGATCGCGCGGGTAATAAGGGGGCAACACGACCGTTTCCGGGTCGACGTTCGACCCCAACTCGTTCCTCGCCCGTTCGTTCCACTTGGGATTGTGCTTTTGGCCCCGGTGCTTGCCTCCGTGAAGCTGCACCTGCATGAAAAATGGCTGGCCCGGTTGGCGTCCGGCCCAATCGTTGCCGTCGTACATCTCCGGCGACCACTCGAAGTTGTAGTCCGTCTTGCCCAGCCCTTTGCCCTTCACGAGGGGCCCGCCAATGCACGTGTAATACCCGGCCTTCCGAAACAACACGGGAATCGGCGCAACATCCCCCGGCAGGCGGATCTTCAACTCCCCGCGTCCGCTCCGATGGTGGTGGGCACCGATCGTGGTTTGATAGCAACCGGTGATGAGGGCCGATCGGCAGGGGGAACAGACGGGGGCCGTGGTGAATGCGCGGGTGAACCGTGTGCCTTCGCGGGCCAGACGGTCGACATGCGGTGTCGCGATGGACTTCTCGCCGTAACAGCCGAAGTGAGGCGACATGTCGTCGACCACGATCCAGACGATGTTTGGTCGACGCGCGGTCTTCTTCGCGTCGTCTTCTGCCCGCACGGGATTGGCGACAAACACACACGCGACGGCCAACGCCGCACGTAAGTGCAACCGAAAACAATCGCGCGGGCGTGGACGACTCGCGGGCCAGTTCGACATGGGATTCCTCATTCCGACGGTTTCTTGCGCTTCTTGGCCTTCGGTCGCTTCGGCTCCGCACCGGGTTTGTTGGGACCGGGCATCGGCGCGTTCACCGATTCGCGCCACGCGGCCAACCGTCGCGTCAGATCGAGGGCTTTGTCCGGATGCGTTTTCGCGAGATTCGCGGTTTGCGATGGGTCGTCACGCAGGTTGTACAGTTCGACCGCACCGTCCTCGAACGATTCGAGCAGCTTCCAATCGCCCGACCGCACGGCTCCGCGCGGCGTGGTTCGCCATGTGTTCTTCCCTGCCCCGAGGTAGCCGGGAAAGTGCCAGAACAGATCCCGTTCCGGCGCGGACTTCCCCCCCGATTTCCAGCACGCTGCCAGGCTCGCGCCGTCCAACGGTTGCGATTCGGGAACCTGGGCACCGGCGAATTCGGCCAACGTCGGCAGCAAGTCGACCCCAATGATCGGCGCGTCGCAGACACCCGCCGGCACCACACCCGGCCAACGCACGATCCACGGGACGCGCACGCCCCCCTCGTAGAGCGACCCCTTACCGGACCGCAACGGCGCGTTGTCGGTCACGTCTCCCCCCTGCTTCAACCCCTCCCGCACATACCCGCCCACGCCGCCGTTGTCGCTGGAAAAGATCACCAACGTGTTGTTCGTCAATCCGTGACTTTCGAGCGTGTCGAGCACCCGTCCCACGCTTTCGTCGACGCTGGCGATCATCGCCGCGTAGACCGGATCGCGATGCCCCCCCGCCGCCGGCTTGTCGTGGAATCGCGCCACCAACTCCGGCTTTGCCTCGAACGGCGAATGCACGCCGAAATGAGGCAAGTACAGAAAGAAGGGCTTCTCGCGGTGGCGCTCGATGAAGTCCACCGCCTTGTCCGTCAGAAAGTCCGCCAGATACGTTCCTTCCGGCACGTCGACCTTTGGCTGGGTGGCGAACCCGAAGTGCTTCCCCATCGACACGATCGCCTCGTCGAACCCGCGGCGCCCGGGATGATGTTCGCCGTTCTCCCCCAAATGCCACTTGCCGAACATCGCCGTGGCGTAGCCCGCATCCTTCAGAACGTTCCCCACCGTGCGACGATCAAGTGGAAGTTTGGTCACGTTCTCGACCGGGCGCAGCGGGCGCTCGCTCCAGTCGAACCGGTCGGTTCCGCCGACGGTGTACACGCCCGTCCGAGGACCGTATTGCCCGGTCATCAGGGCCGCGCGGGTCGGCTGGCAGTTCGGGCCGCAGCTGTGTGCATGCGTGAATCGCAACCCCTCGGCCGCCATCCGGTCGATGCGGGGGGATTCGTAGAACTTCGACCCCTGACAACCCAGGTCGGTCCAACCGAGGTCGTCCGCCAGAATGAACACAATGTTGGGGGGACGTGGCGAGTCCGCCGCCGCGGCGATCCCCGCGACGAACAGAGAACTCAGCGCCATGAGCGGGGTGATCGGTCGCAGCATGGAGAGCACGCTCGGATTGACAGGAGGTCGACACCGCCCGACCGGGCGATGACGAAGCATACCATGTCAGGCCCCTTGGCGCGGGCATGCGAAGGCGTCTCCGATCACTGTATCACTCGGCGAACTTCACGCAGTACACGGGGGGCAGGCGCATCGGCAGCTGGGTCCACGCGTCTCCGCCGTTCTCGGTGACCCACAATCCTCCGGTGGTGCTCCCCATCGCGAGGCATTCCCCCGTCCCGTCGATCGCGAGTGCGTGTCGATAAACGATGTCGTAGCAGTGCCGCTGCGGCAGGCCGTTAGTCAGCTTCGTCCACGTCGCGCCACCGTCCCGCGTCCGCGTCACCACCAGTTTGCCTTCGACCGGCACGCGGAGTTCGTCCTTCTGTGCGGGGGCCAACCAGGCGGTCTTGGAGTCCTTCGGGTGGACCGCCACGGCGAAGCCGAACACGGCGGGGTCAATGTCGGTGATCTCGCTGAACGTCGTCGCGCCGTCGTCCGATTTGAACACGCCATTGTGGTGCTGAATCCACAATCCGTCCGGTTGGGCAGGGCATCGGACCATCGCGTGCGGGTCTTGCGCGACCAGATCGTACGCCATCTCGGGGGGCATGTACTCCGCCCGCAGCCCTTTGCCGACGACCTGCCACGTCTCGCCGCCATCCCGCGTTTCCCACACCCCCGCGCACGAGACCGCCACGGCCACCCGTTGTGGATCGCGCGGATCGACGCACACGGAGTGAATGCCCGGCTCGTCCTTGCCTCCGCCGAACCAATTGGCCCGTTCGGGACGGTCCCACAGTCCCTCGCAAAGTTTCCAGGTGGTGCCGGAATCGTCCGAGCGGAACAGGCCGCCCGGGATCGTCCCGGCCCACAGCGAACCGGGCTTGGACGGGTCGGCGGTTTCCAGTGCCCAGAACTCCTTCATGCTGGCGGGACGGCGCGGGGCCGAAGGATCGGGACCGGCGGGAGAGGGGGGTGGGGAGATCGTTGCTCCCTCGGGATAGGTCGGTGTGCCGCATTCCTCCCACGTGGCGTGGTTGGTGGTTGTGCGATGCAGCTTCGCGCCAAAGTGGCCGTGCAACAGTGCCGCATAACGACGACCGTCGCGAGGATCGTGCAGCAACATATTGACCGGGATCGCCAAAAATTCGACCCGCTCAACATCCCACCCGGACGGACCGCGACGCAGCGTGAACAAGCCTTTTCGCGTGCCGACCATCAATTCGGCGGGGGTGCGGGTGGACGACATGTGGGCTCCGGACGTGGCTACGGTGAAAGGGGTGACGTATGCGGCGGAAGGAACAGTCAGACCGGAAACATGCGACGAAGCCGACGCGACGAGGATCAACCCCCCGAGAGGGCCTGCATCACGAAAATCTCCGAATCGTGGCGAACCTTGTCTCCCAAACCGGCGCGGTCGGAAATCGGACGGTTGTCGACGAAGATCGCCACGTGCTGGCGCAATGCCCCCTGGTCGTCCACCACGTAACCGCGCAACTTGGGATGGTCGGCGAAGACACTTTCCAGCACGGTGCGGACCGTCTCCCCGTCGACCCGGACATCGGGACAGTCGAGATGTCTACGCAGGTGAGGGGTGAACGAAACGCGTGGCATGGTCAGTCGTTGGTTGGCCGAACTCGTCGTGGGATAGCCAACAACGGGACAGGAGAATGGAGGCTCGAACGACCGAGAGAGTATCGGTACGCCTGTACATTTGACTTGCTGGTTTTTCCGGCGTCAAGCGGAACGTGGCGACATTGGGATGGGCTTCGCGGGCACATCGGTCACGGACGTTGCGAAATCTCACCGAACGTCGTGATCGGCGTTTGCCGGTCCACACTTCGCGACCTACGGTCTCCACATGCCCGATGGCGCGCCCCGCCGAACGTCCGTCCGCTCTGAACACCGCTTCCATGTCCTCCCCCAAATCCGCCTCTGGAACGATGGCCTTCCTCGCCGGCTTCAAGGGGCCGTCGAAGGGGGCAGCGGACTTGCCCAAACTCGACGAGATCGACCTCGATGGCCTGGATTTCGGCGACTTGACGGGTTCGGGAGGGGGGGCGACCACGGCCGCGAATCGAGCCGGTGCCACCACCACGGGCGTGTCTCAGGCCCCGTCGTTGCCCACACACCACCCCGCCGCATTGCACGTGGGAGCGGCGGAAGGTGGACTGGCGTCAGGCGGACAGGGGACCTACCTGACGGACCTGTTCGACCGCGTCAACAAACTGCTCTGCGCGGCTCCCGAGCACCACCCGGAAGGCTTCGTGCCTCGGGAGCCGGAGTCGCTCGACGCCACCGGACTGACGCTCGAAGAGATCGAAAAGCTGATGTTCAAGTTCCTGCTGGCGCGGGGGACCGCCTCGGGGCGGCGCGTCGCGCAGCAGGTCTGCCTGTCGTTCAACCTTGTCGAACCGTTGCTGAAGGGAATGAAGGCCGAGCAATTGGTCGCCTACCGCGGTTCCGCGACAATGGGAGATTACGAATATCAACTCACCGACACCGGTCGCGAACGCGCCCGGCGGTACGTCGAGGAGAACACGTACTTCGGGGCTTGTCCGGTCGCATTGAAGGATTACCTTGCCGCGATGGGAGCGCAGAGCATCGCCAAGCAGCAGTGCTGCGAGGATGATCTGCGCGACGCATTCTCCGATTTGATCATCAACCAGCGAATGTTCGACAAGCTGGGACCGGCGATCAATTCGGGTCGCGGGATGTTCCTGTTCGGCGAACCCGGCAATGGCAAAACGAGCGTCGCCGAGCGGATCACCGCCTGCTTCGGTTCGTCGATCTGGATTCCCCGCGCGCTGAGCATCGAAGGGGAAATCATGCGGCTGTTCGACCCGGCGGTGCACACCGAGGTCGAGGCTCCGCAACAGGAGGGGATTTTCAACCTGTCGGGGATCGATGCCCGCTGGGTCCACGTCCGTCGCCCCACCGTCATCGTGGGGGGGGAACTGACGATGGCCGAACTCGAGGTGCGGCTGAACCACGCGACGCGTATTTGCGAGTCGCCACTGCAACTCAAAAGCAACTGCGGCACGCTCGTTATCGACGACTTCGGTCGGCAGCGCATGCCGGTGACCGAGTTGCTCAACCGCTGGATCGTGCCGCTCGAAAAGCGGTACGACTTCCTCAACATGCCCAGCGGCAAGAAGATCCAGGTGCCGTTCGACCAGATCATCGTCTTCTCGACGAACCTCGAGCCGAAGGACCTCGTCGACGGGGCGTTCCTGCGGCGAATTCCGTACAAGATCAAAGTCGAAGACCCGACCCGCGAGGAATTCCACGCCCTGTTTCATCGGCTCTCCCCCAGCCTTGGTTTCCGGTACGACAAAGCCGCCGTCGACTACTTGATCGACACGCACTACACACCGGTCAACAGGCCGTACCGGTCGTGTCAGCCGCGCGACCTGCTGCTGCAAGTGCGGAACTACTGCTCGTACCACGGCCACCCGAAGGTCATGACGCCGCAAGCGTTCGACTTCGCCGTCGAGAATTACTTCTCGATCATGTAGTCCCCCCGTGCGATGCACGGGCCCGCAGCGTTTGTTCGTGAGCGAGGCCGCAACGGCGAGCCGCCGGGACAGGTACGGACAGCTCCCCGCACGCGCCGGTTGGCGAGTGAAACGGTGGGCGACGGATGAAAGCTCGGAGCACGTGTGCTTCAGGGCCATTGCAATGCCGTGGCGGGTGTGAAAAGCGGTGACAACGCTTCCCCGACTCTCCACGGGTTTCCGGCGCGGTGTTCGGCATCGCATCCACCGGTGTTCATGTACAATGGCGGCTCTTGGCGGACGTGGCCTTTGTTCGACTCCATCCACCCCGTTGTTTCAATCCAGCCGCGGAGGTGCCGAAGTGACGCGAGGGGCGAAACATAGATGGACTGTCGGAGGCGTTCGCGCGGCGTGGTGCGTTATCGCATGCGCGGTGTGGTGCGGGCCTTGGGCGTGTGGAGCGCGGGGCGCTGAGGAACCGTCGCCGAAAGCGGTCGGATCAAACTCCGATCTGCTGGTGCTCATGCACGGAACGGGGCGGATCGAGCGCTACGACCTTGCGACCGGCGCGCATGTCGGCACGTTCGCCAGCGGATTGCCCCCCGCGAACTGCCTGCTGATCGACGACGCCGGGCGCGTGCTGGTGTCGACGGGGAATCCGGGGGAGGCGGGAGTCGTGCTGCGCATCGACCCCCGAACAAAAGCGGTCGGTGTCGAGGCCGTCGGAGCGGTCGACGTGTTGATCGACATTCCCGAGGGGTATGGCGGCAGATTGCACCGCGCGACGGGGATGGCGTGGCTGGGGAAAGACTTGCTCGTGGCGAGCCAGGGGGACGGCAAGGTCAAGCGGTACGCGTATCCGTCGGGCGAGTGGTTGGCGGATGTGGCAACAGCCAGCCCCGGCGGAATCACGCAGATCGCCGTTCATGAAGGTCGTCTTTACGTGACGGACTTTGTCGCCAAGGGACTTCGCAGGGCACCTGAAAAACTGGACGGTGCAGCCACCGAGATGTGGGCGAAGTTCGAGGAGCGAGCGCCGTGGGGGCTGGCGTTCGGACCTGGAGGAGCCGCGTATTGGTCGACAACCGGAGACCGCGTGCTGCGTACCGCGGCTGCGGAGAAAGAGGGCTTGAAGACCGTGGAGTGGGCCGGGTCCGGAGGAGGGGTGGCGACTCCCTTGGGCTTGGCGTTCGGTCCGGACGGGCGATTGTACGTCGCCAATTGGACGGGGGGAGTGTCAGCGTGGAGTCTGGAAGAGCCGAGCGTCGGCAAACCGCTGCGAGAATGGATAGGCCCGGAAGTGAAGGGGCCGCTCGGGTTGGCGTTCACGACGTGGCCGCGCGGTCCCGAAGTGAAGTACGCGGGAGGGTTGGGGACGCAGGCGTCGCCCGAGAAACTGGCGTTCTTCGAGACCAAAGTGCGGCCGTTGCTGCACGCGAAGTGTATCGATTGCCATGGCGAAGCGTTGCAAGAGGGGGGACTGCGGCTCGACACGCGCGCGGGATGGGAGCGGGGTGGCCGATCGGGAGTGGCGTTGCTGCGAGGAAAGCCGGAGGAGAGTCTCCTCGCCAAGGCGGTGCGGTACGCGGACAAGGACTTGCGCATGCCGCCGGACGAGCCGCTGTCGTCCTCGGAGGCGGGAGTGCTGGTGGAGTGGATCCGCCAGGGAGCGATCGACCCCCGAGAGGGGGGTGGTGAGCCGGCCGCAGCCACAAACGATTGGGACGCCGAGTTCCGCAAGAGGTTGCAGTGGTGGAGTCTGCAACCGCCGTCGGTGGTGGAACCTCCGGCGGTGACGGACCCCGCGTACGCGCGGAGCGATGTCGACCGCTTCATCCGCACGGGATTGGAGCGAGCTGGATTGACTCCGGCGCCGCGCGCGGACTTCGAAGTGTTGCTGCGGCGACTGGCGTTCGTGCTCACAGGCTTGCCACCGACGCCCGAATTCCGCGCGCGTCATCTGGCGGCGGCGGGAGTCGACGCGGAGGCCGCATATCGCGCGGCGGTCGAGGAGTTGCTGGCGTCACCCCAGTACGGCGAGCGTTTTGCGCGGCATTGGATGGATGTCGTCCGCTACACCGACACCTACGGCTACGAGTGGGACAACCCGGCCAAGGGGGCGTACGAGTACCGCGATTATCTCGTCCGGGCGTACAACGCGGACATCGGATTCGACATCCTGTTGCGCGAGCAGATCGCGGGGGACCTGCTGCCGACGCCGCGAGTGAACGCCGAACTCGGCGTGATCGAGAATCTGATCGGACCGATGTTCCACCACATGGGGGAACATCGCCACGGCAGCAGCCTGGCGTTCAACGGCATCCATCAGGAGATGGTCAACAACAAGATCGACGCCTTCTCGAAGGCGTTTCTGGCGACGACCGTCGCGTGCGCGCGGTGTCACGACCACAAGCTCGAGGCGGTGTCGCAGAAGGACTACTACGCGCTCGGGGCGGTGTTCATGACACCCCGGTGGGTGTCGCGCGTGATCGACGACCCCCGGAAGAACGCTCCCGCCCTGGACCGACTGGAATCGTTGCGACGGGACATCCGCGACGAACTGGCGCGCGAGTGGATGGCCGCGCCCCTCACCCCGGATCGATGGAGCGCCCCGTTCGAGCAGCCCCCCGCCAACGACGCGGAGAAAAAGCCCGCGCCGCCGCTTGAGTCGATCGCCCATCCCTTGGCGCGATTGCTCGCGCCGGGTGTTGATGTGGGCGAGGTCTGGAAGCAACTGATGGCCGAGTGGTCGAAGGAACGGCAGGCCCGGTTGCAGGCGAACAAGGGATTCACGGTGCTGGCGGACTTCGCCGAGCCAAAACTTCCGGCGGGGTGGGTGCTGGAGGGGGACGGGATGGCTCGAGGGTGGGTCGACGACGGCACGCCGCTGGTGGCGCTCGAGGGAGAGCGGGCCGTGCGGCGGTTGTTGCCGCGGGGTTATCACACGCACGCGCTGTCATCGAAGCTGCCGGGCGCGTTGCGGATGCCGCCGCAGCACGTCGTCCCCGGCGCGATGGTGAGCTTGAACCTTGCCGGAGGAGAATTCGGCGGGTCGCTGACGTACGACGAGAACTCGTTCCAGAACGAGACCATCTCGTTCTTCAAGAACGACGAACCGGCATGGAGGACGTACGCGGACACCCCGATGCACGGCGGTGTGACGCGTGTGGCCGTCGACTTCGCGACGGCATCGCTCAACCCGAATTTTCCGCCGCGGACTGGCCTCGCGCCGGGTTTGCCGCACAACGACCTCGGCTACGACAAGCGAAGTTGGCTGGGGTTAACGGGGATCGTGACCCACGACAGCGGCGGAACGCCGCGCGACACGCTGGATGCGTTCGCGACCCTTTACGACCTACCGGCCCCCGCCACGCGGGACGAGGCCCGGGAAAGGCTCAACGAATGGATGCGGGGGGCGGTCGCGCGGTGGGGAAATTCCGCGCTGGTGGCAGGGGACCGCCCAATCGTCGATTGGTTGTTGGCCGCGAACGCCCTGCCCAACACGCTTGTCGAGGGATCGAACTTGGCGAAGCTGGTCGCCGAATATCGGGCGGTCGAAGCGACGATCGCGTTCCCCCGGACCGTCAATGGCATGGACGAGCGGGAGAATGTCCGGACCGGTCTGTACTTCAATGTGCGGGGGAATGTGGACGCGTTGGGGGAACTGGTGACGCCCGATTTCCTGTCGATGTTCGCGGGGCGGCACTCGGTCGGCGCATCGACCGGGAGCGGGCGCCTGGAATTGGTGGACTCGCTGTTGGCGGAGGATCACCCGCTGACGGCCCGCGTGTACGCGAATCGGGTGTGGCAATGGGTATTCGGGGCCGGGTTGGTGACGACGCCGGACGACTTCGGGCACCTGGGGGACAAGCCGTCGCACCCGGAACTGCTCGACGCCTTGGCGCGGAGCCTCCGCTCCGGCGGGTGGTCGACGAAGCGGCTGGTGCGGGAACTAGTGCTGTCAGAAACATTCCGCCAATCGGGTCGCGTCTCCGCGGAGGCCCGCGAACGGGACCCGGCCAATCGGCTGCGGCATCACATGCCGACGCGGCGACTCGAAGCGGAGGCGATCCGCGACGCGCTGTTGGCGGTGTCGGGGCGACTGGACCCGAAAATCGGCGGGCGGCCGATCAATCCGCCACGCCCCGTCGAGGACTCGCAGAAGCGGCTGTTCTCGGGGCCGCTCGATGGAGGGGGCCGCCGGTCGCTGTATCTGACCATGTCGATCATGCAACCGCCGGAGTTCCTGACGGCGTTCGATCTGCCCGACTTGAAGCTGCCGACGGGGCGGAGAAACGTCACCAACGTGCCGGCGCAAGCGCTGTTGCTGCTGAACGACCCGCTGGTGGCGCTCCTCGCCGAGCATTGGGCCAACGCCCTGCTGCGCGAACCGGTCGCGCCCGAGGTGCGATTGGCGGCGATGTTCGTGGCCGCCTATGGGCGGGAGCCATCCGCCTCGGAGCGAGAGAGGTGGTTAGGGTTGGTGCGAGAGTTCGCGGCGGGGAGCGATCCGGCCACGGACCAGGGAGCATGGGCGGCCGTCGCGCACGCACTGTTCAACACACGGGAGTTCACGCACATCCGGTGAAGGGGGGCGAACTCCGGATTGGCATCAGTTCCTGAAAGTCGTTCTGGCCGCGACGTGTACAGCATCCAACTCGCCCGGGACCGCGACTCTTCTCCCCCACATTCGGTGTGGAACAATTGCCAAAACTCCTCTGTGGAAGAGAAGGTGCCCGAAGGGCGAATAAAGGGGATAAAGTGAAACGCGGCCCCATCATTCCAACCCTCTTTCCCGCGGTGGTTACCAATCGTGCCGGGACAATCGCTGGCGGGGTAACGAATGACTCACAGCCTCTGAATGAATCAGGGCTTTACGCGGTCGGGCCCTGAGATGGCCAGGACACCCGCAATGTGCCTGTGGTTTACCGATCTTCGTGGAACGCATCGGAATCCGCGGCGGCCCGAATCTCGACTCGAACTCCTGAAAATCGCCGCCCGGTTGCTCGGGACAACGCGTTGCAGGCTGCCGAAGACCTCTTGGCCGAACGGAGTTTGACGGACATCGTCGGCCGCGAGGGGGCCTATCCCCACGTTTTCCGGTCGAGTTCGGAGAATTCGCCGGACGAAAAAAGGCCGACCTCCCCCAGCCTTTCAAGAGGCTGTTATGCTTGGGTGTGACGCTACGATCGCGGGCTCCCGCACCGGGCGGAAATCTTGGCGATCCTCCGGCGAGCCACCCCCGCGCGGATGGTATAATCCACACAGACCGTCAGCTCGATTCCGTCGTCAGGGTGGAGTCCCCGGTTGGCGGGGTCGGCCATCGACCCGCGTCCGCGCATCGCCGATAACGGAACGAAGAGGGTTTTCGCGCACTCGCCAAAGGCGGAGCCATGCACGTATCGGGAAAAGTTCTGGTTTGGTTGACCGCCCTGGCTTGGGTCGGAGCGCTCGCGCTCACCGCCAAGGCGACCCAGGTCCGCACGCGCTGGATGGAAGCCACTCAAAAGAAAGAGGCGGAGTACGCCAAAAACGAACAGGATCTCGCGCAACGGCGGGAGAAACTCAAGTCGCTCACGTCCGAACTGCGCCGCACCATGATTCCGTGGGAGCGCTACTGGCCGACCGTGCCCGCGGGTGTCGGCAATCCAGCCACGGGGGAAGTGACGGCCAACATCGGCACGACCTTGGGCGTCCGCGACAAGGACGTGTTGTACGGCTTCGCGAAGCTGCCCGATGGCACGTACTTCTACGCCGGGAACTTCGAAGTCGCGCGGGCCAACGACGCGAATTGTTCGCTGGCGCCGATCTGGCGGATCCGCCCCGAGGAGGCGAACCAATGGCCGCGGGGCGATTGGCGGTTCCGCAGCAAGATTCCCGCGCAGTTCCATTCGCTGTTCACATCGTTGGAGAGCGAGTTGCTGCTGGCGGACACGTTGCTGAAGGCCCGCAATACGGAGTTGTCCCGACAGCAAATCGTGCTGGCCAGCGCGCAAGAACACTTGCAACTGCGAATGGGCGAAATCAATGGCTTCGACAATCTCGCCGGGAAGGAATTGCCCCGAGAGATGATCGCCGGGTACCTGACGGCCCTCGCCGAGGAAGAGGACGCCCGCAACAAGTTGGAGATCGAGGTCGATCAGTTGCGGCGCGATCTGAAGGCGACGAACGAGCGAATCGTCGAGGTGGTCGGCCGCAATGCGACGATGAGTCGCTCGCTGTCGGACGCGTCCGGGGCCGGGTCGGAACCGGCCCCCGGTCCGAGCGCCGGGGCGGTCGGTCGTCCGCAGCGAGTCTCGGCCCGCTGAGTTCCGGGTAGAGTCGTTGCTCCCCCCGTTTTGCGGGGGCCGCGTCCCGTCGGAACGGGAGGCGTTCGTCCGCCGCCAGGCCCTCCGTTCGCTACCAAGGACGTCGCGACATGGGGATCGAAAATCGCGACTACGTGCGACGGGGATCGGGGGGGGCCTTCGATTGGGGGGCGGCTCCGAATCCGGCGGTGCAGGGAATCCTCGCGATCACCATCGCGATGTGGGTGCTGCAACTGGCGCTGCGGCGGGACTTTGAATTCTGGCTGAAGCTTTACCCCGCCCAGGCGACGGACCTGTTCCGCCCGTGGCAGGTGGTGACCTACGGCTTCCTGCACGCGGTGCGCGAGCCGTTGCACATCGTCTGCAACATGATCGGCCTGTGGATGTTCGGCCGGTGGATGGAGGACGAGAAGGGTTCGCGGGAATTCACCGCCTTTTATCTCGTCTCGCTGGTCTTCGGGGCGGCCGGTCACCTGGCGTACGCGTATTGGGGCGCTCCGGCGGCGGCAGTGGGGGCGTCGGGAGCGATCATGGCCATCATCGGATGGGCGGCCGTGACCTACCCGCGCCGCGAGATTCTCGTGATGTTCGTGATCCCGATGCAATTGCGGTTCGCGGCCATCCTGTTCATCGCCCTCGACGCGCTGGGAGCCGGGCCGAACATCAGCCACGGTGCGCACCTGGGGGGTATTGCCTTCGGGTTGGCCTATGCACGCTTCGGCTGGCGATTGGCGGGATGGACCGGGTCGCCCGGTGGATGGGTGGCCGGTGCTGGGCGATCCGTGCGGCGCCGCCTGCGTCGGCAACCTCCGCTGAAGGTCTTCACGCCGGAGGCCGAACCGCCGCGCAACGTCTCCCCCACCGAAGCCGAATTGCAGGCTCGCGTCGACGCGATTTTGGCGAAGGTGTCGGTCGAGGGGGAAGCGGCTTTGACCGCCGACGAGCGCGCCGTGTTGGTCGCCGCGGCGGATGTCTACAAACGCAAACGCCGACCGCTTCCCTGAAGGAAACGGTCGGCGGGATGTAGCGTGCGGTTGTTGGTTCGAGGCAACGGCACCCGTTCAGGCGGCCTTGCCAGTCGTCGCGAGCGCGTCTTCCGTTTGGAAGCGGTCGCGATAGCCCGACATTTCCTGTTCGCGGAAGCGGGCCAGACCATCGCGCAACAGCGGGATCGACCCTTCCGTCGCGCGCTTGATGCGGCGGGTTTGCAACGAGGTTTCGCCCGACGCCCACGCCTTGCGCTGGTCCATCGGGGTTTCCAGGGCCCGCACCAGCGAGGTCTCGAGACCGAACTCGTCGGCCACCAGACACGCAAAGCGGAACGGATTGACGCGCTCGGCGCCGCCGACGTGATGAATCCCCGTCAGTCCGAGGCGCAGCGCGGTTTCCACGATTTCGGCCAAGTCCGTGGCCAGAATCGGGGTCGCGTGCCGCAGATAGTCCATCGCGACCGACTCGCCGGACCGCAGTTGTTCGAGCATCCGTTCGGTGAAGCCCACTTCCCGCACGACGGGCGACCACCCGAAAATGTGCGAACGGACGATCAGGGCCTCGGGAGCCGCTTCGCAGACTTCCCGTTCCGCCGCCAACAACTGTCGCGCCCCGTGCGACGGGCAGTAGCAGGTTCCCTGCTCGCGGTGGAACAACCACGGTCCCGTGAAGACCGCGTCGCTCGAAACGTAGGTGAACTTCGCGCCGGCGGCTTGCGCGGCCGCGGCCCAGGCCCCGGCCAGGCGGGCGGCGTCGGCGGTGACGGACCGCTCGGGAACGCCCCAACACTGAGCGGAGGCGGCACCGCAGAACACGACGTGGGTGGGCTGCTCGGCGGCCAACAGCGAGCCGGGATGCATCCCCGGTCCGGCGACGCCCGCTGAACGACACTCGGCGATGGACACGGGATTCGACCACGCGACGCCGACGACATCATGGCGATTGGCCCACCATGCCGCGAAGTTTCCGCCAGCGACCGTATCGATACCCGCGACAAGAATCCGTTCCACGCGATGCCTCCCTGCAATGGCGTGCCCGTCAAACCAGACGCGAGCCGGATCGGCCTTCATGGCCCACCCGTACCCGCAGCGGGCGGGAGTATACGAGCGCCCCAAAAACCATCCAACAGCAGTTTCAGGTCAACCGAAACGGAGGAACGGCGGAACCGGGAGGGCGAGCAGGGTGTCGCGATTCTGGACGAGTTGGCACGCGATGCTCCCTTTCCCCCGCAAGCGAAGGTGATAAAGTGGCGGAACTGACCGCGAGGGAGAGAACAGGGGGGAAGGAGGTGCCGTCGAGCAGGCCCGCTCATCCACCATGCGGACACCGTCGCCTCGGCAGTGACGTTTTGTCCTGTTTTTCCGTACCGATTGTGGGCGAGAAGGTGCGCGGCTTCGGGCCTGCAACAATGCGATGTTCGCCCCCACACCCGCGAACTCGCGTTCTTGCACCAGCACATCACCCAGGACCACAGCTTCCTGAATTCGATTCGGCGTCTTTTCAAGCCGTCGCGTTCGTACTCCGTCGCATGTACAATCGCGAATGCGTGGCTCGCGTTCCGGGAGGTGTGAGTTGGACGATAGCGGACGACCGCGTCCAGGTGGTACTGCCCATCGGCGCAGGTCCCCAGTGCCGTTGTTGTGGCCGTTCGTGGTGGCTTTCGCGAGCGCTGCCGCGCAGGGGGCCGAACCCCTGGAATTCAACCGAGACATTCGGCCCATCCTCGCCGAGCACTGTTGGAAGTGTCACGGCTTCGATGCGGGGGGACGACAAGCGGGACTGCGGCTCGACGACCGCGAGGCCGCGACAGCACCTGCGGATTCCGGAGCGCGGGCTCTCGTGCCGGGGGACCCAGCATCGAGCGAGATGCTCGTCAGGATGACTTCCGACGACGAGTCGCTCCGCATGCCGCCCGCGTCCGTCGACAAACGCCCATCACCGGCCGAGATCGAACGGGTACGACGTTGGATCGAGGAAGGGGCACCGTTTCAGCGACATTGGTCGTTCGAGCCGATTGCCAAACCCCCGGTGCCCGATGTCGGCGAGTCCCATCCGGTCGATGCGTTTGTGTCGGCGAAGCTGCGGCGTGCGGGCGAAGCGTTCGCCCCCGAGGCCGACCGCGACACGCTCGTGCGGCGGGTGTACTTCGATCTCGTCGGTCTCCCCCCGACGATTGACGAACTCGATCAATCGCGGAACGAGCCGTTTGAAAGAACCGTCGAACGACTGCTGGCTTCGCCCCACTTCGGCGAGCGCATGGCGGTCGACTGGTTGGACGCGGCTCGTTATGCGGATACGGACGGCTACTTCGGTGACAAACACCGGCAGATGTGGCTGTGGCGCGACTGGGTGATCGACGCGTACAACCGAAATCTGCCGTACGACCGGTTCACCGTCGAACAACTCGCGGGGGACCTGCGGCCGGAGCCGACGATCGCGCAGCGGATCGCCACCGGCTTCAACCGCAATCACATGTCGAACGACGAAACGGGACTGATCGACGAGGAGTACCGGGTCGAATACGTCGCGGATCGGGTCGACACCACGCTTTCCACCTGGTTGGGTCTCACGGTCGGATGCGCCCAATGTCACGACCACAAATACGACCCGATCTCGCAACGCGAGTACTACGGCCTGTTCGCGTTCTTCAACAACGTCCCGGAATCGGGGCTGCTTTCCGGCAGCGACGCCCCACCTCGCATCGCGGTTCCCTCGGCCGAACAAACAGCCCGCTTGCCCGAATTGGCGGCGGCCACGTCTCGCGCGGTCGGCGCGTTCGAGCCGCTCCGCGCGGCGGCGGCCAAGAATCTGGCTGATCGGGAAGCGGAGATACTTGCGGCGTTGCCTCCCCTTCCGGCCGACGGCGGTCCGCACGTCTCCCTGGAAGGACGGGCCGACGGTGGGGCCGTGGAGGTCGGCACCAGCCTGAAACCGAATCCGGGAATTCGGGGCGAGGGGGTGAGATTCGACGGCACGCAACATGTCGAACACCCGGCGGCCGGGGTGTCGCAGGACGGTCCCTGGACGTTCGGACTGTGGGTCATGTCCGAGAATTCGCTCGGCTGTCCTCTCTCGAAAATCGAACCGACGAACGACCGCCGGGGGCTGGAACTGTTGTGGCTGAAGGGGCGGCTGGGGGTGAACCTGGTGGACCGCTGGGGTGCGAGCGGCATCGAATTGCTGTCGCGCGACAAACTGCCGACGAACGAGTGGCGGCATGTGGTGGTCCGCTACGACGGTTCGCGTCGGGCGGAGGGGCTGCGGCTGTTCGTCAATGGGCGGGCCGTGCCGGTTGACGTACGGCGGGACACCCTGACGGGTTCCTTGCAGAATACCGAGCCGCTGCGTTTGGCACGGCGTGACGAGGGTCTGGGATTTTACGGATCGTTGGACGAGTTTCGTTGGCTGTCGCGGGCGCTGTCCGATGCCGAAGTGGCCGATTGGTATCGGAGCGAACGTATCCGCGGCGCTCTCGAACGGACTGCCGACAAGCGCTCCGGCCGGGAGGTCGATTGGTTGCTCGACGATCACATCGACCACCGCGCGGACGATGCCACGCGCCGCGCTCGGGACGAAGTCCGACAAGCCCGCGCCGCGGAAGCGGCCTTGCGGGACGCGATTCCGACGGCGCTGGTCATGGAAGAGAAAACTCCGCGCCGACCGACGCACGTGCTGGAGCGCGGGGTCTACGACAAACCGGGTGAAGCGGTCGAACCGGGAGTCCCGGCCGCACTGTCGCCGTGGCCCGTCGACGCGCCGGCGAATCGGTTGGGGTTCGCCCGGTGGCTGGTCGCGTCCGACAATCCTCTGACGGCGAGAGTCGCGGTCAATCGATTGTGGAGACAGTGTTTCGGCGAGGGAATGGTGCGAACGGTCAACGACTTCGGCACCCAAGGGGAACCTCCGACCCACCCGGAGTTGTTGGACTATCTCGCGGCGGTGTATCGCGACGGTTGGGACACCAAGCGCCTTTTGCGTCTGCTGGTCACTTCGCGAACGTATCGGCAACGTTCGGCGTTTGTACGTCGGGGTGGCGAGGTGTTCGACCCCGAGAATCGACTGCTGGCACGGGGTCCAAGGTTCCGCCTCCCGCTGGAAATGATTCGCGACCAGGCGTTGACGACATCGGGGTTGTTGGTCCGCACGCTGGGGGGGCCGAGCGTCATGCCGTACCAGCCACCCGGATTGTGGGAAGAGGTTTCGTACAACGCCGAGGCGAGCTACGAGGTCGACGACGGACCGGGGCGTTACCGCCGCAGCCTGTACACCTACCACAAACGGCAGGCCCCGCCGCCGTCGCTGTTGGTGTTCGACGGACCGACGCGCGAAAAGTGTTCGCTAAAACGGCCGCGGACCAACACTCCGTTGCAAGCGTTGGTGTTGCTCAACGACCCGACGTACGTCGAAGCGGCCCGCGCCGTCGCCCGACGTGTTCTGAAGCAGGGGGGTGACGACCGCGAACGAGTCACCGTGGCGGTCCGCGCGGTGCTGTCACGCGAACCGACTGCCACCGAGATCGCGACTCTCTCGCGGTTTGTTGGCGAGCAAAGGAGTCGCTTCGCTGAAAATGCCGAGGCGGCCAGTCGCTTATTGGCCCGTCACTTGTTGGCCGGCAGCGACCCGGAACCGCAAGGGGCTGGTGAAGTGTCCGCCTGGATGCTGCTGGTCCACACGCTGTTCAATCTCGACGAGGCCATCACCCGACGATGAACCGCAAACCCAATCCTTCGACGGACTCCAACACTTCGCCCGACGATGCGTCGAAACTGATCCGCCGCGCGTTTCTCGCGCGGTCGGGATGGGGTTTGGGGAGCCTCGCCGCGTCGACGCTGTTGACCGGTGCGACTTCGGTCAACGGAGCGCCGACGGGTGCCGTCGGGGGGCCGCATGTTCTCCCCCGCGCCAAGCGGGTGATTTCGCTGTTCATGCACGGCGGCCCATCGCAACTCGACTTGTTCGACCACAAACCCGAAATGGCGAAGCTTCACGGATCGGATTTGCCGCCGTCGGTCCGTGGAACACAGCGACTGACAGGGATGACCAGCGGGCAGAAGTCGTTTCCTGTCACCTCCTCGCTGTTCAAATTCGCGCGGCATGGCGAGTCGGGGGCGTGGGTGTCCGAATTGCTGCCACACACGGCGGCAATCGTCGACCGGATGACGATCGTCCGTTCGCTGCACACCGAAGCGATCAACCACGATCCGGCCGTCACCCTGTTGCAAACCGGTCATCAGCAACCGGGACGCCCCAGCTTCGGGGCGTGGGCCGGGTATGGCCTGGGGGCGGAAACCGACAACCTGCCCGCGTTCGTCGTGATGATCTCGAAAGGGAGCGCCGCCCGCCCCGCCGACCCGCTGTACGCTCGCCTGTGGGGTTCCGGGTTCCTGCCGTCCAACCATCAGGGGGTCGCGCTCCGGTCGGGCGGGGATCCAGTCTTGTACCTGTCGAACCCCGACGGCCTCGATGGGCGGACTCGGCGCGACCAGCTCGACTTGCTGGGGGAACTCAATCGCGGAGAGTTCGAGCGAGAGGGGGATCCGGAGATCGCGACACGCATCGCGCAGTACGAGATGGCGTTCCGCATGCAGGCATCGGTCCCCGAATTGACCGACCTGGCGACCGAGACTCGGGAAACGTTCGACCTGTACGGCCCCGAATCGCGGCGCCCGGGAACGTTCGCGGCCAACTGCCTGCTCGCGCGACGGATGGTTGAGCGCGGCGTGCGGTTCGTGCAGCTTTACCACCGGGGGTGGGACCAGCACTACAACCTTCCCAGCGACCTGCGGCTGCAATGCCGGGATGTCGACCAACCGGCAGCGGCACTGGTGCGGGACCTGGCGCGCCGCGGCTTGCTTGACGACACGCTCGTGGTGTGGGGAGGCGAGTTTGGGCGGACCGTTTACAGCCAGGGGACGCTCGAACCGACCAACTATGGTCGCGACCACCACGGGGGCTGCTTTTCGATTTGGATGGCGGGTGGGGGGATCAAACCGGGGCAAGTGTACGGGGCGACCGACGAGTTCTCGTTCAACGTGGCCGAGAAGCCGGTTCATGTCCATGACTTGAACGCGACGCTGTTGCATCTGTTGGGGATCGACCACACGCGGCTGGTGTTTCGGCACCAGGGACGGGACTACCGCCTCACCGATGTGCATGGCACCGTGGTGCGCGACCTGCTGGCGTGAGCGGAAATCGAACGACGGCCGCCAGAGGGGGTCGGACGCGAGCGCGGTCGCCCCGTCGCACGCTTCATTCCGCGCGACGCTTGGGGTATATCGCCTGAGGCTGGTGGTGGTCCCGCCAAGTTCACTCGACTCTTCGCACCTGACGCCTGTCGCGCCGGCCCATGGTTGTTCCGGCTTCTTGTCCCGCACGTGCCACTTTCGGAACGGATTCCCATGCCTTCGCCCGCTCGCACCGAAGATTCCGTCGAGACCACTTCTTCGCCGCGCCCGGCTCCGGTGAAGCCGAACTCCCAGCGCACGCTCAAGGACATCCTGTCGCACTTGAGCTTCGAGGACGCCGTCAAGCTGCTGGGGGGCCAAGGGACCGACGCCCGCAAACTGCTGGTCCGCGTGTTTCCCGGGGACATCAATCCCAAGCGGGACATCTACTTTCGTGGCGACTTGTTCCGCTTGAACTTTCCCAGCCTCACACCGTCCAAGCCGGTCGTGGTGACGATCACCGTCGATTCGGAGCGGCGGGATCGGCTGGTCCTCAATTGCACGGCCCAGGAGGTCGCCCGCGAACATATCGCCGCGGCGCTCCGTTACATCCTCGACCACAAAACGGCCCTGGGCCTCGCTGTCGCGCCGCCGACGACCGAGTCGCGCCGTCCCGAAAGCGAACGGGAACTCCGCGAAAAGGCGCTGGAGGAACGACGCGAACGGGCCAGGACCGAGCGGATGAAGATCGAGTCAAGCGATCCCTCGATTCCCTGGACGGAGTACCGCGTCACCAGTCTCGTCAGCGGCAAGCAGTACCGGGCGGTGCTGCGGGGTCTGGGTGACGGGCAGAAGTATTGCAGTTGCCCCGACTTCCGCACGAACACACTCGCCACGTGCAAGCACATCCTCAAGCTCGAGACCCGCGTCAAAGCGAAGTTCGACGCGGCTACTTTGAAGAAGCCGTTCAAACTGGACCGCATCGAAGTCCACGTCAGCTATCGCGAAGAACCGACGCTCAGGTTGACGCTTCCCTCTCGGGTGGACGCTACGACGCGCGAGCAACTTGAGAAGTACACATCCGGGCCGATCACGAATGCCCGACAACTGATCGCCGATCTCGAAGACCTGACGCGGCGGGGTGTCGAGTTCCACGTGTTCCCGGACGCTGAGGAATTCATCCAGCAAACGCTGTACGCGCAGCGGGTGGCGCGACGGGTGGCCGAGATTCGCAAGGACCCCGGCAAGCATCCGCTGCGCACGACGCTGCTCAAGGTGCCGCTGCTTCCGTATCAGATGGACGGCATCGCGTTCGTCGTGGGGGCGGGTCGCGCGGTGTTGGCGGACGAGATGGGGCTGGGCAAGACGATCCAGGCGATCGGGGCGGCGGAGCTGTTCGCGCGGGAAGCCAACATCGAGCGCGTGCTGGTTGTCTGTCCCGCCTCGCTCAAATCGCAGTGGAAACGGGAGATTGAATCGTTCAGCGGTCGTTCGACGCAAATCGTCTCCGGCCCGATCGACGAGCGCGACGCGCAGTACAAGGGGGACGCGTTCTTCACCATCTGCAACTACGAGCAGGTACTGCGCGACTACCTCAGCATCGCCGATACGCCGTGGGACCTGATCATTCTCGACGAAGGTCAGCGGATCAAGAACTGGGAAGCGAAGACGTCGCGCACGATCAAATCGCTGAAGTCGCGGTTCGCGCTGGTGCTGTCGGGGACGCCGCTCGAGAACCGCCTCGACGACCTGTACTCCGTGGTGCAATTCGTCGACGACCGCCGCCTGGGGCCGGGCTTCCGGTTCTTCCACCACCACACGCTGCTCGACGAAAAGGGGAAGCTGCTCGGCTATCGGAACCTCGACGAACTGCGCGAGAACCTGCGTCCCGTGTTGCTGCGACGCACGCGCGATTCCGTTCGGCTGGAATTGCCCGAGCGGACCGAGCAGATCGTGCGTGTGGCTCCCAGCAAGGAACAGAAGGACCTGCACGACGTCTGGCTGCAAACGGTTGCCGAGATCGTCTCGAAGAAGTTCCTGACCGAGATGGACCTGATGCGGCTGCGAATGGCGCTGCTCATGTGCCGCATGGCCGCCGACGGTACGTACCTGGTCGACAAGAAGACTCCCAACCATTCCACCAAGCTCGAACGGCTCGTCGAGATCTTCGAGGAATTCGCCGACGCCCCCGACCGCAAGGCGGTGCTGTTCAGCGAGTGGACGACGATGCTCGACCTGATCGAGCCGTCGCTGAAGAAGCTGGGGCTCCGGTTTGTGCGGCTGGACGGTTCGGTGCCGCAGAAGGACCGGGCCGCGCTCGTCCACGAGTTTCAGACCGACCCCGCCTGCCGGTTGTTCCTGACGACCAACGCGGGGAGCACGGGCCTCAACCTGCAAGCGGCCAACACCGTTATCAACGTCGACCTGCCGTGGAACCCGGCAATCCTCGAACAGCGGATCGCCCGCGCGCACCGCATGGGCCAGAAGAATCCGGTGCACGTCTACAAGCTCGTCACCGAGAAGACGCTGGAAGAGAGCCTGCTGGCGACGCTGCTCGTGAAGAAGGACCTGGCGCTGGCCGCGCTCGATGCCGAATCGACCGTCGACACCGTCGAGATGACACGGAACTCGGACGACCTGAAAAAGCGGCTGGAAGTGCTGCTGGGGGCGAAGCCGGAGGCCCCGCTGGAGACTCCCCCACCGGCACCCGATGCCGCCAGCGAAACTGCACGACGCGACCGCGTCGCCTCCGCCGGGGGAGAGATGCTAGGGGCCGTGTTCCACTTCCTGGGGGAACTGGTGGCTCGCGACGATTCCGCCGCCCCGCCGCCGGAGGAAACCATCGCGCACGTCCGCAACCGGCTGGACGAGTGCCTGACGACCGACGAGGCGGGACGACCGCGTCTGACGTTCACGCTGCCGGACAAGTCAGCCATCGACGGCTTGGCGAAGACGCTGGCCCGGCTGGTGGCAATGTCGCCGGGGGAGTGAGGTGGAAACGGGTTAGGTGGCATGCGCCGACAGCCGTGTAAGGTAGGCTCCCGTGTGCCATACTGTTCGAGAGGAGCACCCTGACAGCGCACTTGGCCGAGCGTTTCTTTTAGGGCGGGGCGCGCTCCCCGAGAGGTCGTCAGCCTCGGGCGTGGAGCATCTTCCGGGAAGGCGGCCAGGAGCCCAGGAGCCTGCCCTACTCGGCTGCGGCGGGATTTCTTATACGGCAGGGCTTGTCCTCACGTGCGTGGCGGGGTGTTGGTCGGGTGGCCCTCTGGCTCCGGCGTGTTGGGCCGGGTGTTTGGGGGTAATTCTTGGCGGCCTTGGTGGCGGGTACCTGGGCATTTGTGTATTTGTCTCCGGGTGCACGAAAGACCCTACGACGAAGTTCACGCAGACGCGTGACACCAACTGCCAGGTGGATGCGAGCTCCCCCTCGTGTCCGGTCGACCTGTAGTAAGGATCGCGATCAGTTGTGCGGTCGAGTCGGGCGGCGGGTTGGCGTGCATTCTCCTTGGTGGCAGCGGTTTCAAAACCCTCAGGATGGTGGACGGTTTCCCGGAAATCGCGGACCGGTCCAGGTGGCGAACCGGATTTCGAAACCTCTTCGAACCACTTCGTCTTGCAGCAACCGGTAGGGTGATTGCTAGCCGTCCCAACTCATTGGCCCCGGGTGGGCGATTCGGTGGATTGGCCTGCCTCGTTTTGGACAGAGGGCGAAGTGACTATCAGCTCGCGCTTTCGTTTGCTGCTGTTCGTGCCGCTACTCGGTGCGGCTTCGGGAGTGGTCTTCGCCGCCCCGCCGACCGACGCCGAGATGCAGGCACTTTCGGACTTTGCCTTCCAGGTTCGTCCGGAGCAGGGGGATATCACAGTCTATCGCACGCAGCGGTTGCCTGCGGGTGAACCCCCGGCCGCCGCCCTTCAGAAGGTGACCGAGGGGATTCGCACTGCCGAGACCGCGCTGGCCGAGCAGGATCGCAAGTACGGCAAGAAGTCGACTCCCGAGGAGTTGGAGCAGCGGATTGCTGGCGCGATTGCGAAATGGAAGCAGCAGCAGGCCGTCCCGTTGATTCTCAAGCAGCGAATTCGGGTGAACGGATTCCGCTATCGACTCGATCAGGTCACGTCGCGGGACGTTCCAGGCATCACGGTGGACACCGACTACGTGGACACCTATGTGAATATGGGGAACCCGCTGGAGCAGGACCACAACACCTTTCACTTGAGCCTGAACGCGAAACACGCCTTTCGCGACAATCGCGAAGGGACGCGTTGGGCTCAGGACTCGATGCTGGATGTGGTTGGTGTCAGCTTCGCCACGGAATTCTTTCTGAAGGGAGTGTTGGGTGAGTTGCTTGAAGCCAACGGCAAGAAGCAGTTGACTCTCGATGCCAAGAAGATGGCCCGCCTGATGAACGACTCGGATCCGGATATCAGGATCGATGTCTCGCGCCCATCCGAGAAGGCGATGGCCAAAAAAGTCACTCTCTCGGGCCGTGATTCGTTTTACCAACGGGTCAAATTGTCCCCGCCGGCGAATCGCACGCTGCTCGAGTTGACGTTCGACGACCAGTGGCGGTGTCTGGCCGAAAAGGTGTACGCGGCTGCTAACGGAACCGTAGTGGCGACGATGACTCGCGAGGAGTTCGACGGCAAGGGGGTCCCCCGGATTGTGAAGCGAGCGACGTTTGAGCCATCCGGCGATTTCAAGCTCTCAGAGAGCACCATTGTCCTGGCTTACGCCACGGACCCGATTGCCGAGGAAGTCTTCGAGTTCAACCCGCCGGAAGGATTCTCGGTGGTCGACAACCGTCCCGGCATGAGGAAGGAGTCGCCCGCGCCATCGGGGCCTGGACAGCCTGTGTCTCCCAAGGTCGGTTTTGGTCCCGGTTGGTGGTTGATGATCGCCAACACTCTGTTTGTGTTTGTGATTGCAGCAGTGGTGCTGATTCGGCGTGCGTACGCAAAAAAGGACGGCCGGTGACTCGCTAGAAGCAGTTTCAAAACCGTCTTGAGACGATCAAGAAGCAAGCGAGTTGAGCGAAACCTGGGGGAGTGAAACGGGGGGATGTCCATTTGATTTGTGCAAATCGGACAACAACGATTGAATGAACCCGCTCCCGTTTCGCCCCACTCACACTGCGGGACGAGACGGCCGTAGGTACTTGGCACCCGGCCCGCGCGAGGATGAGCGCGGGTGACTTGCGAGAACGCGCCGGGTCAAGCCCGGCGGCGAACGGGGGGAATCATGCCCCGGTGCGTTTGCGCTCCAAGAGTTCTCGCGCCTGCTCCGCCGCCGTCAGCACCAAATGCCCCATCTTGGGGTGGTCCGGCTCGAAGTCCGGGGGCAATCCCTGATCGCGCAGGGTTTCGCTGGCAGTCGGGCCGATGCTGCCGACGACGCACCGATTGGCCGCTTCCAACCATCGCTCGCGCAGCCCTTGCTCCTCGGCGGAGACCAGCACGTTGTTGAGTTGCTGGGCGCTCGTGAACAGCAGCACGTCGAAGGCCCCCTCGGTCGTTCCCCGGACGGCGGCGTCGAGGGGGCCGCGGTCCTCCGGCATCGCCCAGCGGTACACCGGCACCGCCGTCACCGTCGCGCCCCGTTCACGCAAACCCGCCAGCAACCGGGTGTTGCTCAGTCCGTATTCCTGGACGGCCACGCGCTTCCCCGCGACGGAGACCCCCGCGTCGAGCATGGCAAGCAGGTCGCGCCACGTGTTCGGTTCGGGGACGTGATGGTCGAATCGCATCTTCCACTCGCGCAGCACGGCGGCAGGCTTCGGGCCGCGCACGATCACACAGGTGCGTTGCATGGCCGCGAGGAATTCGTCCCGTCCGACGGTCGCCGACACGGCGTCGACCAGATGCCGCGTCCCCACCCCCGTCATCAGGATCGTGACATCGAACTCCCCCGCGACGAGACGCCGCGCGTAGTCCAGCGCCTCCGAGTTGTCGTCCAACGGGACTTCACGCATCGAGGCCGCGAGCGTGGCGAGACCGCCATGCTTTTCGATCAGCATCCGCATCTCGGCCTGCTTGCGGGACTCGAACGACAAAATGCGCAGGCCGGTCAGTCCGCGCGGCGCGGTTTCCAACATGGTTGTCCGCCGTACTCCAAGGATTTGTGAACCGTCACCCCGCGTCGGTTTGCAGTGCGAAGCGCAGCTCGCGTTCCGCACAATCGCCGAGTGCCCCGCCCCTCCGCATGCGGACATGCCGTCACGGAAAGTGTTCAAGTCGGGGCGACGGGCTGACGACAAACGGTCCGCAGACGCGTGTTCCTCCGACGAGAACCTCGGCTACTCGCGGATCAAGCCCAAGTCCGCCAGTTTTGCGCGGCATTCGTCGCGTTCGCGGCTGCGGGTGAGGGGACGCCACTGTTCGGGCTGAGCGGCGAGGAAGGCCTCCTCGGACCACGGGGGAGGGCCGAACTTCGCCGCCCCGGCAGCCAGGCTGCGGATCGTCTCGCGCTCGAGGCGGCTGAGGTGATCCGAACCGAGACGGTAGTCTTCGAATGCTTCCCACACCACCGGGTACAGCGGCTGGACGATCTGGCGGCCGATCGCGGAGGCGTACTCGCGGATCTCCAGTTGCGCATGCCCGTCCATCCGGAGGGCGAGGAAGTGCAACAGGTTGTGCAGGTCGATCTTCCAGTACGCCTCGGTGTAGGTCGACAGCGGGAGGTCCTTGCGGGCCTGTTCGCGGGCGACGCCAGCCTCCAAACGCGCTTGATAGAGATTGCGAGCGGCGAGCTGGAAGTGATGCTCTTCCTCGGTGAGCTTTTGGCCCAGGTCGCCCGGCAAGGCACCGGCGCTTCCTTGTCGGTTGCCGCGGTCCTGCAAGCGCCAGCCGTCGGGGGCGGTCTCCTGGGCGGCGTCGATGGCCACCGAATAGCGAGTGCTGTACTCGTTGACGGAAGCGGTCCGGTGCCGAATCCACTGCCGCCAGCAGTCCATCGGCACACGGACGAGGAACTTGAGCTCGACCATCTCGAAAGGGGTCGTGTGGCGATGGCGCAGCAAATAGCGGATCAGCGTCCGGTCGTCCGAGACCTTCTTGGTCCCCTCGCCGTAGCTGACGCGGGCGGCCTGCACGACGGCGCTGTCGTCCCCCATCACATCGACAAGACAAACGAAGCCGTCGTCGAGGACGGGAAACTTGCGCCAGCGAAGCTCGGAGACTTGTTCGGCGAAGCTGGGCATGCGCGGGTCTCGAGGGGCGGTGCAGCCCGTTTCCGGAACCGAATGACCCACCGGTGGCGGATGCGTCGGGCCGGGAAAAACCGGGAAGACGAAAAGGCATCAAGCCCGACGCCCGGCGGGAAAGGTCCTTGACGGACCAAACTCCCACGAACGTCGGGCTCCGAGCGTGTGACGGAGCGGGGCGGAAATGCCCCGCCGTGCCGCTCAGCCAAAATTCGGAACGTTGATCGCCTTGACGACCACTTCCGTGTACCGCTGGGTGTGACCCCAGTGACGGTAGTAGCCCTTGCGGCGCTTGAACTTGCCCCCCTCGATCTTCTCCGCCTTGAACTCGGCGTTGACGATCTCGGTCTCGACGGACGCACCGTCCACGAGGGGACGGCCAATCACCGACGCCGTGTCCGACCCGGCGGCCAGAACGCGGTCAAACTTCAGCGCGGCCCCCTTCTCCAACTCGGACCGGAAGTCGACCCGGATGATGTCCCCGGCCTTGACGCGGTATTGGTGGCTGCCGTCTTCAAAAATCGCAAACATGGGGAGCCTCGAAGGCAAATCTCGAATTCTTCCTGAAAACACACCGTCGCCAGACTGCCGGCGGCGACGCGGGAATTGCACGCAAACCATTTCCGGGATTGGACTTGCAGAAAAAACAGCAAGCCCGCCGGGGGGCGCAAACTCCCGCGCAAACCGCGATTGTAGCAGCCTATCGCCGCGAATTCGACCCCTCTGTCGACGCAAATCGCAGATCGTTCCCCGAACCGTCCATCGACCGCAGCACCACATGCTCGTGGTTCACGTCGTTACGGCTGATGATCTGGATGGCGACCTTCGACTCTTCCTCGTAGCGGATCAGGTCGCGGCGCTTGCGGTTGTTGAGGTAGTTGGCCACGCGTTCGTGGACTTCGATCGAAATCTTGGCGACCCCCTCGCGGTGCAGGGCCGAGAGCAACGCCCGCGTCACGTCAATGGCCACCGACTCGGCGGTTTTCACCAAACCGGTCCCCTTGCAGCAGGGGCAGTCCTCGTACACGCTGCGACGGAGCGACGGACGAATCCGTTGCCGCGTCATCTCGATCAGCCCGAACGGGCTGATGCGCAGGACCTTCGTCCGTGCGCGGTCGCGACGGATGGCATCGCGCATCACGCGTTCGACCCCCCGACGATGCCGTTCTTCGCGCATGTCGATGAAGTCGTTGACGATCACCCCTCCCAGGTCCCGCAGGCGGATCTGGCGGCAGATTTCCTTGGCGGCCCGGCAGTTCATCTGGAAGGCCGATTCCTCCGCGTCGTCGTCCGCGCGGAAGTTGCCGCTATTCACGTCGATCGCAACGAGCGCTTCCGTTTGGTCGATCACCAACGAACCACCGCCGGAGAGCGGCACATGCCGCGAGTGGATCTTGGCGATTTCCTGCTCGATGCCGTGCTTGTGGAACAACGGTTCGCGACCGTCGTACAGCTTGACCCGCTCGGCGTGACGCGGCAGCACGACGTTGAGGAAATCCTTGGCCCGTTCGTAAGCGGCTGGTTCATCGATCCAGATGTTTTCGATGTCCGCGCTGTAGATGTCGCGAATCGTCCGGATGATCATGTCGCTCTCCTGGTAGATGTCCACCGGAGAACGCGTCTTCTTGATGCGGGCGACGATTGTCCGCCACAGCCGGAGCAGGTAGTTCATGTCCCGCTTGAGGTCCGCCTGCGTGCGGTCGATCCCCGCGGTACGAATGATGAAGCCGAGGCCGGGAGGCGGATCGAGGTCTTCCAGCGTCCGACGCAGCTTCCGGCGCACGTCCTCATCCGCGATTTTGCGGCTGACCCCCACGCGCTGGAGGCCGGGCATCAGCACCAGATAGCGACCGGGGATGCTGATGTAGGTCGAGAGGGTCGGCCCCTTGGTGCCGATCCCTTCCTTGATGACCTGCACGAGGACTTCGCTGCCGCGGCGGAAAATCTCCTGGATGGGCGGCTTGTTGCGCATGCCGCGGTCGCCGTTTTTGCGGGGCGGGCGGGGGCCGCCCCCCTTGCGGGGGCCGCCGTCGTCCATCCGGGGGTCGTCGTCCTCGGGGCCGCCGGTCGTCAGGTGCTTGTAGTACTGGTACTCGACATCGCTGACGTGCAGGAAGCCGTTGCGTCCCACGCCGAAATCGACAAAGGCCGCCTGGATGCTCGGCTCGATGTTGACGATCCGGCCCTTGTAGATGTTGCCGACGTAGTTTTCCTGGCTGTTCCGTTCGGTGTACAGCTCTTCGAGAACGCCGTCTTCGAGGATCGCGATGCGGCTTTCCTCGGGTTGCAGGGCGTTGACCAGCATTTCCTTCTTCATAACTCGCACGCCTTTCCAGCGAATGAGGCGACGTGCCGCCGAACAACCCGAAAGAGGCCGACCCGATCAGGTCGAACCCATTTCGTGCCCGTCAGACGGCTGTCGCAAGGGCGTGCGTATCTCCCCGTAGGCCACGACAACCGGACGGGTTGTCCACACCGCAAGCGGCTTCGCCGACGACTCGGGCGTCAACCACCGAAAGACGACGGAAGGACCGGCACCCGTGGTCGCGGAGGCACGAGGCCTCGGCGCGGGAGACACGATCCGACGGCCGCCCCGTCGCGGAACGCACGTGTGCCGTGGCGAAACCGGTTGGGAGCGAGCGCTCCCCGGTTCGCGACGACGCTGCGTCACGGACGATGGCCAACCGCGTCCCGATGACAGTGGCGACAGCGGTCGACCACGAAACCGGGGGGGCGAAGCGGAGGACCGTGTCCTCCGGCGGGGCGACGATCCGCGTGCCCGTTCGCGGGGCGCGCGACAAAACCGGCCGTCCGGGACGCGGGGGAGACTTGGCACCCACCGACGAACGGGACGGACCGCGTGGTTGATCGCAGCCGACTAGGGAAATACGCACTCGAATCCGAACCAATGTCTCTGCAAACCGGTCCGGAACCGAAGACACGCATCGTCCGGGACCCTCGTCGCCCCGACCCCCGCACTCCGTTCCGCAACCGGTTTGTCGAACGCCGACGACCGACGGTCCACCCGTCCGCGTCCCCCGCGTTCCGTTTGCTCGCATCAATGTGTGTTGTCCGGTCGCCTTGGCGACCGGGTCGATTTGTTCCAATCCATCCGAAGATGTTCGACCAGCGCAGGTCAGGCTGTGCCCGACGGGTACTGGTGCTGCTCGCCGCTTGTCCCGCGTTTGCACGGCTGGACAAGCCAGTCGTGTCACGCCGACCACACCCGTCCACCGAACCCTTAAGGACTCCCGTCCCCCGCGTCACACCACGAGGTCCGGGCAAAGTTTCTTCAGTTCGCCGCGCAGATAATTCTCGATGTCCCGCGCGACATCCAGCTTTTCGACATGTCGCAGCATCTCTTCCGCGACGGGAATCGTCAATCGCCGCACCACCTGCTTGAGTTCCGGGATCGCGTTCGGTGTGACGCTCACCTCCCGATAGCCCATGCCGATCAGCACGGGCATGTAGATCGGGTCGGAACTCATTTGTCCGCAAATGGAAGCGCTGATCGAGGCTTTCTTCGCGGCTTCCAACACCATCCGGATCATCCGGAAGATGGACGGATCGGCGGCCGAATAGAGATTCGCCACCGACGTGTTGGCCCGATCCACCGCCAAGGTATACTGGATGAGATCGTTGGTTCCAATGGAGAAGAAGTCGACTTCCCGGGCGAACTCGTCCGCGAGGATCGCCGCCGAAGGGACTTCGACCATCATTCCGACCGGAATATCGGCCCGGAACGGCACGCCGTCCTCCTCCAATTCTTCGCGGACATCCGCAAGGATCGACCGCGCGTGTCGGTACTCGAGTTGCGTGGAAACCAGAGGGAACATCACCCGAACATCCCCCAACACCGCCGCTCGGAGGATGGCCCGCAGTTGCGTCTTGAACATCCCCTGCTGTTGCAGACTCAGGCGGATGCTGCGCAAGCCCAGGGCGGGATTCGGCGCCTCGTCGAGTTCCGCCTCCATCGCGCCGGGGATTTTGTCGGCCCCCAAATCGAGCGTGCGGATCGTCACCGGGCGATTCGGGAACGCCTTGAGCACGCGGGAATAGGCTTCGTAGTGGACCTCCTCGGTCGGGATCTTTTCGCTTTGCAGGTACAGAAACTCGGTGCGGTAGAGCCCGACCCCCTCGGCCCCCAGTTCGGTGCAGTGGGCCGCTTCTTCGGGGAATTCGATGTTCCCCAGAATTGAGATGGCGACGCCGTCGGCCGTGCGCGATTCGAGGTTGCCCAGCTCCTTCAAACGAACGGTGACCGACCGGAAGCGCGCTTCCGATTCGCGATACTCGGCCAGTGTGGCGGCGTCGGGATTGACGATCACCACGCCGTGGTTGCCGTCGATGATGACCGTGTCGCCGGCGGAGACGTCATCCAGCATTTCGCCGATGCCGACGACCGCGGGGATCCCCAGCGCGCCCGCAAGAATGGCGGTGTGGCTGCTTTTGCCGCCGACTTCCGTCGCGAAGCCGAGCACGTACTTCGTGTCGAGATTGGCGGTTTCGCCGGGGGTCAGATTGTGCGCCAGCACGACGACGGGAGCGGTCAATTCGCCAACCCCGGCGCGGGCCTCGTCCAACAATTCGCGGAGAATGCGCTTTTCGAGGTCGAACAGATCCGCCGCCCGCTCGGCGAGGTATTTGTCGCCGAGGTTCTGCAACGTCTTGGCGTAGGCCCGCAGTGTGCGGCTGACGGCGAACTCTGCCGAGTAATTCTTTTGCGAGACGAGGTCTTCGACCTCTTTCGTCAACTTGGGATCGCGGGCGAGCGCCCGGTGGGCGGCGAAGATCGCACCGTACTGTCGCCCCAATCGCTCGCTGGCGAGCCGTTCGTTCTCGGCGAATTCGTCGCAGACCGCGCCGACCGCCGCGTGATAGCGAACGAGTTCCTGCGGAATCTTGTCGGTCTTCACGAAGCGCCGCGCGATGCGATAGCCCTCCGCCCCCAGGACCACGGCGGTGGCGATGGCCACACCGGGAGAGACGGCGACTCCGCGCTTCAGTTCCATGGGGGACGATCCGCTCAGCGCGAGTTGTCGACCTCGGCAAGTTCCATGCAACCGTGCCGCTACCTCGGAACCGCGACCCTCGCGCTCGGTCGCTCTTCCGAAACCTACCCGTTCAGTTACCGCCGTCTATCACCGTCCCGTTTTATCGCCGTTTTGTTTTGTCGCTGGCCAATCGTTCCAGATCCGTCCGGTCGCTTCATCGGTGACCGGTCCGGCCTTCCAGCAGTTCGACCACCTCTCGCATCGCGTCTTCCGATTTGTCGCCGCGGATTTCCACCAGGACCGTCTGCCCCCGTTCGACGGCCAACGTCAGCATGTCGAGAATGCTGTTGCCGTTCACGCGGTTCGCGCCTTTTTGCAGCGACACCACGCACCCGAAGCGATCGGCCAATTTGACGATTTCGCTGGCGGGGGCCATGTGCAGGCCGTTTTCCAGCAGCACGGTGATCTCGCGCGAAGTCGACGACGCTCCGACCGCGCCTCCCGAAGAGGCGTCATCCGGTGCGCGCGGGTTCGCCGCGTCGAGGCCGTTCACCGTCCGCCGATCCGGCATATCGCGATTGCTCCCGCAAAACCGTCCCGTCAAGGACTCCACCTTCCGCCGTCGCGGGGATGGTCCACCCGGATGCTTGGCCGCGAGCCACCGATCTTCGGGGGCGACGGCGAAGCGGGCGGACGCCCGCGGCGAGGAATCACGACAGTTGATTGCTGTCCGCTTCCTCAAGGAGTTCCATCACCGCGTTCGCGGTGGAAGACTGCCGCAGGAACTTGCAGAAGCTGTCGTTCCGCAAGTGCCGCGAAATGTTCTCCAGCGCGCGGAGGTGATCCCCGGGCCGATCGGGAGGCGAGACGAGCAGGAAAAGGATGAACACGTCTTCGCCGTCGAGGCTGGCGAAATCGACCCCCGAGGTCGACAGCGCGATCGTGGCCACCAACTTGTCGACCGACGGATGCTTGGTGTGCGGCACCGCCACACCCTTGCCGATACCGGTCGAGCCGAGCTCTTCGCGCTTCATGATCGCCGCGATGATGCTCTCTTTCTCGGCCTCCTTGATGCTTCCGGACGCGGCCAACGCATCGACCATTCCCCGAATGGCGGCCGGTTTGTCGGACGCCGCGAGGTCGGGGAGGATGGCTTCGCGCACCACGAATTCCGACAACCGCATGAAACTCACTCCTTGCGCAAATCGCCGATGTGGAAGGTCCGCGCCGTTTCGAGGCCGGCCGCGACGGTCCACCGTCGAGCCACTCGAAAGGAGTCTCCGCATCGAAATTCGATCCGGACGGCGAACCTTCGGTCATACCCTCCGCTCCGGTCGGACCGGTCGGCGGAGGACTTGGGAAATCGTGGCCCGGAGCACGCTCGAACCCCGTCGCAACACCCGCCGGAACACGCCGACAACGCCCGCATTCGCGAGGCGTCGGGTTCATCCGGACGAGGTTTCGAGGGAATCCCGATGTGAAACTCCGCGCCGGAAAAAACACCGCACGCGCTAATCCAACGATACGGGACGACCTATCGCGTCGGAACTCCGACGCCACCGATCGTCACTTCGCTTCGTCGTCTTCCTTAACCACTTCGGCCACCGGCGGAGTGCGACGGTGGTCTTGCACCTTCTCTTTGTACTTCTTGATTTGGTGCTCCATCTTGTGGAGCGCCGCGTCAAACGCGGCCACGACCGACGTCTCTTCGGCCTCGGCGACGAAATTGTGCTTGTGTTCGGCGTCGACAACGATTTCGACCGTTGCCGCCGCATGGTCGAACGTGCATGTGACCCCGATCGACATCACGCGATCGAAGTACGTCAACAGCTTCTCGGCCTTCCCCTTCATGTAGTCCTGTTGGTCGGGCTTGATGTGTCCGTGTTTGCAGGTCACCGTCACTTGCACGGATGGCACTCCTCGATCTCGGCGCTGGTCGATGTCTTCAAATGTGCGTGATGCGTGGTGTCTGTGCGTTCGCGGGGGTCGTCAAGAAGGCGAATCGACGCGTATGGCGCGTCCTCTGATGTTGCCGAGTCGACGAACCGCAACACCGCCGGGAGCCGAGCCCAAATCCACCGGGTTTGAAACCGGCCCCGGAGAATGGAATTGCTTGTCCGCAAAAAATGACATTACCCGCGGGAGCCGAATCGGCCCACCCCACGGGCGTCACGACAAGTGTAGCCGCACTTTGCACGCCATGCCAGCAGTTCGTCGCGGACCGGGCGTTTTCCCTCGTCCGTGAGTGGCATGCGGAGCGACGCGTTCTAGAGACGGAGACATCGTGATCGGAACAACCGGCAGAGTTCCCGCTTTCGACAAGCCTCTACGCACACACCCATCGGGTGTCGCCAATGCGTTACTCGCTGGCCAAGTGACGCGGCACAGAATGGGGGCCGTACCCCGAACACCCGCGCCAGAAAACCCCCCTTGCGGCGCCGATCCCGCGCTTCGACACTCCGCTGCGGTCCGTCGTTCCGGACCGCCCCAACGTTCATCAAGGTTTTTCCGCTCGATTCCTGCCCGCCACCATGAAACCCCTGCTCCCCTGGATGCGCACGCTGCTCCGGCTCGTGGCCGGATTCAACATCTGTGCGGGCCTGTTCATGCTGTTCGACACGCACGATTGCTACAAAATCATCGGCATGGCCAAGCCGGACCTCGGCTTCCCGCTGCAACTGGTGGGGATTCTCGTCGCGCTGTTCGGTTGGGGGTACTACCTCGTCGCACGGCATCCCCTGCGGAACCGCGACATTCTGCGTCTCGGCTTCTGGAGCAAAGCGCTGGGGTCGGTCCTGGGGACGTGGTACGTCGCCACGGGAAAGCTCCCGCCGACGTTCGTCCTGGTCTACTTCTTCGCCGACATTGTTTACCTTCCACCCTTCTTCCTGATTCAACGTCGCCTGGACCGGATGGCCCGGGAACTGGCGTTGGCCGAATCGTCGTCTCCGTGACGCTCTTCCGGAGCTTCGCGAGACGTCGCCAAGATTTTGAGGATCGCCCTATGTTTCGCGCACTCGCGCTGATTGCGGTCTTGGCTTGTGCCGAGTCCCCCCTGTTCGCCCAATCACAGCGGGAAGAACCCGGCTCCCTCGCGGCGGCGCTGCGGCCATTCGTGGATCAAAAGGTCCTGGCCGGCGCGGTGCTGGTCGTCGTCGACAAAGATCGCGTGCTGGCCGAGGAGACGGTCGGTTTCTCGGACATCGCAGGCGACAAGCCGATGGCGGCGGATTCCCTATTTTGGATCGCCTCGATGTCGAAGCCAATTACGGGCACGGTGTTGATGCTGCTTGTCGACGAGGGCAAAGTGGCGATCGACGACCCGGTCGAAAAGTACCTGCCGGAATTCGGCAAGATGTGGGTCGCATCGGAGAAGTCCAACGAACGCATGGTGCTGACCAGGCCCGCGACGAAGGTCACGATCCGTCACATCCTCAGCCACACCGCGGGGCAATTCTGTTCGGCACCAAGGTTGCTATGGCGGCTGGGCGCGTTTGTTCCTGAGTTTTTCGATCTGTCGTTCGAGTTCTTCCAGCGTGGCCCAGCCGCTCAGGTAGTGGCAGATCATTTCATAC
>JBIKMW010000060.1:0-38619 GCA_044359065.1 Planctomycetales bacterium | reverse complement strand
TCCCCAATCGGTTTCATGAGTCGAACACCTCGCTCATCAGCAGACTCAGCCTTGGGAATTCGTCGTCCCCAATGCTGACAAAGATTGCTCCGTCTTCTTGGAGAAACTGACGCAGAATCTGCAACCGCGGATACATCATGCACAACCACTTGTCATGCCGCGACAAATCATCCGCCTCCGCACCCACCACCTTCCCCAGCCATTGCCGGATCTCCGGGCTGTTCACGTTGTCGTTGTACACCCAGTTCTCGTTCCCCGTGTTGTACGGCGGATCGATATAGATGCACTTCACCTTCCCCGCGTAGTACGGCAACAGCGCCTTCAGCGCGATCAGATTGTCCCCCTGCACCAGCAGGTTCCCGCTCCCCGGGTCCCCCACCGACAACCCCTTCTCGCACTTGAGCAAGTGGTACGGCACCTCCCGATGGTGGTTCACAACCGCCTTTTTCCCGATCCAATCCAGCGTCGGCATCCCTTCCCCCTCCCCGATGAACAGCCACCTCTCAACCCTATCGAACCCCACCCCTCTTTCCCAGCGAACAGATCAGGTCTTGGGTACCGGGTGACCATCCCGTGTGCCACTGCTGGCTCGTCCAGCAGTGCAATCGTGAACCCGTCCCCGCTGCGCGCAACAACCACGCATCATAGGGCACAATCTCTTCCCTCGAGGATTTCTCCGGGTGGCCTATCGCCGCGCCCCGTATTTCGATCCCTGACGAACAACGGCCACTCCCGCTTTCGTCGCGCGCCCCCAAAAACCCCGTTTTCACCCCCGCGCGAAAAAAACGCGCTCGAATTTCCCACGTTTCGATTTTTCAAAACGTGGGTTCTGCGCACGACACGCGCGCAGAAGCACCCCGGAATCACACCCTCGATTCCGGCGCATGCGCGCTCGAAAACCCCGCGATTTCACGCGTCACCCACCCACCACTTCCGTTTTTCCTGTGCCCTTTTCCGTCCCCAAAACACGCCGGAAACCAAAACCGCCGCGTGTCGCAACGCATTTGCAACAGCCGCGCAACAAACCCCCGTAGGGTGAAGTCGTCACAGGATTCAGCATCGGGGGCGACAGCCATGCCAACCACGACCAACACGGTGACGCACTCCCACCTCGTCGATGCGCAAAGTCGTCGTCAGCCTGAGCCTGGATGCGGCACTCGCCCAACGTTGCGGACAGGGGAACCGGATTGTCCGGTACGGACTTCGTCCGAGTCGCCGGTGTTCGTCAAGGATGTCCGAAAACCGTTTGACGAGCGCCGAAACGCGACCTATGTCCCTGAAGCGGGCGAAGCGTCCGGAACCAGCCAGCGAGTGGCGGGCCGGGTCGGCGCGCCGCCAAGGGGAGCAACTGTCGCATGGCTGGTTCAGGAACGAACATCGGGGAAGTGGCGACCAAGTCGCATCTGGCCCTTCCCGCGCGCCCAGCGCAAACGGTGATCGCCGATGGCGACCGCAGTGCCGCCGACCGCCGTCGCGAGCGGAAACTGAAGCGCAAGCTCCGGCAATCGCGAGCCCACGCCGATGTCACCGCTCCCACCCCGGCCACGGACGTTGCGACGCCCCTCGAAGTCACCGTCGTGCAAACGGCGGCGATCCTGGCTCCATTAACCGGACCAGCCACGCTCGACGAGACCCTCGCCGAGATCGAAGCGGCGTTTGCCGAGGACGAAAACGCAATCAACGCCCACGAGACGATCGAACGGGAACAGACGCTGCGCGAGGATGTCGAGCGCTTGTCCCGTTCGCTGCAAGAGAAGGACGGTTTGATCACCGCGCTCACGGACCGCCTGGAACAGGCGGCGGAGCAACTGGACCGCTTGCGTCGCAGCGGAGCAGACAAGGGTTGGCGCGGTGGAGGGGGGACGGGTATCCCCCACGAACTGATTCAGGACCAGCGGGAAGCGATCGAAGAGTTGAAGGGGACGCTCAACCGCTGGGAGGACATGCAGGCGGGGCTGTCGCTGGGTCGCATGGAAGTGCAGTTGGGAGAACTCCGCGACCTCATCGTGGCGCTGGGAGCGAACCGCGCGGCGGGAGCCGACGATCGAACCGCTTCCCGCCCCGCGCCAACCGCGCCCAGGGTCATGCCCGCTCCCACAGGGGGGGGCGCGGCCGGGACCGCCTCGTGGTGGGAGCGCCAAAAAGCGGTGATGTTGGGGGACGCGCTGCCCGACAATGACCCACCCGCCAGCGCTCCTCAACCCGTTGCCATCACGCCCTCCGCCACGTTCGCGAACGACTCGCCGGAAGCTGACGGCGACGCGTCGCCAGCACGACGCGGGACCGAGGTCGCCGCGTGCTTGCGCGAGTTCGTGATTCCCGAATCGCCGGTGGCGGTCGATTGGGAATCGCTGACGTTGGAATCCGCGCGGGATGCGATCTTCGAGCGGGATCGATTGATCGAGTCGCTGCGCGAACCACTGCTCCTCGCGAAAATGGCGGGGGCGTTCGAAGGGGGCGTGGGACAACGCGACGCGTTGCCCGCCGATCAACAGCAACGTCTGGCGCAGCTCGAAGCGGCCTGGGAAGCGCGGTTCCGCAAGCAGGAACTGGAACTGTCGATCGAACGTGCGCGGCTGGCGCGGGAACAAATGGCGCTCCGCCAACAGCAGGAGATCGCGCGGAAGGAACTGCTGCGACTGCAAGAAGGAGGAGCCGCCGACTCCGTCGAGCAAAAGCAGGAACGCCGCTGGTTCCGCTTCATGAACCAGGCGGAGGGGCCGGGAACGCCGGGCAAGAGCCAAAAGTGAGCGGCGCCCGAAGCGACGGGGAACGCGCATCGTAAGCATGCCGGATGTTACGGACACTCCGGATCGCCGCCGGGCTTGCCCGGCGTGTTCTTGTGCCAGTCGCGACTCGAATCGGAGGCGCGCGCTGGAAAGCTCCGGCACGTCGGGCAAGCCCGTCGGCGAACACCGAGGAACCCGAAATCGCCTTTCGGGAAAATCCTCAGACATTCCGACTTGCATGATAGACTTCTGGTCTATATCGTGGGTTGTGGAAGCCGATGATCTGAGGATGCGGTCTGCTCCCGTTCGGCCTGCTCGCTCTCGGCGAAGTTCCACGATTCGCCACCAACCGCCACGGCGGCGCGGGTTGGTTGGAGCGGGGTTGTCGAGTTGCGTGTTGACGGAATCAGTGTTCGACGTTTGTTCGCCGGGAATCGCTCATGCCACGCTCGCTGCTTGTGCTGTCGGTGCTGGTGATCTCGTGGCCGATGCCCGTTCGCGCTCAGGAGGCCGAGACGGCGGCCACTCCATCGACGGTCCCTCCAGCCGCGGACCTTCCCGCCGCAACGCCGACCGCCGGGCGGCTGACGCCCAAGGAGCTGGCCGCTTGGCTGGACGGCGAAGTCGAGAAGGCTTGGGGGGAGAAGGAACTGGAGCGGCGTCCGATCGTGGACGACGCGACGTTCTTGCGACGGTCGTCGCTCGATTTGACGGGTGCGATTCCGGGTGTCTCGACGACGCGGGACTTCCTTGCCGACAAATCGGAGTACAAGCGCGGGCAATACGTCGAAGAGGTGTTGGGACTGTCGCGCCGCAAAGAGCGCTGGACCGAGAAAAACGCGGACCATTTCGCGCGGGTGTGGCGGCGGGTGTTGGTCCCCGGAAACGGGCCGGGAGCCGCGATGGCCACCCGCATGGACCCGTGGCTCAAGACGCAGTTCGCCTCCAACGTGCGCTACGACGTACTGGCCAAATCGCTGATCGTCCCCAAGGTCGATCCGCCGGCGGAGGGAGCGACCCAAGTCGCGACGCCGCTGGGATTCCAAATGGCGTCCGGTCCGACGGTGTTGTACGACGCCGTGGGGCCGACGCCGGAGAATCTCGCGAACGAATTCGCGCGGGTGTTTCTTGGAGTGCGGATTGGTTGCGCGCAGTGTCACGACCATCCGTTCGCGAGTTGGAAGCAGGAGAACTTCTGGGGCATGGCGGCATTCTTCTCGGGGCTGAGGCGCGGCCAGAACGGGGAGTGGACCGAGGAGAAAACCGGGAAAATCAGGGCGGGGAACGGCGCGCGCGAGTATTCCGCGCAATTCCTGTGGGGGACCGAGCCGGCCGCGATCCCGGCCGACAAAACACCGCGCGAAGTGTTCGCGAACTGGGTGGCATCGCGCGACAACCCGAATTTTTCGGCAACAGCCGTCAATCGGGTGTGGCAGTACCTGTGCGGACGCGGGATGACGGGGGCGGTGGACGATTTGGACACGGCCTCCCCCGAAGAGCGGCGGATCCTCGACGAATTGGCGACGAAGTTCGAGGACGCGGACTTCGACGTGAAATGGCTGGTCGCAGGGATCTGCATGAGTCGCACCTACCAACGGGCGAGCGTGGTGGAGGACGACCCGTCGCGCGTCCCGCCGGCGGGGACTCGACCTCCGAAAACACTCTTGCCCGAACAGGTCTTCGCGTCTCTCGAACAGGCGCTGGCGCTCCCCGTCGCACGCGTCGACAACGGGCCGCGACACAACGGCGAAATGGCGCAGCTCATCACCCGGTTGAACGAGGCGGTGGCCAACAGCCCCGAGGAGTTCCGCGGCGGGATTCCGCAGACATTGTTGCTGATGAACGGCGGCATGACGGCTCAGGCGACCGACCTCAAGCAAAGCCGCACGCTGCGAGCGATCGTCGAAGCGCCGTTTCTCGACGACTCCGGCAAACTCGACGCGCTGTACCTGGCGACGTTCACGCGCCTGCCGTCTGAGGAGGAACGGGAGTTCCTGCTGCAACATATACAAAGTCATACGGATGAAGCGGAACGAAAAGGAGCGATGGCGGAGATATTCTGGGGACTGCTGAATAGTCCGGAGTTCGTGCTGAGCCGGTAGGTGGGGGGACACGACCGGACTCTTCCGACGGAAGTGCGGCTGGCCGCAAACGGACGTCCGTATTATCTGTGAAAATCTCTGTAATCTGTGGATGACAACCCAAGCCATTCCGGATTTTGTCCGCAGATTCCACAGATTAACACAGATTAGAAGACACATAATACGGAATACAGACTCTTGAAAAAGCGATTGATCGGAGGGACCGAGTCAATCGAAGGAGACGTGAGATGGGACCGATGGGTGATCGTCTTGATGTGTTGGGGCGACGGGACATGTTGAGGATCGCCTGCGCGAGTGCGTGGGGGTGCTCGCTGTCTGGCTGGTTGCCGCAATTGGCGCGGGCCGCCGAAACGCAGCCCGAACCAGCCAAGGGGCGGAAGTCGGTGATCCTGCTGTGGATGGCGGGGGGGCCGAGCCAGACCGACACATTCGACCTCAAGCCCGGGCACGCCAACGGCGGTCCGTTCAAAGAGATCGCCACCGCCGCGCCCGACATTCGTTTCAGCGAACATCTGCCGAAGCTGGCCGCGCAGGCGAAGGACCTGGCTGTCATTCGTTCGATGCAGTCCGCGGAAGGGGATCATGGACTGGCGACCAAACTGATGTCGACTGGTTATCGGCAGGTTGCGGGGGCGCTCGACTATCCCGCCTTGGGGGCGATCGTCGCCAAGGAATTGGGTCGCGACGACGACATGTTGCCGGGCTTCGTGAGTATTTCGCCCTTCCGCTTCGGCGATTCCGGCGGAGCGGGGTTCCTCGGTCCGAACTACGCCCCGTTGACGGTGACCGGCGCCAGCGACAATCCCGACGCTCGCGCCAACCTGTCGATCGAGAATCTGGCTCCGGCGGGGACGGTGTCGCAAGCGTCGCTGAAAAAGCGGTTCGAGATTCTCGACTACCTCCAGAAGGACTTCGGGAAAAAGGTTGGCGGAACTTCGGCGGCGGCGCATCGGGCGAACGTCGAGAAAGCGCGACGCATGATCGAATCGAAGGCCAAGCAAGCCTTTCAATTGGAGGACGAACCAGCGGCGCTGCGGGACGCGTATGGTCGGAATCGCTTCGGCCAGGGTTGCCTGTTGGCGCGGCGGCTGGTCGAGCGGGGAGTGTCGTTCGTCGAGGTGGGGCTGACGGGCGCGGGGGTGAACTCCATCGGTTGGGACACACACGCCGACAACTTCGCCTCGGTGAAGACGCTGTGCGAAACGCTCGATCCCGCGTGGGCGACGTTGATGACCGACTTGCGCGACCGGGGGATGCTCGAGAACACGCTGGTCGTCTGGATGGGGGAATTCGGGCGGACGCCGAAGATCAACGGGAATGGAGGCCGCGACCACTGGCCGGACTCGTGGAGCACGGTGCTTGGTGGCGGAGGGATCAAGGGAGGTCGGGTGATCGGCAAGACCGACGCCGGGGGTGAAAAGATCGTCGACCGCCCGGTTGCGCCGCCCGACTTCCTGGCGACGATTTGCGAGGCGGTCGGGATCGATCCGCTCAAGGAAAACATCTCGACGATCGGTCGACCGATTTCGATCGTCGACAAGGACGCGAAGCCGATCGAGGAGTTGCTGTGAAAGTCCGACCGCAAACGTTGGTCGGGGAACCATCCCCGCGATTCGTGAAGCGCTCGCCGGTCGCGACCGGATACGGACGGGGTGCGCGCGCGGTTGGGCTCGGTTGCGTGCTGTGGCTGGTCGCCTGTCAAACCGTATGGGGGCAAGACAAGGCGACCGAACAAGACGCGCCGCGGAAAGAGGCGCGAACGAAGTTCATCAAGTCGGAATTCGCGAAGTGGACGTTCACCCTTGCGCCGCCGGGGGAACGCTCGGTGTCGTCCGACCCGGTCCCCGCCGCGGGAATCGATCCGGCCTTGCGCTACACCAACCCCGTGGGGAGCCTGGTGCAGGACGGAGCGACCTGTTTCTTCCGCCGAGAGGGAGTCCCCGTAGCCGCGTGGTCGATCTCGATCCGCGGCCCCGAGGCTCCGTCCAAGGTGTGGGTGGAGATGACCAGTTTGGTCGGCGACCCGGCCCGGTGCGACAAAGAGGGGAACGTCTTGTGGTCGCCCGCACGCGGAGGACACATCGGCAAGAAACTGGCGGGGGCGGAAACGCCGTCCGACAAGCCCGTGCGACGATTGGTGCAAATGCGCGACATCGCCCGACGGTTCACGGCGGAGTTGTACAAGAAGCAAGATCCGAATCCGACCCTGTTGCGGCTGATGCCCCAACCGATGGACCGTTACCGCCACGAGAAATCGGGCGTGGTCGACGGCGCGTTGTTCGCGTTCGTCGAAGCGAACGATCCCGAGTTTCTCCTTGTGGTCGAAGCGGTCCGCGCGGGCGATGGGGACGCGGGTTGGCGTTATTCGCTCGCACGGATGACATCGCGGCGCGTGCGCGTGGTGAAGGACGGCCAGACGGAGTTTGAAGTCGAGAATTTTTGGCAGGGTCCCCGTTCGCCGGCCGACCCGTATCTGGAAATGCAGGACGGAACCTTGGACGAAAGCGCGTCGTCTGTTGCGAAGTGACGTTAGTCCCCAGGGAGTCGAGTGTTGTTCCCCAATGTGCGACCGCTGACGTGGATCGTCGCCGCCGGAGCGATTCTGGCGGGAATGGACGCGCGCGCACAGACTTCGGCCCCGCCGCCGAAGCGGGGAGCCACCGGTCCAGCTGCGGCGGCAAAGGTCGCCTCCCCACCAGCTAAAACGGGGGCGCAGGCAACCAGCGCCGAAGGGGAGGCCCGGCACGCCGTGCTGCTGCTGCGTGACGGGCCGGTCCACTTGCGACTCAAATTGCGGATCGGTGGTCTGACGCTCGACGGGGCGCGGCGCGCTTACGCGGAGAAGCTGCTCAAGTCTCTCGACGCCGACGGCAACGGGGTGCTCACGCGTGTGGAGGCGGCGAAATCGCCTCTGTTCCGCACCAAGCAACGCAAATCGGCCACCGGCTTTCTCAACACGCTGGGGGCGGGGGATCAGACGCTGGCCGTCGCCGACATCGAGCGGGCCATCGAACGGATCGGCGGTGAGCCGGTCACGTACCGCCAAGACCTGTCGGGGTCGGAACCCGACAAGAAGGTGTTCGAGTTTCTCGATGTCAACAAAAACAACCTGATCGACCCCGACGAAATCGGCGGCGCCGCCGAGCGGCTGTTGGCCAAGGACACCGATGGCGACCAATGCGTGTCGTACGACGAGTTCGCGCCCCCTCCCGCAGTCGATCCGAACGACCGTATCGCGCTGTTGACGACGACGCCCCCGAAACCGACGACGACCATTGGCGACATGCTGCGGGACGCTCACGATCCGTCATTGGCGCGGTCAATGGCCGCGCGTTACGACCGCGACAAGGACCGCATGCTCTCGGCGGAAGAATTGCACTGGCCGAAGGAACGGGTGTCGCACCTCGACGACAACGGCGACGGGAAGCTCGACGAGCGGGAGATCGGGCGGTGGGAAGCGGCGCTTTCGGAACGTTCAACGCCCGACATCGATGTCGATGTCGACATGGCCCCCGCCGAAGGGCGCGGCTCGGCGGTGGTCGTGACGGGCTCCGCAGGAGCGGTCGTCGATCCGGGAAGCCGGGCCGATTTCGTGAAGGTGCGTCTGAACGAGGCGGTGATTTCGATCTCGCTGCGGAACTTCGATCCCCTCGCGCGGGCACTCGATTCGGCCATGCGGGTGTTCAATCGGCTGGATGCGGACGCGAACGGCTATCTCGACCGGGACGAAGTCAAACTGAGCGTGCGGTTCGAGCGGTCGCTGTTCGAATTGATGGACGCGGACGGGGACGACAAGCTGTTCGCAGAAGAAGTGCGAACCTATGTGTCGGTGCGGAGCGAACCGGCGGCAACGGCATGCCGCGTGCATCTGTTCGACACGGGCTTCGGGTTCTTTCTGGCGCTCGACCAGAACGGCGACGGTCGCATTTCGGAGCGGGAACGGCGGGGGGTCGACAAGTCGTTGGCGTCGCTGGACCGGGACGGAAATCGGTCGGTCGCGGACGGAGAACCGGTGCGGCACTTCCACCTGGAACTGGCGCGGGGGACGTTCACGCTGTTCGGGGCGAGCGAACCGACGGCCCCCGGTGTGCAGGCCCCGGCCTTCCAGCGGCGCCCGTCGACGGGTCCGGAATGGTTCATCGCCATGGACCGCAACAACGACGGGGACCTGTCGTGGGAGGAGTTCCAGGCGTCGCGTTCGGACTTCGACCATATCGACGCGAACAGCGACGAACTGATCGACCCGGGCGAAGCGATCCGGGCGGACGAGGAATATCGGAAGCAGAAGAACCGGGTGGCGGAGGGGAGGAAGTGAAGGGGGTAAGGAATTGAACCACCAAGGCACGAAGGCACCAAGGAAGACGGGGACTGCAAGAGCTTGAGAGTCCGTTGCGCTAATCGCGATTTTCTGAGAACAGAGGGGAATGACTCCCCGTGGTCACAACCAACTCGTCCTTTTCCGGACCGCACTGACGCCCAATAGTGTCGTCTTACTTCTTCTGCCTTTCTTGGTGCCTTCGTGCCTTGGTGGTTAACTCCGGCTTTCACTCTGTGATTCGCACAGCATCATCCTGACATTGCAACGAGCCACTTCATGTCTTCATCGAATACTCCCCCGGATACCGAGATCATTGCCCGCCTCCGCGCCGCGCGGGAGGCGGTACGGGCCGAAATGGCGAAGGTCGTCGTCGGCCAGGACGACGTGATTTCGTCCCTCATGATCGCCCTGCTCTGCCGGGGGCACGTGCTGCTACATGGCGTGCCGGGGTTGGGCAAAACCCTGATGGCGCGAACGCTGTCGCGGTGCCTCGATTTGCAGTTTCGGCGGGTGCAGTTCACCCCCGACCTGATGCCGGCCGACATCACCGGCGCGGATGTCATTCAGGAGGATTCGTCCGGGCGGCACTCGATCGAGTTTCAGCCGGGGCCGATCTTCACGAACTTCCTGCTGGCGGACGAGATCAACCGCACGCCCCCCAAAACGCAGGCGGCGCTGCTTCAGGCGATGCAGGAATCGGAAGTGTCGGTCGGTCGCAAAACGTACGAACTGAATCCGCCGTTCTTCGTCGTCGCGACCCAGAACCCCATCGAGATGGAGGGGACGTACCCCCTGCCCGAAGCGCAGCTTGACCGCTTCATGTTCAACGTGCGGGTCCGATACCCGAGCGTGGAAGAGGAAGTGAAGATCATTCGCGGCACGACGAGCAATCTCGCACCCAAGGCGGAGTCGGTGCTCAAGGCGGACGAACTGCTCCGCCTGCAGGACATCATCCGCGGCGTGCCGATCGCGGACGAAGTGGTCCACTACACCGCGCGGCTGGTGGCGGCGACTCGCCCCCCCGCGCCGGGGGGGACTTCCCCCAAGGCGTACGAGGCGCTGCACAAGTACATCAACTACGGAGCCAGTCCGCGGGCGTCGCAGTTCCTGGTGCTGGGGGCCAAGGCGCTGGCGGTGTTGTCGAACCGGTATCACGTGGACTTCGCGGACGTGAAGGCCGTCGCGCACGACGTGCTGCGGCACCGGTTGGTCCTGAACTTCCACGCCCGCGCGGACGGAGTCGACACGGACGTGCTGATCGAACGCCTGCTGAAGATCGTGCCGACGGAGGCGTGAGCGGATGCCAAAAGTCCGTGGGATAGGCTTCCGCCTTGCCCTCACCAAACGACTCGTACTCAATCTTTTCCCTGTGAAGACTGTTCCCCGTGCCTGCTCCCCTTTCCGATCCCGCGTTTTTCTCGCGTCTCGACAGTCTCGAGCTGCGCGCGCGGTCGATCGTCGAAGGGTTTCTGACGGGGTTGCACCGCAGTCCGTTCGTGGGGTTCAGCGTCGAGTTCGCGTCGCACCGCGAGTATGTCGCCGGGGACGATCCGCGGTACATCAACTGGAAGTTGTACGCGCGGCAGCGGCGGTTGTTCGTGAAGGAGTTCGACGCCGAAACCAACATGAACCTCTACGTGCTGCTCGACGCGAGCGGTTCGATGGAGTGCGCGAACAGCGGCTGTTCGAAGCGGGAGTACGGGTCAAGCCTGGCGGCGGCGCTGTCGCATTTGGCGCTGCGGCAGCGGGACGCGGTGGGGATCACGCTGTTTGCCGATACGGTGCTGGCGCACCTCGCCCCCAAGGCAAAGCCGCACCAGTGGGACGACATCCTGCGGTTGATCGACCGCACTCCCGCGAAGCAGTCGACCGATTCCTCGAAGGCGTTGCAGCAGGCGGCCGAGTTGTGCCGTCACCGGGGGATGGTGGTCGTCATCAGCGACCTGTTCGACGACAAGGCCGCGCTCGTGCAGGCGTTAGAGCAACTCCGTTTCCGCAACCACGAGGTGCTCTTATTCCACCTGTGGGACCCGTGGGAGCGGAACCTGCCGGTCGATGGCAACGTGCGGTTCCACGACCTCGAAACGGGTGCCGAACTGTCGACGCGCGTCGAGGGGATTCGGGACGCGTACCGCGAAGCGGTCGACGAATGGCGGCGGGAGATCGAAACCGAATGCCGCAACCGCGCGATCGACCGCGTCGAACTGACGACGGACGAGCCGCTCGACAAGGCGCTGCTCGATTACCTCGTGCGTCGGGCGAAAGTGATGTGAAGTGAGAACCGAGAGGGGAGAGAAGGAGGAACCACCAAGACACAAAGACACCAAGAAGGACAAAGAAGGATTCACCACAGAGGACACGGATTTGCGCGGAGAAGACAGATCACAAGATCTCCATACACAAGCCTCCAACCAGCGATTCTCTTGTCGTCTCTTTTCTAAAATAGTTTCTCTTACACTGCTTTTGCCTTTCTTGGTGTCTTCGTGTCTTGGTGGTTCCCTCCACTTCTTGCAATGTGTTTTCCCGGTGATCTTTGTGGTTGATTCCTGACTTCTGTTGACCGTGTTGCTTCGATGAACTTCGTCCAATCCGCATTCCTGGGAGCCTTGGCCGCGGTCGCCGTGCCGGTGATCGTGCATCTCCTGTTTCGCTCGCGCGCGCGGCGGGTGAACCTGGGGACGCTGCGCTTCCTGCGGCAGGTGCTTGAGCGCACCGCGCAGCGGCAACGGATCATGCGGTGGCTGCTGTTGGCCATGCGGATGACGGTGGTGGCCCTGTTGGCGCTGTTGTTCGCGCGGCCGTATCTCGTGGCCGCCGGGTTGGGCGGGCCGTCGAAGCTTCTGGTCGTGTTGATCGACGGCAGCGCGACGATGGACCTGAAGCAGGAGGGAACGCGGCTGGTCGACCGGGCGATTCGCGAGGCTCGCGAGTTGGTGGTGAGCCAGCCGGTCCGCACGCGGATCGAAGTGGCGTTTTTCGATCATGCGGTTCGTCCGCTGGGGAACGGGAACGCGAACGGATCGAACGGGAACGCAAACGGATCGAGCGGGAAGGAGTCGAACGACGCGCAGGCGGGTACAAACCGGACCGACGCCCTCGCCGAACTTTCGCGACTGGCCCCGCCCGCGATGTCGCACCGCGCGACGGATTACGGGGCGGCCATCGCGTGGGCGCGCGACATCTGCGTGCGGTCCGGACTTCCCGAACGGGAGTTGCACCTGTTCACGGACTTCCAGCGGTCCGGTCTGGATTGGTCGGAAGTGGACCCGTTGCCGGCCGACACGAAGGTCCGGTTGCACGACCTGGGTCGTCCGGTGGTGAACAACATCGGGGTGACCGAGGCGCGGGGGCTGCGGACGGTTGTCCGTCCGGGGGAGGGGACGACGATTCTCGTCACGTTGATCAACGGCGGGGAGTTTCCGGTCGCCGATCAAGAGGTGAGCCTGAAGCTCGAATCGAAGGAGGGGGGGCGTCTGCGGCTCAAGGAGCGGACCAAGCTGGAACCGGGGTCGACCGCCACGGTGCGGTTCGAGACGGGTGGGTTGGCGGAGGGATTGTGGACGGGAACGGTGTCGATTCCGGTCGAGGACGACCTGGCGTTCGACAACGCGCGGCACATCGCGATCCTGTCGACGAAGGCCTGGAAGACTTTGCTGCTCGATGGCCAACCGAAGAGGTCCCCCGTGTTGGCGGAGACTTACTTCCTGGCGACGGCCCTGCGATTGGCGGGGGACGACGAGCAGTATTCGGACGCCCCGTTCGACGCGACGGTCCGGGCGTTTCCGCGCGACGGAGCGATGCCGCCGTTGGGAGAAGCGCGGGTCGTGGTGTTGGCGAACGTTCCGGAAGTGAGCGCGGCGGACGCGGGACGGTTGGCGGCGTTCGTGAAGGAGGGAGGGGGTTTGGTCGTCTTCGGCGGGGACGAGGTCACGAAGGTCGGCATGGAGCGGTTGACGCAGAACGGGTTGCTGCCGGGCGAGGTCGGCGGGCCGGTGCTGTCGAGCGACCTCCCGTTCCGCATCGACGCGTGGGACGAACGTTCGGCGCTGCTCGCTCCGTTCAATGATCCCCAGCACGGCGACATCCGGCGACTGGCGTTTCGCGGATACACGAAGATCGAGGTGGCCGGGGGGGATGTCTCCGTGGGCGCGGGCATGGGCCGGGCCAGTTCCACGGACGATCCCGAACGGCCCAAGGTGTTGGCTCGGCTAAGGGACGGTTCGCCGGTGCTCGTCGAGAAGAAACTGGGGGCGGGAACGGTGGTGTGGTGCGGATTTGCGGCGGACCGCGCTTGGGGGGAATGGACCGCTTCGAAGCTGTATGTGCCGCTCATGCACCGGATCGTCGGCCATCCCCTGGGCATGAACGACGGCGGGCCGGTGCGGGGTGTGCCGCTGGACGGCGTCGCCAATCTGCCCCCCGAGACGGTGCCCGGCGTGGCTGACGCCAAAACGCATTGGCGGGTGCTGAACGCGGGGCCGCGCGAATCGGAGACGGAACGCTGCACGGAGGAAGAGTTCGCGCGGCGGTTCGGAATTCGGTTGTCCGACGGCGAGCCGACGGCGGACGAAGTCGCGTCGTCGCTGCCGGTGCGGGACGAACTGCGTCAGGACGAGCAGTGGCATTGGATCGGCCTGGTGCTGGCGGGACTGTTGTTCCTGGAGACCTGGGTCGCGAATCGGACGGTGAGTTGAAGCGTGAGAACGGTCTTGGGTGGTTTGAGTCGACAGGTTGTGGTTGCGGGTTGTCGCCGGTGAGACCGGGAGGGTTTGAAATGTCCATTGCCCATGAAGCCGCCACGCAGGATTCGCCGTTTTTGCGGCGGTTCGACACGCTTTGGGCCCGCTTGCGGCGCGTGCGATTGGGGCGGGTCCTGGCGCTGGGTGCGCTGATGGCCGCCGGCGCGTTCGCGCTGTTGTGCGCTTTGGACTATTGGCTGGAGTGGTCGCGCGGAGCGCGGGCCGCATCGCTCGCGCTGGCCGCGGCGGGGGTTGCGGCGTGGTTGGGTACAGGTGTCCGGCGACACGCTTTCGGCCTGACCCGCCCTCGGACCGCCGCCGACATCGAACGGGCGTTTCCCGAACTGGGTCAGTCGGTGCGAACGACGGTTCAATACTCGACCGTCCGCCCCGAAGAGATGGAAACGACGGGGGTTCGCGGGGCGTTGGTCGGCGCGCTGCGCGACGAAACGCACGCCCGCTCGCGCTCGCTGAACTTCGACGAGATCGTGCCGGTCGCGACCGTGTGGCGATTGGTGGCGGTGTTCGGGGCGGCGGTGCTCGGGATGTTGGCGGTCGGCGCGCGGGATCCGGAATGGCGTGTCGCGGCGGGCCGGGCCTTGTTGGCCGAGACTCCCTACACCGAACTCGAAGTGGCTCCGGGGGACGTGAAGATCGACCAGGGGGCCTCGGTTGATGTTGTCGTCCGCGTGATCGGTCGCCCGCGCGAGACGGTGACGCTATGGACGAGGGACACGGCCAAGGAGGGGAGCGAGTGGACCGAGCGGGACCTGGTTCCCGACGCGGCCAAGGCGGGTGACGCCGGCGGCACAGCCAACTCCTATGCGGCAAAGATCGAAGGGATCAAGCACCCGGTCGACTACCGCGTGACGGCCGGTCCGGCGGAAAGTCCGGTGCACCGGGTCGGCGTGCGGTACCCGTTGGCGATCAAGGCGGTGTCGGTCGAACTGACTCCCCCCGCGTACACGTTGCAGGCGGCGAAGAGCGTGGCCGACCCGAACCTGTCGGTGCTCGAAGGAACACAGGCGAAGTTCTCGGTGACGTTCGATCAACCGCCGCGGACGGCGTCGCTGTTGGTGGCGGGCTTCGCGCGGGGTCCCGACCGTCAGGTGCCCGAACCGAGGGCCGTGCCGCTGCAATTGGCCGGCGTCACGGGGACGGCCACGCTGGATCTGACGGAGGACTTCAAGTACTCGATCCTCGCGGAGACGGAGGACGGCCTGCGCCTGCCCGAGAATTCGTATCGCGTGCGAGTCCGTCCGGACCAACCCCCCGAGGTGTACTTCGAGGAGCCGCGCGACGGGCTCGACGTGCACACGCTCGCGGAAATCCTGATGCGTGCCCGCGTGCGGGACGACTACGGCCTGGCTCGGGCGGGGATCGTGTTCGAGGTCAACAACGAAGAGGAGTACCCGCTCGTCGCGCTCGAGTTCCCGATCACAGCCGAGGCGATCAAGGAGCAGGGGCGAACGGCCCCCGAACTGCAAGCGGCGCTGGAAAAGGTGCTGCCTCTGGAGTTCTTCCAACTGCAACAAACCGACAGCGTGGCGTACTACGCGTGGGTCGAGGACAACCGACCGGACAAGCCGCAGCGGACGGTGACCGACCTGCGATTCGTCGACATCCGACCGTTCCGCATCCGGTATTCGGTGCGCGATGCGGATCCGATCGTGAACGGCGCGAGCGGCCCGCGCATCGCGACGCTCGAGGAAATCATCAAGCGTCAACGGGCCAACCTGAACCGTTCGATGAACTTCCAACGGCAGGACGAGCGCGGGTCGGGCGTCGATCCAAGCGCGCTGGAAATGCTGGTCGCCAATGAGACCGAGATCGCCCAGGCCACCCGGCAATTGGCGGATTTCCTCGGCAACTTCATGAACGACGATCTCAACGACGAGATTCAACTGCTGCTGCAGGCCGAATCGCACATGCTGGCGGCGGCGGATTCGCTCGCGGCTGGCAAATACGAAACCGCCGTGTTGCAACAGCGGGACGCGCTGAAGGAACTCATCGAAGGGCGGAACCGGTTGCGCGTGGCGATCATGAAGAACCCGGCCAAGTTCCGGGCCTTCGCGACGCAGGACCGGATGTTGGCCCAGAAGCTGCGAAGGCCGAAGTCCGACGCGGAAGAGGCGGCGGAAGTCGCACGGCGGCTCGAACAACTGGCCAACAGCCAGATGGCGGTCGGTGCGACGCTCATGGCGGCGATGACCGGCGAGGGGACTCCCCCGCCCGACGCGAAGACGGATTCCGAGAACCCCACGGGAACCGGCGGTACGCCCGCGGGCGAAAACAAACCGGGTGAGGCCAAGCCGGGTGAATCGAAGCCCGACGATTCGCAACCGACGGAGAACAAACCCGGCGAAAACAAGCCCGGCGAAAACAAACCGGGTGAGGCCAAACCGAGCGAAACCCAACCCGAAGACGCAGCGCCGAACGACGCCAAACCCGATCTCGCGGCGAGCGCTGCGGAGCTGCGCGACAAACAGACTGACAATGTGCTGGAGGCCCGTGACCTCAAGGCCGCCGTCGAGAAACTCAAGAACATCACCGATCTGGCGAAGGAACGGGCGGCCAAGGGGACCATGCAGATCGAAGAGGCGGACCAGGCCCTCGAACGTGGGGACAAGCCGACGGTCGTCGCCCGCTCGGACGAAGCCGCCGGGACGTTGCGCGAGCTGGCCGCCCAGATCCGCGCCCTCGCCAAGGAAGAAGCCGCCGAACAACTCAACCAGGCTCGGGAAATGGCTCGGCGACTGGCCGAGGAGCAACAACAGCTCGCGATGGGTTCGTCCGCGCAACAACCTCAAGGGGGCAAGGGATCGAAGTCCAAGGGGGCGAACCGTCCTGCCGGGAAGAAAGAGGGCGAGGACCCGCCCAAACCGGGTGGCGGTGGCCAAGGGGAACCGCAGTCCGACATGCCCACGCCGGGAGCCGGAAAACCCGCGGACGACGCCGAGAAGAATCCCTCCAAGGATGGGGCCGCTGGCGGCAAGAACGACGCGGACAAAAACGACTCCGACAAAACCGGCGACAAACCGGGGGACGGTGATGACAAGGACGCGGAGAAGAAAGATGGAGACAAGCAAGGGGGCGAGGCCGCCAAAGACGGCGACAAGCCCAAGGAGGGGGACAAGCCCAAGGATGGTCAAGGGGGCCAGGAACCCGCCGACAATCCCGGTCAAAAGGGAGCGGGGGAGGACGCCGAGAAGCCGAACGACGACAACGAGGCCGAGGGAGGCGCGGGGATGACGCCCGAACAAGCCGCTCGCAAGGCCGAACAGAACGCCGAGACCGGCAAGACCATTCTCGACATCCTCAAGGCGGCGGCACGGTCGCAGGACCCCGCCGATCGCGACACCGTCGCACGCGTCGAGTCGATCCTGAAGGATCAGGGGGTCGAGGAGACGGTCGAACGGATGGCGGGGGTGGCGGCCGGCTTCCGGGACGGTCGCGAGAAAGACGCGCGCACAGCCGCCGCCGACAATGCCGAGCGCTGGGAAGCGGCGGCCTCGCGATTGGAGACGGCGTTCCGCGAGCTTTCCGCGCCGAAGCTTGAGGAATTGCTCGAGGCCGAGAAGGAGCTGCAAACGCTTCAGGAAATGCTCGAAGACCTGCAAACGGAGCGCGACGTGTCGAACTGGCACGCGCGGGCCGAACGGCTCCTCAAGAAGCTCGACGACCTCAAGGTGGGGGGCGAGATGCGCGAGGAACTCGAAAAGCTGATGAAGGGCGCCGGGTGGTCCAAGGAGACCGCGCGATTGCAGATGGCTCCGGGGGGCTGGGCGTTGTCCGAGGAACGGCGCCTGTACGCCGCGCCGTCCGGCTATCACACGGCGGTGCGCAAGGTGACCGAGGCGGTGCAGTCGCACATCCAGGAACTGTTGTTGGGGGACCTCGCGGGAACCGACAAGGAATCGGCTCCCCCCGAGTACGAGCGACTGATTGAACGGTATTACCAGGTGCTGTCGAAACAGCGGCGTCCCGAAAGAATGTCGTCCGGGAAAGGCCAGCCGTGACAGCGCGCGAAGGTCGATCCACAACCGCCGAATCCATTCCAGCGTCGCGGCTTTCCCTGGAGGGCCGCGTCGCGCGGGTGCTGCGCGCGGTGGTGCTGTGCGGCCTCGCGTGCGTCCCGTGTTTCGCCGCGGACGAACCGAAGTCGTCGAAGCCCGCTCAACCGGACAATGCGGCGGCGGACGTCGCATGGCTGCGCGACGCGTACATGGCGGACGCGAAGGAGTACCGCTTTGCAGCGGACGCCGAGGGGAAGGAGGAACTGCGGTTCGAGCCGAAGGCCGTGATGCACTGGGCCAGCCCGGACGATTGGTCGGGGGACTTGTTCGTGTGGTCGCGGGAGGGACGGCCGGAGGTGCTCGGCTGCATGTTGGCGGGGCCCAGGGAAGGAGGGCGTCGCGCCTTCTTCCACGAACTCCACGCCCTCTCGACGACGACCCCTCCCCGTCGGCGGTTGCCGAACGGGAAATCGTGGACATTATCGGCGCCCCCTTTGGCGATGTCTCCCGTTCCGAATGTGGACTCTCCGTATCAGTCCGCGAAGCCTTGGCTGGCCCAGATGCGGGAGGTCGCGCGCGGGTTCTCGTTCGGTACGATCTTTCAAGGTGGCGTGTGGGAGCTGCGTTTGCTGCCGCAGCCGGTGCACCGGCACCGCAATCCTGCGCTGGCCCAAGGGGACAAGACCGTGCCGGAAGGAACCGCCCCCTCCGGGAACGCCAAGCCCGATTGGCACGAGGGGGCGATCTTCGCCTATGTGCAGTCGACCGGAACGGATGCCGAGGCGATGCTGCTGGTGGAAGCCCGCGAGACGGCCCAGGGGGTCCGCTGGCACTACGCTCCCATCCGGATGTCGGTCAATCCCCTGTGGCTCAAACAGGGGAACACGGAGGTGTGGCGCGTCCCCGCGCACTCGGATCCCTCGGGGGACAAAACTCTGCCGTACACGTCGTACTTCGCGGGATTCAAGAAGACACCCTGACAGACACCTTCAGAACAGATCAAGCCGCACCGGTGGCCGCACGAACACCACACCTCTGTTGTCCTAATGTTGTCGTATCATCCATGTCCCGACCTTGGCTCCGTATGAGGGGGTGATTGTGTCGAGCGACCACTGAATTCGTGATGGAAACCCGAAGCGTGAGCGAGGAGCCCCGTGTGGATTCCGGGGAAATCGTGAACTGCATGGAGCGCGGGGTCCCTCGCTCACGCTTCGGGTTTCCAAAAATCACACCGTCGGAGCGGAAAACGTGCGTTTTCCGTTGAACGTGAACCCGCCGACACCGACACCACAACCTTGCACCAGCCACGGACGAAACACCGATCAAACACGGATGAGACAAGAACAAGATTGAGTCCGCGTCCGGCGATTCGCCGTTTCGCCCACCTTTGAGAGGCTCTCCGAAAAGGGGGATGGAACCCAATCGCTGATGGCGGGAGTGTGCCAGCAGCACAACGGATGGTGTCCCGACCAGCATTTTCGGAGAGTTACCGAGTCCTGCCTCACGGATCGACCACACCGGAGTTAGCGAGTGTCCCGCATTGGTTTCGAGTCGCCGCTGGGTATCGCGATCGTCGCGGGCCTGTTGGCCGCCGCGGTGGCGGGCTGGGGGCTGATGCGCCTGTGGCTCGGCCCGGCCGCGCCGTTGGCGCGGCGCGTCGAATTGTTGGCGCTGCGCGGGTTGATCGTGGCGTCGGTGTTGGCGGTACTGTTCAACCCCGTGCGGGTGACGAAGTCCCCGGGCGCCGTCGAGCGTCCCGAAGTGTTCCTGCTCGTCGACAGTTCGCAAAGCATGTCGCTGGGGTCCCCCAAATCCCGCTGGGACGAAGCGCTCGAAACGATGCGCTCCGCGGCACGCAGTCAACTGGAAGGCCCGGCCAGGCTGCGCTTGTTCCGGTTCGGCCAGCGCCTGTTGGCCAGCGACGGGTTGGATGCGCTCGTCGAGGAATCGGTCGCCGGGGGCGGAGGGGCATTGTTTCCGGGCCTCTCGAGCAGCGCGCTCGCCGCGACCACGCCGGCGAGCGCGGCCCCCAAAGGGAGCGACGCCCCGCTCGCGCCGACCGACACCGACACCCAATTGCTGACGGCGCTCCGACAAATCTCCAGCCGTTTCGGACACAAGCCCCCCAAGGGGATCGTGGTGTTTTCCGATGGCCGCGCGCGGGACGACGTGTCCGTCGAGGAAACCGTCTCGCAGTTCGCCCGGTTGAAAGTGCCGGTGCACGTGTTTCCCACGGGCAGTCTGGGCCAGCGGGGTGATATTTCGATCGTCGCCGCCGTCGTGCCGCCGCGCGTGCGGAAATTCTCGGAGGTCGAGGTGCAGGTGTTCCTGCGGAGCTTCGGATTCGACGGGCACCGCACCGAAGTCGAGCTGACGATTCCCGATCGTCCGGGCAAGCCGGGAACCAAATTGGCCAGCACGCCGGTCACCCTTCGCAGCGGGTTTCAGGCGGTGACGGCCACGTTCCGCAGTTCGACCGAATCGCATCCGGTACGGGTCGGGGTTCCGGCCGTGAAGGGGGAGATTTCCGAATCGAACAACGCGCTGTCGAGCGACGTGGGGGTCGACCGGACGAAAATCCGTGTGCTGTACCTCGAAGGGAGCACGATCCCGATCTCGGCCGCGGTGCAAGGCGGCAAGCAGGTCCTGCGCGGTCCGCATTCGGACGTGTCGCAGGCGCTGATGACCGACGACGACATTGAATGCGTGGTCGTCTCGACCGGCGGCGGTCGGGGCAGCCTCTACCGCGTCTCGGAGACCGGTTTGGATTCGTCCCGCGCGTTCCCCGAAACCAAGGCGGAACTGGCCGCGTTCGACGCCATCATCCTCAGCGATTTCCCGGAGCGGATGCTGACGGAGACGCAGGTCGATTGGATCCGCGAATGGGTCGAGGAGCGCGGCGGCGGCTTGCTCATGGCGGGGGGGCCGGGGAGTTTCACGTCGGGAGGCTGGGACAAGACGAAACTCGCGGACGTGCTCCCCGTGGAAATGTTGGCGGGGGCGGACTGGAATTCGGGGGAACAAATCCAGTGGAAGCCCCTCACCGAGCCGAAGCCGCATCCCGTGTGGATGCTGTACACCGAGGAACGCCGCACGCTCGACGCGCTGGCGGCGGTCCCCCCCTTCACCGGAGCCAACCGCTTCTCGGCGGTGAAGCCCAATCTGACGGTCGCGCTGGCGGACAGCGCCGTGGTGGGGGCGGTCGCCCCCCCGAAGAAATCACCCCCGCCCCCGCGCGACCCGAACCTCGTGCAGGACATCTTCCGCCGCCTGGTGGGTGGGGACGAACCGGAAACACCCGCCGAGCGACAAACCGCCGACGGCGGGACGAGCGCCGCGCTGGTGCTGGGGCGGTTCGGCAAGGGTCGCACCGCGGCGATGTCGACGGCCATCGCCCCCCCCTGGGCGTCCGACTTCGCCCTGCAATGGAAACAGGGGGACCAAAGCCATCACACGCGGTTCTGGCGGAACCTGGTCTATTGGCTGACGGAGAACTCGTCGATCGGTCGGCGGCGACTGGTCGCAAGTGCTGACAAGCGGTTCTACAACCCCGGCGACGAACTGCGCGTGAGCGCGTCGGCGTTCAACGAATCGGCCCGCCGCACGAAGGACTACCGCATTGTCGCCATGGTCGAACCGAACGGGTCGTTGCGCGACACGCCGGGGGATTATTCGCCGCTAAAGTGGCCTGCGGGAATGCCGCGTGAAAGCGGCGAGGAAGGCCCGTTCATCGCGTGGGGCGAGGAGATCGAACTCCCCCTCGTCGAAGACGGCGGCCAACCGGGTTACTCGCTGATGTTCCCCATCGCCGAAATGTTGCAGTCCGGTGCGGCAAACCAGTCGCTGCGGCTGGAACTGACCGCCTACGAGGACCTCACGCAGGTGGACAGCACGTCGCTGGACGTGCAGATCCTGCACGACCCGTTCGAGCTTCAGAACCCGTTTCCGAACCATGAACTCTTGGAGCGGATCGCGCGGCTGTCGGGCGGACGGGTGCTGTCGAGTTCCGCCGAGCTGGAGCGTCTGCTCCAGGAATTGCCGGTGACGGTCGGCCCGCCGCGCGTCGCCAGGACGCCGATCTGGAGCACGTGGTGGATGTGGACGTGGTTGGCGGGACTGTTGACGATCGAATGGGTCTGGCGGCGGAAAATCGGCTTGGCGTGAGGCAGTCTGACGCCCGTTCCCCCTCGCCGTTCCGCGTCACTTGTTCAGTGACAGCACGTATCGGAGCACTTCCGCCTCGACGAGGTGGATGTCGCGGCTGATGGTCTCCTCGAAGTCCTTCACCCGCTCCTCGGGGGTCGGGGTGCGGAGCGCGTCGCGGCGCGAAATGCGGGAGAGGTACTTGGCGTACTCGCGCGGACGTTTCTCGATCAGGTAGAACGACAGCGCCCATGCCTCGGAGTACGCGTCGAGCGTGTGCGTGTCGAACGACCGGTCGGACTCGAGGAATCCGCGCAGCGATTTCGGCTTGCGCCGCTGCTGCGCATAGCTGCCGAACCACGTCATCCGTTCGGGGTTGATCCGCATCTTCGCCGATGTGTTGGCGCTCGAATTGCGGATTCCGGGGGCCTCGAAGACGGTCGCCAACCCTTCACACACCCACCGCGGCGTCGCACCCAATCGCGTATGCAGTCCCATATTGAAGGCCGCCTGGTGGGTCGCTTCGTGCACGAGCGTGTCCTTCAGGCCCGCCTCGATCGACCCCAACACCGGGCCGATGGACGGCAGGGCCACGCCGAGCGAACCGGTCTCCCCCTTGCCCCCCGGCAGCCCGAACACCCGATGGGGGTGCGACGCGAGATCGCCGGGTGTGGCGGCGGCGATTTGGTTGTCCTCGAACAGGGCGATCCGATTGGTCATCGGATGGTAATAGCCCTTCATCCCGCGTGCGGCGGGGACCTGATCCTTTTTCGCGTAGGCCCCGAAGGCGCCCGCGTCGGCGAACACAATGGCCGGCAGCGGGCACTCGGGTTCGACAAGCGTCAGGCCGCGCACCGAAAAGTACGCGTGGAACGCCTTGTACGTGTCCTCGAGAACCTCCGCGTACTTCCGGGCCTTCGCTTCGCTCGTGGCCGCCACGACGTAGTGTCGGGTGGTGGCCACGGCGTACGTCGCCCCCGTGTCGCGCCGCACAATCGCCCCGATGTGCAGGGGGGACAGCGGTTGGAACGTGGGCGAGACCTGCCGGAACCGCGATGTCGATTTGACGTTCAGTTCCCGGATGCGACCGTCCTGCTCCATCAACCAGAACTGGTCGCCCACGGACGACACCACCTTGCCGTGATGGATGGTTTTGTTCGATTCGACCTCGATCATCACCGGCGGGGCCGCGCGGGCGACGGAGTCCGCGACCGGCATCGCGCCGATTGCCGCCACCATCCACAGCGCGCCGCGGACGAGGCAGAGCGCGCGGCACTGGTTCGACGAACGGGTTGGCTCCGGACGCATGGCGGCGAAACTCGGATGAACAACGGGGGATCGGGATGTGCGACTCGCACTCGCAAATCTAGACCATGTCCGCGTGCAGGTCGGACGTTTCGACCCGACTTGAGTGAATCAACGCACAGCGGCGGCGCGGTCGGATCGAACCGTTCGGCTGCGGAAACTGTCCGGTCAGAAATCTTCCCCCGAGCCGGGGGGTGACAAATCGGCGCGACAGGAAAAGTCGCTCCAGTCGTCGCGTCCGACCGTCCGATATCGGAAGGTGCGGGGACGGTTTCCCCACGGGTGGCGCATTGCGGGTCGCGATCTTCCAGGCTTCACAAGACCTTGACACAAATCGGCCCGCCGTCGTACTTTTCCGCCCCTTTCCCGGATTGACAAACCGACTTGGCCGTCAAGGCACAGCCCCCGCTTGCGGGTCTGTGTCGCAAACGTCCGCGCGGAAACGAGTTCCGCGATGCCGCCGGTTGTCTTCCCACTCGCGCGAATGGAGTCGCCGATGAGTGACGCGAACACCGCTTCCAGCGCTTCGACCCCCGTGAACGTTCCGACCCCCGTCACCGTTCCGAGCCGTGCTCCGATCCCCCTGATCGACCTTGTGAAGCAATTCGAGGGTCAACGGGACGAAATCCTCGAAACCGTCACACGCGTCTTCACCGAGCAGAAATTCATCCTCGGGGACGAAGTTGCCCTCCTTGAGAAGGAAACCGGGGACTACTGCGATTCCCGGTTTTCCATCGGCTGCGCCTCGGGAACCGACGCGCTGATCCTGGCGCTCATGGCGATCGACCTCCCCAAGGGGGGCGAGGTCATCACCAGCCCGTTCACGTTCTTCGCGACGGGGAGTTCGATCTGGCGGACCGGCGGCAAGCCGGTGTTCGTCGACATCGAGCCGCAATCGTTCAACCTCGATCCCGCCGCCGTCGCCGCCGCCGTCACTCCCCGCACGCGGGCTCTGATGCCGGTCCACATCTTCGGCCAGACCTGCGAGATGGACCCGCTCTGGCGTTTGGCGACCCGGCACGATCTGGCCATCGTCGAAGACGCCTGCCAATCCATCGGTGCCGAGTACCGTGGCCGTCGCGCGGGTGTTCTCGGCACGATCGGTTGCTTCAGCTTCTTCCCGACCAAGAACCTCGGCGGTGCCGGCGACGCCGGCCTGATGACCACCGACGACGAAGACATCGCCAAGCGGCTCAAGCGCTTGCGCGTCCACGGCGACATCGGCGTTTACGAGCACCTGGAAGTCGGACTCAACAGCCGGATCGACGCGCTGCAAGCGGCCGTCCTGCGGATCAAGCTCCGCAAGCTCGACGAATGGACGCAAGCGCGTCAGCGCAACGCGAAGCGGTATTCGATCCTGTTCGACGAATACGGCCTGACCGACGTGTTGACCGCCCCGCCGGTGCTTCCCGAGCGCCGTCACGTCTTCAACCAGTACTGTGTGCGCGTGGCGGACGGGAAACGGGACGAAGTCCTCAAATCGCTCCGTGCGCAGCAGATCGGCTGCTCGATCTACTACCCGAAACCGCTGCACCTGCAAACCTGCTTCCAGGATCTGGGTTACAAGGCGGGGATGCTCCCCGTGGCCGAACAGGCCTGCAAGGAAGTGTTGGCCCTGCCGATCTTCCCGGAGCTGGCCGAATCGCAGCAGGAAGAGGTCGTGAAGGGGCTCTGTCGGGCGTTCGGTCGCGAAACCAAGCGCCGGTTGCAGGGCATCCTGCCCCGCCCGAAGTTCCTCGGCGCCGAAGAGCGGGTGCTGGCCGACGACGACCTCGCTCAAGGTTGGAAGGCCGCCTGACCGGCGTCGCCTTGCGACACGATTCCCTCGATCACGAAATCGGCACGCGTCACCGAATCACTCGGCGGCACGTGCCGGTTTCTGTTTGAGGGTTTACGGGACTCCGTTGCCGTTGCGTCGCTGGGCTCGACCAGCATTCTCGGCGTATCGCTCAGCTCGGCAGACCGTAGGGAACGAAGTCCGACGGCCGCCCTTCCCGCGCGGCCTTGGCCGCCGCGTCCGCCGTCAGTCGCGTCTGGCGCAGCGACAGGCACTCCCGCCCCCCCAGGTCGTAGTCGCGGCACACCTGCGGCCGCCATTCGTAGTTGCGGCACAGCCCCGTCGTCGTGTCGTGCCAAATGCAGGTTTCCGGCGGCTCCTGACCGCGAAACACACCCAGGAACTTTTCGTCGATCTCGTCGATGAGGTGTTGCGGCAAATCGGCCGGACGGAACGGATGCGGCCCCTGCAAATGTGGGTAGGTCGCGTAGTAGATCGGTGGAGACCCGATCCCCAGGCAGCACAACCCGCAGCCGCCGCACGAGGTCGGCTTGAGCACGTCCAGCTTGACGTGGAAAACGTCTTTAGCCCGAGCCGCACTCATGCTGGCGAGCGGCCTCTTCCGGCATACACCGCCGTCTCGGTGATCACCTTGTCCATGAAGATGTCGTGCGGCGCGACGGGAATCTCGGGGAAGAGCTGGCACTCGAACGCCAGCGCCACCAGCGGTGCGTCGGGACGGGCGTGTTCGAGCAGCTTGTCGTAGTACCCCTTGCCGTGCCCCATTCGGGCTCCTTCCCGAGTGAAAGCCACGCCCGGCACCATCACCAGGTCGAGTTCGTCGGGACGCACCTGCCGTTCGGGGAGCCCGCGCAGTTCGGCCTTGGGTTCGAGGATCTTGTACATCCCGAGAGCGAGGTCCTCCATCGATGTCAGGTGGAACAGCTCCAGCTCACCCGCTTCGTTGCACCACGGCACGACGATCCGTTTGCCGTGCGTGAGGGCGTCGGGGAGGGCGAACCGCGTGCGGACCTCCGTCCGGACATCGACATAGAACATCACGGTCTTCGCCGCCGCGTATTCGGGCAGGGCGAGGAACTTGCCGACGATCGTCTGGCTGAGTTCGTCCTTCCCCTCCTGGTTCTTGCGGTTTTCGTGGGCCTGGGCACGCAAGACGTTCTTGATTTCGCGCATTGAGATCTGTCCGTCCTGGATCGTTTCGGTCGACATCGGGTCGGGAATCCTTTCTGGGAACCGGTCGTGCGAAAACCGGCCCCGTCGGCGCGGCGGGGTGGGTGAGTGGATTGGGAACCCAAAGAGCGTGAAAAGATCGTAGCGGTCGATCCGGGCAGGAGCCAGTTTTCACGCCGAATTTCGTGGATTGAGATTGGTCTCGGCGGGAACGTTTCGATTCCGCTCCCCCTTTGTGGTTAAATGGGGGTTTTCCATCGAATTTCGTCCGCCGTGAGAATGGTTCGGAAATGTTGCGTTTGTTGACCGCCGGGGAATCGCACGGCCAGCTCCTCCAGGCGACGCTCGACGGCTTCCCCGCCGGGCTGCCGATCGACACCGAATTCATCAACGCCGAACTCGCGCGGCGACAGGGAGGCTACGGCCGGGGTGGCCGTCAAAAGCTGGAGAGGGATGTCGTCAACGTGCAGACGGGGGTCTGGCAGGGGACGACGCTCGGAGGACCGATCACGCTGACGGTCGTGAACTCCGACCACAAGCTCGAACGCCTCAAGGAGTTGGAACGGCCCCGTCCCGGGCACGGCGATCTCACCGGCGCCATCAAGTACCTCGGCTCGATCCGGGGCGTGCTCGAGCGGGCCAGCGCCCGCGAGACCGCGGTCCGTGTGGCCGCCGGGGCGCTCTGTCAGCAACTGCTGCGTGTGTTCGGGATCGAGGTTTTCGGTTTCGTCACGCAACTCGAAACGATTCCCACCCAACCGCGCGAAGGGACGCTTGCCGAACTGCGCGCCCTGCGCGACGCCAGCCCGATGTACACGCTCGACCCCGATGCCGACGGCAAAATCGTGGCGCGCGTGGACGAGGCCACCGCGCAAGGAGACACGCTCGGCGGGATCGTCGAGGTGCGTGTCCACAACCTGCCGTTCGGCCTCGGTACGCACGCTCAGTGGGACCGCAAGCTCGACGGCTTGCTCGCCCAGTCCGTCATGAGCGTGCAGGCGATCAAGGGGGTCGAGATCGGCCTGGGGTTCGAGGCCGCGCGGCGTCCCGGCTCGCAGGTCCACGACGGCATCGCCTACGACCCCGACCGCGCCGACGGGCCGACTCTCGGCTACGTCCGCGGCACGAACAACGCGGGGGGTTTGGAAGCGGGGATGACCAACGGCCAGCCGCTGGTCGTGCGGGCGGCGATGAAGCCGATCAGCACACTGCGGAAGCCGCTCGATTCGATCAATCTCGCCACCAAGGAAGCCGAACGCGCCGCCTACGAGCGCAGCGACGTGTGTGCCTTGGCCGCATGCAGTGTGATCGTCGAGAACGTCGTCGCCTTCACGGTGGCGCAAGCGTTCCTGGAAAAATTCGGCGGCGACAGCCTCAAGGAACTCGGCGCCCGGGTGGAACTGTTCCACGCTTTGGCGCGGCAGCGGTGAACGCGTCGGCTCCCGAGTGACGACCTTCGTTGTCACCACCCGAATCCCAGCTCGTTTCGCGCTTCCACGCCCGTCGGTGCCGCGCGACTCAGCCTCCCCAACCGTCCGACCCTGGCTCGATTCCCTCACGGGTCGCGAGCTCTCCGAACACGCGATCAATCCCCACTGGTGCGACCTCGACGGACCGGACCGTGTTGGCAATCCGCTTCCTCGGTACGACCTGCCACTGAGGCTCCGCGGGGGCCGATTCCCCCACCGTCCCGCGTGCGCCGGTCACAGTCGCCACCAAACCCGAAAACGCGAATTCACGAGCTTCCACACGGGGCGCCACTTCCGCAATCGCGGACATCGCGACCACCGACTGCCCCATTGTCGCTCGCGTGCCGGGAGTGGCCCCGTTCACATCGGGACCCAATGGGACATCGGTCGTTCGCGGAACGATGTCCGCACTCACCTGCGTCGTCGACAGTTCGCGCACAAAGCCCCGTGTGGACTCCACACGCCACACGCCCGTGCGCGCGATCTCGATGTTCACGCTCGTCGTGTACACATGGTCGCCGATCTCCTGCCCTCGTTGCGTCGTTGGAGGGGACCCCTCGGCGGTGCCGGGGGGACGAGTCGGTTTGCCGATCAGGTCGGTCCGATAGATTTGCGAGAACTGGTTCGTGCCCGGTTGGAAGTCGCTGAAGACATAACCGGTGATGCTCGTGCCGGCGTTGACCCCCAACTCGCGGAAGTAGGTTCCCTGTCGCAGTTGACGTTTGTCCGCCGGGCCTTGATTCTCGAGGATCTGGGCCTCGGCGAGGTTCGTCGTGAGGTAGCGATAGCCCATGTCCGTTTCGGTGCGGTCGGCGTTGTACTGCACTCCGTAGTACATCCGATAGAGCGACGAGACTCCCAGCGAAGGCGTCAGCGGACTGAGAAACACGGAGAAGCCGCTGAACTGCGAGAACGACCGGTCCTGATAGGTCGGGTTCGCCGTCAGCGCGAAGAACTCCGCCTCGAGCGTGTAGACGTTCAAGAGCGCATTCGTGTTGAACGACCGCCATAACCGCGCTTCGAAGTACGTCGCGACTGTTTCGGTGGCTGTGCTGAACGCCGTCCCTCCACCGTTCGACACCGCGTTGCCGCGCTGACCGGCACCCCCCGATGTGCGGTCCCACGCCCGGAACGACAGCCCCGCCGTCAACTTCGATTCCAGCGGCAGGAAGCCTTGCGTGACGGTTCCCTCGTGGTGCGGCACCAACGTCGAGATCATCCGCACCCGTGTTGTCGCGTCGGAATTCAACAGCAGCGCGCTGGCGTCGGAAATCTCGCCCCCCGCGTCGATGTCCGTCCAATCCACGTTCGTCGGGTTCGCGGCCGTTGTGTACTGCCAACGACCGTAGGTCTTGTCGATGGCCGTGACGGCGATCCCCTCCAGCGCCCCCGCGTCCCCGTCGGAGATCGGGTCCCCCCCCGCTCCCCGCGCCAACAGATCCGAAACCAACACGCCATTGGTCATCGCCTCGGAAATCCGTCTCCCCACGCCGGCGATGTAGTACACGTCACCCGCAGTGTTCAGCACCGGGGCCGAATTTCCCGACGCCGCCGTCACCGTGATCGTGAACGCGCGCGCGACCGAAACACTCGCCTGGTTCGTCGCGGCCACGCGGACGGTGTACGTCCCCTTCGTCGCGAGGTTGAACGTCGTGTTGGTGCGCAGTTGATTGCCCACGATCGTGAACGAACCGTTGTCGTCGCCCCCCGCCCCGGCGACGAAGCCGAACGAATACGTGTCCCCCGGCGTGCCGTTCGTCACGGACAGCGTGCCGACCGTCGTTCCCAACGAGGCGTTCTCGGCCACCGTCGCTCCGGAGAGCGCAACAGTGGGACCGCTCGTGGTCGTGGAGGGAGCCATTCGCAGCACATGCACAGCCCCCTGTTGGGTACCGCCGCCGTCGTCACCCACCGCCCCGACGGCGATGTCGATTGCCCCGTCGCCGTCGATGTCCCCCAACCCGGTGATCGAACTGCCGAAGAAGTCGGCATCGGCCAGGGTCGGTCCGCCGTTGGTTTGATGCGCGATCTTCGTCGTACTTTTCGCCGACCCGTTGGCGTTCAGCCGCACGATATAAAACGCCCCCCGGCCATTTCCCCCCGTGTCGTCGTCGCTCGCTGTGACGGCGATGTCCGTGATGCCATCTCCGTCGAGGTCCCCCAGGTCGGCGATGGCTGTGCCGAAGGAGTCGTTGTCGACCAGCGTCGGGCCGCCATTCAGGCCGCTGGCGATTTTGGTCGACCCCTTGATGGTGCCATTCGCGTTGAGCCGCAACACGTGGACCGCCCCGCGATTGGTGCCCCCCGTGTCGTCCCGCAATGCACCGACCGCCAAATCGCGGATGCCGTCTCCGTCGATGTCTCGCAGCCCTTCGACCGTCTCCCCGAACTCGTCTCCCGCGGAGAACACCGGGCCGCCGACCGTGTTCGCATCGACCTTGGTGATCCCGCCCGTCTTGACCGTGCCGTTGGCGTTCATCCGCACGATGTAAAACGCCCCGCGCTCGGCCCCTCCCGTGTCGTCCCCCCGAGCGCCGACCGCGATGTCCGCGACGCCGTCTCCGTCCAAGTCTCCCAGCCCGGTGACCGACACGCCAAAGTAGTCGCGATCCAACAGAGTCAGCCCCGGAGTGTTGCGATCAATCCTCGTCGCGCCCCCCGTTTTGACTGTCCCGTCGGCGTTCAACCGCAGTATGTGCACCACGCCGCGCGACAGCCCCGCCACATTGTCGAACGGCGCCCCCACCGCGATGTCGGTCACACCGTCCCCGTCCAGGTCGCCGATGTTCGCCGCCGAGAATCCGAATCCCCCGTAATTGAGCGACGGTCCGCCATTGAGGTTGTGTGCGATCTTCGTGCGCGACTTCGCCGTTCCGTCCGCGTTCATCAACGTGATGTGGACGGCGCCGAAGTCGGTCCCACCCGTGTCGTCCCGGAACGAACCGATCACCATGTCGCCAATGCCGTCCCCGTCGAAATCCCCCAGTGACGCCAGCGAGCGCCCGAAGAACTCGAAGTTCGTGAGGCTCGGCCCGCCACCCAGATTGTGGCCGATCTTCGACACCGCTCCCGGTTTGACGGTCCCGTCCCCGGCGGCCACGATCGTGACCGCGTAGTCTTCGACCTCGCCATTGGACGCCGCCCCCAGCGAACTCTGCCCGGCCACATCGGTGGACAAGCGAAACCGCGCGAACGTCGTTCCCGTGAAGCCCGTCGGCACGACGGGAAACGTCAGCGAGAACGCCCCGTTGTTCGTCCCGGCGGGCACGACGGTTTGTGCGCGTTCGGTGGTGTTGTCGAACAGCCCGTTGTTGTCGAAGTCGATCCACCCCGACAACGTCGCGGCGACGAGCGTGGTGTTGGTCGCTCGCAATCCGATGCTCGGCTGCGACCCGATGGTGACCACCAGATCGGTCGCCGGATAAGCCACTCCGTCCTCGTCGTCCGCGCCGATGTCGTCCCCCGTCGCGCGACCGTTGACACTCGCGTCCGCTTCCCCGTCAACCGTACCCCCCAGTCGCAATCCAGCGACAATCGTGTGCCGGGGACCATTGTTGGCCAACAGCGTGTCGTAGTTGCGGGCGCCCGTTCCCGCGCCGGTGTCCGGCGCGTCGCCGAAGTCCTCAGCGAGCAACATCCGCGATTCGAGGGGTTCCACACCACGCGCCGCCGCGCGGGTGCGCCGCGACCTTGTTGCGGCCATCACCGCCGACCGCAATCCCGTCGACCAATTCCAAAGCCACATGTTCCACGATCCCGGGCGGTGTTCGAGGCGGCGAGCGCGCGCCGCCGAACACCGCAAGCGATCCAATAATCACGCGCTCCCGACCCTCTGAACAACATCGATGGACAGCCCCGTCCGAACCCGTGCTCACAACCACGTCCGTTGAGAGCGTCGTCGCAACCCTAGTGGGAGCAATTCACACACTCGGCGATCCACGATCGTGCTTCACCGCCGGTCCGTCCGTGCGACGCACGGACCAACGATGCGCGGGCGGTTTTACCCTCCTCGCATCGCCGTCTTCAACAACCACGAAGAGAGGCCTATTGTTGCCGATAGCCTCTCTTCCACTCCAGAAATCGCCCCACATCCGGCCCAGAGACATCCGTATTCTTGTCTGTCATCGAAAACGCATTATGAGTCATGGACCAAACCACAGTCAAGTTGCCTTGTCCATACCATCTGCGGAATTCGGTGGCGCCGGAAGGGTGTGTCAGGGATTGTGGGCAACTTATTGCGGCTGCGGATTGCGGTGACGGCCGGGGAAACACTCCGCAATTCTTCCAACGCCGCCGCACTCCTGTGGGGGATCCTTCCGCCGCGCCTGTCAGAGTCTTCCGGTCGCGAAGATTCTGCGTGGTTCGCGGTTTCTCCCGACGCCACACCCCTTGCGGGCGAATGGCCTTACCGTCATGACGCGGAGCACGCCGCGACGATAGCGCCCGAACGGCGGGAGGTGTTGTCACCTTCTCCGCGAGAACCCTTTCCGATCAGGCAATCTGTGACGCCGGCGGAAATTGTACGCGACCGCGGACGGTCCGTCGGGATGCAGTCGGCAGGGAGGCGGACGATGAAGCGCCGAATCGCGCTCGTGTGCGGAACCATACTGTGGCTGGCGGGACAACCGCTGGCGGCCTGGGCGGCTCCCGCCGCTCCCGTGCACACGAACAAGACGAAATTCCGCATCCCGTTCAAGTTCGACGCCGCCGAAATGCAGGCGCTCGGCGCCCGGGAAGTGCGGTTGTACGTCTCGCGAGATCGGGGCGGCACCTGGCAGCACACCCAGTCGGTGCCCCCCGACGCGGCCAAGTTCCAGTTCCAGGCCCCCGCCGAAGGGGAGTATTGGTTCGTCGTCCGCACTCTCGACGGCCAGAACCGCATGCATCCGGATTCCCCGACGATGGAACCCGGTTTGATGGTGGTGGTCGACACCACCGCCCCTCAGATCAAGGTCGAACTGCGCGAAACCTCGTCCGGACGCGTGCAACTGGCGTGGGCGGCGACCGACGCGCACGTCGATGTGGCGCAACTGCGACTGGAATACATCCAGCCGGGACAACCGGATTGGCAAACCGTCGGCGTCGTCCCCCGGGCGATCGGCCAGACGGAGTGGAGCGTGCCGCAAGCGGGCATGGTCGCGGTGCGCGCGTCGATCGGCGACCACGCCAAGAACAGCGGCCGGGCCGAAACGCAGTTGCGTGTCTCGGCAGCACCGGAAGGAACGCGTCCCGCCACTCCCGCCTCGCGTCAACCGGTCGCCCTCCCCTCGTTGGGGGCCGCTCCTGACCTCGCGCAGTCACCGCTGGGCGCGCCCCCCGCTGGACTGACCTTGCCCGCCGAAGGGCCCGCCATTCGCGAACGCTCCCCCGTGTTCGCGCAGCCGGTTTCCCGCGCCACCGACGGTTTGCAGACGGTCGAACAACCCGTTCCAAGCCTGAGCGCCGTCCCGAACCTGAACACCGTCCCCACCAGCGACGGCGGAACCATGTCGCTCAATCCGGCCCCGGGATCGGGTTCGGTCGACATGTCCCCGTCGATTGCTTCCGGAGCGACCCGCCCTGCCGGAGATGGCGCGGCGTGGGGCGACCAGAGCAAGAAATCGCGGCTCATCAACAGCCGTCGGTTCCACCTGGGATACTCGATTCAGGATGTCGGCCCGTCCGGCATCGGCGCGGTCGAGATCTACGCAACCGACACCGACGGCCAACGCTGGTTCCGCTACGGTGAAGACGCCGACCGCCAAAGCCCCGCGGTCATCGAGGTACCGGGGGAAGGGACGTACGGTTTCGCGCTCTGTGTACGCAGCGGCGCGGGGTTGTCCAGCGAGCCCCCCGTCAACGGCACGCCTCCTCCCATCGTCGTCCGCGTCGATCAAACCGCGCCGACCATCGAAATCGCCGGTGTCGAGCAAGGTCGCGGCGGGACGGCCAATCGGGTCGTCGTCAACTACCGCTACAACGACGACAACCCCGCCGATCAGCCGATCCAGATCTCGTTCTCGGCCACCGGGGCCGATCCGTGGCAACCGATCCAGGGCTGGCAGGAGAACACCGGACGATTCGTTTGGGCTGTGGGACCGAACGTCCCCGCGCGATTCTTTCTGCGCGTGGAAGCGCGCGACTCTGCTGGCAATCAGCGGAGCGTCGCCACGAGCCAACCCGTCCTGATCGACCTCTCCCGTCCCACGGCGCGGATCATCGACATCGAAGCCCAAGGGATCGGCAACGCCCCCGGTCTTTGAGACCGGGGCCGTTGCTGTCGAAATCTTCATCCATTCCCGAGCGTTCGACTCAGCTCCCGGGGACCCACAGTTTGCTCCCGCCGCCCGCCGGGGCGTCGGTCGCTTCGGGAGTCCAGATCCCCCCGGCCGTGACGGCTCCGGTCTCGGGGATCGAGACCGTCCCGGAAAGGTCGAGCCCCCCCGCCCACGGTCCCTTCGGCAGGTACATCGACAGCATCGCCACCAGCATGTCGCGCTGGTCCGGCAACTTCGGCACGTACTGATGCCATACGCGGTACGCGATCAACTCCAGTTGCGGATCGGCGGGGTCGGTCGCCCGGACCGACATTTCCAGCAAGTCCAGTTCGACTTGCTCGCGGAACGCCGAGACCGCGCCCCGTCCCTCTTCAATCGCGGCCAGCGCTTCGTCCCGCCGCCCGATCGCGCGCAGCCCTCGCGCCAGCATGTGGCGGAACTCCTGCGGAACCCGCGTGTTCGAGGCTTTGGCGCGCGACAAGAGCTCGCCGCACACGCGAATGTCCAACCGCGCGTTCCCGAGTAGCGCCATCGAATACAGCAACCGCGAAAGGGCCACTTCCGACAGCCGCGACACGTCCATCCGTCGCACTTCGAGAGGTGTCCACACCCGGTTGTCCGGCGACCCCGCGTCCGGAACGATCGGCGTCACCGCTGGCAGCCCCAGGGTTTCCCGCAAGGCTCCTTCGTCGATCGCGAAGCCACGGGCCGTGCAGAACGCATCCAGCACCAGAATCGACGCGGCCAGCGGAATCTTGAATTCCGGCTTCTCTTTGGCTTCGACCGGAGTCCGTCCTCCCAACGCCGTCAGCTTGAGCGACGGCCACGCCGTGTCGCGCAGCCACGCAAACTCCTCGGCGCGCCGCCGTTCCTCGGCGGCATAGGAAATGTCCTCGGGCTGGTGGGCGCGAATCACCATCGGCGAGTATTCCCGCGCCTGCCCCTTGTCGCGCGTGACGTTCCCCGTCGCTTCGACCAACCCTCCGCATTCGGTCTCGAACCACCCCTTCGCGGACTGCTCGCCGATGTGATCGTGCTCGGTGTAGTACACCAAGGGCGTTTGCTCTCCGGCGGCGTTTTGACGGAACAGAGCCACCTGTCCGCACACTTGAGGCTGTTCGGCCAGAGGGAGGTCCAGGTCCCCTTCGGCGGGAGCGCGGTTCAGCACCAGATACCGCACGAACGGCGGCAGCGCCCCCGTGCGGGGGTCCGGCTCCGTCGGAACCGGCGCGCAGCGCGGCAGCGAATCGAGCTTGGCGTCGAGATCGTCGAACGACGAAGCGCGGTACTCGGTGTTGACCGATTCCTCCGGCGGCAGCACCGTCTGGAACTCGAGCAACTGCGCCAACGCCTCGGTGTCGACCGCCCGTTCGTAGTCGTCATCCAGCAGCGCGGACCGCCGGAACGACAAGGCCGCCTGGCGATCGTTGCCGATGCTCGCCAACGACAACCCCAGATTGAAGAACATGCCCGAATCGGGCACCTTCTCGACGACTTCGCGGAACTTCTCGGCCGCCGCGTAAAACGCCATGCGGCTGTGGAATTCGATCCCTTCCCGCGCCGTTGCCCGCCACGGGGCGTCGGCGGGGGCGGGACGCAATGGCAGCGGCGCCCGGAACGGGTAAGGCACGGCGCCGTCCGAGTCGAACCGCCGCAATTGACGCACCGCCTGCTCGCGACCCTGTTCGCACACCGCGATGCCCGACAGACACGCCCGCACGGCCAACAAGTGCCGCCGCTCGGCGAACTCCCCCGCCAGGCGAATCAGCGTTTCGATCGCCAACGCCGGCACGCTCTTGACGTGGCGGAACGCCGCGTCGAACGACTTCCGCGCGCCATCGAAATCCGACGCTTGCAGTTGCACGAGCGTTTTGAGCAGGTGCCCGTCGGGATTCTCGGCGCACGCGGCGATCGCTTCGTCGGCCAGCGTACCCGCGGCCTGGTATTTCCCCTCGGTGATTTCGACGCTTCCCAGCACCGACAACACCCACGCCAACGTCTGCCCGCCCGTCGCCTCGGCTCGCTTGCGGGTCGGCTCCAGGATCGCGCGGGCGGCGGGGAACTTCCCGTCGTTCATCAGCTCGAACACATAGGCCATGTCTTCGACGACCGTATGGCAGCAAAACTTGATCTTCTTCCCGCTGCCGCACGGACACTGTTGGTAGACATCCACCCCTTTGCTCATCCCGAACATTCCTTCCTGTGCGCTTGTTGATGTTTCTGCGTATGCCTATTCCGGAGCCAAGTCCGGAAAATCGCGGGCGATGCGACGAATCGCGTCGGAAGTCGCCGCGGATGACGTGCGTGCCAGGCTCGCGACGGCGCTCCGCCGCGACCGTTTTCGGACCGGGATGTTAACAGAATGCCCGAATCCGGGGACAGCCGAACGCGCCGCGGGCCATTCTCGTACGACGGACTTCCAGTCCGTCGGTTTTGCGGTCTTTCGGGCGACGGACTGGAAGTCCGTCGTACGGGTTGGAGGCCCAACACACTCTCTCCGTCCCGAAATTCAACGGCTTGGACACCCTCTCGTCGGCCTTGTGGGACGGAATCGCCCGCTCGATCGCAAAAGCCCCACGCGGCGGTGATATCCGTCGGTCGAACCGGTACTGTTTTCCGGGAGTTCCCGCGACGTACTTCCTTGTTCAGGCTGCGGACGGCAAGAGACCTCACGTGCAGAGCGAGTGCCGATTCATGGTCGCTTCCACCGTTCCCCTCATCGAGATCGACCGTGTCACGCAACGGTTTCCGGGTGTGGTCGCGCTGGCGGAAGTCAGCTTCGACGTGCGCGAGGGGGAACTGCATGCCATCTGCGGCGAGAACGGGGCCGGGAAGAGCACGCTGATGAAGATTCTGTCGGGGGTGTATACCGAACCCGAGGGAACGCTGCGGCTGCGCGGGCGGGACGTGTCCTTCGGTGGCACCGCGGACGCCGAACGGGCGGGGATCGCCATCATCCACCAGGAACTCAACCTCGTCGAAGAGTTGTCCGTCGCGGCCAACATGTTCCTCGGGCGCGAGCTCAAGACGCGGTTCGGTTGGCTGGACGATCGCGGAATGTCGCGTCGCGCCGCGGAGAAGCTGGCCGAACTCGAGTGCGACGCGTCTCCGGCGGCGCTGGTGAAATCGCTGCGAATCGGCGATCAGCAGTTGGTCGAGATCGGCAAGGCGCTGCTCCTCGACGCCGAAGTCCTCATCATGGACGAGCCGACCAGCGCGCTCACGGAGTCGGAGGTGGCGCGGCTGTACCGGGTGATCGCCGCGCTGAGGAAGCGGGGCAAAACGATCCTGTACATCTCGCACAAAATGGACGAGGTGTTCACGCTGGCGGACCGCATCACGGTGCTGCGCGACGGACGGCATGTGAAAACCCTCGACCGGGCCGCCACCACGCCGCGCGAGATCACCAATCTGATGGTGGGGCGGGAGATCGAACGGGGCGCGTCCCCTTCCCGGCCGGAAGCGGGGGAGCCGGTCCTCGAAGTCCGCAATGTCTCGTTGCCGTGGCCCGGCCACGCACGGGGGTATCGACTCAAGGATGTCTCGTTCACCCTCAGGAAGGGGGAGGTGCTGGGAATCGCGGGGCTGATGGGGGCGGGACGGACGGAATTGCTCGAATGCCTGTTCGGGGCAGCGGTCGAACCGGTGGCGGGGGAAATTCTGCTGGACGGTTCACCGCGACGCTTCGCGCATCCCGCCGAGGCGGTGGCTGCGGGGATCGCGCTGGTCACGGAAGACCGCAAGCGGACGGGCCTGTTCGCCCGCATGGACACGGGCGAGAACATCACGCTGTGCCGACTGCGGGAATTTCGGAAGAGCGGACTGGTCGCCGCCGGTCGTGAACGAGAGGCGGCGCGGGGGGTGTTTTCGCGTCTGGGTGTCCGGGCGGCGGGGATCGGAGCGGCCATCACCGGGCTGAGCGGCGGCAACCAGCAGAAGTGCATCCTAGGACGCTGGTTGCTGACCGAGCCGAAGGTGCTGCTCCTCGACGATCCGACGCGCGGCGTGGACGTGGGGGCGAAGGCCGAACTACACGCGCTGATCCACGACCTGTGCGCGGGGGGACTGTCGGTGATCGTCACGTCGAGCGAGTTGCCCGAACTGTTGACGCTGTCGGACCGGATTCTCGTGCTGCGCGAGGGAAGACAGACGGCGGAGTTTTCCCGCGCGGAAGCCACGGAAGAACGGATCATGCGCGCGGCAACGACCGGGGCGGAGTAGCGAAGCGGATGGCCCTCGCGGCGTCGATGTCAGGGCGTCGGCGTCATGTCGTACAGCCGCAGGCTGTTGTCGAAGCAGGGGACCGCGAGCCGCAGCCCATCGGGATGCATCGCGAGGTCGCGGCAGACCTGGTCGACCTTCAGCATGTGGAACGACTTCACCTCGCCCGGTCGCCAGAACCAGATCGCCCCCGCCGAGCCGCCGCCCCCCGCACCGACGAGGAAGTCCCCGTCCTTCGAGAACCGCAGGCCGTAGACCGAGCCCTGGAACGCGTCCGCCGGTTCCAGCACGCGGAGTGATTTCCCCGTCTCCCAGTCGATGAGGGTGATGATCGGCTTACCGACCCCCGCAA
>JBIKMW010000026.1:0-63396 GCA_044359065.1 Planctomycetales bacterium | reverse complement strand
TGCTGACTTCGCCGATACCACCCAGCGCCACGAGCTTTCCATCCGGGCTGAAGTCGACGCACCGCACGCCACCGACATCCGCCTGGAAGCCCGCGTCGTACTTCGTGAGGACCGCCGCGTCGATGTCGCGGACATGCTTCCACGTGCCGACTTCCCAATCCTTGACGACCCCCTTGAGGTCCCCCGAGATCAAACGTTTGCCGTCGCGCGAGAACGCGACGCTGTACACGTGGCTGGCGTGTCCGGACAGTTCCGTCGCGAGCGTTCCGTCCGCCGCTTTCCACACGCGGGCGAGCTTGTCGTTCCCTCCCGTGGCGATCCATTGACCGTCCGGGCTGATCGCGATCGACCGCAAGAAACCCTTGTGTGCGTCGATGGTCCGGACAGGAGCACCCTTGCCGCCGACCGCGTCCCAGAACAGCAGTTGACCTTCGTACCCGCCGGTGACGACCGGGTGACCCGTGCCCAGGAAGGCCAGCGAACCGACCCAGCTTTTGTGCCCGGCGAACACCTCGTGACCACCGCCGATCCAGTCCCAGCGGTGCAGCGCGTGGTCTTCCGCGCCGGTCCACAGCCGCTCGCCGTCATCGTCGAAGCGGCAATTGAGCAGGCCTCGGTTATGGGCGAGGCGTTGGACTTCGCGGATCTTGGTCGGATCGGGTTTGTCGCCGACCATGTTCAAAACCGTCAGCCGGTCGACGGCGGTCTTCGCGGCGGTGGTGGCATCGCCGACGATTTTCTCGGCGGCCACCTTCGCGTCGGTCGCCGCCTTGAGCGGGCCGGCGAGGTCGGCGATGGCTTTCTGTGCGGCGGCGAGGGCCGTCGTTGATTCGGCAAGCTTGGCTTTGCGCTCGGCGACGATCTTGACGTGTTCCGCCTTGAGTTGCGCCGCCCCGGCGGCGGCGAGCTTGCCGGGTTCGCCAACGCTGCCGGCGGCCACGGTCGCGGCCGCGCCATTGGCCAGGGCATCGACGGCCGCCTGGGCCGCTTCGAGTTGTTGGACCTGCGCGGTGAGCGCCGCGATCCCCGCTTCGGCGGCGACCTTCTTCGCTTCCGCGTCCTTGATTTGGCCGGTCACGGCGCGGAACTGATCGAACGGTGCGCGGTGTTGCTCGGCGATCGCGCGAGCACGGTCCGCGAAGCGCTGCGCCTCTTGGCCCGCATAGTGGTGGGCACTTTTCGCGACGACCGCCTGCGCGAACGTCGACGCGGTCGAGACCCAACCCGAGCCAACGACCATCGCGCAGGCGGCGAAACGTCGGAGTTCGCGACGGAATTTGCGGCGGAGGTCGCGGTTCACGCCAAAATCTCCGTGAGGGCTTCGGCCTTCGGATCCGCCTTCTCCGTCGGGCGACCGTTGTCGTAGAAGTTCTTCGTCGGGTCGAGACCGACCGCGCGATAGTACGTGTGGAACAGGTGCCCGCTGTGGACTTCGCGGTCGATCACCTTCGTCCCGTCGTCACTCGTTTTGCCGCTGACGGCCCCACCTTTGATCCCCGCACCACCCAGGGCGACGGACCACGCGGTCCCCCAATGGTCGCGACCGACGAGGTGGTTGATCCGCGGCGTGCGGCCGAACTCGCTCATCACGATCACCAGCGTGTGCTGCAACAGACCGCGATCGGCCAGGTCCCCCACGAACGTGGCGAACGGGCGGTCGAACTCGCCGAGTTGTTCGATGTGGAAGTTGAAGTTCTCGGAGTGGGTGTCGTAGTTGGTGTGACCCACCTTGACGAACGTCACCCCCTGCTCGATCAATCGCAAGGCCATGCGGCAGTGCTTCGCAAATTCGTGCTTGCCGTAGCGATCCTCGTCCGACGCCGACATCTTCGAGAAGTCGAACACGTCCTTCTTCGCCAGCAGTTTGGCCGCTTGATCGTGAGATTGGTTGTACGCCTCGAGCATCGAATCCTTGCGGCCTTGCTCGAACCGTCCGCTGATTTTGGCGCGCATCGCGCGACGACGGGCGTCCGCCAGATCGTTCACGGATTCGGGACGGAGCAGGTTGGCCGGGGTCCCCGTGCCGGGGAGGGCCATCCCCGCGTAACGCGGACCGAGGAACGCGGCCTCTTGCGGGAACGCCGCGCCGCTATTGAGTTGGATGTAGCCGGGAAGCGGCGAATCGGGCGGGTTCAGGTGATACGCGAAGGCCGAACCCAACGCCGGGTACTCGAAGCCGGGGGTCTGCTTCCGCCCCGTCTCCATCGTGTAGTAACCCTTGCCGTGGTCTCCCATGTCGGCGGCGGAAGTGTTCAACCCCCGCACCAGCGCCAGGTGATGCATCACCTTGGCCGTGTGCGGCAACAGTTCGCAAATCTCCACGCCGGGAGCCGATGTCTGGATCCTCTGAAACGGGCCCCCCGTCACCGTGCCGGGTTTGGGGTCCCACGTTTCGAGCTGGCTCACGCCGCCATGCAGGTTGAACACGACGACATGCTTTTGCGCGGAGGCCAGGGCCTGGCTCCCTTCCGCGCGGGCCATGTTGTGAAAGCCCAGCAAGCTCACGGCGCCGGCGGTGGCTCCTTCCAGAAAGCTCCGTCGCGACAGATGACTCTCGCTGCCGCAAGCGTATTTGGGAAGGTTGGACATGTCGGCTCCCTCTCGTATTTGTACGTCAGGCTGTGCCTGACAATCATCGTTTCTGCGTGCGTCGTAAGCTGTCAGGCACAGCCTGACCCACGAATCCCACCGGAGTGGGAAAGACATTTCTTAGCCACAGATGAAACACAGATAAAGACAAAATCCTTATCTGTGTTTCATCTGTGTTAATCTGTGGCTCCTGTTCTTTCTTTTGCTTGTTCCAACTCCGGATCAAGCGCCATCCACCGAATCCCTCTTTGTGAATCCTTCGTGTCTTTGTGGTTCAATCCTCACTGTCGACGACGGAGCGACCCTACTCAATGGCTGAACCGGAACTCCGTCGAGTTCACCAGCGCCCAGACGAGTTCCACGACCGCCTGTGGACGGTCGGCGGTCCGTTCCGCCAGATACGCCGCCACATCGGCCGCCTCTTCCGCGGTCGCCGGACGTGAGAGGGTCGACAAATACAACTCGTCGGCAATGGCCGGAGTTTGGTCAGCGGGGAGTTTCAGTACCCGCTCCGCCAGGTTCCCCGCCATCGGACCGGCCCAAGCCAGAATCGACCCGTCGTGCGCCATGAACAGCGACTGGTCCGAACGGGCATCGAAGCCCCGCTCGATCCGTCCCGGTTCCGACGCGAATCGGTTTTGGAAATGCGGCTCGACGGACGTCAGCTTGTCCATCGCTTGCTCGTCGGTCGCGTTCGCGCCGATCTGCAGCTTCTGCCATTCGAGCAGTCCCACGGCCCGGCAGAACGACCACGCCAGTTGCTCGCATGTGAGCGGCCTGAGCGGCGCGACCGCGAAGCGGGCGGCCGGAGGTGCGGGAGCGGCCGCCGAAGCACGGCCCGATCGCTGATACGTCTGACTCAGCGCGATCTCGCGCAACATCGACTTCAGGTCGTACTTGCGAGCGATCATCTCCGTCGTGAGTTCTTCGAGCAGTTCGGGATGCGACGGGGGATTGTCCGAGTGATCGAGTTCCAGCGGATCGATGATCCCCCGCCCGAACATCAGCCCCCACACACGGTTCGAGATCGCCCGCGCGAATCGCCGCGAGGCCGGGTCCGCCACCGCAGGCCCCAGTTTTTCGCGACGGCTGTAATTGGGGATGCCCCGGACATCTTTCTCCGGTTTGACTTTGTACTCCTGCCCCTTCTCGAACTTCGGTTCTTCGAGCGGCTTCCCGTCGAACAGCACCGGCAAGGTTGTCTTCGGCCCGGTTGATTTCTTGTCCCGGAGATCGAACACCGACTCGAACGTCACTTCGCCATCGGCTTTTTCGGCCAACACCACCGGTTCGCTTCCCTTGCGGAACAGCGTGCTCCGCACGAGAAACGCATGAATGCCGTGATAATGCTGTTGCTTGTAGTCGTCGATCTGCGGATGGTCGTGACACTGGGCGCATTCAAGGTTGACCCCCAGGAACAATCGCCCGACATCCCGCGTGATCAGGTGCGGGTCGCCGTCACGGTCCAAAAAGAACCGCGCCGCGGGTCGCAAGGCTGGGTCGGTGCCATCCGTCGAGAGGATTTCGCGGGCCAGCTGGTCCCACGGCTTGTTGGCCGCGAACGATTCCCGCAGGTACTTCTGCCATTCGGCGATGGCCACGTTCTGCGTGTTCCGCCGCTGCATTAGGATCACGTCGAACGTCCGTTGCATGTGGCGGGCGTACAGCGGATCGGCCAGCAGTTTGTCGACGAGAGCCGTCCGTTTATTGGGATCGGTCGAGGCCAGGAACTCGCGAACCTGCGTCGATGTCGGGATGATCCCGTTCAGATCGAGGGAGACGCGACGGATGAACTCGGCGTCGTCCGACAGGGGAGCGGCCATCGCGGCGTAGTCGGCCCCGGCGGCGATATGACGGTCGATGCGGACCGACAATGACTCCTGAGCACGGACCCCGCCCCCGGAGGAGACAGCGACAATCGCGCTCCAACAGGCACAAACGATCAGGCGGCTCAAAGGCCTGTGGGACATACGAGCCTCCGCGTGGCGGGCGGATCGAACCGATTGACAGGTCGAAGCGACAGGTCGAGCAGCTCAAACCGTGCGGATCAAGGCGGGGGGGCGATTGCGACTGGAACACAGCCGGAATCTCGCGCCCAACCGCCGGTGGGGGTGGGATATCTGGGGCATCGTCCGGCGGAGGCCGACACTTCAACCCAACGTATCAGCATTGACTGAAATGAGCTTAGGTCAGGTTTGGTGGTATCGTCAAGGCAAATCGGACCGTTGCGCGAGGCTGTAGCGGAAATCGGGAGATTTCCGCCAAACATACCGCCTCAGAGGCGACATTCTGCCGTCGCCGAACAGCCCTATACCACCACGTCGAGGGACCCGACCGTTGTCTCACCGTCGCTGGCCGGATTGCGATCCTTGGCCGGATCGACTTCCTCTTCCGTGTTCCGCTGCCCCCCTGAAAAGTGCCAGGCTTCGCGCCCATCGGCGTCGCGGTCTCCCACCTGCGAGCCGTCGCCGGTCAGTTCGGCGACATCTTCCTGACTGGCGCTCGACAGCGTCTGCAGGTCCGCCTGACGACTTTTGTCGGCGGAGGCGGTGGCTTGCTGCGACTGCGTGGCGGGGGCGCGGCTGGTCACCGCCGCTTGGCCCGCCAATGACAGGATCGACGAAGGGGGGATTTGCATGCCATGCCTCCCGAGGATGGATGCGATGTACCCCGTCGCGAAGCGGTTGCCCAGAGGACTTCGAGGGAAGACCGGGCGAAACGACCTGAAAAACGTGTCGCCGCCGGGAATCTGGGAAATGCGGGAGCCTTGGGCGGGCTGCAAACTCTGATTGATCCCGTAGCCCGGTCCTTCTAGTATTGGTGCTGCCGATCCGGAGGGTCGGAGGTTTGCGGCAGGTCTGCGTCCCGAGGGCGCGGGACCGCCGTGCTCTGCGTAAAGTCGCGCGGGGCGGTCGACAGGGAGGTGGGCCATGCGATCCGCTGGTGCTGGTTTGTTCGGCGCGCTGTTGATGGTTGCGCCCTTGGTGGCGATCCCCATCTTCGCGGTCGTCGGAGTGCCGCAGTTCGCGCCGGCTGTCTCTCCCGCCTCGGGAGATCCCGACGCTTCCGCCGACGAGTTTGATGCGGACGACACGGACGTGGGATCGCGTTCCTCGCGCAAAGTGACGGCCCGGTCCTCTCGCGGGGGAGCCGCGAAGCGCCGTTCCGCCGACGATTTGTACGCGGCGTTGCCGGAACCGTTGACGACATCGTCCGACGAAGCCGAGATCCCCTCCGCGCGGCCCTGGAACGCCGATGCCGCCGAGGAAACAGGGGATGTGGACGAGACCCTCGTGGACGAACCGGCCATCGCACGGCCACCGCGCGATCCCTCGTCCGACGAGCGGCGGCCGGCGCGGAAGGTGTGGTCGAACAATTCGCCCCGCGGCTCGCTGGGGGAATGGGAACTCGACGAAGAGACCGGGGCGCCATCGGGATCGGTACCCGCCGAGGAAGAAGCCCCGGAAGCGGAATTGGCGTCCCTCGGGGATTGCGGGCCAGGGCGTGCGAGGGGTCCCGCCCGGGGCGAGTTCGAACCGGAACAGGACGCTCCGGAACCGCTGAACGAGGCGGGGGCGATCAATTTTCTCGCGAAGAACACACCGGATCGGAAACCCGCGCCGCGCGGGCGGGTGGCGGACGAACCGTCGCCGCGCGCCTCCGCGCCCGGTTATGGATCAACGCGATCCGCACCGAAACGCGGCGGGCGACCGATCCCCTCCGACGATGTCGAGGCGGAACTGCCCGAGCTGACCGAACCCGTTGTTTCCAGCAGGTCCGGAACCGGTCGTGCCGGGGGACGGCCTGCCGCAAAGTCCGCGAACTCCTCGGTGAGCGATGCGAGCGACACCGATGCGTTCCCCTCTTCCGCCGACCTGGGTTCGTCCTCCGACGACGAAGTGGACACCCTTTCGGAAGCCGATCTGCAACGTGGATTTGCCGGCGACCCCTTGGGAACCAGATCTCCCGGGTCGAAAGCCCCTCGTTCCAAGGCCCCGGTGAGATACGCGTCGGCTGGTAGTGCCACCCCGCTCGATTTCCCCGAACCGACCGCTGACGCTTTCGCCGACGCGGAGCCACTCTCAAGCGGTCGATCCGATGCTCCGGTCGACGAGTCGTTGAAAGACGCCGAACCTTCGGTGGACGGTGGTGTGCCGGACTCTTCCATCGATGTGGATGCGGGCGCGACACCGGCGGTCGAATCGATGACCTGGAAACAAGCGACCGCGCAGCTCAAGGCGTGGGGCATCCGCAAGTATCGCCTGGAGGCGGACCCCGAAACCGAAGGGTTCGTGTTCGTCTGCATGGCGCCGGACCCGAATTCGACCAAAGTGACGCGGCGATTCGAGGCCTCCGGCGGCGATCCATTGTCCGCTGTGCGAACCGCGATCGGGCAGATTTCCGAGTGGTACTCCAGTCGCACCCGTCGCGAGTGAGTTCTCAAAACTCGACGCATGGGCGAGGGGTTCGGTGCTCACCGCGGATGGCCGAGCCTTCGCTCTGTTCCGTTTGGAGCAAACGAAGTTTGGAGCAAACGAAAGAGTGACGATGGGGGATTGGAACACGATCGTTGACCGCGGTATGCCGCATCCCTGGAACGGTCGGAGCGGCGGTGCGTCGGCGTGGAATCCCGGCGCGGCATGGATCGACGGCGGCGACGCGGAGTCGGAACGCGCCTTCGTACGCGGGACGGTGACGGCCATAGGGGCCGTCGAGATGCTGGAAGACGGTCCGACCGGCCCCGTGGCGGCGCGGCGGTCCGGAAAAATGGCGCGGCTGGAGGCGGTGCTGTTGGTGGCGGATGTCCCCCTGCCGCCGCGCAAGCTGGCAACGTTCGCGTCCCTCGCGGACGCCACCGAAGCGCGAACGCTGATGGCGCGGCTCAACCGGGTGTACGACCAATCGGGAACGCCGTTTCGGGTCGAGCGGGTCGCGGCCGGCTACCGCCTGTTGACGCGGCCCGAATACGCCACGTGGCTGGGGAAGCTGCACCAGCGCGAAGCCGAGCTGAAACTCTCGCCGGTGGCGTTGGAGACGCTGGCGATCATCGCCTACCGCCAACCGATGACGCGGGCGGATGTAGAGGCGGTGCGGGGCGTGCAATGCTCCGAGATGATCAAACAGCTCATGGATCGGGGACTGGTCCGGATCGGCGGGGAAGACGATTCGCTGGGGCGACCGTTCCTCTACGAGACGACGCGGAAGTTCCTGGAACTGTTCGGCTTGCAAGACCTGTCGGACCTGCCCAACGCCGAGCGCCTGCAAAAACAGCCGGCATCCCCCCCCACCGCCCAAGCGGGTTGATCCCGCCGCGGCCGGTTGCGAATCGGGCAATTCCCAAAGTGCCATTCGGGGCGACCCGGGTCCATTGCACGCGGAAGCCCATCAAATGCCGTGACACCACTACTTCCGGACCGACGAAGCCGTGCGAAAAGTGGGGGGTCAACAACCCTACACCGCGACTTCCGCTGGCTCCCGGTTGAAAATCAACGTATGCTGAAGTGTGGCTTTGTGTTTGGACGATGGGAGTGTGAGGCGACCGGGCCTTGGCCGGCCCAAGCAGTCGCACGCGTTTGTTCGGAGTGTGGCGATGTTCACCATTCGCGCGGCTGGTGGTCGCTTGTGTGACGGAGTGTCCCGGCGGGACATGTTGCACGTCGGGGCGTTGGGGGCGACCGGTCTCGGCTTGGCGGACCTGCTGTCGCGTCCGGCGCGAGGCTCGTCGGCGGGGGGAACCGAAGGCCGCGCGAAGTCCTGCATCATCCTGTTCCTGCTGGGCGGTTCGCCGCAGCATTCGACGTTCGACCCCAAGCCCGACGCACCCGCCGAAGTTCGGGGCGAGTTCGCGCCGATTGCGACATCCGTTCCCGGTACTCGTTTTTGCGAATTGCTCCCCGGCCTGTCCCGGCAGGCCGACAAACTCGCGGTGTTGCGGGCTGTGTCGACGCGCGACAACGCCCACTCGTCGAGCGGGTACTACATGATGACGGGGTACCCGCACCTCCCCCAAAACGTCGAGAACGCCAATCCCGGCGCGCCGAACGACCATCCCTTCATGGGTGCGGTCGTGCAAAAACTGCGGCCACACCTGGCGGACCTCCCCACCTCGATCCGCCTCCCGCACCGCATCTTCAACACGGACGGCTCGGTCTGGCCCGGCCAGGATTCCGGGTTCCTCGGCAAGACGGCCGATCCGTGGCTGTTCAACTGCCAACCGGCGGCCAAGGATTTCCGGGTTCCCGAAGTCATGCCGCCGGTCGAGGTTCCCATCGAGCGGCTGGAGCGGCGCGGTTCGCTGTTGCGCGAGGTCAATGCCCGGTTCGATCAGGTCGAGCGTGCGGGGGTCGGCAAGTACTCGTTGGCCGCGCAGCGCGCCTTCAACGTGTTGGCGTCGCCGTCGTCGCGGGGAGCGTTCGATCTGGCGGCCGAGCCCGACGAGTCGCGGGCGCGGTACGGCCACAACCAATTCGGACAGAGCGTGCTGTTGGGGCGCCGGTTGCTGGATGCCGGTGTGCAACTGGTGCAGGTGAACTGGTTCCGGGGTCCGGACGAACCGTCCGACGCGCCGTGCTGGGACTCGCACGTGGGGGAGCCGAACCGTCTCAAGAACGTCCTCTGCCCGTCGTTCGACCAGGCGTTTGCCGCCTTGCTCGAAGACCTGCACAACCAAGGTCGGCTCGACGAAACACTCGTGTGTTGCCTGACGGAGTTCGGGCGGACGCCGCGTATGAACGGCCGCGCCGGTCGCGACCACTGGGGCTCGGTGTTCTCGGTCGCGCTGGCGGGTGGTGGCATTCAAGGAGGCGTCGTGCATGGCGCGTCCGATTCGCAGGGGGCCTTCCCCCAGGCGGGCCTGACCCGTCCCGAGGACATCACCGCCACGATCTTCCATTGCCTGGGGATCGCTCCGGAAACCGAACTGCACGATCCCCAAGGCCGTCCGTTCGTCATCAGCCGCGGCCAACCGATTCGCGAGATACTGGCCTAGTCACGCATGCCGTCGCGGAGATCGCAAGGTTTCCGCCGCAGGTGGGCATGTCTCCATCCCGGCCGCATGTCCATATCGACATCCGCGCAAGTCCCGCGCCCCAACTCCCGCCCGCATCGGACCGTCTTGACTCGCGACCCGTCCACGCCCGATTCCCACACCGTCGCGCACTACCTCTGGGCCGGCCTCGATTTCATCCTCCCGGCTGACGGCCCACCCGTCCTCCTGGAAGCGAACAAGTCCTCCCACATGTTGGGGGAGTACCTGCGCTTTCACGACGACGAACGCCCCTTCGAGCGCATCGCCGCCCGCATGAACGGGGCGGACGGCCCACCGGTCATCCTCTGGCGGCGGTGCGATCCTCGACCGGACGCCGACGAGGACATCGCCTTCATCACGCGTCACTTGAGCACGTACCTCGACGAAACGCCGCGCATCGCAGACGTCGAGGACAACTCCCTCGAAGAGGTGGCCGACGACGCCGACGCGGCGCGCGAGACGATCGTCTGTCGCGACGGCTCGCGGGTCCGGCCGGGAAGCCTGTTTCGGTGGTGGTACGGTTGCCCGTGGCGGTTCGAGCGCGGGGGAGTGCTGGTCGTCAACCCGAACGCCCTGTGGGTCGCCTGTCGCGACAAGCTCGAGTGCGCGGCACACCTTGTCGGCGCGGAGCGGGTCCGCACTCCGTGGTGCGCGGCGGTGGATTCAACGGAGGAGGTTGAACTGCTGCTGGAGTCCGAGGGACCACGGTTCAAGCACGGTTATGTCGTCAAACCTCGTGCGGGGTGGGGGGGATACGGCGTGCAGGTGGCCGCGCCGGGGGAAGCCCCGAAGCGGATCGGGCCGGGATATCTCCTGTCGGAGCGGATTCTGCCCAGGCCCCGACCGGGTTCGAGCGCTGTTCCCGGTGCGCGCAACAGGGACGAGTATTGGGACATCCGCGCGTTTGTGATGGACGGGGAGTTCGTCGGCGGACTCGTCCACACCAGCCACGAACCGAACACGAACTACTGGCAGGGGGGGCGGGTCGAGGCACTCGATCCGGGGATCGCACGGTTGATCGCCCCGGCGGCGGAGGAGGCGGTGCACCTCCTCGACCGCGCGGCGGACCGAATCCACCAAGGCCCCGCGCCAGTCGGACACCCATCGACCGTCGTGAACTATGCTTGAGCGCCGCGCGGCGCCTCCGCCGCACGTGGCCTCGCAGGGCGTTGCCGAAACGCAACGTGACGGAAGAATCGGGACAAGCGCCGCCGCAGTCGGGGCGCAACGGGGATATCGGGAGGTCGGCCCGAGAATCGGGAAGGCGACCGGTGTTCAGCGGTCGGGCGTGCCCCGAGAATGTTCGCACGACGGCAAATCGGCCGTCCGCTGAGCCGAGGCCGTCGTCCGACGGACGAGGGGGGGGTGAGGCGCGGCCAAGGGGGCGACGGAGTCACGTATCGTGTGGACGAATTGGTTGAGATCGTCGCGGCGGGGTTCGCGTTCCAAGGCAGGGGTGCATCTCACGTACGCCCGGAGCCAGATGGGGCGGAGTCTGTCGAGCGCCGGCCTGTTCCTCAAACGGCAGATGTGGATCTGGCCGATCATCGCGGTGCTGACGCTGTCGATCGTTGGGTACTTCGTGCTGAAGGCGATCGGCGGGACGATCGAAGCGAGCGTGGCCGCGCAGCTCCAGGGGACGCTGGAGATGCAGGTGGCCATGCTGGACCAGTGGTACGTCCAGCAGAAGACAAACGCCGAGGCGCTCGCCAACAGCACGACCGTGCGGGAAGCGATGAAAGGACTCTCGGAGGATGACGGAACTGCCGCCGAAGCGGGCGCGCCGCAGTCCCGCCCGGAACCTGCGGTCCTTCGATCGCGCCTGCAGCGCGAACTCGCCCCGTGGATGACGTCGTACGAGTTCGTGAACTTCTTCGTGTGCGACAAGGATGAGAAGGTCCTGGCAGCCAGCCAGGCCGAGCTGGTCGGACAGTCGCAGATCGAGGCCTACCATGAATTCGTGCGGGGCGCCCTCAAGGGCCAAACGACCATTTCGGCCCCGTTCAAGAGCGTGTCGGCGATCAAGAACGCGGACGGTGTGTTGCAGTACAACGTGCCGACGATGTTCGTCACCGCGCCGATTCGGGACGCCGCCTTCCAGGTGATCGGTGCCATCGCACTGCGCATTCGCCCCGAAGCCAGATTCACCTCGATCCTGCAAACCGGTCGCATCGGAGAATCGGGAGAGACCTACGCGATCAACCGCGACGGGGTCATGGCGTCCAACAGCCGCTTCGACAACGACCTGATTCTGTCAGGCATCCTTCCCGAGACCGACGGGGCGGCGTCGATTCTGAACGTGCGCTTGGCCGATCCGGGGGGAGACGTCACCGCGGGATTTCGTCCCGGAGTGCGGCGCTCCAACCTGCCGCTGAACAAAATGGCGGAGTCCGTCGTGGCGGGCAACGCGGGCCTCGACGCCGTCGGATATCGCGACTATCGCGGAGTCCCGGTCGTTGGCGCCTGGCGGTGGCTGAAGGAGTACGGAATCGGGGTCGCCACCGAGGTGGACTATTCGGAGGCGTATCGGCCGCTGACGATCCTGCGGTGGGTGTTCGCGACGTTGTACGTGCTGCTGCTGCTGTTGTCGGCGGCGATCTTCGTGTTCACGGTGATCGTGGCGCGACTCGACCGGAAGGCCCGCGCGGCGGCGATCGAGGCGAAACAACTCGGGCAATACCATCTGGCGGAAAAACTGGGTGCCGGGGCGATGGGGGTCGTCTTCAAGGGGCATCACGCGATGATGCGCCGCGCGACGGCGATCAAACTGCTCGACGCCGACAAGACAACCCCCGCCGCCATCGAACGGTTTGAGCGCGAAGTGCAGATCACCTGCCAGCTCAACCACCCCAACACGATCGCGATCTTCGATTACGGTCGGACGCCCGAGGGGGTGTTCTACTACGCGATGGAGTACCTCGACGGGATCTCGTTGCAGGACCTTGTTGACAAGTACGGACCGTTGCCGGACGAGCGGGTGATTCACATCCTGCTGCAGATTTGCGGTTCGCTGTTCGAGGCGCACTCGTTGGGGCTCGTCCATCGCGACATCAAGCCCGCCAACATCATGCTCAATCGACGGGGGGCGATGCCCGACCTGGTCAAGGTGCTGGACTTCGGGCTGGTCAAGGCGCAGGACGAGAAGAAGGGGATGGAGGCGACCAACGCGAACTCGCTGTTGGGGACGCCGCTCTACATGTCGCCGGAAGCGATCGAGAACCCGACGCGGGTCGACGCGCGGAGCGACTTGTACGCCGTGGGAGCGGTGGGCTACTTCCTGATGACGGGGGAGCCGGTGTTCAACGCCCCGACGCTGGTCGAACTGTGCCGGATGCACGTGGCGGAACCGCCGAAGCCGCCGTCGGTGCGCACCGGCCGCGCGATCTCTGCGGAACTGGAGAACGCGGTGCTGGCGTGCCTGGAAAAATCGGCCTCGCGACGGCCGCAGACGGCCCGCGACCTGGCGCTTCGCCTGGAACGCTGCCGCGAACGGTTCCTGTGGACCACCGACCGGGCGGACGATTGGTGGGATCGGCACACGCGCGGTTTGCCGCAATTGCCGCTGGCGGCGGCGACGGCACAAGGGAGACAACCCTTCGCCGAGACGGAAGCTCCCGGCGGCGAGCGTGGTCAGCGCTCGGTGGCGGATCACGGGCAGACGTTCATCGGTTCGATGGATGGGGATTGAAGCGCAACGTGCGAAGTCGGGGGGCGTAGGACTCTGTGTGTATGCAGGAGCATCCACGCCGGCCCACCGCTGCTCGCACCGACGGAAACGATGGCACTCAACCGTCGCAATTGGGCAGCACGACGACGTTCGTTCAAAACCGCGCTTGTCGCGACGACAGGTACTCAACGAGCGCCTTGTCGAACGGCATGCTCGTGTCGAGGCCGACGTAGTCGATGCCCGCTTTGAAGCACTCCGACTTGAACTTGCCGCACAGTTCGCGGACGGCGTCGAGGTAGTCCTGCTTGATGCCGCCGGCGTCGAGCACGAGATTGCGGTTGGTCTCAGGGTCGAGCAGGTCGACCATGCCATCGAACGGGAAGTTGACCTCGGCTTCGTCAAGGATGTGGAACACGATGACATCGTGGCCCGCGTAGCGCAACAGCCGCAGCACTTCCACGATCGGATCGGGGTCGGAGAGCAGGTCGGAAAAGAGCATGATCAGGCTTTTGTGCCGGATCATAGCGGCGACCTTGCGGAGCGCGCCCGCCACGTCGGTGGGGCCGGTCGGCTTGAGCCGCGACAGCGCGGCGAGCATGTTGCCCAATTGGGTGCGTTTGCTCTTGGGGGGGAGGCAACTCCGGATGGTCTCGTCGAAGGTGATCAGTCCGACAGGGTCCTGCTGGTGGATCATCAGGTACGCCAGGGCGGCGGCGAGGCTGACGGCGTAGTCGAACTTCGTGAGCTGTTGGCGGTGCGTGTAGGCCATGCTCTCGGAAAGGTCGACGAGCATATAGCCGGTGATGTTGGTTTCGGCCTGGTACTTCTTGACGTAATAGCGGTCGGTTTTGGCGTAAACCAGCCAGTCGATGTCCTTGGGATCGTCCCCCTGCGAATAGCGGCGGTGCTCGCTGAACTCGACCGAAAAGCCCTGGAAAGGGCTGGCGTGCAGGCCGCTGAGGAACCCTTCGACGATGAACCGGGCGCGCAGGTCCAGCCGCGCGACGGAACGGATCACCTCGGGCTTCAGGTACTGCTCGGCGGAGGCCATGTCATTCACCGAGCGGAAAAAGAGGATGGAACCACCAAGGCACCAAGGAAGACACAAAGCATCCAGTCGGCTTGTCGTCACTCCAGCTCCGGAACGAGGGAGGTAGACAATACGCTTCAGGGAGCCGATCGTAGGACGCGATTTCGCGACGGTGCCATCACGATGTAAAGAGTGGCAAATAAATACGTTGTCTATTTCTCAGGCACAAACACGGCGCGTGGCGAAAACATATTGGACGTTTGGTAGTACAGGGTTCGAATCCGAACCAATCCTCGAAACCAAATTCTCACCAGTGAGCAACAAAGACATCACGAACCCCCTGCTGTCTTTGGGTCTTCCTTGGTGTCTTCGTGCCTTGGTGGTTCACACCCTCTTGTTGAGTCACACATACTTCGGAATCGGCGGTTCCGGCACCTCGTTGACGAGGCGTTGGATCAGGTCTTCGGTTTTGAGTCCCTCGGCCTGCGCCTGGAAGTTGGCCGACACACGGTGCCGGAGCACGGGAATGGCGATCTTGCGGACATCGGCGGGGCCGGCGCCCGGGCGTCCGTCCATCGCGGCCACGGCCTTGGCCCCCGCGATGAGGAACTGGCCGGCCCGTGGTCCGGCTCCCCACGAGACGAGGTCCTTGATGAATTTCGGGGCGGAAGCGTCCCCCGGGCGGGTGGCGCGGACGAGCTTGGTGACGTACGAGATCGTGTGCGGGGTCACCTGCACCTGCGAGATTTGCCGCTGCAGGTATTGAATCGACTTGGCGGAGAGGACCTTGCGGATCTCCGGTTTTTCGGCGGCGCTGGAGGCCCCGAGGATCTTTTCCTCTTCCTCGAACGACGGGTAATCGACCACGACGTTGAACATGAACCGGTCGAGCTGGGCCTCCGGGAGGGGGTAGGTCCCCTCCTGCTCGATGGGATTCTGCGTGGCGATGACGAAGAATGGCTCGGGGAGCGGATAGGTCGTCTGGCCGATGGTGACTTCGCGCTCTTGCATGGCCTGCAACAAAGCCGCCTGCGTTTTGGGGGGCGTGCGGTTGATTTCGTCGGCGAGCAGGATGTTCGTGAAGACCGGCCCCTCGACGAACCGGAAACTCCGCCGTCCCTCGTGGTCGTCGAGGACGTTGGTGCCGGTGATGTCGGAGGGCATCAGGTCGGGGGTGAACTGGATGCGTTTGAACTGGACATCAAGGATGCGCGCGATCGTGCTGACGGTGAGGGTTTTCGCCAGGCCGGGGACGCCGACGAGCAGACAATGTCCGCCGGTGAAGATCGCGGCGAGGATCTGCTCGATGACCGAATCCTGGCCGACAATGACCTTGTGCAATTCGTCGACCATCAATTCGCGATGTTTGCGGAACTTCTCGAGGAAGTCGTCGAAGTCGCGTTGTTCGGCGGCCAAGGTGGATGCACTCCGCAAAGCGACCCGCGCTGCGGGTCGTGAAGTGGGGCTGGGAGACGGTTGTCGAGGACGGGGTGCGACCTCGGCGGACGCGAATACAGGTGGACGCGAACCCTCAAGATCGCGCCGCCCGCGTCGACGCGAAGTCTACGGGGGGGGGAGAGGGGGAACAAGCGGCCCATCGGGAGCGGTGTTGGTCTCCGGGGATTTCGCCGACCATGATCGAGCATGGTCCCGAACCGGTGTCACGCGCGGTCGGCTTGTGTGAGCGGGAGTCGTCCCGCTTTTCGGAGAGCCTGTCAGAGACACTCCGCTTTCACGTAAAGCCGCGCGGGGGCCTTCTCGTAGTACTTGAACAGCGCCGGGCAGATCCAACCTTCCATGCGCGGGTCGTCCATGGCGTAGTAGTTTCCCCCCATGTCGCCACGCAGCCACGTCAGGGTCTTTTGATGTCCGGGAAAGGGTTGCGCGCTGAACAACAGCCGAAACCCGTCACTCGCGTTCGGCAGGTCCTTCACCAACACGTCAATCATCTCGGGTACCCCCGCGACGAACGGCTCCCTCACCAAGCCAGCCGACGAGTCGTCGAACACCCACGTCCCCTGATGCTTGTAAGGGGCGATCACGAGGATCGAATTCCCGCGCGGTGCGCGACCTGACGGGATCGACCACCATCCGAACGCCCCGACGGCCACCAGCAAGGCCGCGATCAGCCACACCCCCCGCGGTCCGAATCGCCGGACCGCCACTCGTTCGCCACCCGTTGCCGCCGTGTCGTTCATCGCACCCTCCGCCATGCTTGATTCCGATCGCACACGGGCAAGATTCGCCGCAGTCTTAGAGGCTATCCGAAAACCCGGTTGCGCTTGTTCAACGACCCGCCGATGCTCGGGTGCCGCGCGGGCGTCAGAGGGTTTTCGGATAAGTTGTTAGTGTACCGCGCGGCAAGATGTCTTGGACGCCGTTTCGGCTCGGTGGGTCGAAATGCCGTCAGGCACAGCCTGACCTACATCGATTCCAGGAGCAGAGCGCGGAGGCGTTCCATCGCGCGGAGCCACAGCATTTGACAGGCGCCGCGCGAGCGGGACATGCGCACCGCGACCTCGTCGAACGGAAGTCGCTCGATGTTGCGCAGCAGCACCACTTCGCGGTAATCCTCGGGAAGTTGTTCGAGGGCCGCGGCGACGCGCAACTCCCGTTCGAGTCCCGCGACCGCTTGCGAGGGGGACGGGTCCCGCGCCGCCGGGGCGAGAGCGTCCTCCCCCGAACCGACCGCCAGCGCCCGTTCGCGCGCGGGGTCGCGCTTGGCGGCGTCGCGATATTGGCGGGCCGCGTCCACCGCGTTGCGGGACGCAATCCGGCCCAGCCACGCCATCCACTCCGCCGGGGTCTCGCCCCGAAAATCGTCGAGTCCGTTGTGGGCGTCGAGCAGCGATTGCTGGACCACGTCCGACGCGTCGACCCGCGCTTGCAGACGCCGGTCGAGCTGCGCCCGTGCGACGACCGCCAGAAAGCCGCGACAGGCCCCCAACAGTTCGTTGCGCGCGGCGGCGTCCCCCGCGCGGGCGGCGCGCAACCAATCGGCGATGCGGCTGGGTGGATCGGTCGCCATGCGCCCGCCTCACGCCTTGCGGATGAAATGGGCGGCGTAGCTGCGGATTTCCTGGCCGTTGAGCACGTGGACATACCGCAGTTGTTGCACGGTTTCCTGACTGAAGTGGCTGAGCGGGACGTGCACCAGTTTTTTGCCGAAGCGTCGCGCCATCCGTCGGAATCCGGCCCCGGGCGGGGCGTCACTCAGCAGGGCGATGTGCCGCTCGCGCGCGTGCAGGCATCCGGCCGCCAGCACCCGTTCCTCGAGCGTCGTGGTGAAGTCGAGCCGACGATCCGTCCAGATGTCGGGCACATCGCGCGGGGGGAACAGGAACACCGCGCCGCCGTACGTCGCCAATCCGATCCCCGGCCCGACCAACTCCCGATGGAAATCGGTGGCGAACAGTGCGAGCGTCGACTCGTCGTGATGTTCGGCCATCCAGGTGGTGCGCCAGGGATAGTCGCGCGGATCGGCGGGCGAATCGAACAGCATCACGACGCAATCGAGCCGCCCGCGCGCAGGGGGGAGCACCTTGACGTACAGATCGCCCGTGTGCCAATTCCGCAGGGTCTCGCGGATGTCGAGTCCGTCGAGCAGGCTCGTCGAGAACTTCTCGCTGCGGGCAAGGTCGGCCCCGATGATGGCCAGCGCGCGGTCCTTCACGTGCGTGCGAAAACTCTCGATCGCCACATCCTCCGGCGGCCAACTGCATTGCCGGAACGGATTCCAGCGCATCTGCCATTTGATGCTGTCCAACCGGTCCGGACGGGTTTGCAACTTGAGCGGGCGCCACGACACCGGAGGCCCGGCCAGGCGGTTGTCGAGCGTCAACACCGTGCCGTCCGGCAGCTTTCCGCGACCGATGCCAAAACTCATGGCAGGAGCCGGATTGAACGGCGGGCCGGACCGCTCGTCCCCGGAGACATCGTACTCGCGGACGGTTTCGGTCAGCGCGATGGCGAACTGGTCCCCGAAGATTTGTCGAGCCGCGACCGCGAGCGTGTAGAGGTCGGGCGTGAACCGTCGTTCGAGGAGCGACAGGTTCCGCGCGTACTTCAGGAACACCGTCATCAAATGCGGGGTGATCTTCCGGCCGCGCCCCTTGGTGGCCAGCTTGTAGCGTGCACGGGTCGCCGGCAGCAGTTCCTTGATGCCGTCGATCGACAGGTTCTCGTCCCCGTCCAACTCGCGCCGCGCGCGCTCGTACAACGCGGTGACGAACGGAAGTTCCCCCAACAGGAACAACAGCGTGTGCGGGTCGGCGGCGAACAACTCCGTCTCCGCCGGATCGTCCCCCTCGAGTTCTTCGGGGACATCCCCATACTGCGGCAGATCGTTCGCGGCGAGTTTCTCGCCGTCGTCGAGCCAGGCCGAGCGGATGGCGGGCCAATCGGCGTACGAGCAAAGGGCGAGGATCGACCGGCGGCGCCGCGCCAGTTCGCGCAGCCGCCGCGCCATCCACTGCGCGCGGGAGGCGTGCAACTCCGACCGCGGGGGCGGGATCGTGGGCAACAGCGCGGTCGCGAAGCGTTCCAGCGGCACACGCTTGAGGGCGTACGGGTCCGGCGAAACCACGCTGGCGGCGCGGTAGGCATTGGTGGGGCGGTCGATATAGGCCCGCGGCAGTCGTTCCTCAAGGGCGATCCGGATCGCCGCGATGACCGGTTGGCAGGGGTCGACGGGCACGAAGTTCGCGCGGCCGTCGTCCCCTTCGCGTTCGTCCCCGTCCTCTTCGGCGTCCCGTTCGGGAGTCCATTCGCGGGACTCCCGCTGCACCACCACCGAAACCGCCGGGAGCCGCTCGACCGCCGTTTCCACATCCGCGCGGAAGTTCTCGGGGAGGGGGACGGCCAAACAGTCGAAGCCCCCTTCCAGCATCGTGCGTCGGACTTCGACCGCGTAGTCGCCGCTGCCGTGTACGACCGGCAACAACCAGATGCGTTCGTCGAGACGGAACACGGGAGAGGGCATGGGGATTCGACGGGGCCTCGAAAGGGAGCACGGCGGGGCGAATCGGCTTCGAGGAATCGGAGTGCGCTCGTCGGACGGTCCGCCCCGACACCTGCCGACACGCGTTTCCTCCTCCATCATGAGTCCGCCCTCGGCTGGAGTCCATCGCCCGCAAAACCGCGTCGGATCGTCGCGGGCGTCCGGTCGAGGGCACGGGGGGCCTTTCCCGGCGGTTGGTCGCCCGTAAGATGAACAGTGGACGGACAGCCGGTCGACTTGCGAAAGGTGATGCGTCCACGTCAACCGCAGCCTGTTCCGGGCTCTTCGTGCGCGTGCCACCGAATGCACAAGTTGTTTTCAGGCAAGAGCTTGCCGCGATTTGCGGGGGCGTGTTCTGTGTTTCGGCCTTTCGCACAAGCCGGGTGCCACGCCCCGCCATGCGATTGGCCCTCCCGTCCGTGCTGCAGTTCGTCACCTTGAGCGCCCGCCGGAATTCCCCTTCCCTTGTGGAATCCCCGTCATGTCCGTTGTTCCGGATCCCGAAGCGGCCGTCGAGCCATTGGTTGACCGAGCGCTCGCGACACCCGCTCCCGTCCCCTTTCCCGCTCCCACGCCCGTGTCGGTTCCAGCAGCCGCTCCCGTGCCTGCGGCGACGAGTCCGACGGGACATGTGGCCACGGAAAGTGTCGCGACGGGATGTATCGCGACGGGCGGATGCGAGTGTCACACGTCGTTGGCCTCGTTGCGGGGGCGCGGCCAGGCGGATTTCGAGATCGAGTTCTTCGAGCGCATCCTGCACCGCGCAGGGGATTTTCCCGAAGTGCTGTCCGCTCTGGCCGAACGCTTGTGCGAGAAGGGGTGGTACCAGCGCGCGGTGGTGCTGGACGAGCGGTTGGCGCTCTTGCGGCCGCGCGATCCGGCGGCCCATTACAACCACGCCTGCACGTTGGCGCGATTGGGTCGGTCGGACGAAGCACTGGCGGCACTGCGGTCGGCGATCCAGCGCGGTTTCGACGACGCGGAGTTCCTGACGTCGGACCGCGATCTGGTTTCGCTCCACGCCCGTCCCGAGTTCCAACGCCTGGTGGAACGCCTGGCCTGTGCGGCGCGGTGAATCTCGCGCGAGGACGCTGACACGGCGTCCCTCTGGAAAAAAGAGCGGCCCGCCGCGAGGGACTCGCGACGGGCCGTTTTCGATAACGGGTTTCGATCGGCAAGATCAGTTGCCGTCCTTGCGCGCAATGTCGTACACGAACAGGTTGTCGTGCTCGCGCAGGAACAGCTTGCCGTGCAGCACCACCGGGTGTGCCCAGGAGTCTCCCCCCGCCCCGGGGATCTTGAACTTGCCGCGGAGCTTGAACCCCTCGGGGGAAGCGTCCAGGAGGGCCATCGTGCCGTCTTGATAGCGGAAGTACAGGCGATCTTCGGCATAGACGATCGCGGCGGAACCCGAACCGGGTTCGTTCCGTTCAAGGTGCTGCCAAGCGACCTTGCCGGTTTCCATTTCCAGGCAAGTGGGGAAGCCCTGGTTGTTGCCGTGCCCGGCGTAAATGTGCTTCCCCAGTTTGATCATGCCGCCGTGGTGGTTTTGGAATTCCTTGCCCCCCAGGAAGTAGACCTCTTCGGCCTTCACGCCGTCGCCATCCTTGCTCAACTTGACCAACCCGGCGCCGGTCCCGTAGCCGCTCGAGCAGAACACGAAGTCGCCATCGGGAATCGGTGTGGGGATGTTGGCGGTGCCGTTGGCCACGCGGTTGTAACCCCACAGGTATTTGCCATCGTCCGCCCGCACGCCCACCAAACCGCGACCGAGCAATTGCACGTACTGCTTGACTCCCGCGCCGTGCGAGATCACCACGGATGAGTAACCCGCGCCATCGCCGCCGCGATCTCCCACCTTCGGGACGGCGCATTTCCAAACCAGCTCGCCCGACAACTTGTTCAGGCACACCAGGGTGGCATCGCCGATGCCGGGTGTGCAAATCAACCGGTCGCCATCGATGAGCGGCGACTCGCAGAACTTCCAGACCGACATCACGCGGGCGCCAAATTCCTTCGCGAGGTCCTTCGTCCAGACCACCGCACCGTCCGCGCGCTTCAAGCAGACGAGCATTCCCTCGGCACCGATGTAGTACACGCGATCGCCATCGACCGTCGGGCTGCCGCGGGGGTTCTCGTCCTTCTCACGACCGATTTGCACGGCCCATTTCTCGGTGCCGTCCGCCTCGTCCATCGCGATCGCGTACGAGGTGTCCTTCCGTTTGCCGGCGGTGTAGATCACGCCGTCGACGATCACGACGCTCGTATACCCGCGTCCCAATCCGGACTTCTTCCACAGAAGCGCGGGTTCGGTCGTCCACTCGCGAAGCAGCCCCGTTTCGGTGGAGATGCCGTCCCGGTTGGGACCGCGCCACTGCGGCCAATCCTTGGGGGCCGCGAGGTTCTCGCCCGCCGCCCGATCCACGCCGCCGACCAGCCCGACGGCCCCGGTCAGTACCACGACCGCAGCCCAAAACTTGATTCTCGCGCTCACTCGGGGACTCCTGAAAGATCGAGTCGCGCCGACCGAAGCGCGGATTCGCGCATCGTCTCGACGACGGAACAGCCGACATCGCGGCGGACGGCGAGTATAGGCCCCGCCCGAAGAGACGCTCAAGACGAGTGTCGGAGCGACGCGTCGCCGTGTGCGAACTCCGGATTGTGATCGTCGGAATGGATTGGCGCGACTCCCTCTCCCCCGCTGGCGATGGTCCCAACGCGATCGGTATTCGCTCCTCCGCCCTTTGGGGTACCTTTTCCCCCACGGTGAAGCCGTTTCAGTCAATGGCCATCGAGAGAGGGGGAGAAGGGGGCGACCCGGAACCGAGCCCACGCCCCCCCTTCTCAAACATTTTGAAGTTGTGCCCTTATCTCGCCGGAGATCGCCGAGAAGCCGAACAGCGGTTGATTTTGGTCTCACGCGGCGGGTTGCCGGCGCGTGAGCGTGATGGCGCGAGCCAACCGCATCCTCACTCCTTCCAGGCCTTCCCCAGGAACTCCACGAAGTTCCGGTACATCACACCTTCAATGTCGTAGTCGTTGTAGCCCCGTGCTTTCAGCAGCGCCGGGAGCTTCTGCAAGTCGGCGATCGAGTCCATGTCGCGCGGCATCTGGTCGGTGCCGTAGCCGCCGTCGAGGTCGGTGCCGATCCCCACGTGATTCGCGCTGCCGGCCATCTGGCAGATGTGGTCGATGTGCTCGCAGATGCGTTCGATCTTGAGGTCGAAGTCGGCGGGCTTGCTCTTCAGGTGTCGCCAGCCGGGGACCATCATGATCGCGTCGAACGCCATGCCGAGGACGCCACCCCGTTTGACCACTTCCTTGATCTGGTCGTCGGCGAACTGGCGGTTCCACGGGGCGAGGGCGCGGCAGTTCTGGTGGCTGGCCCAGACGGGGCCCTCCCAGATATCCATCGCGTCCCAGAAGCATTCGTCGCACAAGTGCGTGGCGTCGAGAATGATCCCCAGCCGCATCATCTCGCGCAAGAGGTCCTTCCCCCGCGCGGGGAGCGGACCGGCGGCGTCGGTCCCGTGCGCGTACACGCCGGGACCGTAATGCGCGGGGCCAAGCGCCCGCAGCCCTTGCGCGTACGAACGCTCCAGATGCCCGAGCGTCACGATCGAATCGGCCCCTTCGAGGCTCAGGATGTAGCCGATGGGGTTTTTGGCGGCGGTCTTGCGGGAGTCGCGAATGTACGCCTCCCCCTCGGGTTCGATCGCCGCGTCGCGCCACAGCTTCACATGGGCGTCGAGCTGCTTCTTCGTGGTGATCGCCACCATCTCGCCCGCTTCTTCCATCGCCCGGTACCACGCGAGTTGCCCCTGCGTCTGCGCCCACGCCTGCTCGGGGGAACTCCAACCGGGGAGCTTGTGGAAGTAGGGGGAGTACCGCCCGATCTGCGTGGCCACGCACAGGCCGATGCGACCGCGCCGCATCTCGGGGAAGCAGACGCTGTTGACGCCTCGGTCGACCTTGTCCTTCATCGTGTTTTCGTAGCGGCGGATCATCTCGAGGGACCAGCGCAGATCGCGGTTCCATTCGAGGGCGTTCATGGAGAGGTCGAGATGAACGTCGAAAATCAGCGGGGCGGTCAAGGGGGACTCCTGGGAAACGGGGCTATTCATTCACCACGAAGGGCACGAAGAGCACAAAGGGGAGCAAACAGACGGCACGAAGTGGTGAATGAAGTTGAACCACCAAGGCACCAAGACACCAAGACACCAAGACACCAAGACACCAAGGAAAACTTCCGAGGTCATTCAATCGCAATGGCGATTCGACAAAGAGAGGCTCCGAAGCTGATGATGCCTGTGGATACTGACGGAGTAACGTGGTGTGTGCGCAAGTTCCTTATCAGATCGTCCCTTAACCTTCTTGTCTTTCTTGGTGCCTTTTGTGCCTTGGTGGTTCCATTCCCGCGCGGATCGCGGGGCTCAATCCACAAACACAAACTCGTTCGTCGCCAGCAAGGCCTGTACGTACCGTTCCAGCCGGTCCGTCCGTGTGGGTGCCGCCGATGGCCCCTTGAAGTCCGCCTGCGAGTCGAACACCTGCGTCACGCCGCCCGCTTGTGGCGTGTCGGTCGTCGCGAACTCGACACGCACCGGCCACGTGAAACCGTCGCTGTTCTCGTCGGTCACGGAGTCGACCACGAAGTCGAGCAGCTCCCCCTCGACGACCGCGAAGCGGGAGAGTGGCGTTTCGGTGTCGGACTTGCGGGCTGTCCATTCCCCCAGCACGCCCCGCAGGGACGACACTACGCGAGCACGGACGCCGTCCCCCTGGTCGGCGGCGTGGGCGAGCTTGCCCGTCAGGACGACCGTTCCCGCTTCCGGAGCGCTCCAGCGGCGGATGGCGGATTGACCGGTTCCGTGACCGGGATGCCCGCCGTTTTGGTGCCACAGAACCCAGCCGATCTTCTCGTCGGGGAGCTTTTGGCCACCCCGGTACATTCCCTCAGCGAAGTGGGCCAGCGGGTGGAACGCCGTCACCTTCTTTTGCCCCTCGTCGATGATCCCCCAGCCGTATTGCCAGGTGGGGGTCGTCGTGGCGGGCTTGTCGAACTTCGTGAGGTACTCGACACCCATCCGAAGCTCCTCGGCGTCGGCGTTCCGTCGCAACACGTGGCGGTAAACCTGTCGCACACGCTCTGCGGGGGTGGCAGCCGCTTTGATGTCCGCCAGCGTCGCCACCGCGCGCGCCTGTTCCGCCACGAACGGCGAGTTCATCGCGAACAGCGCCTGTTGCGGGACGGTCGTCGTCGGTCGTTGGGGTGTGCTAACGTCCGGACTGGCGAAGTCGAACACGCGGAACAGGCCGGGCAGGTCCTGCCGGTCGATGAACCCGTACACCGAGCGGCGTGCGGTGAACGGTTCGGCCAAGAGGTCCACCGGTCGACCTCCCACGGTCGCATCGAGTTTGCCCGACACCGCCAGCAGGCTGTCGCGCATCGCCTCGAATTCCAGGCGGCGACGGTTCATCCGCCACAGCAGACGATTCTCGGGGTCGACGGTTTCGCCCGGATGGTTCGCGCTGGCCACGCTCGCCTGCTGGAACACGCGCGAGGTGAGAATCCGCCGGTGCAGCCGCTTCAGCGACCAACCGTCCGCGACGAACGTGGCGGCAAGGTGGTCGAGCAATTCCGGGTGGCTGGGGCGCTCGCCGCGGATGCCGAAGTCGCTGGTGGTCCGCACCAGACCCGTGCCGAAGTGTTGCGCCCAGATGCGATTGACGATCACGCGCGGAGTGAGCGGATTGGCGGGACTGGCGATGAGGTCGGCCAGTTCCTGTCGACCGCTACCCGTTTTGAACACGGGGGCTTCCGCCTCGTACAGCACGCGCAGGGCGCGGCGGGGAACCTCGTCCCCCTGGTTGCCGGGGTTGCCCCGTTTGAAGATTCGCACGTTCGTGGGGTTGGGACGGTCGATGAGCACCATCGCCCGTGGCGGAGCGCCGGGGGAAGTCGCCTTGAGGGCGTCGATCTTCTTCTGCCGGTCCCGAATCTTGTTGCGATCGTCCCGATTCACGACCCGTTGCAACTCGTCCTTCGTGAATCGCGGCGGAGCATTTTCGGCGTACAGCACCTGCCGCAGTTCTTCCGCGAAAGCGTCCGGCAGTGCGGTGGGCTGTTTGTCGGCGGGGGCGTTTTTGAGAGCGGCTCGCCACTCCTCGTGCACCGCACGCAACAACTCTCCGTATCGGAGTGCCACGTCGACCATGTTCGCGGGGACCGTCTCGAACGCCGCGCGCACACGGGCGTTGACCCGCTTCTCCCCGTCGACGGGCAAACCTTTGATGGCGGCGGTCACGTCCCCTTTTTCATCGTCGAAGCGCTCTTTCGCGATGGCTCGATAGCGTGCGAGCGGTCCCCACACCGGATGATTCGCGTCGTTCGACTGATTGAGCCGTTGAATCCAGCGATTGACCACCGCGTCCCGCGTCTCGTCGGGCTTGAGCGACAAACCCTTGTCGGTCGGATACGGCTGTTTGGCGATCTTGCAGACCGCGTCGACGAGGTACTCCCGCGCTTCCGCCGTGTACTTCTCGATCAGTTTCGTTCGCAACTCGTCCGAATAACGGGCCAGCTCCCCCTCCCGCTCGGCGAGTTGTTTCTGAAAAGCGTCGTACTCGGCGGACTGCTTCGGTTCGCCCAGCGCGGGGAGTTCGCCCGGTTCCTCGGAACTGTTGAAGATCGCATACAACGAGTAATAGTCCGCTGTGGGAACCGGGTCGTACTTGTGGTCGTGACACCGCGCGCAGGTCACCGACAAGCCGAGGAACCCGCGCGACACCACGTCAATCCGGTCGTCGATGATGTCGTGAATGTTGTTGCTGAAGCGGCGTCCGACCGTCAGAAAGCCCAGCCCCGCCAGCGGACGGTTGTGCTCGGCGGCGAGTTGCTCCGCTGGCAAGCGGTCCGCCGCGAGTTGCTCGCGCACAAACCGGTCGTACGGCAGATCGCGATTGAACGCGTCGACGACGTAATCGCGGTAGGTGTACGAGTACGGGTACTTCCGCTCCTCGGTGAATACGTATCCCTTCGTGTCGGCGTAGCGGGCGACATCCAGCCAATGCCGGCCCCAGCGCTCGCCATACGCCGGCTCATCGAGGTAATGATCGACCAGCCGCCCCACGGCCGCGGGCGAGTCATCGCGCAGAAACGCCTGGACTTCCGGATCGTCCAGGTCCGGCGGCAGGCCGACCAAGTCGAACGACAACCGGCGCAACAGCGTGGCCCGGTCCGTCTGTAGTTGCGGTGCCAGTCCCGCGCTCTCCAGCCTGGACAACACGAAGCGGTCGATATCGGTCAGCGCCCACGCGGCGTCTTTCACCGTCGGCACTGCCGGACCGACCACCGGTTGGTACGCCCAATGGGACTTGCGGGCGGCGGCAATCCCTTCGGGAGTGGCGGGTCCGAACGTGCCGCCGGTCGCCGATTTCGGGAACACCGCCCCGAGACGGATCCATTCGGTCAGCTTGGCGATCTCGTCGTTGGGCAGCTTGCCCGCCGGGGGCATCTTGACCGCGTCGGTATGCGTAAGGACTTCGAGGAATCGGCTTTCCTCGGGCTTGCCGGCGACCAGCACCGGCCCCGCGTCGCCGTCTTTGACGAGCGCCTCGCGCGAATCGAGTAGCACGTTCCCCTTCTTGACTTCGCCCGCATGACACTCGAAACACCGGGCGATCAGGATCGGGCGGATTTCTTTTTCGAAGAACACCTCGTGTTCGGGGGAGGGGGCATCGGCGGCGAGGGCGACCGTTCCCCATGACCACGGCCCCAACACCGCGAGCACGAGGCCCCGCCACGCGAGCCGGGCGACATTCGTCGCGACCGACCGGGTCGGACAGGCAACACCGAGAGTCTTCAGATTGGGCCGACGCATGCAAATGCACTCCGTGGATCGGAGGGTTCTCAGTCTGGCGGGACCGCGCGATGCCGTTTTTGTCACGGAATGGCGGGGATTCGGGGGGACGGCCATCGAACGCCGCGAAGCATCCTCAAGGCTCCCTATGATTGTAACGTGATCCACTGATCGATTCCCGGCCATTCGTCTGTAAAGTGGACGGTGACCACGGTCTTTGGAATCGTTGCGTACCGAGCAGGCGCTTCAAATTCTGGAGCCATTCCTTTGCACCCGCATTGCTGGACAAGCACGCGAACTGAGATCGGCATTCAGAATCACACAAACTGACGTAACGCGAACGAATTCGAGGTTGGACCACCAAACAGAGGGTTTCGTGCTTGCCCCCGGAGCGATATTGTCGCGGGGCCCACCGGAGACCGCCATGCGACAGACCGTGCTCGACCAACAGCAGAGGAGGTCCCTCGGCGAGTACAATCTCGAATCGAAGGACTGGAGCGACGTTCCACCCGGCTGCACCCGCTTGGGAGTGGACATCAGCAAAGCCAAGTCCCTCGCGCCGCTCACGACGTTCAGCAAATTGCACACACTGTCGGTGAGTCACCTGCGGGAAGAGGACTGCCCCCACATCGCGGACCTGGGACGGCTTAGAACTCTGTTCCTGTACAAGCCCAACATCCCCAGCCTGGCACCTCTGGGTAGGATGAAAAAGCTTGAGGGGCTATATCTCATGCCTGGCGCCAAGGTCCGGTCATTTGCCGGTCTCGAAGGGATGCGCTCGCTCAAATACCTCTACGCCTACCACATTCCCCGCGTGAACGATCTGTCTCCGCTGCGAACCCTCACCGAATTGCGGGAGCTTGATTTGCAGATGAGTTGGGCCACGACGAAGAGGCTGTCATTCAAGTCCCTGGCTCCGTTGGCCGGATTGAAGAAGCTCGAACTGCTCAATCTAGTGGGTGTCGAAACCGACGACGACTCGTTGCGACCACTGGGGACCCTCAAGAACCTGAGGCATTTGTTCCCCGGCCATTGGGGGATGCCCATTGAAGAACTGGCGTACCTGGGGGCGGTGCTCAACCAACAACTCGATCCGGCAGACCGCCTGCATGCCACTCGGGTCATCAACAATCCCGAGGGAATTTGGAGTTGCAAGAAGTGTGGCGGACCGCCGCTGCAACTCGTGGGACGGGTTGGCAGCCGTTACCGCTGGACCGCCTGCCCCGTTTGCGACGCGACGTTGATCGCACAGCGCGAGGAGGTCTTCGCTGCCGCCCGGAAGCAATACGGAGGTTGACACTGAATCAGGTCGAGCTCTTCGTCGTCCCGATGGCACTCAGCACGCAGGGATGTGTTTGCGAACGGGGCTGACAACACCCCGCGTTGGAATGGCGTCTCATTCGTCGCCGCCGTAGAGTGAACTTTTGCCGGACGATTGGTTCCCGGCCGGACTTTCCTCCACGCTCTCGCCCGAACTTCCGCTCAATCCCATGACAGCTTTTTCCACGGGTTCCGTCCTCCCGCTGCTGCGGGTTTCCCTGGTCGCGTGTTTGATCGCGTGCTGCGGTAAGTTGTCCGCCGCCGAGCCCTACCAGCCGAAAATCGCCCCCGCCTCCGACGAGGCGGAAAAGGGTCTCGCCCGCATCAAGGTCCCCGAGGGGACCGCCGCCAAACTCGTCGCCGCCGAGCCGCGGTTGGCCAATCCGGTGGCGTTCTGGATCGATGGTCGCGGTCGGTTCTACGTCTGCGAGACGTTCCGTCAGGGGAACGCCGTCACCGACAATCGCGGCATGATGCATTGGCTGGACGACGACCTCGCCGCGCGGACCGTCGCCGACCGGTTGGCGTATCACAAGAAGCATCTCAAGGAGAAGCTCGTCGACTTCACGAAGGAGCACGACCGCATCCGGTTGCTCGAAGATCGTGATGGCGACGGCGTCGTCGACCACGACTCGATCTTCACCACCGGCTACAACGAGGTCGTCGACGGGACCGGCGCGGGGGTCCTCGAACATCGCGGCAACGTCTACTACACAAACATCCCGCATCTGTGGAAGTTGCGAGATACGAATGGCGACGGCGTGGCGGACGAGAAGACGTCGCTCCACGAAGGGTACGGCGTGCGCGTTGCGTTTCGTGGGCACGACATGCATGGCCTGACCGTCGGGCCGGATGGGCGGATTTACTTCAGCATTGGTGACCGTGGCTTCAACGTGGAGTTCGAGGGGCAGCGGTTCGAGTACCCGGATCAGGGGGCTGTGTTCCGTTGCGAACCGGACGGCAGCCGCTTGGAGATCGTCCACCTCGGCCTGCGGAATCCCCAGGAACTCGCATTCGACGAGTACGGCCGCCTTTTCACGGGGGACAACAACTCGGACGGGGGGGACAAGGCCCGCTGGGTGCAGATCGTCGACGGGGGTGAGACCGGCTGGCGGATGTATTATCAGTACCTCGATGATCGCGGCCCGTGGAACCGCGAGAAGCTGTGGCACCCCAGGCACGACGGGCAGGCGGCGTACATCGTCCCTCCCATCGACAACCTGGGGAATGGTCCGTCGGGGCTGGCGTACTATCCGGGCGTGGGTTTGCCGGAACGCTTCAACCAGCACTTTTTCCTGTGTGACTTCCGCGGACAGGATTCGAACAGCGGCATCCGCACGTTCGCGCTGAAGCCGAAGGGGGCGTCGTTTGAAATCGTCGATTCGCAGGAGACGGTCTGGTCGGTGCTGGCCACCGACTGCGACTTCGGCCCGGATGGGGCGCTGTACCTGTCCGACTGGGTCGAAGGCTGGAACGGTCCCGGGAAGGGGCGCATCTACAAGATCGAAGACGGGGCGTTCAAGGCGAGCGGGTCGACCGCTCTCGCAGCCCTGTTCGCGAAGCCGTTTGCCGAACGGTCGGACGACGAACTGTTCGAGTTGCTGGGGCACCCGCACTTCAAGGTGCGACTGGAGGCGCAGTGGGCGCTGGCGGACAAGGGGGCGCGCGAGAAACTCGTCGCTGCAGCTTTGAAGGGAAAGACGACGCAAACGCGGCTGCATGGGATATGGGGGTTGGGTCAGATCGCTCGGCGGAGCAGCGGCCGGGAGTTGGCCGATATCCTGCCGCTGCTGGGTGCGTCCGATCCGCACGTGCGCGCGCAGCTTGCACGTGTGATGGGGGAAGCATCGGCAGCACACGGTCAGGGGACATGGCACGACGGTGTCGGGTACATCCGACCACGGTTGTCGACCGAGACCGATCCGCACGTATTGCTGGAGTACATCAACGCTCTGGGGCGAATGGGGACGGTCGAGCTGGTCCCTCATTTCGCGAAGCTGCTGGAAGACCTGAACGACGGCGACCCCTACCTGCGGAACGCGCTGGCTGTGGCGCTCTCCCGGGTGTGTGCTCCCAATGCCGCGAAAGCCCCGGGGTTCCACCCGGAGTTCACCGACATCCGGGTGCAGCGCTCCCCGGCGGTACGGCGCGGATTCGTGCTGGCGCTACGGCGACTGCGGTCTTCTGATCTGGTCGGTTTCTTCCAGGACACTGATGTGTCGATCGTCGAAGAAGCCGTTCGGGCGGTACACGACCTGCCGATCAAACCGGGGTTCAGAGCGATTGCAGACCTCGCGACCCGCGAAAATCTCACGGAACCGACCTGGTGGCGGGTCATCAACGCGAACTACCGGCAGGACCGCCCCGAGAGTGTGGCCATGATCGCCGCACGGGCGGACATTCCTGTGACCGCGCGACTCGAAGCGATCCGTGCGCTGGGAGATTGGGCGAAACCCTCCGGGCGTGACCGCGTTCTCGGAGACTGGAGACCCCTCTGGTCTCGCTCCGATGAGAAAGCGAGCGAGGCTCTCAAGAGCGTGCTGCCCAAACTCCTCACTGCCGACGCGAGCATTCGTCAGGCGACGCTCGACACGGGGGTCAAGCTGCGTCTGGCTGAAGTCGTGCCCGCTCTGGCCATGATCGTCGCCGACAAGTCGCAAGGTGCCCGTGAACGCTCGGGAGCGATGACCGCACTGGGAACGCTCAATCCGCCCGACCTGCGTTCGATACTGGATGTGGCGGTGCGCGACGAGGCGCCGGCCGTCCGCGCAGCCGCCCGCACCGTGCTGGCTCGGAGCGCACCCGTCGAGGCGGAACCGCTGCTGCTCGAAGCGTTGGTGAAGGGAACGCCTCTCGAAGTGCAATCCGCGCTGCGGGCGTTGCCTCTGTTGGGCGAGGCCACATCGGATCGGATCGTGGGAGAGCAGTTGGCTCGACTTGCCAAAGGCGAACTGCCCACCGAAGCCCGCCTGGATGCGATCGAGGTCGCGCTGAAGAGCAAGAACGAGCAGGTTCGCAAAACGGTCGAGGCACACTTCGAGAAGGAGCCCGCCAACGACCTGCTGAGGGGTTATCGCGAAACACTCGCGGGGGGAGACGCCGAGCGCGGTCGTTCGTTGTTCTTCGACAAGGCGGAGGTCTCCTGTTCGCGCTGCCATGTGGCGGGGGGGCACGGGGGTGAAGTGGGGCCGAACCTGTCGAAGGTCGGAACCGAGAAGACCCGCGAGTACCTGTTGACCTCGCTCGTGCATCCCGACCACGAAATCGCCAAGGGGTTCGAGACGCTGGTCGTCGAGACCGAGGCCGGGACGATTGTCAGCGGTATCGTCCGAAAGGAAACCGAAACGCACCTGACTTTGGTGACGCCCGAAGCGAAGCTCGTCGAGATCGCGAAGGTCGACATCGTCGAGAAGGCGCGCGGGAAATCGGGGATGCCGGCGGACCTCGTCAAGAAGTTGTCGCGCGAAGAAGTCCGCGACCTGATCGAGTATCTCGCGACGCAGAAGGGGACGCCGTGAGCCGTGACCGGGAGAGGTATCCGAGCAAGGGGACGCGGTCTTGCCCCCTCTCCCCCGCGAGCGATCCTGTCATCGCGACCGGCCCCCACTGCGGGGGAGAGGGTTGGGGTGAGGGGACCTGTGTTCCCGATTCCCCCTCATCCGTCCTACGGGCACCTTCTCCCCCACAATCGCGTCTTCCGCGCGAATCCCTGTCGCTCGTGGGGGAGAAGGGGGCATATGTAGCGTCCCTCTTGACGTGTTCCCTTGCCGCCTCCGCCTCACCGCTTCTGGCTCAGGAACAGTCTCCCGCTCAGAATGTTCCGACACCCCGTCCTCTCGACCCGGCTCAACGAGCCCTCCTCTCCGAGAGCTTTTTCCTCATCGCGGTGGTGATCCTGTTCGGACTCGGTTTGGTGCTGCTCACCATGTTGTGGGGTTGGCGGACCCGTCGCTTTCTCCGCAAGAAGATCCCTGCCGCAACGCCCCCGGACGACCTCTGGTTCCTCAAAGGAAAACATCCCCCGGAACCACCCGCAGCCCCTTAACCGACCGCCACTTTTGACCTTTGACTTTTGCCCTGCCCAGCCCCCCATGCCTGACCACTCGTTCCCGCCGCGCGAGCATCTCCGCAAGACGGACGAGTTCCGCCGCGTGTTCGACGCCCGCTGCGTCTTTCGCGACCGGGCGTTCACCCTGCATGCCATCGCCAATCCACTGGGGCATCACCGGTTGGGCCTGAGCGTCTCGAAACGCAACGGCAACGCCGTGCGCCGCAATCGCATCAAACGCCTGCTGCGGGAAGCGTATCGCACAACGGTCGGCCGCGCGGGCATGCCGGGGCTCGACTTCGTCGTCGTCCCGGTCCCCGGTCGGGACTTCACGCTCGACGATGCCTGTCGCTGCTTCGCGCGAGCCCTTCCCGTGTTGCGCAGGAAGGCCCTGCCCACGACATCGCCACCGCCGGTCTTGCCCGCCCCAGTCTTGCCTGCGCCAGTCTTGCCACAGGCCGTCTCGGAAACGCCCCGCGCGATCGACACTCAGGGGGAGGGGCCTGCCTCGACTCCGTCGGAGTCCGGTCCGCCGCGCGACGGGGGCGGGTGATGTGCGCGCCGTCCACCGACGATGCCGACTCCGGACGCGCAGTTTCGTCGCCTCTCGACAGGCCGCTCGGCCTGGTGTCCCGCGGCCTCGTGGGGCTGGTGCGGGTCTACCAATGGACGCTCCGGCCCTTCCTCGGGGGGCATTGCCGCTTCGTGCCGTCGTGCAGCGAGTACGCCATTCTTGCCGTACACAAGTACGGCCCGTGCCGCGGCTCGTGGTTGACGGTCTGGCGCATCCTGCGCTGCCAACCCTTCTGCCGCGGCGGGGTCGATTATCCGTGACCCCCCGTTGTTACGCCCCCACCGGTTTTTACGCCCACCGTCGCTTCACCCACTCTCACTTCGCCACTTTCAGCGGCACACGTGTGGTCGCTGAGGTCCCGCCAGCCACGTCGTCCACGGTCAACTCCAGTTCGTACTCCCCTTCCGGGAAGTCGGCCGGAATGTCGAACTGGTGCGACAGGTAATAGCCGTCCCGCTGTGTGTCACCGACATCCACAGCCCGGCCCAACACCTGTTCCCGCAGCGAGATCCCGTTCCAGGCGAGGAACTTCGCGCGGGCCGACGTTTCGCTGCGCACCCCTTCAGGTGTGGTCGTCGTGGCCACCCCTTCCAACTCGACATACACCAACACGGATTGGCCGGGCGAAACCACTCCCGTGTCGATCCCGGAGACCGCACCCAACCCGCGCACCTCGTCGCACAGGCGGGACTTTGCGATCCGCAAACCTCCCGCGCTCCGCGCGACCGCGCCGTGGGACTCGACCACGCCCGCATTGGCGGCGATGTCGCTGCCACTGACGACCGAGGCGCGGCGCGACCGTGCCGACACTTCGTCAGGCGTCAGGTCGAGCGGCGCCGCCAGGCCCCGGTTCTCGGGGACCGGTTGCCATTGCGGTTCGTCCACATCCCGTTCCTCGGCCTGCCATCCGGGGGCGTTCAAGCCCGGCAGAACGGGGCCAGGGAGCACGGGACCGGGCAGCGCAGGGCGCGACCCGCTCGACAGGCCCCGACCCGACGGCACCGCCGTCGAGTCAGGCACGGGCTCCCCCACGGACACTTGCTCCTCTTCGATCCGGGAGAGGGCCGGATACGAAGCGGAGGGGCGTTGGTCCGGGGTGTCCAGTTCGATCACACGGGCTTGTTCCCGCGACGCCGCCACGGGGGCCGCCACAGTGCGGCGCGCCGGCGAATGACCCGCGCGGGGGGCCGGAGCGCGACGGGAAACGCGGTTCTCGAAGGCCTCCCCTCCGCCGCGCCGCGTCACCGGTGCCGGCACTCCCACGCCTCCCTCGTTCCCTTGGACGGGAGCGGGACGCGGTTCCGGTTGCACGGCCCGGTGGTCGGGAACAAAGTGCTCGTCGTAGGCGCCGGGGCCGGCTTGGTATCCCGGACCGGCGGCGTGTTGGGGAGCCACGTAAGCGGGCTCGCCCGTGGCGTGACCGCCCGTCGAGTGGCATCCGATCAGACCGCCAACACATACGGCGATCGGCAAAAGACGCGAGCCGCCCAGGACTCGGGCCGTGGCCGGAAAAAACATGCGGAGGACCTTTGGTGGTCGGGACCTCCCTCCATGGCGGACTTGACCCGACCCCCCAGGGATCGAGGCGGCGAACGTGCGAAAGCCCCCCTGGGAGACCGGTTCACACTTCGCTGACCTTCAAGGAATCGGCCCGCGTCCAGTCGCGCGGCGAGGTTTCGGACACGATTTCTCCGCGGCACGGCGGGTTCGTGTCGAGGTTGTCGTTCGCGCCGCCGAGGACCGCTGTGCCGACCGACGCGCCGGTGACGGATGTGCGGGGGACGTAACGGCGTTTCGGCCCCCTCGGTTGAGCGCGGCTGGCGGTTTCGCGACATTCCCCCCTCGGACGCGACCCACCTCATCAAGGCCCGTTTTGGGAACACCACATGGCGAAAACCAAACGCCCCGCAGCGAAAGACAAACGCATCGTGCTCCGCACCGGCGAGGCTCTCGTCGAGATCGACGGCGCTCCCGCCTGGTCATGCGCCGAACCCGAGGTCGTCATCGGCGAACTCGATGGCCCCGTCGGTTACTCCATCGCCAACCTCATCGGCAACCAGGTGAAGGGGCACACCAAGGTCTTCGCGATCCTGAACAGCGATGTGCAGGTCCGCCCCGCGACGATCATGGTCAGCAAGGTGACCGTCGAATCGAGCAAGTACACGAACATCCTGATGGGAACCGTGCAGGCGGCCATCGCGCATGGCGTGCTCGACGCCGTCCGCGCCGGCGACATTCCCAAGCGCAAGGCCAACGACTTGGGGATCATCGTGTCGGTCTGGCTGGACCCGAGCATCGTCAAGGCCAAGGTCGATCACGAGTTGCTGTTCCGGACGAATCGGGAAGCGACCGCGAAAGCGCTCAAGAAGGCGATGAACAACGAACCGTCGATCGACTGGTTGCTGAAGAACCAGGACTCGGTCCCCCACTTCTTCCATCAGCTCGGACTGGAAGGCAAACTGTAGGGACTGGATTTACGGGCGGGGCGGCGGTCGCGATTCGAGAGGCCGCCGTCCCGAGCCATCGACAGGAGACAGACATGGCCACCGCCGAACTGCTGGAAACGACGGTCGAGAGCCAACCCGAGCCGGTCGAACAGGAACGCCGGGTCTGGACCGCGCTGGAGGTCCTTGAGCGCTTCGGCCCGATTCCCATGAGCCGGTTGCGCCACAACGTCGAGTACGGGACCGCCACGGAAGAGGACGTGCTGCGTCTGGAAGGGGCGAGCGAGAAATCCCTGTGTGAGCTGATCGACGGCGTGCTCGTGGAGAAGACCGTGGGATATCTCGAAGCCGTCATCGCCATGACATTGGGGAGGATCATCGGGAACCACGTCGATGCTCTGGGCTTGGGTGTGGTCGCGGGCGAGGGGGGCCTCATGAGGTTTCGACCAAGCATGGTGTACATCCCCGATGTGAGCTTCGTTCCAAAAGAGCGCTTGCCGCAGGGGGGTGTGCAACGTGAACACGCCATCGCCCCCTTCATTCCCACCTTGGCTATCGAAGTTCTCAGCAAATCCAACACGCGCCGCGAGTTGGAAGCCAAGTTGTACGACTATTTTTCGAGCGGTATCGTGTCCGCCTGGATCGTCGACACGCGGACGAACTCGGTCCGGCTCCACGACAGCCCCGATTCGTCTCGCACGGTCAAGTCCGGCGAATCCTTCGACGCCGGACCGGTGCTGCCGGGCCTGGTCATCGAGGTTGCGTCGATCTTCAAGGTGGCGTGATCCGTCGGCAATCGATGGTGGCGACCACATTCTGGAGAACCGTCCCCTCGCGCGGTTCAAGCCTTCGGCAGCGGTCTTGCGCGAAGTCGTGCCCCTACGATCGACATGATCGGCACTTCATTCGCCGTCGTCGATACGTTTCGGGAACGTTCGTCGAACACAGGCCCCCCGCCCGACCTACGGTTGCGTCGTCACATCCATGAAAACGAATGCCGGTGTCGCAAGGTCTCGGACCACCGGATCGCCCACGACGCGCTGCGCATCCGTCGAGGAGTTGGTCCGCGCGATCGGCAAGCAACGCGAACCCTCCCTCGGCGAATCGTCGAGGCTGGCGAACGACTCTGCGCGACGTCGAGATTTCGTGCTGGGGCAGCGCTTCGTCTCGATCCCCTTCCTTTCGACCGAACGGACCACGATCAATGCCCCTGTCATCGATGTCCGCGACCACCGGACCGTTCAAGGGCTTGAATTGCCTGATTCGCAGGCCGCTGCTCCTGCTGTTGCCATGCGCATTGGTCGCCGCGTTTCTGGGTCACGCGGCGCTGGGTCGCACCGCGGCCCACAATGTGGCCGACCATCTTGGCACCGTGCGTGATGGCGTGGTCGTCGCCTTGAAGTTGTGGTCCCGCGACCGGGAAGCCGACGCGATTTCGACCGCGGAAGACCCGCGCGTCGCCGCTTGGCTGCAATCCCCGTCCCCGCGCGTCACCCCACCGTTCGCCGCCGACCTGCGACGTTTCTGCGCGGCTCGTGGCTACATTTCGTTCGCGGTGCTGGATGCCGAAGGCCGTATCGTCGCTTCGCCGTCGGCGGATGCGCTTCCGTCCGATTCCGCGATCCCGGTCGGCCCGATTGCCGCGGGCGATATCGCGAACGCATGGCCCACCTTCACGCGATGTCGACTGGCCGCGCCGATTCGTTGCCCGTCCGACCTGACGGATTTGCGTGGCCGGAGTTTGAAGGGACGCCCCGTGATGCTCGCGGGCGCTCCGGTGCTTGAGCCGACCGAGGGACGCTCCCTGGCGACGGTCGTGCTGGTCATCGACCCAGAACAATGGTTCACCAAAGTCCTCGAAACGGGACGGTCCGGCGCAACCGGTGAAACCTACGCGTTCAACGCGGACGCGCTCATGGTCTCCGACAGCCGCTTCAACGACGACCTGCGTGCGATCGGTCTGTTGGACCCGTCTCCATCTTCGTCGGCACTGTTGACCGCGCGCGTGCTCGACCCTGGCGTCAACCTGGTTGAACGTCCGGGTACGCGTGCTGCGGCGAGTCCAGGCCTGCCCCCCACCCGCATGGCCGCAGCCGCGATTCGCGGAGAGAACGGCGTGGATGCCGCCGGTTACAACGACTACCGGGGTGTCCCCGTCGTCGGCGCATGGCACTGGTTTCCCGAGTACGGGTTCGGCATCGCGTACGAGATCGATGTGGCCGAAGCGTATGCGTCGCGCACGACATTCGGCCTCGTGCTCGTAGGCATGCTCGCCCCGCTGGCGCTCGGTGCGGCTGTCGGCGAATGGCACGCTCTCCGCGGCCGCCGGTTGGCCATGGCGCAACGGGCGGCCATCGCCGAACTGTCCCGTCAGGCAACCCGCCAGGAAGACACCAACCGCCAACTGCGGGAAGCCCATTTGCGATTGAGCGCCGCCAGCGAGGCCAAAAGCAACTTTCTGGCCAACATGAGCCACGAGATTCGCACGCCTCTCAACGCCATCCTCGGCTTTGTCGACGTGCTCCGCATCGAACGGGACGCCATCCCCCCCGAGACCCGGGACGACTACCTCGACATCGTCCATCGCAGCGGCAAGCACTTGCTGGGATTGGTCAACGACGTGCTCGATCTCTCGAAGATCGAAGCCGGGCACATGGAGTACGAACGCTACCCGTCGATGTCGTCGAGCTGGTCGAGGAAGTCGTTTCGATCATGCGTGCCAAGGCGCTCGAGAAGCGGATCGACTTCACGCTGACGTACTCGACCGCGCTCCCGCGACGCGTCCACACCGACGCGCTCCGCCTGCGCCAGGTCCTCATCAACCTCGTCGGCAACGCCATCAAGTTCACCGCACGGGGCGAAGTCGCGCTCGTGGTCGGCGTCGATCGCGCCGACAACCGCATCCGCTTCGAGATTCGCGACACCGGCGACGGCATCGATCCGGCCGCCCTCGAACACATCTTCGATCCGTTCAAACAAGCCGACGGCACCGTCACCCGTCGACACGGCGGTACCGGCTTGGGCCTGACCATCAGCCGTAAATTCGCCCGCGCGCTGGGGGGCGATGTCACCGTCGCCAGCCGACCCGGCGTCGGCAGCGCCTTCACCGTCAGCATCGACATGGGGGATGTCTCCGCCGAACCGTTCGTGGAAGCCAATGCCCGCAGCCGCCGCTCGGCGGTCGACGGCGATTGGTCGTCCGACAAGCTCCCCCGCGGATTGAAGGTTCTCGTCGTCGACGATGCCGACGTGAACCGCAAGTTGATGCGCGTGCTGCTGCACCGCGCCGGCTGTGTCGTCTCGGAGGCGGTCGACGGCCTCGACGCGCAGCGGATGTCCCGACTGGCGCACCCCGACATCATCCTCATGGACATCCAGATGCCCAGAATGGATGGCTACTCGGCCACCCGTCGCCTGCGTGCCAGTGGGTATCGGGGAATCGTCATCGCCTGCACCGCCGACGCGATGGAGACCGCAGCCGCAGGCTGTCGTGCCGCCGGCTGCAACGACTTCCTCTCCAAGCCGATCGACCCCCGGAGTCTCTTCGAGGTCCTCGCCCGCGCCGCGGCGTCCTTCGACGCGGTCCCGCTGGACCAACCCTCGACCGTCGAAGTGTAGCGCCCGGTCGGGGCGGCGACTCGATGGGATTCACGACCGTCGGCCTGTTCGGCTTCGCCGACGGGTGTGGCATCCCGTGTCGATCCGTTCACGATCGAATCATTCCGCCCCTTCGTCATACGCACCGATCCGCGAAGCACCCCGTCGCGATGACGGGGTACTCGCCACGGTTGACTCCTGGTCGAGGCCCGCTCCCAGGGGCAGTGTCGCCGGATCAATACCGTCCGAGCCAATGTCCGGCACCGTCGTCGTCGACGTGCCGTCCGACGCCAGGATGTTGTGGTACTCCAGGAGCGAACCCTTCTCGAGGTTCACGTTCTTGATTGACACCTGATAGTCGATCACCGACAGGTGGTACTGCGAATCCGCTTCCGCAAACCGGCGTTGCGCTTCAAGCAACACGTCGAGCGACACGCGGTTCCCCGCTTGCTCGTTGTTGCGGAGGATTTCGAGGTTCTCGATGGCCGACTGGCGTCGGTTGTACGCCAGCTTCGCCACGTCGTAGGCCCGATCCACTTCGGCGATCGCGTTGGAGAGGTCGTGTACGACCTGGCGCTCCTGTTCACGCAGCACCGCCCGCTCGCGGGACAGCCGGAACTCGGCGTTCCGCACCGCCACCACCCCCTGGCGGAAGCCGAGCGGCATGTTGAACTCGAAGCCCATCTGCCATTCCTGGAAATCGCCGCCGACCAGGTTTCCGTAGGCGTTGCCGAAGTCGGACCCCGCCCCCGCCGGCGTGTTCCCGTTCCCCTGGTTGATCAAATCCTGCCCGAAACCGCGGAACCGATATCGCCCCACGGCGTCGAACTTCGGTTTGAGGAAGTTGCGAGAGGCCGTCAGTTCCATTTCGGCACGCTTCACGCGGAAGCGTTGTTTGTGCAACTCGGGCCGACGCGACAGCGCCTCCGCCTTGCACGGCTCCCACGCATGCACCACCTGCACGAGCGAAGGCTCGGTCGTCGTGCGCACCACCCGCCCGTCCGTGGCCGAGATGCCGATGAGCAGCCGCAGCCGTCGTTCCGACAGGTACACACCCCCGCCACCCCGGAACGTCCCCCCCGTGCTGCCGTTGTAGGAACGTGTCCCTTCGACGCGTCGCCCCGTCAGGGCGTTCTGCACGTCCTGCTCGAATTTGAAGTATTGCTCGCGAGCCTGCGCCAGGCGGAAGCTTTCGCTGCCAGGCAGTTTCCCCGCCTGCGCATCCAGGCGCCGCCAGGTATCCAGCGCCGCGTCCCGCGCCGCGATCTTCGCGTCCAGGTCCCGGTACGCGAAGTACAGGTCCCAATAGGCGTTCTCGACGTTGCTCAGGTACTCCCGCATGGCGATCTCGAAGTCCGCCTGCGAAATGTCCGCGTTCAGCCGCGCGACCACGACCCCGTTGTACAATCCCGGCAGGCCGTTGACCCCCGCGATCCGGTTGTATTCGACCCCCGCCCCTTGCAGCAGCGGTTGTCGGACTTCCCCTTCGAAGTACGTCGTCCACGCGCCCGGAAACAGGTTGGCCGGGGCGTTGTTGAAGTCGTATTCGGTGACGTTCCGGACCGCCATCGTCGAACCGGTGACCCCGCGCTTCACCATCTCCGCCCGATAGACGTTCAAATCCTGCTTGAACGTACGGGCCGAAATCCCCCCGGCGCTGAACAGGTTGTTGATCGCTCGGTCGTTCTTCTCGAAGTTCGACGTGAAATTGAGCTGGGTATCGAACTGGCTGAGCGCCCCTTCGATCCCGAACCGCGGATCGGTCTGTGTCACCGCCGCCGTCACGTTGGTCTGCAACGAGTCCGGGTTGCGCAGCACCGTGGCCCCGAGGTCCGTCAAGACCTTCGAGTTCGTCAGTCCGTAGTGCACCGCTTCCTCGAGCGACATCTCCCAATACTCGGTCGGCTCGGCGGACGAGACCGAGCGGGGCGCCGGCGTCGAGGCCGGGTCGTCGCTACCCGAATCGGACGCATCCGGTTGCTCGAATTGCTGACCGACCACTTCCGCTTCCTGGGGAGCGCGCAAGTTGTTGGGGTCGATCTTGGTAACGGATCGGTTCCAACTGCACCCGACCGCTCCCCACGAAGTCAACGCGAGCGCCGCGAGGCAGTGCCGCGTCCAGCGCCAACGCGCCACGGTTTTCGGGGTGTGACCGGTGCGCGGACCGCTGCGGACGGCCCCGTCCGCAATCGGACTTTGCGGTCCCGACGGTTGTCCGAGGGCAACGGGCGAACAAAGGGGTGTGGAATCCATCCCACGCGCTCCTGCTTGATTCAAAGTCCAATTGCGACCCACCCACCCGGCGGGGCGCCACGGGGTTCCCGGATCGTCGCTCCTCGTGCGAGGCGCGACCTGCCCGATTCGGCCGAGAGTGTTCAACCCCGATCTTCAATTCAGCCAAGACCTTCCGTCACTTCCTTGACCCCACTTCCAGGGATCGAAGACGGTGTCGAAACGCTCGGCAAACCAGCCACGGAGACACGGGCGGACCCCGTCTCCGTCGTCTCTAAAGATCGGCCTCGGAGAATTCGTTACGTCAGGAAAATCCGTCAGGATCGTCATTTCCCGCACAAACCCCCACGACTGCCCGAGCATCAGCCGGGGCCTAAGTCCATTCAGCATGGCCACCCAGCCCTCGATTCGCCTGACAACCCGTCTCCACGACCGCGGTGTTTGGGTGGTTTGCGAAGCTCGGGACACCTGCGGTATCGCACCGTCTTGGGCGTCGCGCCGATTCTCCGCCCTGACGTTGTAAAGTGCCCCGTCATCCGGTTTGCTGCACCGCGCATCACACCTCTGGGGCGTTTTCCGCATGTCCGTGTCGCCACCGTCCGCCGCCTCAGGATCCACCGCGGGCGAATCGCAGCCTTTGGCCGAGATCGAGCGCTTCCTCGACCGCACGGGGGAGTTGGCCCGTTCCGCCCAAACTCGCAGCGATTTCCTCCCCGTGTTTTTGGGAGACCTCGGCACGCTCCTGGGGGCCGCCGGCGTACAGTTCTGGGAGTTGTTGGACGGAGACCGTGTCGAACGATTGTCGGACGTCTCGTTGACGGACGATTATCACGCATGGGCCGAACGTCCCGCGGCATTCACGGAACCACTCGGCACGATTCGCGCGGCGCTGGCGGCCTCCTCGCCGATCGTTGTCGTCCCCTCCACGTCCGCCGCTCGGGAGCCTGGCGGGGACCGGGATGCGGCGGCAGTGTCCGTCGCGAATCCGTCCCCGTTTCTGTGGATCGCTTCCACCGTTCATTCGCCCCACCGACCGGCGGGTGTCGTGCTGGTGTGCCGATCCGCCGGAATCGGCCCCGCGGCGCTGCGGCGGATTGCGGACGTGGTGGGAACCGCCTGCGAATTGGCGGCCGACTTTTTCGGACGCCGACAGGTTCGCGATCTCCTCGAGGAACGCGAGTTCCACCAGCGACTGGACGGAGCGCTCGACCGGCTGCATGCGTGCGAGACCGTCGGCGACGCGGTGCTCGAAATCGTCAACGAAGGCCGCCGGGTCCTGGCGTGCGACCGGTGCTCGCTGCTGTTGCCGCAGGGTCGGACGTGGCGCGTGGCGGGTGTGAGTGGCATCGAGGCCATCGAACACCGGTCGGACTTGGCCGCGCGGTTGACCTGCTTCGCCGAGCACGCTCTTGCGGGACGATCTGTCTTCGCCTGGGAAGCGGGGGTTGAAAGCCGGTCCGGCGGAGCGAAGGCATCCCCCGTGGGGAGCGACGACGCGGCTGGCCCGACGGAGCTGGACACCGTGCTGCAGGCTTATGTGGACGAGTCGCACGCCCGCCGCTTGACGCTGCACGTCCTGGAACGAGCGGCTTCGAGCGACGAACGTCTTGCGGACAACTCCTCGGCGCTGTCGCAACGGGAACGACCGGACCGGTCGTCGCGCGGCGACAACATCGGGGTGCTTGTCTGCGAATGGTTCCGGGGAACGGATGTCGAAGGAGTGGAGTCGCGCACCGACCGGTACCGGCGGAAGGTCGCGCCGCTGCTGGCGAACCTGGCCGATTGGGAGCGCGCTCCGGTGGCTTCGCGGCTGCGCCATTGGCGTCGTGGCCGGCCCTGGAAATCGCTGCGGCGGGGTGGAACGGTCCTTGCGGTTTTGGCGGGTGTCGTCGCCGCGATGGTGTTGATCCCGTGGGAGCTGCGCGTCGAAGCCCGCGGGGTGTTGCAGCCCGCCCTTCATCGGGATGTCTTCGCACCACGAGACGGCACCGTCATCGACCTCCCCGTCGACACGGGCGGTCGCGTCGAACAAGGCGCCCCCCTGCTCTCGATGCGCAACGAGGAATTGGACCTCGAACAGCAACGCGTGGACGGCGATTTGGCGACGGCCCGCAAACAGATCCTGGCCATCGAGACCTCGCGACTCGAAAACCGCGTCACGGGAGCGTCCGATCCGGGTCGACCGGGGCAACTCACCGCCGAACTCGAGCAACTCCGCGAACGGGTCGCCGGGCTGGAAGAACTCCGGCGAATTCTGTCGGTGCAACAGGCCGAGCTAAAGCTGGTCAGCCCCATCGCCGGTCGGGTGTTGACCTGGAACCTCAAGCAAACACTCGACCGGCGCCCGGTGCGGCGGGGACAACGCCTGCTGACGCTCGCGGACGAGACCGGCCCGTGGGAACTCGAGTTGTGGATCCCAGACCACCGCGCGGGGTTCGTCCGCACCGCCCTCGAACGGGGTCGCGAAACGCCGCCCGTGGTGGATTACACCCTGGCCACCGAACCCGGACTCCGCCGGGAAGCCCCCCTGGGGCCGGTCGGATCGAGCGCCGAAGTCCGTTCGGTCGGCGAGCGACCGACGGTCCTGGGGGAAGTCCGCTTGCCTCCATCCACGTTGGTGGAACCCCGCCCCGGCACCAGTGTCGTCGCCAAGATCCGTTGTGGGATGTATCCGTTAGGATACGTTTTGTTTCACGAGGTCTGGGAAGCAATCTGGCGGGCGTGGGTCTTCTGAGTTTTCTCCGCAAACGTTTTCAAAATAAAGACATGCGGCGGACTGTTTGCGGAATCCCCGTGCCCAGACCGAGCGGCAGGGCCGTCAAAAGCCTCAAATTCCCGAGGTGTGACACGCCTCGATACAGGGATTTCCCCTCCCGGTAAGCGTTTTCGCACATAGCCCCGCAGTTGACGGTCGGATATAAAGAATGTGCAAACAGCCAGACGCTGGATTCCTGCGGTTTCTGCCCCACCGCTTGAGTTCTCCTGGCTGTTTGCTTTTTTTGTGCCCGCTTTGGGCACCCGTTCGCTGATGCTGGAGATCCGGTCGAACAATCGCGCGATGGTGGCAGTCCTCGCCGCTGCGCGCCCCGTCGGTCACGCCCTCCTCGGGTCCGGCAGTCGGTCGCAAAACGCGACCAGCAGGAACGTCGCGACCGGCCCCAGGAACAGCGACACCAGAAACCACAGCAGACCGCTGCGGTTCTTGGATTGGGCCAACCCCGCGTTGATCAACGCCAGCGACCCCCAACCCACGGCGAATTCATGTTTCTGCATTGTTCGGCCCTTGTTCGGGAAACCCGCCCTGCGCGCGTCGAGGCTGTGATTTTTTGGAAACCCGAAGCGTCAGCGAGGGACCCCGCTCTCCCGACAGATCGCGATTTCCCAGGAATCCACGCACGGTCCTTCGCTCACGCGTCGGGTTTCCGGTGGGAACTCATCGGTCGTCCGAAAATCTCGCAGCCTCGTTGAGAACACCTCGCCGTGGTTTGGCGCTGCTCACGTTCGCGACAACATATGTGATCGCACCCAGATCAAACGCCCCCCCGTGTCACCTGGTTCATCACACTTTCCCCGAATCTTCACCTGTGACAAAAACACCACCGGAAACGCGGGTTTGCGAGGTGCTGCAATCCTCTCCGCGGCTTGCCCGGGGGCCGGGCGACCCCGGCAACGAGTCCGGCGCCGAACCCGGTGATTGCCAGCCGTGTCTGCGGCGGTTATAAGGCTGAATCAGCCTGTGTCGATGGATCGGGGAGGTTCCGCGTCCCGCGCATCGCGTGACGTGTCGACCTTCGTGGTCCGCGACATTGCTTGGTTCGACGACGTGTCAGGGTCTCTGAAAGGCCGTCCGTTACGCGGGAGTGCCTTGCCTCGCGGCGCTGCGAGATTGCGGCGACGCCTGGTCTTGGGCGTTCCGCTCGACGGTGCCGGACGGGATTCGATCCAGCGGTCCCCTCAACAGAAGGGGTCCGTTGTCGGCAAAGGCGGGTGCTGAACATGATGGTTCGGACGAGTCCAGCCATGCAGTCGAGCGTGCTCGTGCTCAATCGACTGTACGTGGCCATTCAGGTGATTTCCGTCAAGCGGGCGTTTTGCCTGTTGTGCAAGGAACTCGCCGAAGTCATCAACGTCGAGAACGGCTCGTACGCGGCCTACAGCTTCGACAGTTGGCAGGAGGCGAGCCGCTTCAAGTCTCACGCTCTCGAACTGGAAGGTCAGGACGAGGACTGGATCCAGGCCGTCAACTTCCAGATTCGGGTCCCCCGCGTGATCCGCCTGTTGCGGTACGACCTGTTCCCCCGGAACGTCGTGAAGTTCAACCGGCGGAACATCTTCCTGCGGGACGAAAACCGCTGTCAGTACTGCGGACACAAGTTCCCCACGCATCAGCTCAGCCTCGACCACGTGAAGCCCAAAAGCCGTGGCGGCGGAACGACGTGGGAAAACATCGTGTGCGCGTGCCTGAAGTGCAACGTCCGCAAGGGAGGCCGCACGCCGCAGGAAGCGCACATGAAGCTGCGCCGCCTGCCCGTGAAGCCGAAGCGCAGCCCGGTCCTCAGTCAGCAGCTCACCAGCGTCAAGTACCAGTCGTGGAAAGCGTTCCTCGACGAGGCGTACTGGACGGTGGAATTGGAGCACGATGATTGAGGAGCAGTGCGACTGTCACCCAACCACGATGGCTATGACGACGAAGCCGACGATACTTCTCGTCGGCTTCGCTCGTTTATGCCTCCGCTTCGTTGATGGATCGGGTCCCTGAGCTTGGCGGACTCCTGGAGAACTCACATGTCCTCCGTCGAATCCCTCGTCGACCAGGTCATCCAGGCCGCCGACACGCTGCGCGAGTTACCCCCGCCCGAATCGCTCGTTCAGGCCCTGAATCGCCTCGCGGCGGAAGACACCACGCGCACCGGTCGGGTACGGATGGCGGAGCGTCTGCGCGATGTGACCTCCCCCGCCGGATGCGGCTTCCTGTGCATTTGCCTGGGTGCCAGCGTCGAGGGGGACGCGGACCCCGCGCCAGTCACCCCTCACATCATCGCCGCGATGCTGCGGTGGATCGGCACGATTCCTCCGGGGATCAACGACGAGGACACCGAGGATGAGGACGCCAACGACACTGACGCCGACGACGACCCGATCGAGCTCTCCCCCGAACTGGTGAACGGCCTCGACTGGATGGGCCAGGGGCTGGTCGCGCATCTCTCGCGCGACGAACCCGCCCTGCAGGCACTCGCGTCCCGTGCGGAGGCCGTTGCGGAACTGGATCGCGCCACCGGACTCTGCAACGGGGCCACTTGGGTTTTGGAACTGCTACGCAAGCGGTCCGGCGAACTTGTGGTGATTCACGTGCCGTCCGGTCGGGGCGTCCTCGCAAAATTCGAGAACATCTCCAACGGGTTCCACCTGTTCACGCTGTTGCAGGGAGCGCTGTCCGGCGTGATCCCCGGCGCGGGGTTTCCCAATGGGCAGGCCTTGGCCGTCGCGCGGGGGGGAGCACAAACCGCGGCGTCCGACAGTGCCCGCTGGCACTTTGGCCGGGGAGACGTCCCCCGGGCGGACCTGTCGGGATCGATTTGGGGCGAAGGCTCTCCCGACGAAATCCCGGAGATCGACGGGTCGAAAGTCATCCTGCTGTGGAAGCCGATCCTAGGTGCCCGCTCGTGGGACGCGGGGTTCTTCGGCCCGCACCTGCAAGCCGCGCCGTCCAACGTGACGGTCGTCCGACCGTTGTCCGACGAGGAACTACTCCGCTGGCGGGAGCGACTGGGACTGCCGGAGCCGAACGCCCCCTGGTGGAAGTTCTGGCGAAGGTCGTAGCCAGCCCCCATCACAACGTCTTCCCGGGCTCTCGCAAAAAACAACGCCGCCGAGAGGGACTCCTTGCGGTGTCCCTCTCGGCGGCGAGTGATTCGCTTTCTGTTCCGCGCGGCCTCAGCCGCCGGCGGGGACTTCCTTGGCCTTGATCCAGGTCATCATCGAGCGGAGCTTCTTGCCGACGGTTTCGACGAGCGAGTTCCGTTCCTTGCGGCGGATCGCCTTGAACGAAGCCTGGTTGGCCTTGTTCTCGAGGATCCATTCCTTCGCGAACTTCCCTTCGCGGATTTCGGCGAGGATCTTCCGCATTTCCTTACGGGTCTCGTCGGTGACGATCCGCGGGCCGCGCGTGTAGTCGCCGAATTCGGCGGTGTTCGAGATGCTGTACCGCATGTAGCTCAGGCCACCCTGGTACATCAGGTCGACGATCAGCTTCAGTTCGTGCATGCACTCGAAGTAGGCCATCTCCGGTTGGTAACCCGCTTCGACGAGCGTGTCGAAGCCGGCCTTCACCAGTTCGCTCACGCCGCCGCAGAGGACGACTTGCTCGCCGAACAGGTCGGTCTCGGTCTCTTCGGCGAACGTGGTTTCAATCACACCACCGCGCGTGCCGCCGATCCCCTTCGCATAGGCGAGGGCCAGTTGCTTGGCGGCATCGGACGAGCCGGGGAGCATCGCGATGAGCGAGGGAACCCCCCCACCCTTTTCGTATTCGGCCCGCACCAGGTGGCCGGGCCCCTTCGGGGCGACCAGACCGGCGTCGACGCCGACCGGCGGCACCACCTGGTTGAAGTGAATGTTGAACCCGTGCGAGCAGAGCAGCAGGGCACCCTTCTTGAGGTTCGGCAGAATCTCGGCCTTGTAGACATCCGCCTGGACTTCGTCCGGCAGCAGGATGTTGACGAGGTCGGCTTGCTTGGTCGCTTCAGCGGCGGAGACCGGCTTGAAGCCGTGGCTGACGGCGAGGTCGTAGTTGTGCGAACCGGGACGCTGCCCGATCACGACGTTGAGGCCGCTATCGCGCAGGTTCTGGGCTTGGGCGTGACCCTGGCTGCCGTAACCGATGATCGCGATCACCTTGTCCTTGAGGAGGGCGAGGTTGGCGTCGTCGTCGTAGTAAACCTTGGCGGGCATGGTGAAGCGTCTTTCGGAAAGGATGTTTTGAAACCCGGCGCGGAACTTCCGGTTCCGGTGCCGTGCGAATTCCAGTCAACAACGGGAGGCTGTCCGTGGTCCCGCCGGGTGATTGTTTGCGTGAATGGTCTGGTGATGTGCCACGGGTCGGTTGTGTGGCACTGGCTCCGCCAGTGTTTCGGCAGCGTGATCCCGTTCGCACTGGCCGAGCCAGTGGCACACCTGCGGGAACGGCGCGACCGCGGCTCAGACGACCGCTTCGGGGGGCGGTTCGTAAGCGGGAGGGGCGTCGGTTTCGTCCTCGACTTCGAGCGGCACCGATCGCAACAGCGCGATCCGGCCCGTGCGCACCAACTCGATGATGCCGAACGGCCGCATGATGTCGATGAACGACTCGATCTTCCGCTCTTGGCCGGAGAGCTCGATCATCACGTGACCGACCCCCACGTCGACGATGCGGCCGCGGAAGATGTCGGCCAGTTCCTTGATCTGGCTGCGATTGCCCCCTTCGGTGCTCACCTTGATGAGCATCAGGTCGCGCTCGACGAAGTTCTGGTTCGAGAAGTCGATGACCTTCACGACGGTGATGATCTTCTCGAGTTGCTTGCGCACCTGGTCGAGCGTCTTCTCGTCGCCGTGTACGACGAACGTCATCCGCGAGAACTCGGGGTTCTCGGTCGCGCCGACGGCCAGGCTGTCGATATTGAACGCGCGCGAGGCCAGCATCCCCGAAATGTGCGCGAGGACGCCCGGCTGGTTCACAACGAGGGCGGACAGAACATGCTTCATGAGAGCCACCTGCAAAGTGTCGGCCCGAAACCCCTCACGGGAACCGCCCCGCACACCCGTCCGACCCCCGTTGGGAGATCGGCCGTTGGGAGATCGGCCAGTGACGAGCGGCGCTTCAAACCGACGGAACAACGTCATCGCGGCGCAGTCCGCCGCACGCGCGTCGCGCGATTCGCCAAGGGCAAACGCGAAATCGGCGCGAATCGAGCAAGTCCGCCAGCATACCGGTGGTCGCTTGACCGAACAAGGAATTCCCTTGTTCGCACAGGGCCTTTGCCTTGTTCCGTGTGATGAAATCCGAGAGGTGTGTGGTGGGGACGCACCGCCGAGCGCAAGCCTCAGCTTGGTAAAGCCTTACGACTCGGGGGTTTCCAAATCAGCGCACCCCGCCCCCGTCGTCGATCCCAAACCCACGGAACAACGCCAAGGCCGCGCGAGCGGGTTCGCTCGCGAAAGCCTCCCGCAATCCCGTTTTGGCTTCCCTCGGCACAAAGATCGGAGACAATGGATCGGTGGCGCGATCTCGCGCCCCTTGTCTGACGGATCGCTGGTCCGCGGTCCCCTCGGAAGCCGCTCCCTCGAAACGAGTGCCGAATGTCTGACTGGATGTCCCATCCGCTGGTGCGTCGCGGTTTTCTCCGAGTCGGCTCCGCCGGAATCGCCGGGCTGAACTTGCCCTCCCTGATGGCCGCTGACGGCCTGCGGGTCGCGCCGCAAGGTGCGGGGCCGCGCGCGTCGGCCGACGCCGTGATCACGATTTTCCTCAACGGCGGGCCCAGCCACCACGACACCTGGGACATGAAGCCCGATGCTCCCGCCGAAATCCGCGGCGAGTTCCAGCCCATCGCCTCCTCCCTCCCCGGCGTGCCTGTCTCCGAGCATTTGCCCAAGCTTGCCCCGCACATGCACCGCTGCACCCTCGTGCGGTCGGTCCATCACTCGGTGAACAACGCCCACGCTCTTGGGGTCTACACGTCGCTCACCGGTCACGACAAAGGGGAACGCAACGTCAGCGGCCTCGCCTCGGCCAACGATTGGCCGGCAATGGGCGCGATGCTGTCGCGCGCTCGTCCCCCGGAACGGCCCATCGTGCCGTTCGTCCATCTGCCGTACATCACGCAAGAGGGGGCCGGCGGTCCGCCGCAGCCGGGCTTCTTCGGCGGCGCGCTCGGCAAGATGTTCGATCCGCTGTTCGTCACGCGCGATCCGGGCGACCCGAAGTTTTCGATCCCCGAACTGGCCCTGCAAGCCGACGTGGGCGCCGATCGGCTTCAGCGGCGGCGGAGTTTGCGCGGCGCGTTGGACGGCTCGTTCACCGCCCCCGACGCGCGGGTCGTCGCCGGACTTTCGGGCTTTCAACAACGGGCCATCGATCTGCTGGCTTCGTCCGCAACGCAAGAGGCGTTCCGGCTGTCGCTCGAATCCGACTCCGTGCGCGACGCTTACGGCCGCAACATCTACGGCCAAAGCGTGCTGTTGGCGCGGCGCCTGGTCGAGGCCGGAACGCGCGCTGTGACGATCTCGTGGGCGCCCGACGCGAACGCCACCTGGGACACGCACGGTGGCAACTTCCAGAAACTCAAGACGACGCTGCTGCCGCAACTCGACGGCGCGCTGTCGTCGTTGATCGGCGACCTGGTCGCGCGCGGCCTGTTCGAGCGGACGCTCGTCATCGTTATGGGTGAGTTTGGCCGCACTCCCAAAATCAACGGAGCCGCCGGACGCGATCATTGGAACTTCTGCTACAGCGTGCTCATGGCCGGTGGAGGTTTGAAGCCCGGTTATGTCCACGGGGCCAGCGACAAGATCGGCGGCCTCCCCGCCTCGAACCCGACGACCCCCGCCGAAATCGTCGCGACCGCTTACGCGGCGCTCGGCCTGCCGGTCGAAACGGAGTTCCACGACGCGCAAGGCCGTCCGTTCCAACTGGTCCCCTGGGGAGAGCCGATCCACGCCATCCTCGGCGGTTGAGGTCTCGCGAACAGCTCCCACGACGGAGCGAGCCCGGGCACTCGCTCGACGGGTCGACTTCCATCACACGCCGAAGCATGGCCGCTGGCTGAACATCGCCGAGAACGAACTGAGTTCGCTGACGAGACAATGCGTGTCGGGCCGTCGCTTCGGAGACATCCCCGAACTGCAGGCCGATGTCGCCGCCTGGTCGACCGACGTGAACTCGACCCAACGCTGTGTCGACGGGCCAATGAAAGTCGACAACGCCAGGAACAATGGAAGTCCGTCGTACGCCTCGAACCTGCCCGTGCGAGGTGTAACGGCGTGTCGGGGCCGGTGAAGAAGTTTGGCCAACCCCCATCGATCACCGCGAAGACTCGCAACGGATCAGAGATTTCGGATGCGACATGGCGCTCGCCGCGGTGAACCTATGCAGACAGGGGCGGCTGGGGCCTCAGCTCGTCCTGGACAACGCCAACCGGCCTTGCACCATCCTCAATCCGTCAGAATCGCCGCGATCGGTGCCGTTCCTGGAATCGGCCCCTTCGATCCGGATTTCCGCGCCCGAGTGTCGTGAAAACTCACCGTCGTTGGCAGAACCGCTTTGACTGGCTTCCGGCCTGACCAAGAATGATGGCAGGCCGTTTCCCGAGGCCCGGTCGGCCCCGGTCTGTCCGGGCCGTCCCCCGCAAGCGCCCGAAGAACTCCGGTCGCCGCGGGATCTCCGTTCGCGACGAACTCGCCTTTTGCCGGTGCCCGCATGAGTACGACTCTCGAACCTTCGTCCGTCGGCCTCTCCGCCCCCTATCCCGCCGAGCCACTTCCCACGGAAGACTCCGACGGCCAGGGCGAAGCGCAGCCGTACGTTCTGGAGGATCGACTTCCGGAATGGCTGAAGTGGTCGCCGGTGTCACTCGTGTGGGTGGCGATCGTCGGGGTCCTGTTCTGGGTGCAAAGCTTTCAGAAGATCCACTACACGGACATTTGGGGACACGTCGAGTACGGCCGGCTGCTGTGGGAGACGGGCAAAATCCCCGCGACCGAACCGCTCATGCCGTTGTCGGCGGGGATGCCGTTCGTCGACACCGCGTGGGGGAGCCAGGTGCTCGCGTATCTCACGCAGGCGAAGTTCGGTCCCGCGGGAATCCAATTCCTGCATGCGCTGTCGATCGCGCTTGCCGCTGGCGGCCTGTTGTGGCGATTCGCGCGGGTGACGCGCGGGTTCTGGGTGCCGGTGGCGGGATTCGCGCTGTTCGTCGCCCTCAATTGGGAACAAATGGCCGTGACGCGGCCTCAGCTTGCGGGCATCGCCTGTTATGTCGCGCTGTTGGTGCTGCTCACCGGTCGCTGGACCGCCGCGCATTGGGGGGCGATTCCGCTGTTGTTCCTCGTCTGGACCAACCTGCACGGGTCGTTTGTCATGGGCTTGGGCCTGTTGGCGTGTGCGGTGGCGGGACGAGCGGCGGATCTATTGTTCGCAGGACGGGGAGTGCGGGGCCTGACGCACGACGGTCCCTTGGCCCGGCTGTTGGTGGTGACGCAACTCGCGTTCATGGCGACGCTCGTCAATCCCTACGGACTCGCGCTCTACCACGAAGTGTTGCCCTTCGCGGCCAACAACAACCTCGCCGACCTGATCGAATGGCAGCCGTTGCACGTACGGACGTTCCAGGGGCAAATGGTGGCGGCGGTGATCGTCGCGTTGGCGGTCGTGTATCGGCTCAGCCCGCGACGTGTCACATCGACCGAGGTCTTCGCGCTGGTCGGCGTCGGTTTCGCGATGTTGTGGTCGAATCGCTTCCTCGTGTGGTGGGCGCCGCTAGCGACGCTCGCCCTGGTTTGGCATGGCCACGCGATCCTGTCCCGTCGCGCGGTTGTCGCCGAGGTCGAGGCGGACGATGCCGAACCGGTCGCCGGCCCGAAACGCAAAGGTGTGTTCACACTCTGTGCGGTCGGGCTGATGTGGATCTTCTTCGCGTTCACCCCGTTTGGCCTGCGTGTGATCCACGGTCCGAAGGCGGCGGCGAAGTCCCCCCACGCGGCCAACACGCCGGTCGGGGCGGCAGCGCATCTGGTCAAGAATCCCCCCGTCGGTCAGATCTTCAACACCTACGAATGGGGGGACTACCTCGGCTTCGCCGGTCCTCGGGGTCTGCGAATCTTCGTCAATTCGCACGCGCATCTCGTGCATCCGGACATCTGGAAGCACTATCTGGCCGTCGTCAACGTGAGCGCCGGGTGGGACGACCTCCTCGATCTGTACGGGGTCAACACCGTCGTCGTCGACAAGCGCGACCGGCAATCGCTCATCACGCGATTGAAGGAACACGAGAAGTGGACGCTGTCGTACGAGGACAACACGGCGGTGATCTACGTCCGCAAACAAGCCATCTGAACCCCGTAGGTCAAGCTGTGCCTGACAGCCCTGGAACACGCGCACAACATCCGTCAGGCACAGCCTGATGTACTCACTGCGCCTAACGCCCCAATCGATCGAACATCACGCCGGGATATCGTTTAACGCACGGAGGACGCGGAGTTACGCAGAGCAAGAACACACCTGTCCTTTGTCTTTCTCTGTGAGACTCCGTGCCCTCTGTGGTTAAAAGGCCTCCCGGGTCGAACTCCGGCATAAATCTCTCTTCATCCCCGAGCCGATCATGTCGCGTCTTCCGAGACTTCCCGCCGCGGTTCGCTGGACCGTTCCCGCGTTGCTGTTGGTGGCTACCGGCGTGTCGCTGGGTCGCGCGGCCTCGTCGCCTCAGCAGCACGATCTGTTGTTCAAACCGGCGATCGGTCCGGTCGTGAAGGTCGAGCGGACCACGCCGCTGCGCGTGCTGCCGCTCTACAACGAACCGGGTCTCGTCAGCGATGCCGAACTGGGTGCAGTCCTCGCGCAGGTGCGGCCCCGTTTCGACCGCGCGCGATTGCGGGCGAACTACGTCGAACACGCGCTCCGTGCGTGGGGCATCGACGCCGAATTCGGCGATCCCGAGGTCATGTCGGGCGCGGCGATGAAGGATTTCCTCGTCGACCACGGCAAGTTCCTGGCGTCCTGGGGGCCCGACATCCGCCCGCTGCTCGTCGACGAGCCGCAGGGGGTGGGGATTCGCTGGGGGACCGAGGAATGCGCTTCGGTGCACCACGACCACTGGCTGGCCTGCCTCACGGAGGCGGGTACGCCGCTCGACGAACCGATCTTCACCCCCTCCAGAAAGTTGCGAACGTTCAACGACGCCCTGCAACAGGGGCTGCGCGACTTCCGCCTGGACGAACGGGAGACCGAGTGGTCGGCCATGGCGTTCGGCCTGTGGATCGCTCCCGTGAAGTCCTGGCAGACGGGGGACGGGCGCACGCTGAGCTTCGATCTGTTGGCGCAACGGCTGATCCGCGGGCACAAGCGTTTCGGCGTGTGCAGCGGCACGCATCGGCTATATTCGCTGATGCTGCTCTATCGCCTCGACGACGACCACGGCATCTTGTCGCCCGCGGTGAAGTCCGACATTCGGAACCACTTGCTGGGAGTCCGTCAGAACATCATCGATTCGCAGTTCGAGGACGGACACTGGCCCTCCAATTGGATGGAAGGCAAGGTCGCCGTCGACAAGCCGTTGGCGGACGAACTCCACCGCAAAGTGATCGCCACCGGTCACCATCTCGAGTGGCTGGCCATCGCTCCCGTCGAGTTCCATCCTCCGAGGGAGTCGCTCAAACGGGCGTTCCGCTGGATGATCGACACCACGGTCGGCCTGCCGGTCGACTCGATCCTCTCGCAGTACACGTTCTTCAGCCACGTCGGCAACGCCCTCTCCCTGTGGAGAATGACGCGACCGGCCGACTACTGGAAAACGTGGGAGGCCGCGCATCCGGAAGTGAACGTGAACCAGCCCAAGGCCGGCGCGACATCCGCCGCCACGCAAGCGGCCAAGCCCGCCGAACATTGATCGGGTCGGTCAGGCTGCGCTGGAAGACCCGGACGTTAGTCCGCCGCGTCAAGACAAGAATCGACCACAGAGGACGCGGAGTTACACGGAGTCAAGACATATCGATCCTGTCTTCCTCTGCGCAACTCCGTGCCCTCTGTGGTCCGGACTAAATCGTCGTGGCGAAAACGCTCACGGTTTACTCCAGCGATTCCTTGACGAACTTCGCCCCCACCTTGCCGCCGAACCGCAGCACCCCTTCGTTCAGCTGCACGGCGACCTTCGCCTTCTTCTCTTCGCGCCACAGTTTGAGCGACCACGTGTCGCCCCCCGCGGAGAACGCTTCGATCGCCATTTTCCGCAGGGCGGGGTCCCCCAGTTTCGGGTCCACGCGGCGGTCCAGAATCTTCGCCCAAGGGAGCAGATTGCCCGAGATCGACAAGGCGACATTGCTCTCCGGAACATCGCCCGAATTCGCCGTCTTGATCGCTTCTTTCAGCCGGGCCAACGCCCCCTCGCCGCTGCCAACCCACACTTGATCGGCACCGACGCCGACGAACACGCTCCCGTCGGCCGCCAGCAACTCGGAGTAGTCCTTCTGGTACGACGCCAGCGAGATCTTGTGGATCTTGACATCCCCTTCCGAGTCGACGTCCATCGCGAGGCTGTCGCCCCCACCCAGGCGTTCGGCCGCCTTCTTCAAGAACTCGGTGAACACCCCACCGTCTTCGATGCGGCCACCCGCGACCGACACAAACTTGCCACCGTCGCCCGGATAGACGCGCAGGCACCCGTTGACCACTCCCACCTTGGAAAGCCCGGCGGCGACGCGTCCTCCGAGCGACGACAGTTCCTTGCTCGATTGCTTCTCGGCCGCGGAGAGCTTCTCGCTCTTGTCGGCCTGTTCGTCGATGGCGGCCACCGTCAGCGGTACCTGTTCGAGCAACTGCGTCTTGTGCATCTCGTCGAGCGGGAAATTGGCGTCGACCACAACCACCGCCCCCTCGGTGGGGACTTTGGCGAACCGGTTGGGGGATTTGCCGATCAGCGCGACGCTTTCGGCCAGTGGAGTTCCATCCAGCGGCGACAGATCGATGTCGACCGCGACGCGGTTCTTGGGCACGTCGGTCGTCCAACCGATGCGGATGCGCTCCGACTCCACGAAGTACCGTTCGATCTCGTCGAACTGGTGCGTCGCCGCTTTCTTGCGGACATCGAAGGCCGCTTGCGTTTCGTCGGCCCCGCGCTTGAGCGCGTCGATCCCCTCTTTGCGGAGGCGGTCGAACGCCTTCTTCCGCTCGGCGGACTGTTCCTTCGTGCTGTCGATCAGCACCGCCACATCGTTCGATCCCAGCAGGCTCGCATCGGGCAACGCCTTGTACGCGAAGACCTCTTCCCGCCACTCGCCGACCAAACCGTACGCCAGAGCTGCGTCGTACCGCAGGAACGCCCCGGCTTCGATCAAGCCCTTGATCTCGAACAAGTTCGGAACACCAACCACCGGCTTGTTCGACAGGTCCAGGTCGTCGATGTTCTTCAGGAAGTCCTTGAGCTTCTTCGCGTCGGCCACCGGCAACCCGAGCAGGTACTTCATGTCGGTCCCGGCCAGGAAGCCTTGCACCGAGATCGGCTTGTCGCGGGTGACTCCCACCAGGAACAGGTCGAGCGTTTCCGTGAGGGTCTTGGCTTGGGGTTCCGAGTTGGCCAGCTTGAACATGTGGCCGATGTCGGCAAAACCTTCACCCGCGCTCTTCAGCAGGATGGTGACAGTGGGGGCCGGGAGCTTGCCCGACGCCGCCGCGTTGGCCCCTTTCTCCACCTTGGCGGCCGTTTTTTTCGCGGCCCCCTTGGGAGCAGCCTTCGGAGCGGCTTTCGGAGTCGCCGCCTTGGGGGCCGTTTTCGTCCCCTGCGCGAGCGCGGTCCCGGCGAAGGTCCAGCCCGCGACCGCCACCCCGGCGATGGCCAGCATCGTCACCAATACGCTTCGTCGGGCGCTCGGCCGCACGGTTGGTTGGAAATCCCGTCGCATCTTGATTGCACTCCCTCCGTGAATCAGGCCACGAAACCGGTCGGGCATCCGCCCGCGAAGACGCGACCGCGATCCAGCGGCCATCTTCGTCACCAGGTTGTCTCCGTGGCCCGTTCGCTCCTTCCACAATGAATTCGCCCATACACGGCGAACCGACAGCCCTACTCCGTTGAGAAAACCCGGTTGGCGACGAAGCGGCTCACGTACTCTCGTAAACTCCGTCGTGCCCCGAAGGTTTTTTAACCGACTGTCACAGTTCGCCCAATTTCCGCCGCCAACGTTTCAGTCATATTCTACCAACCAGCCGTTACGCTGCATGCCGTGAGGCGCGATTCGCACACCCCGTCACCGCGCACCGCAGCCACTGGAATCACTGCCGACAGCACCGAAGTCCTTTTCCGAGAATTGTTTGCGGCGATTAGTTCACATCCGCCGCGAGCATTCCCGGAAAACGGCGCTCCCCCTCAAATTGGAGCGACTTTCCCGGCTATCGCAAGGTATCGGAATTGCCAACTCTCCGGATTCAGCCGGTTTTTCGGAAGTTGGGGACGGATCGGAGTTGGTTTTCGCGATTTTCGGGGCAACGCTGTCACCCCCCGTTCGGCCCCTGGCCCAAAAACATATGCATACATTCAGATCGAAGAAATAGTCGAGCGTCGGTCCCGATTGCCAACGACGGCCCGGCTGGGTAACGTTCGCACCTCGCGGATGGGGGTGGCCTCGGTCAACCCCTCTTTCGCGTGAAGGGATTCGACGGCCATGGGACCGGGTTCCCGTGGGCCAATTCTCCACTTCGTTCGGGAGTGCTCAAGGATGAGCTGCCTGAAACTGTTTGCCCCCGTCGAACTGACGGTCTTCTGTCCCGACGACGCGCCGCTGCTGCGGGTTTTTCGCGGGGACGACGATGCGGACGCCGTTCCCGACGAGGAACCGGTCATTCTGCAACTGCCATCGACGATCCGCGCGCCGCAACACCGGCCGCAGGGAAGCGCTCCCCGCACCGACGGCAACGTGGTGTACGTTCCGGTCGTCGGGTCGATTCGGCAGGCGTCCATTCACGCTCCGGGAACGTCACAGGTCGCACCGCGATTGAGGCTGTTCGTCTCCGACAACTGACGGGCGGTCGAGATCAGGGCGTTCGTTGCCTTGTTCTGGCGGAGCAGAACGGTTGCGCGTGCCATGCTTGGCCGTTTTATCGCATTTTGGCGTCGTGTTTGGTCAACGCGTCCAGAATGCGGGCCAACTGCCGCGCGTGCATCGAGACCCCCGCGCGGGCACTCTCGAACTCTTTCCGCGTACGCAACACCTGGGCTGCGGGGGCCTGTTCGGCGATCGCCCTGTTCACCGCCTTCATCGCGGGAACCAGTTCGTCGCGCAACAACGTCGCCAACGCGCGCACCTGCCGTTCGACATCCCCCGCCGATTTGTGCACGAACTGTCGGTCGTAAAACCGATCCTCGTCGGAGAGGCGGCGGGTGGTTTGGCTCGACTCCCCCGCAACGGACTGGCGGCTTAGTTGCTGCTCGTCGACCAGTCGTCCGAAAGGGGAGTCCATCTCGCGCTTGGAGACCTCGGCGGCGGACTGCGCCGCCTCCAGCCCTTTGATCGCCCGCACGTGGTTCGGGTCGACGGACAAGGCCTTGGTGAAATGCGAGATCGCCTGCGGAAAATTGGCCATCTCGAAGTAGACGTTGCCGAGATTCTGATACGCGTCGGCCATCTGCGGATTCAGGCGAATCGCCTCCCGATAAGCGGGAATCGCCAGTTGGTACTGCTTCAGATTGCGATGGGCGTAACCCAGGTTGTAATACGCCTCCGCTGACTTTTTCTCATACGCCAACGCCTTGCGCAGCACGTCGATCGCCTTGGCGAACTGCTGCATGCGGTTGTACACCGCTCCCAGATTGATCATCGACGACACGCGCCGGGGCTCAACTCGCAGCGCCCCGAGAAACGCGGCCTCCGAGCCCGCATAATCCTTGAGCACAAAGTGGGCGACGGCCAGCGTCTCCAGGGCTTCGGCGTCCTCCTCCAGTCCTTCCGCGCCGGTCAACAACTCGACCACATCCCCGGCCCGGCCCGCTCGCAGGAGAGCCTTGGCGCGATCGCTCAACGGATTCTGTTCGCCGGCGTCGGACATGAGATGTCGCCGATGGGAAGTGTGAGCACCGCAACGATGCGGGAACCAACTCCGCGGAAGCGGAGCCGTCCGTCGATCCGCATCCCTCGTGAATGAAATTATCCCGAGTGGGTCCGTCCACCGACAATTCGAAGCACCCGATCCTAACCGACGGAAATCGTCAGCGCCCCGCCGGAGTGGTCGCCAAGGATATTTCCCCGGAGCTTCATCGTTTCGTCAACGGACCTTCACACCAAGCGGGGGGACATCCGTGCTTTCCGTCCCCGAGTCGACGACCAGGACGCGGCCCGAGCCGACAGGTTCCGTCGTCAGTCTTTCCTTAATCTCCACGCCGCTCAGCCGTTTGTCGAGCATTTGGGCGATCAGATCGAGTGACCGCGGGATGGCCGCTTCCGGAGCGACGCCCCGGTCGTGGATGTTCGAGATCAGGTTCCGCCGGGCGTCTGTGTCCCCCTCCCGCGGTTCGTGGGCGAAGTAGATCGACAGGCTTTCGGCGGTGGCCCATCCGGGGCGCTCGCCGATCAGCAAGGCCACCACGCGACCGCCCAGCGTTTCGCCAAAGTCATTAAGGATGCCCACTCGGCAATGCCGGACGAACACCGGCCGCCCCACCGACCAGCCGCGTTGACGACAACCGTCAATCAATCCGAGCAAAAGTCGCGGGGCTTGGCGCTGCAGCGCCGCCGCCGAGAGCCCGTCCCCCAACACGAACTGCACGTCCGAACCAGCCGGACACGACTTCTTGATCTGTCGCCGCGAACAGTCGGACAGGACTCGCCCCGATTCCGGACGCAGCAGGAACTCCCGCTTCGACTCCGCGGCGGAACTGGCGACGAGCACGTCGTGCTTCGCGAGGAATTCCCGGCTCCAGTCGCGATCGGGCTCGAACTCGGCGTAAACCGCGTCGAGCGCGGCGGCGTGCGCGGCCTTCAGCGTCAAATGTGTGGCCGTGCGATAGCTTCCGCCCGTGCGGCCGACAAAAATCCGGGCGGGCGTCCGCTCCAACAACTCCGCCAGCTCCGCCGGAACGGCACGGTGGTTCTGTTCCAGGCCACGACCGGGCGGAGACGACAGCGCGCGAAACCGTCCGGATTCGGTGATGGAGGGGCCGTCTTGATGGATTTCGTCGGGAAACCCCATTCCATCGGGAAACAGATCGTCGGGCATGGTCGATCCAACAGTCGGCGACGGGACGGTTCCGCGCGAGAAGGCTGTGCGTTCCCACCGTGCGTGCAGTGGTGTCGATTCCCGCAGGATCATCGAATCGTGCGGTCGACGAGTTCCGAATGCAATGCGACCCGAGGAACCCGTGCGGTTTCCTCACGCGGTTCTTTGTAAAAGGCGGGAGGATTGTTGTGCGTGTGGTCTCCTTGTTGTCGAGTTGCACCGAGTGGGTCTGCACGATGGGGGCGGAGCGTCTGCTCGTCGGGCGGTCCCACGAATGCGATTTTCCATCGTCCGTCGCCCGGCTGCCCCGTTGCAGCCGCCCGTTGATCGATGTCGACGCCGGTTCCGCCGAGATCGATCGACAGGTCAAGGAGCGTCGCCGGAACGCCTTGTCCATTTACGAGGTGGACGAGGCTTTGCTGCGGGAATTGCGGCCGGACGTGGTCCTCACACAAACGCAATGCGATGTCTGCGCGGTGAGTCTCGCGGATGTCGAAACAGCGCTGGGCCGCATCACCGGTTGCAACACGCGAGTGGTAAGCGTCCATCCGACCGACCTCGAAAGCGTGTTCGAAGACGGGCGGCGCATCGCCCGCGCACTGGGGATCGACCAGTCCGCCGAAGTCGCCATCGCCGCGCTCAAGGAGCGGCTCGCCGACCTGACACGTTCGACGGCACGGCTGCTGAGCGAACGAACCCAACACGGTTTGGCCGCTCCCCGCGTGCTCTGTTTGGAGTGGATCGACCCGCCGATGGCGTCGGGGAACTGGATGCCCGAGTTGGTGGCCACCGTGTCCGCCACGCTTGTTGGCGGCGAGGCCGGGCGGCCTTCGCCGTGGATCACGCACGACGAAATTGCGAGCCTCGACCCCGACGAGATCGTGATCTTGCCCTGCGGCTGGGATGTCCGCCGCGCCGAGCGGGAGTTGGGCCCGCTGGCAAATTCGCCCGCGTGGAGGTCGCTGCGGGCGGTGCGAAGCGGCCGGGTGTCCCTCGCCGACGGGAACCAATTCTTCAACCGCCCGGGGCCGCGGCTGATCGAGTCGGCGGAACTGTTGGCCGAGATCGTCTGGAGCCAAAGCCGGGGCCAGGCTCCCCATTGGCGACGCATCGACGCGGCGGAATGGGACGACCTCGCGAAACCTGCCCAAGCGGAGTAGTGGACTACCGAATCGCAAGCGGCTTCCGCCATTCCGAAGGTCGTCCGCCCCGATTTTACCTGTTGAAAATGTCGTTCGGAGAGCGGACTGCTCTCGTACGACGGACTTCCAGTCCGTCGATTTTCGGGCGACGGACTGGAAGTCCGTCGTACAGAATGGAGGCCGAACCCGCACTCTCCATCCCGACGTTCAACAGCCCCGATTGCGAGGGAGCCGGACGGCGGATTCACGGCAGAGCGGTTTTTTGCCGAACCATTTGGAAGCGGTCGGAGTCTCTGTTAATATTCCGCGTTCGCGGAGAGTTTCGAGAGGCCGATGGTTTCTCGATCCCTACGCGGACGAGACCACCTTGCCCAGGTGGCGAAATTGGCAGACGCACCAGCTTGAGGGGCTGGCGGGGGCAACCCCATGCAGGTTCAAGTCCTGTCCTGGGCATTTGAAGGTATCAAGCAACAAGAAAGCCCGTGGCGAGTTCGCTGCGGGCTTTCTTGTTTTCCGGGCGGGCGGATTCCTCCCGCGCGGTATCGTCGCCCGCGTCAAAACTCCGCGATCACTTCCGCCCCCTGGATCGTCGCCAGCGCTCGCAGCAGCCCCAGCGCCATGTTCTCCGACAGGAATCGCACGCTGCCGTCGGCGAGTGTGAACTGCGCCCCGCCGGTGTGTTGGCTCCGGAAATGGTTGCGCCCCTGCCAGTCCCCCGCCGCGTAGGGAGTGCCGTCCGGACGTTTCGCGTTGATGGGGAGCGCCGCCGTCGCCCCGGCCTCCACCGAATGCGCCCACGCGAACCCAAGTCCGTACTGCATCGGGCCGGGGTCGGCGGCGTTGTACGTCGTTTCCCCGATCATCAGCGTGCTCGACAGTCCGTCCGGAACCCGATTCCAACCCATCGAACGGGTCCAGTTCATCGGGAACAACAGGCCGTCCCCCTGCTCCCACGGTTCGCACGACTGGCCCGCCGTACCGGGATTGGCCCAATCCCCCCAACAGAAGTTCGCCCCCATCACCCCTTTGTAATTCGCCATCCCGACAACCGCGCCGGTCCGCATGTAGTGCGATGTCTCGGGTCGCGAGGCGCTCCCCGCCAACGTGTCCGAAGGACAATTGAACAAGGGGACCGACCGTCCCAGCGCGGGGCTGTCGATCAACCGCGCTGCGGGAATGTTCCCCTGATTCCACAGCGTCTGCTGGTCGACATACGGCAACAGCGACGCCATCCAACTCCAACTGCGGGAGTCCTCGAACGCGTATCCCCATACCGCCGTGTAGCCATAGTCGCCGTAGCGGCTGATCGGCACACGATTGAACGATGACTCGTAATTGTGCACCGCCAGCCCCAATTGCTTGAGGTGGTTGCGGCATTGCGTCCGCCGCGCCGCCTCCCGCGCCTGTTGCACCGCCGGCAACAACAGCGCGATCAGGATCGCGATGATGGCGATCACCACGAGCAGTTCGATCAGCGTGAAGCCGCGCGGCGCACGGCTTCGAACGCGGACGGGTTCGCAATCAGCGGGGAAGCGGGACATCGCGCACCAGTTCGAGGTTGTACCGACCCGGTTCGGGAGCTTCGATCACTTCGACAAGGAGCGGCGTCTTGACGGGGTCGTTGTAGCGCAGCGGCACGACCGAGCGAGGCATCCCCGGATGCGCGGCGGTTGCGCCGGACGGCGGCTCGTTGGAGAACACGACCACGCGATAACGACCGGGAGGCGCTCCCGGTCGACCCCGAGTGAACACGCGGAACGACCCGTCCGGCGAGATCGATCCCGTCGGCCAGGGCCTTCGCTTTTTTCGGCGCGTAACGTGCAGGGGAGTTGTGGTGGAGTTTGACGGAGCTGTGTTCACGTTCACGGAGGGGGAGTTATGTCGACGGCCTGCGCGGGGAACTTGCTTGCCAG